>CAZPHV010000001.1:0-202249 GCA_964586455.1 uncultured Aquimonas sp.
CCTTGCCGTGACGCAGAAAAACTGGGGAGACCTCAGGCCAGGGCCCACCCTATGCAAGGCAGGCGCCACGCTCGCGGGATGCTCGGAGCGTGCGCCGCGTCGGCAGTGGATGCGAATGCATTCATCCTGCAGGTCCATAGGGTGGGCCCTGGCCCACCACGGGCTGCACGCCCGCGCCAGTCGCTCAAGAGGCGGTGCGCGGCGATGCGTTCTCGTGACTCGATCACCTGGGCGAGCATCCAGCTTCAGTGGGTCAAGACCCACCATACGGACGCTGCGGTTTGAAGGGCCAGCGGCCGCGCCAGTACTGCAGCAGCAGAAAGCCGAACAGCATGCCGCCCAAGTGCGCGAAGTGGGCGATGCCGGTGCGAGTGCCCGAAACGCCGAGCACCAGTTCGACCACGCCGTACACCACCACCAGGGTGCGCGCCTTCATCGGGATCGGCGGGATCAGCAGCATCACCTGCCGGTTCGGAAAGGCCATGCCGAAAGCCAGCAGCACGCCAAATACCCCGCCGGAGGCGCCGACCGTGGGATAGGGATCACTGCCCTGCGCAGCCATCGTCGCCACCATCAGCTGGATCAGGCCCGCGCCGACGATGCAGGTCAACACGTACAGCAGATAGCGGCGCGCCCCCAGCAGGCGCTCGACGTCGCTGCCGAACATCCACAGCGCGAGAAGGTTGAACAGCAGATGCGTCTCACCCCCGTGCATGAAGCCGTAGGTGAACAGCTGCCAGGGCAGGAAGCCGACGGTGATCATCTGCCCCTGATGCATGCCGAGCGCGTAGTCGCCGGCAGGCCAGAGCATAAAAGGCAGCATCGCAACCTCACCCAGCACCAGCTGCAGCACATAGACGAGGCCACAGGCCAGCAGCAGCGCCTTGGTGACGGGAGGTACAGGCGGCATCAAGGCTCCGGCGCGCGAATCAGCAGGCCGGCAGTGTAGCTGTCGCCGCGCCGGGCTCGACCTCGCCGGAGAGGCCGCGTGCATGCACCAAGGCCGCCCGCACCGTCGCGAAGTGGATGTCGACGATGTCCTCGATCTCGTTGGCATAGCCACCGGCCATGCTGATCGACAGCGGCAGCCCGAGCCGGCGACAGGTGTCGAGCACGCGCTGATCGCGCTCAACCAGACCGCGCTTGCTGAGCTTGAGGTGCCCCAGACGATCGCCCTCGAACGGGTCGGCGCCGGCCAGATAGACGACAGCATCCGGACGCGCAGCGGCGATCGCGCGCGGCAGGTGGCTGTCAAGCAGGTCGAGGTAGGCGGCATCGTCCGTGCCGTCGGGCAAGGCGACGTCGAGGTCCGACGGCGGCTTGACCGCGGGGTAGTTGCGCGCGGCGTGCATCGAGAAGGTGTAGAGGCTGGGGTCGTTCGCGCACAGCACAGCGGTGCCGTCGCCCTGATGCACGTCGAGGTCGACGATCAGCAGTCGATCCGCCAGCCCCGCCGCCTGCACATGCCGCGCCGCCACCACCGAGTCGTTGAACACGCAGTAGCCGCCACCACGATCGAAGGCCGCGTGGTGAGTGCCGCCCGCGAGGTTCACCGCGACGCCGTCACCGCGCAGGGCGGAGGTGAGCGCTCCGATGGTGCCGCCCGAGGAGCGGCGCGAGCGCTCGACCATCGCCGGAGACCATGGGAAGCCAATGCGCCGCAGCTCAGCCTCGCTGGCGCGGCCTTCATGCATGCGCGCGATGTAGTCATGGCAGTGCACGCGCTGCAGGTCTTCGATCGAGGCGGGCTCGGGTTCGACCAGCTCGATGTCATGGACGCCGCGCACGCGCTCGTACAGACGGCGATATTTGTCCATCGGAAAGCGGTGTTCGGTCGGCAGCGGCAGTACGAAGTGGTGGCAGTAGTAGGCGCGCATGGGCGGTGGAAAAGAGTGATAAGCAGTTGTGTGGCGGCCATGGAAGACCGATGGCCGTGGGCAGCGTGTGATTCTCGGCGCAAGCATCCGAGTTCATAGGGTGGGCCCTGGCCCACCGTGGGCCCAACGCACGCCCCGGTCCGGCATGTCGATCACGCCCTGCGGCAGACACGTGTACAAATCCGAGACCGCTTCCGCACGATCAAAATGACTTGCGCGAAGCACGATCAAAAGCCGCGTTCGACATCTGCCCACGGCGCAGGACTCGAAGCCCGAAGGGCGCACAGGGCTGCTCGCGCGACGGCGCCTTCGGCATTTGATCAACGAAGGCCGGGGCGAGGGTCAAGCGCTGCGACACTTGGCGGACACGAATCGCGGCGAGCGTCAGGCTCACGGTGGGCCAGGGCCCACCCTATGCTTCTTCCGGGCCTTCATCGAACGCATCGTGGTCGCGTGGCGCCGCCTCGCGGCGCTGCGCCGTCGGCACATGCAGCCCTGACTTCAACGCAAGGCTGGCCATGCGCTGGGCGTCAGCGAGAATGCCGTGCAGCACGCGCAGCTCGCGCTCGTCGAGCGCCGCGCGCAGGAACACGCGGCGCAGGCGCTGCATCACCACATCCGGCGAGCGCCCCTTGTGGAAATCGATGTCGTGCAGGGTTTCGTCGAGATGACCGAAAAAGCGCTCGACCTGGGCTTGCGGGGCGAGCGCATCGCGGCGCTCCAGCGTGGCGGCCAGCGGCGAGTGCGAAGCCGCAGGCGAGGCAGCTTCGCCGCCGACCTGGGCCGGAAACAGATGGCCCATGCGCAGCTCGTAGCTCAGCACCTGCACCGCCTGGGCCAGATTGAGCGAGCTGTAGTCCGGATTGGCGGGAATATGCACCGCCGCCTGGCAGCGCTGCAGCTCTTCGTTGAACAGGCCGGTGCGCTCGCGGCCGAACATCAGCGCGACCGGGCCGCTGCGCGCGCTTTCCAGCAGCAGAGCCGCCGCATCGCGCGGGCCGTACTCCGGCAGCGGCACGCCGCGCCGCCGCGCGGTGCAGCCGAGCACCAGGCGGCAGTCGGCGATGGCGTCCTCCAGCCGCTCGAACACGCGCGCGCGCTCCAGCAGGTCATCGGCACCGGCGGCCATGGCATTGGCCTGTACATCGGGAAACTGCTCGGGCTGCACCAGGCGCAGGTCGGTGAGGCCCATGGTCTTCATGGCGCGCGCGGTGGAGCCGATGTTGCCGGGGTGCTGGGTGCCGACCAGCACGATGGCGATGGCGTCGAGCATGGATGTCCTTGGGTTCTGTGTGGTTCGTTGTGCGACCCGAGTGCTGCAACGGCTGCGCCCATCGCAGCTCGGAAGCTGCAGTTCAGCCGCCGGGCGGGACTCCCTCGGGCCTTTGCAGTAGACTTCCACGCCCGTCAGGGGCCCGCCACACGGGCAGGCTCCGTTCTTTTCCCAGCGAGAGTGCGTATGCAGAAGTCCGCGATCAACATCGTGGTCAAGGCGGCACGCCGTGCCGGCGACCTGATCCTTCGCCATGTCGGCCGCGTCGAGTCCCTGAGCGTCTTCGAGAAATCGAAGCAGGATTATGCCAGCGAGGTCGATGCCCAGGCCGAAGCCGAGATCATCCGCGAACTCAAGCGCGCTTTTCCCGATCACGCCTTCCTCGCCGAGGAATCCGGCCAGACCGGCAAATCCCGCTACACCTGGGTGATCGACCCGCTGGATGGCACCAGCAATTTCCTGCACGGCATTCCGCATTTCTGCGTGTCGATCGCCCTGCTCGACAACCAGGAGCCGGTGCTGGGCGTGATCTACGACCCGCTGCGCAACGAGATCTACAGCGCAGCCAAGGGTTCGGGCGCGGTGCTCAACGACAAGCGCATCCGCGTCGCCCAGCGCAATGATCTTTCTGGCGCGATGCTGATCACCGGCTTCGCGCCGCGCCAGCGCTCGAAGATCGGCGCCCAGCTGGAGGCCATGCGCGAACTGATGCGCGACGCAGAAGACGTGCGCCGCACCGGCTCGGCCGCACTGGACCTGGCCTATGTCGCCGCGGGCCGCGCGGATGCCTACTTCGAAGCCGGCGTGATGCCCTGGGACATCGCAGCCGGCGTGCTGCTGGTGCGCGAAGCCGGCGGCCGCGTCTGCGACTTCCGCGGCGGCGCCGACTACTTCAAGTACGGCCAGATCGTGGCCGGCAATCTGAAGGTCAGCGAGCTGGTGCAGAAGACGATGGTCAGCTCGGGGTATGCGGCGGCGTTTGACTGATCGCGGCGCTGCCGCGATCACGGGATTGGGGATTCGGGATTCGGGATTCGTTGGGCTCGAAACCTCGACGCAGGCACCAAAGTCTGTCTGACAAGGTGTGGCCGTCGCATTTCAGCAGCCCCGCAGGCTTCTGCGAATCCCGAATCACCAATCCCGAATCCCGCAAACAACAAGGGCGCCCAACAGGGCGCCCTTGTTGTTTGCAGCGAGCCCCTGGCGAGCTTACGGCCGCCGATTCAGCTCTTCGTCGTTCTTGGCCTTGGGCATCAGGTCTTCCTTGGTCACGCCCAGGCTCAGCAGCAGCGGGCTGGCGAAGAAGATGGTCGAGGCAGTGCCGACCACGATGCCGACGATCAAGGCGAGCGCAAAGCCCTGCAGCGTCGGGCCACCCCAGATGAACAGCGCCACGCAGGTCAGCAAGGTGGTCAGCGAGGTCATGATCGTGCGCGACAGGGTGCTGTTGATCGCGCGGTTGATCACTTCCTGCGGCGTGTCCTTGCGGGTGGCGCGGAACAGCTCGCGGACGCGGTCGAACACCACGATTTTGTCGTTGACTGAGTAGCCGTCGACCGCGAGGATCGCCGCCAGCACGGTCAGGTCAAAGTCGTAGCCCAAGATCGCGAACACGCCCAGCGTCACGATCACGTCGTGCGCTTCGCCGACCACGGTCGCTACCGCGAACTTCCACTCAAAGCGCAGGGCGATGTAGATCATGATGCCGGCCAGCACCACCAGCACGGCGATGATGCCGTTGTAGGCCAGCTCGGCGCCGACCTGCGGGCCAACGAACTCGCTGCGCTTGATGTCGACCTTGACGCCGCCGGCCGACAACGCCTGCAGCACGCGCCCAGCAGTGGCGGCGTTGCCATCGTCGATGCTGGAGTCGGCCGCAGCGGTAGCCTCGTCCTCGGCCACGGCTTTGGGCGACAGCCGCACCGAAAAACTGGTGCCGGAGAAGCGCTGCACCAGGGCGCCTTCGATACCGGCGGCCTCCAATCGCTCGGTGACCGCGCTCTGCTCGGTGGTCTCGGCGAACTCGACTTCAACCAGCGTACCGCCGGTGAAATCGAGCGCGAAGTTGAGACCGCGCGTGGCCAGGGCCACGATCGAGATCAGCATCAGCGTCACCGCCACCGCCATGGTGACGCGGCGGATGCGCATGAAGTTGACATTACTGTTCGGGTTGAAGACTTCCATTGCTCGGCTCCGTCGAATGCGTCAGACCGAAACCGAGCGAACTTTCCGCCCGTGGCCGTAGAACAGGGTGGCGAGCGCGCGACTCACGGTGACCGATGTGAACATCGAGGTCAGCACGCCGAAGAACAACACGGTGGCGAAGCCGCGCACCGGACCGGAACCAAAGGAGAACAGCGCGACCGCCGCGATCAGCTTGGTGACGTTGGAATCCAGGATGACCGTCCATGCGCGCTCGTAGCCGGCGACGATCGAGTTCACCGGCGTATTGCCGGCACGTATCTCCTCGCGAATGCGCTCCGCGATCAGCACATTGCCGTCGATCGCCATGCCCAGTGTCAGCACGATACCGGCGATGCCGGGCATCGTCAGGGTGGCGCCCACGAAGCTGAGCGCGGCCGCCAGCAGCAGCAGATTCATCAGCAACGCGAACACCGAGATCAGACCGAAACCCTTGTAATAGATGATCATCAGCGCGCAGACCATCGCGAATCCGAGCATCACCGCATCGGCACCGGCCTTGATGTTCTCGGCGCCCAGCGAGGGGCCGACCACCCGCTCTTCAACAATGTCGACCGGCGCTGCCAACGAACCTGCACGCAGCAGCAGGGCCAGTTGGGCGGCTTCTTCAGGGCTGGACAAGCCGGTGGTCTGGAACTGGGTCGAAAACACGCCACGGATGCTGGCCAGCGAGATCACTTCCTCGGTGATGCGCACCGTGCGGACTTCCTGGCCGTCCACGATGCGGGTCTCAGGCCGACGCTCGATGAAGACCACACCCATACCGCGACCCACATTCTCGCGGGTGAATTCCAGCATCCGTTGGCCGCCCAGAGCGTTCAGGGTCACCGACACCGCCGGGGTGCCGCTCTGCGGGTCAAGCTGCGAGGCCGCGTGTACAAGCTGGTCGCCGGAGGTGATCAAACGCTTGTTCAGCAGCACAGGCACCGGCCGACCGTCCAGACCCACTTCGCGCATGTAGTACAGCTTGGCGTCCGGCGGAATGCGGCCACCATCACGCGCCTCCTGCGCATTGCCATCGACCTGCGCGCGATACTCCAGCGTGGCGGTCGAGCCTAGGATGCGCTTGGCCTGGGCGGTGTCCTGTACGCCCGGCAGCTGCACGACGATGCGGCTGGTGCCCTGGCGGGTGATCACCGGCTCGGCGAGGCCCAGCTCGTTGATGCGGTTGCGCAAGGTACCGACGTTCTGCTCCAGCGCATCGGCGAGGATCTGGTTCAGAACGTCCTCGCGCAGACGCGCGATCAGCTGGGTGGGCTCGTTCCCCTCGCTGAGTTGCAGGTCGGTGACCGCGCGCGCGATCTCTTCGCGGGCGACCTCACGATCTTCGGCGCGGCGCAGCTGCACGACAATGCCGTTCGGGGTGCGATCGACACGCGTGTACTGCAGCTTCTTGTCGCGCAGCAGCAGGCGAATGTCGTCGGCGAAGCCGTTCTCACGCTTTTCCAGCGCAGCGTTCTGGTCGACTTCCATCAGGAAGTGCACGCCGCCCTGTAGGTCAAGGCCCAGGGTCATGGCCTTGGCGCGAATCGCCAGCAGCCAGTCCGGGACGGTCGGCGCAAGGTTCAGCGCGACCGTGTAGCGGTCGCCGAGTTCGCCACGCACCAGATCCGCCGCGATCAACTGCTCCTCAGGAGACGGCAGACGAATCAGCACGCTGGCGGGTGTCGCGCCTTGGCCCTCGCGCTGCTCGAACGACTTGGGCGACAGCTGTTGGGCCTCCAACACACCGCGAACGCGCTCAACCAGGGCCGTGTCCACAGTAGAGCCACGGTTGGCACTGACCTGGATGGCAGGGTCATTCGGATACAGATTGGGCAACGAATAGAAGATCGCGAACAGCAGTACGAGCGCGACCAGCGCGTACTTCCAGCGAGGAAAATCAAGCATGGGGGGTCACCCGGGAGGGCCGCGCGCAGCGCGGCCAGATGGAATGGGCGGCGATGAAACCTGCCGTCAAGCGGACTTCAGGGTGCCCTTGGGCAGGACCACGGTGACGGCCTGCTTCTGCACCTTCACGCGCACGCCGTCGGCAATTTCGACGGTGATGAAGCTCTCGCTGACGTCGTCGATGCGGCCGGCCATGCCGCCGGTGGTGATGACCTCATCGCCCTTGGCCAGGGCGGAAACCATCGAACGGTGCTCCTTGGCGCGCTTCATCTGCGGGCGGATCACCAGGAAGAAGAACACCGCGAAAAAGATCGCGAGCATGATCAGCGGCGACCAGGGCGAGGGCTGCTGAGCGGCAGCCTGGGCAAACGCGGGGGAAATCAGGAAGTCCATGGGGCGATGCGCTCCGTTGGCAGGAAGTGGGCTGCGTTGGCCGTCCTGGCCGCTGCAAAGCCGCGGATTATGCCACGCGCGCCGGTTCAGCCCGGAATTACTCCGGAGCCGGCACCTGCCGCTGGCGATGGAACTCGGCCCGGAAGTCCTCGAACCGCCCCGCGTCTATGGCGGCGCGGATATCGCGCATCAAGGCCTGGTAGTGGAAAAGGTTGTGCTGGGTGGCCAGCATCGCGCCCAGAATCTCGTTACAGCGCTCAAGGTGCCTAAGGTAGGCGCGCGAAAAGCCGCGCGAGCAGGCGTAGCAGCCGCACCCTTCCTCGATCGGGCGGATGTCCTTTTCGTACTTCGCGTTGCGGATACGCACTGCGCCGTGTCGGGTGAAGTAGTGGCCGTTGCGCGCGTTGCGCGTGGGCATCACGCAGTCGAACATGTCGATGCCGCGGGCCACCGCTTCGACGATGTCCTCCGGCCGGCCCACCCCCATCAGATAGCGCGGGCGATCGGCCGGCAGCTGAGGGCAGGTGTGTTCGAGCATGGCGTTGCGTTCGGCCTCGGGCTCCCCCACCGCGAGGCCACCGACCGCGTAGCCGTCGAAGCCAATGTCGATCAGCCCGCGCGCCGAAGCGGTGCGCAGATCGTGGTACACCCCGCCCTGCACGATGCCGAACAGCGCAGCGTCGTTTTCCTCGTGCGCGCGCTTCGAGCGCTCGGCCCAGCGCATCGACAGCTGCATCGACGTCGCTGCCTGCTTCTCGGTGGCCGGGTACGGCGTGCACTCGTCGAAGATCATCACGATGTCGGAATCCAGCACGCGCTGGATCTCCATCGACACCTCGGGGCTCAGGAACACCTTGCTGCCGTCCACCGGAGAAGCGAAGGTCACGCCCTCTTCGGTGATCTTGCGGCGGTGCGCCAGCGAGAACACCTGGAAGCCCCCGGAGTCGGTCAGGATCGGCCCGTCCCAGCGCGCGAACCCGTGCAGGCCCTCGTGCGCACGGATCACCTCAAGCCCGGGTCGCAGGTACAGGTGAAAGGTATTGCCCAGAATGATCTCCGCGCCGAGCGCGCGCAGGTCTTCGGGAAACATGGCCTTGACCGTGCCGTAGGTGCCGACCGGCATGAACGCAGGCGTTTCCACCGTGCCGCGCGGAAAGGTAAGACGCCCGCGGCGCGCAGCGCCGTCGGTGGTGGACAGGGTGAACTGGAGACGGGACATTGGAAGGCCGGGATTCGGGATTGGGGATTCGGGATTCGCAACAGCGGGTGGCGGCGAGCTTGTGCTTCCTCGCCCGTTCGGGCGCAGAGAGCCACCGGATGCCTCAGGGATCGGGGGTTTGCTCCTGGCGAATCCCCAATCCCGAATCCCGAATCCCGGCTGCTTGAGCCGCCGGCTCAAGCAGCATGGCATCGCCATACGAGAAGAAGCGATAGCGCTGCTCCACCGCATAACGATACGCATCGAGGATGCGCTCGCGGCCGCTCAGGGCCGAGACCAGCATCAGCAGCGTTGACTGCGGCAGGTGGAAGTTGGTGATCAGGGCGTCGACCGAGCGGATGCGGTAGCCGGGGAAGATGAAGATCTGGGTGTCGCCGGCGAAGGGCTGCAGTTCGCCCTCGCGCATCGCCGTCTCCAGCGCGCGCACCACGGTGGTGCCGACGGCGATGACGCGGTGACCGGCGGCGCGGGTGCGGCGGATCTGTTCGACCAGTTCGGCGCCGACATTCAGCCACTCGCTGTGCATGCGGTGCTCGTGCACGCTCTCGGCGCGCATCGGCTGGAAGGTGCCGGCGCCGACGTGCAGGGTGATGTGGCCGAACCGCACGCCGCGTGCGCTCAACTGCGCGAGCAGGGTTTCGTCGAAGTGCAGGCCTGCCGTGGGTGCCGCGACCGCGCCGACATGCTTCGAGAACACGGTCTGATAGCGCTCGGCGTCGTCAGCGCCGGGCTCGCGCTGGATGTAGGGCGGCAGCGGCAGGCGGCCCGCGCGCAGCAGCAGCTTTTCCATCGCTTCATCGCCCAGCAGGCGCAGCAGGTAGAACTCGCCGTCGCGGCCCAGCACCTCGAACTCGCCGCCGGCATCCAGCACGATGCGGGTGCCGGCCCTCGGCGACTTGCTGACGCCGAGCTGGGCGCGGGCTTCGTGGCTGCTGGTCAGGCGCTCGATCAGAATCTCGACCCGCCCACCGCTGTCCTTGCGCCCGAACAGACGCGCCGGAATCACCCGGGTGTCGTTGAACACCAGCAGATCGCCCGGCTGCAGCAGCTCGGGCAGGTCGCGCACATACCGATCCGCGCGCGTGCCGTCCGCCCGCAGATGCAACAGGCGACTGGCCGAGCGCTCGGGCAGCGGGGCCTGCGCGATCAGTTCAGGCGGCAGCTCGAAATCGAAGTCGGTTTTCTTCACGGGAGGTCCGGGTAGGTGCCGGGTGGCGCGCAGCCGCGCATTATCGGGGCGCGCGGCGGTAGCGACAAATCGATGGCGCTAGCCGGGATTGGAACTGCGCCGCGCCCCGCATTGTGATGCTCGCCTCATCGCCACCGAGACTCCAGCCGCTGATCTGATGACGGCATATGGCTTGCACCCGACGACTGCCTTTCCGGCTTCTGGAGACTTGCCGTGAAACTTCGCGCCCCGCTCGCCGTTTGTCTGATCACGCCGATACTGTTGTCGTTCGCCGCCCTGCCAATGCTCGTGGGAGCGCAGTCGCTGCCCTCGCCCACTCGACTCATTGATCCCGATTACGGTCTGTTCGAAGCCTATGGCCTGAGCGCGAGCGGTTCGGGCGACACCCTGGTGATCGGCGCGCCTGGTGCCTTTCCTGATCCCCTAGTCGACGTCTACTTGCGCACCGGATCGGAGTGGAACCTGCAGGCGCGAGTCATTTCTCCCGAGGGCAGTGCCAGTGACTTCTTCGGCGACGCAGTGGCGCAGTCCGGCGATTTGATGGTGGTAGGGGCGCCGGATCGACTGAGCGCGAGCGGTACAGCGTATGTGTTCGTGCGAACAGGCCACACCTGGAACCTCGAAGCGATTCTGAGAGCGGCAGACCCCTCAGGCAACGCACGCTTTGGCGATGCCGTTGCGATCGAGGGCAACACGCTCGCCGTTGGCGCGATCGGCTACAGCCAGTCGCGCGGCGCAGTTTATGTATTCACCCGCAGCGGCAGCAGCTGGACTCAACAACAGCGACTGACGCTCCCCAATGGCAATTCCAACGACCGTCTGGGCCTGTCAGTCGCACTGTCTGGAGACACGTTGATCGCCGGCGCCCCAGGTCGCGATGGCGCGGCCAACGACCAGGGCGCTGCCTACATCTGGCGACGGAGTGGTTCGAGCTGGACGATCGAGTCGACCCTTCAGCGAGCCTCTCCGGCAGAGGGCGATCGGCTTGGTTGGTCCGTCGACATTGACGGCGAAGTGGCGGTGGCGGGTGCGCCCGGCGCTGAAAGCGACGGCCCGATCAATGCGGGCCTCGTGTTGAGCTGGATCCGCTCCCAGTCGATTTGGCAGGCCCAGTCCGAACTTGAGAGTCCCGACGTATCCGCAGGCGCTCAGTTCGGCTCCGAAGTGCGCCTGGCTGGCCCGCGACTGCTGGTCGGAGCTCCGTCTGACAACGTCGCGGGCGACAATCTTCGCGGCAGCGCCGAGCTGTTTCTGCTCGACGATGGGCAATGGCTGCGCCGGCAGCGACTGCTGGCAGAAGGCGGCGCCCGCGAGGACCAATTCGGCACCGCGCTGGCCCTCGGCGGCAATATTGCGGGCGTGACTGCGCCGGGCACGGTGATTGAAGGTCAAGTGCTTGCCGGTGCCGCCTACGCGTACGTGAGCCTTGCGACGAGCATCAGCTTCGGCAGCGTCCAAGGCCAGCCGATCATGATCGGAACAACCTACGCCGCCAACGTCGTTGTCAGCGCCTCTGAAGGGAGTGTCGTGGGCGAGGTTCTAATACGCGACGACCAAGGCCACAGCTGCGAGGCCAACCTCCAAGCCGGCGCCGGCAGCTGCATTCTTACAGCCAGCGCAGTCGGACCACGGACCCTGCGCGCACGCTACAACGGCGCGCCGGGCTTTGCCGAGAGCTTCGGCAACGCCAGCATCCAGGTGAAGCCCGACCTGCGCCTGCAGCCAGCTAGCCTTCCGGACGGTCAGATCGGGGTGGCCTACAGCCAGTTGTTCGACACGGCAGCCACCGGTGCGACCCTGCCGCTGACCTTCAGCAGGACGAGTGGGACACTACCGCCAGGTCTTAGCCTGGGCGGCAATGGCCTGCTGTCCGGCACGCCGACCGAGTTCGGCAGCTTCAGCTTCACTGTGAGCGTCAGCGACAGCAGCAGCGCCGCGCTGGGCGGGCCGTTCAACGAGTCGCGCGCCTACGCGCTGCAGATCCAGCCGCCGTTCCGCACCGCGCTGACGCTGGATCCGGTCACCAGCCCGCGCGATCGCGCGGTAACGGTTGCCTTCGGCGCCCTCCTTGATGTCGTCGAAGAAAACGGCGGCGCACCCTCGGGCACGTACTCGGTCGCGGCAGTGAATGGCGCGAGCACCCTTGCCTGCTCGGCGCCGGTCAGCGCGGAGGGCATGCAGAGCTGCAGCATCGAGTTCGGCCCGGGGGTCACGGTCGGCGACTACGCGATCACGGCCAGCTTCACTTCGAGCAATGCCGACTTCGGCAACAGCAGTGACAGCGACACGCTGCGTCTGCTGTCGCCCGCCGATCCAAGCATCACTTTGGTCGCGCTGGACCCACTTTACCTGCCCGAGGACAGCCTTCGCTTCCGCATCAACGTGCAGAACACCGGACCGGATCTCGCCTACGCGCTGCGACTGCAGGCGCCCGCGCCCGCCGGCCTGCAGAACCTGAGTTGGACCTGCACCGGCGCGCCCTGCCCCGCCCCCGGCGGTAGCGGTGCGATCGACCTGCAGATCGCGACCCTGGCTGTCGGCGCGAGCCTGCAGATCGAGCTGGTCGGCAGCCTTGGAGAGGTGCCGCCCGCCCAGGTCACTGCCAGCGCCAGCCTTGCGCTGGACCCGGCCGGGTTCAGTCGCGATCTGGATCCGGACAACAACAGCGCCAGCGCGCAGAGCCTGCCGCTGCAGCTGTTCGCCAACGGCTTCGAGACGCCCGAGAACTGATGCAAGGCGCCCGCGTCGGAACTCGCCGACGCGGGCGCTTGCCTGCCCGATCTGCGAACCGAGCGGGCGAAGCCGCGCGGCACATCCTGTGCTCCCTGGCGCGCAATTCGGGAAGCCTTCGCAAGACGAGCGCGGAACCCCCTGATTCGGCTGGAAATTCTGCCCAGCGACACGGGGTGACACAGCCCCACGCCCGAGCCACCGGCTTACGCGCCCCTTATGCCGGGTGATACTATCGGCCTAAGCTTTTGTTTTTATTGGGCCTTGACTGCGCGAGCGCTGCGCATCCGCCCTTCCAACGGGGAGAACCAGCCAGATGAACACCGCCACGCCGAACTTGATCGAACGCCTGAAGCCCCTGCGCAACTACGGCGGCGCCGCCCGCTGCACTGGCCTCGACGAGGGCACCATCGAGCGCTTCGGCGCGCAGTTTCCGGAGCTTGTCGAAGCCGTCGACGCTGCTGTTGCAGTCTTCGAGACCCTGCGCGGTGGCGAGTTCGAGGCTCTGCTGCGTGCCGAAGAAGCTGACCAGCTCGCTGCCATCCAGTCCGACTACGTCAACTTCTACGCCGACGATGCGATCAACCCCTACGTCGCCCTGACTGCACGCGGGCCCTGGGTGATCACGCTGAAAGGTGCCGTGCTGCACGACTCGGGCGGCTACGGCATGCTCGGCTTCGGCCACACGCCCAAGCCCGTGTTGGACGCCATGGCACAACCGCAGGTGATGGCCAACATCATGACGGCGAACCTGTCGCAGCTTCGGCTGGCCAACGCGCTGAAGCGCGAGGTCGGGCATCGCCGCGGTGGCTGCCCCTACGACAGGTTCCTGTGCCTGAACTCTGGGTCGGAGTCGGTCTCGCTGGCCGGCCGCATCGCCGACGTGAACACCAAGCTGCACACCGACGCGAATGGCCGTCACGCCGGCAAGCGGGTCAAGCGGATCGCGGTCAAGGGCGCCTTCCACGGCCGCACCGAGCTGCCGATGCTGTACTCCGACAGCACCCGCCCGACCTATGCCAAACACCTCGCCAGCTGGAAGCACCACGAGCCGCAGCTGATCACGATCACGCCTTATTCGGTCGAAGAGCTGCGCGCGGTGTTTGCCGAGGCCGACACGCAGGGCTGGTACATCGAGGCCATGTTCCTTGAGCCCGTGATGGGTGAAGGCGACCCCGGTCGCCAGGTCACGCCAGAGTTCTATGCCGCCGCCCGCGAGCTCACCAAGGCGCATGGCACCCTCCTGCTGGTTGATTCGATCCAGGCCGGCCTGCGCGCCCACGGCGTGCTGTCGATCGTCGACTACCCGGGCTTCGAGGGTTTTGAAGCGCCAGACATGGAGACCTATTCCAAGGCGCTGAACGCCGGTCAGTACCCCTTGAGCGTATTGGCGGTGAATGCGCGCGCCGCCGGCCTGTATCGCAAGGGCATCTACGGCAACACCATGACTACCAATCCTCGCGCAATGGACGTGGCCTGCGCGACGCTCGCGATGCTCACCGACGAGGTGCGCACCAACATCGTGGCGAAGGGGCGTGAGTTCCTGGAAAAGCTCGAGAAGCTGCGCGCGGAACTCGGCGGACTGATCACCAAGGTTCAGGGCACCGGTCTGCTGTTCTCCTGTGAGCTGTCCGATGACTTCAAGTGCTACGGCAGCGGAAGCACCGAGGAATACATGCGTGATCACGGCCTCGGTGTGATCCATGGCGGTGTCAATTCGCTGCGCTTTACCCCGCACTTCGGCATCACCAGCGCGGAGGTCGATCTGGTGGTGGCCGGCGTGCGCCGCGCGCTGCTGGAAGGTCCGCGCAAGGCCTCCGCCGCAGCGGCCTGAGCGGTCCGCGACGCTTCGGAATCGACACGCTGAAATGCAGAAGCCCACCGCAAGGTGGCCTTCTGCATTTGTGGCATTGGAAGCGCCGCTGGCTCACGAAGCATGCTTGTGAGGAGCTACCGCATCGTGAGCTGCTATCGCCCTCCAGAGGGCTCCGGGACCGGGGCAGGGCCAAGCCCATGGTGGGCCAGGGCCCACCCTATTCGGGGGGCTTGAGGCCAGCGCAGTCGCGCGCCGATTTTTCCAATCCCGAATCCCCAATCCCGATTTCGAGCTACAAGCCCTCTGCCTTCGTGGCGTCCCAAAGCGCCTCCTGCTCAGCCAGCCCCAGCGCTTCCAGCGTGGTGCCGCGCTCGGCTGCAATTGCCTCCATGCGCCGGAAACGACGCTCGTACTTCAGGTTGGCCCGGCGCAGCGCGCTTCCGGCATCGACCTTGGCTTTGCGGGCCAGGTTCAGGGCGACAAACAGCACGTCGCCGATCTCGTCTTCCAGCGCCTCGTGACCACGACCTTTGGCGAGTTCGGCGCGGACCTCCTCTAGCTCCTCGTGGAGCTTGGCGATCACCGGCTCGGCATCCGGCCAGTCGAAGCCGACCGACGCGCCTCGCTTCTGCAGCTTGAGTGCGCGCGCCCACTCGGGCAGTCCGCGCGTCAGCCCGGCCAGTGCACTGCTGTCGGTGTCGCCCTTGGCCGTGCGCTCGGCGCGCTTCTGCGCGTCCCACTGCGCGAGCGCGGCATCGGCCTCATCGGCGCTGGCGTCGCCGTACACGTGCGGATGCCTGCGGATCAGTTTGTCGCAGATGGCCTCGGCAACGTCGGCAAAGGCGAAGCGGCCCTGCTCTTCTGCCATGCGCGCATGGAAGACCACCTGCAGCAGCAGGTCGCCGAGTTCGTCGCGCAGCTCGTCGAAGTCGCCGCGGTCGATCGCATCTGCGACCTCGTAGGCCTCCTCGATCGTACAGGGCGCGATCGTGCGGAAGTCCTGCTTGAGATCCCAAGGACAGCCGCCGTCGGGGTTGCGCAGCTGGGCCATGATCGCGCGCAGGCGCTCGACCGGATCGGCGTGGGTGGGGATGGGAGCGGGCATGGGTTCAAGGCTCGTTGTCGGTGTTTGCTCGTAGTGAGTCGCGGCGCTTTGCCGCTCTTCTCAACCTGCGTTCGCTTCGCGCGGGCGTCGACTTCCACTGAGGGCCAAGCAACGCTCGACCTCGCTTCCCACTACGAGAGCGAGGCCCGCCTGCGTTGACGAAAAACGCCTCACGAGAGCGCAGGAGATCGGGCAGCGGTTGCAGATGCCTCAGTTACTCCCCTCTCCCCTTGTGGGCGAGGGGCGGGGGAGAGGGGTAGCCGCTCACGGCAGTACTCACTCAGGCCCGAATCCCAAACCCAAACGGGATAGGGGAAAGAAGAAGTCACTTGGCCAAATACAGTCGCCTCCACGCTTGAGCCCCTACACCTACAGCCACTCGCGCCAAGGCAGATCGACGTCACCCAGCGCAATGAAATCTGGATTGATCAGGCTCTCGCGCTGGTTGTAGCGCAGCGGCTGGCCATCGAGATCCAGTACCGCACCGCCGGCTTCTTCCAGCACGCATTGACCGGCTGCGGTGTCCCACTCGCCGGTGGGGCCAAAGCGCGGGTACAGGTCCACCTGCCCCTCGGCAAGCCGGCAGAACTTCAGCGAGCTGCCCAGCGGTATCTGCAGCGGTTGCTGCAGGTGCTGGATCATCGCCGCGCTGTTCGGGTCGAGATGCGAACGCGACACCGCCACCCGCAGGGGGCGCGGTGCCGGGCGCTGTGCGCTGAGCTGAATGTCCTCGCCCTCGGGCGATCGCAGCCAGCAGCCCTGACCCGCCTCGGCCCAGTACAGCGCATCGAGCACCGGCGCGTAGACCACGCCGAACACCGGCCGAGCGTTCTCGATCAGGGCGATGTTGACGGTGAACTCGCCGTTGCGCTTCACGAATTCGCGGGTGCCGTCGAGCGGATCGACCAGCCAGTAGCGCTGCCAGCTGCGGCGCTGAAGCAGGTCCACGGGGGCGGACTCCTCGCTCAGCAATGGCACGCCGGGCGCCAGCATCTTCAGCCCATCGCGGATCAGGACATGCGCCGCCAGGTCTGCTTCGGTCAGGGGGCTGCGGTCGGCCTTGGCTTCGACTTCGAAGTCGCGCGCGTAGACTTCGAGAATCGCATCGCCTGCGCGCCGCGCGATCGCAAGTACGGCCTCGCGCGCGGCCGTATCCAGAAGGAAGACAGGCGCACTCATGGCGCTCCCCGCCGCTGCAGATATTCGCGAGCGATGAACATCGCGGCCAGCGAGCGCCCTTCCGAGCAGTCCTCGCGCAGCATCAGCTCGTGCAGGCGCTCCAGCGGCCACGGAATCACCTCCAGCGGCTCGGGCTCGTCGCCCTCGAGCTGCTCGGGGTAGAGGTCTTCCGCCAGCACCAGGGTGGTCGCGTGGGTGAAATAGGTCGGCGCGAGGGTCAGTTCGCGCAGCACCGTCAGCCGACGTGCGCCGAAGCCGGCCTCTTCCTTGAGCTCTCGATTGGCAGCGGTTTCGGCGTCCTCACCCGGGTCGATGCGCCCCTTGACCAGACCCAGCTCGTAACGGTGCGGGCCGGCTGCGTACTCCCGGACCAGCAGCAGGGTGTTGGCGTCCTGCATCGCGACGACGATGACTGCACCGCGTCCGCGCGGTTTGCTGCGCTCGAATCGTCGGCGCGCACCATTGCTGAATTCGAGCTCAAGCTGTTCGACCTGGAAACGACCGCCGTAGTCGAGCTCGTGCACGGCATGAATCGTCGGCAGCTGCGGCGGCGGTTTGATCGCACTCATGCGCCGTGGCCTCGCCAGTCGCGAAAGGCGGCCCGCGCTTCATCATGCAACTCGGCATTTCCGGCCAGCACGGTGGTCGTTGCCAGCGAGAGCTCGGCACCGTCCAGGTCGGTGAACACGCCGCCGGCCTCGCGCACGATCACCGCCAGCGCAGCGATGTCGAGAATGTTCACGTCCGACTCGATCACCAGATCAATACCGCCCCGCGCCAACAGGTGGTAGTGATAGAAATCGCCGTAGCCGCGGGTGCGGCTGGCGCGGCGCACCAGGCCCGCCAGCGCGTTCCATCCGGGGGCGGCGGCGAGGGTCTTGAGGTTGCCGGTCGACAGCGCGCTGCGCTCCAGCGGCTGCGGCGCAGCCAGCCGGATCGGTATGCCATCCAGAAAGGCGCCGCCGCCAATCCGCGCCCAGGCCACCTCATTGAACGCCGGCGCCGACGACACGCCCAGCACCAGCTCGCCGCGATGCATCAGCGCGATCTGGGTGCTGAACATCGGATAGCCGCGCACAAAGCTCTTGGTGCCATCGATCGGATCCACCAGCCACAGCCAGTCGCCACTGCCGGTGGTGCCCTCTTCTTCACCGTAAATGGCGTGATCGGGAAACGCCTCGGTCAGCACGCGACGGATCGCCTGCTCGCTTTCGATGTCGGCCCGGGTCACCGGCGACTCGTCGGCCTTGGTGACCACTTCGAATTGACCGCGATAGTAATGTCGGATGACATCCGCGGCCGCAGCCGCGGCGCGCTGCGCGACTGCCAGCGCGTGGTCCAGAAATTCGGGCGTCACAGCGCTCATCCGCCCACCCGGTTGAGTTGGCCGCGGACTTCCAGCCGCGCACTGCCGTCTTCCTGCGGCTGGCCGATGTACTGCAGCGCGCGCAGCACGGCGGCATCGCCGTCGCGTGCGCGCAAAGTCGCTTCAGCGTTCACGCCCTGCATCCCGGCCGAGAATCGCCCGCCTTCGATCATCAGGGGGCCGCCGGAATCGGTGACGGTGCCGGCGATCGTACCGACGCCTTGGGTGGCGAAGTCGGCACGGATATCGCCCAGACGCGCATCGGCGCTACCGCCGACCATGGCCTCGCGCCACACCGCGCTGCCTTCGACCTTTGCTGGGAAGTATTGATCCACGATCAACTCGCGCAGATCGAACTCGACGCGACCCTTGAGGACCAGCGCCGGCACGTCGAGCACGCCCTGCAGGCGCTGCGCGTCGATGCTGGCCTGCATGCCTCGCAGCTGCAGGCTGCCGGGGCCGCTCAGGCTGACGAAGCCGGCAGCCTTCAGCTCGGGGCCGTCGAGGGTGATGTCGGCATCCACACGTTTTGAGAACAGCGCCCAGGGCGAGAGCTTCCAGGTAAAGGCTCCGAGTGGTCGTTCACGCACGCTCAGCGCGTCTGCGCGGCCGTTCCAGACGCTGCCCGAGACCCCCTCCATGCGCACGTCCCGCATGCGGTCCTGCACCAGGCCGAGCGCGGTCGAGGCCGGCAGGAAGGCGGCCACAAGACCCAGAATCAGGATCAGCACGAGCCCGAACACGAACAGGCGGAACACAAGCTTCATCGACAGCACCCTGCAGCAAGCAATGAATGGTGGGAAAAGAGCGTCGCTCGCGACACCGGCATAGGGTGGGCCCCGGCCCGCCGAAACCGCGCACCCGGATGCGTCTGTCGGTCGCAACAACACGAAGACGCACAGCGGAGATGCCTCGCCCCGTTCGAGATCGCCGCAGACATCGAGAGGTAGAGACTCATCGCCGCTCCTCCAGCCCGATGCGCGCGTCGACCTGCCCGGAAGCCCCGGTGGTCTGCACGTTGAACTCGGTGACGCGCAAGCCCTGGCTGCGTGAGAACTGTTCCAGCCAGCCCATCAGCGCATCGAACCCGACCTGTTGGAAGACCATACGCACCTGCCCTTCTGCGACCGGCTCGACGCGCAGCAGCGCGGTGCCCACGCCGGACTCGCGCGCACCCGCATCGGCACGCGCCAGCAACGAACGGCCGTCCAGGGACATTCCCGCACCGTCGCCGGCGCGCAGCCGTTGCACTTCGGGTGCCGCCGCCTGCATCCAGCGATAGCTGGCGTCGAGCGCGGCGGCCTGCACGCGCAAGGCTTCGCGCGAACGCTCCAGCGGCAGCCAGGCCAAGGCATACAGCAGCAACAGGGCCGCACTGACGCCGCCGACCGACAGCACCCGACGATCACGCTCGGAGAGACCTTGCCACCAGGTCTTCATGAGCGGGCCCCGCGCAGGCTGATGCGCCCTTCGACGCCGCCCTGGCCCGGTGTCGCTGACGTCAGCTCGGCGGCCAGACCCAGCCCGGCAAGCGACTCGCGCAGACCATCGAGCGTGGCTACATCCGGAGCCCGCAGGGTCAGGTCGAGTGCGCCGTTGCGGTAATCGATGGACTCCAACGTGTAGCGCGAGCTGCCGGCGATGCTGGGCGCGATCCGCGCCAGAAGGGCCAGCGCATCGTCGCCGCCAGCGCCGCGCATGAGCCGCGTGTATTCGATCTCCAGCTGCGCGCGCGGGTCGACCACGGTACTGATGCCGGGCAGCGCCTGGCGTAGCAGCGTGCCCATCTCGGCGCGTTGCGCCTCGATCCGCGCGCTCAGCTGCTGGCGCTCTACGATCGCCTGCGAGAAGGCCAAGGCCACGGCGACACCGGCGATCCCCGCGGCACGCTTCAGCCACGGCAGCGCATCGCCCCGCAGACGCACCGCGAAGGGCCCCTGCAGCAAATCGGGCGCAGCCGCGGCCGCGCCCTGATCCGCCAGCAGACGCAGCAGTGCAGGCGCGCGCTCGGCGCGCGCAGCGAGCGCGGCAGGCAGGGCGCCGACAGCGCCCCCGCAGCAGATCACCGATACCGAATCGGGCATGCCGCCGACGGCCTCGAACAGTGCGAGCAGCTCCGGCAGCAAGTCCGCGCGCTCGCACAGCCACGCACCCTGGGCGCCGCGAACAAACACGCGATCGCCGGCCAACACCAGCAAGCCTTCTCCCGGCTTCGCCGAAGGCAGCAGGCTGGCCTCGCTGAAGGCGGCGACCGCGCGCAGACCCTGCGCTTCCAATTGGGCCAGTCGCTCACGCAGCAGGCCGGCATCAACCACGGCCAGATCCAGGGGATCGCCGCGGCCGGAAAACGCGAAATGCAGCTGCTCGACCGGCGTCGCCAGTCGATCCTCCACCGCGAACGGCAGGGCCTGGCGAAGCAGCCCCTCGCTGCGCGCCACCCGCGGTGCCTGCGTCAACAGCACTTGCTCAGCCGGCAGCAGCAGGACCAGCTCGGTGCCCGTCGTCGGCCAGCCCGCGCGCGGGGCAGACGATCTCTGGGCAGGGTCCAGCCAGGTCGGGTTGCCCTGCGAGTCGAGTTGGAGCAGTACGCGCTCGGGCATGGGCCAACACACGTGGATCGAGAGGACCCCGGACTTTAACAGCCGGCGGCAAGACCGCGTGCAGCGGCGTGCGATTGTAGCAACCGCGGCACAGCTCACTGACCCGCTTCCGGCCCGGCACTTGCACGCCCTTGCGGATGGCCAGCGGCGCGCCTACTCCCCCGTTCAAGTCAGGAGCTCCCATGCACACGCTGCGCTTGGTCCCGATCGGCAGATCGTTGGCGGTGGTCCTGCCGCAGAGCGCGCTTGATCGACTGAAGCTGGGTCGCGGCGACGCGGTGTATCTGGTGGAAACACCCGACGGAATGCGCCTGTCCGGCCACAACCCCGCCCACGGCGAACAGATGAACGTCGCCCATGCGCTGATGCACGAACGCCACGCGCTGCTGCAGGAGCTCGCCAAGTGAAGCACAGCGGCCTGACAGCCTGCCGGAGGCCGGTTGGCCCGGCTGCAGGCGCGCCTCCGCAGTCCACGCCACGCACGCCGTCGACGAAGAGCGCCCGCTCGGCCTGCAAGACGTCGGAAAGCTGTCCTCGCACTGGCGAGTTTTCGACTCGCACCTCAGCGCTCGACAGTCCACCAGGCACACCCCCATGAGGGACTGGATATGGCTGGATCGTAGGGTCGTACTGACCCTGCAGATGGAGTTGCTGGAAACACACGGCGGTACGCCCGGCCTGCGTGATGCCGATGCCCTCGACGCCGCGCTGGGCGCACCTCATGAGCTGGCGACGCTGGGCGGCGAGTTCGGCCCTGAGCCCGACTGCGCAGGCCTCGCCGCGTGCTATGGCCACAGCCTGTGCACCGCCAAACCCTTCCGCGATGGCAACCGCCGGCTCGCCCTGCTCTGCACCGAGCTCTTCCTGCGTCTGAACGGCTGGCGCCTGACCGCCAGCGAAGCCGACTGGTTGCTGACCCTGCTCGATCTTTCGATCGGCGCGATGGACGCCGACGCCTTCGCCGACTGGCTGCGCCAGCATATGGACCCCGAACGCAGTTAGCGGACACAAGCCATTGCACGATTGTTGGGCAGGCGCGCCAGGCTCGGCGGACAGAACGCGCAAACCAATCGGCCCCTGCTTCGGAACCTACGATCGCATGAGGCGCTGGCCGCGCAGGCCCGGCCCGCTGCTATACTCCGCGCCCGTTCGACTGCAGACCTTGGCAGCAGCGAACGGACACGGCATCCAGGCCGAAGTGGCGGAATCGGTAGACGCGGCGGACTCAAAATCCGTTTCTGGCGACAGAGTGGGGGTTCGAGTCCCCCCTTCGGCACCACTGGATCCCAAGACCCCGCCCCGCGCGGGGTTTTTTGTGCGCGCAGCATTCGCCAAGCGGGTCGCGGCTTTGCGTCAAATGGCGGTATTGCTCGCGATGCGGCTTTCAGAAACTCCGCATGCACGGCGAGGTGACTGCCTCAGTTCTCCAGCGCCGCCAGCACTTGGGGCGGCGCCGTGGGGGCATGATTGGGGGCATCCGTCGACAGATCTGCAGGCAGTGGCAGGTCACTGAGGAAGGCCAGCAGCGCGGCATTGGTGGCGGTGATCGCATCGAAGGGTGTGCCGTGGCGCGAGCCGCGCACCACCCTCAGTTCGGCGCCCATCTGCTGCGCCCAGGCCTGCTTTTCGGCCAAAGGCGTGTAGTCGTGCTCGGCACACAGCATCAGCATCGGCGACTGCAAAGCCGCAAGACGCTGCAGCGCGCACCAGGCCGCCAGCGCTCTCGCCTGGGCCAGGTAGACATCCTTCGGGTAAGCGCCGAGCACGGCCTGCACACGATCGCGCATCGCCAGCTGGTGCGGATGCGGAAACAGTCGCCGCCCGACCAGGCCGGCCGCGCGGCGCAGACCCAGCGCGCGCACCAGGCCGAGCTGCCCGTGCAGTTCAAGTCGCTTGCGCATGCTGTCAGGCCGATAGCTCGGCAGGCTGTTGATCGTCGCCAGACGCTGCACGCGACCAGGGGCCTGCAGGGCGAGTTCCAGCGCGACCGCGCCGCCCAGCGAAAAGCCGACGACATGACAGCGCTGCACTTCCAGCGCGTCCAGCAGCGCCTGCAGACGCTCGGCGTAGTCGGCGATCGCATGCCGCCGCGGCGGCAGGCTGCGGCCCGCGCCCGGCAGGTCGGGCACCAGCACCCGGAAGCGCGCCGCGAGGGCTTCGATCTGAAAGGCCCAATCCGCTCCGGTGGAGCCGAGCCCGTGCACAAGGAGCACGGGCTCGGCCGCAGGATCGCCGAAGGCGCGGCAGTGCAGAGGCAGCTGCGCGCCCGAAGGGTCCATCAGGCCGGCAGCAGCATGCCGCGGATGGTGAAGAAGATGATCGCCGACAGCACGGCGGTGGCTGGCACCGTGATGATCCATGCAGCGATCACCCGCATCATGATCGTGCGCTTGACCAGATCCTTGCGGTAGATCTTGCGCAGGCCCTTGCGCTCGGCTTTCGAGATCGCGGCTTCACCGCGCTTGCCGGCCGCCTTCAGCTCTCTGAGCATGCGGTCCTTTTCGGCACGCGAGGCGGCCTCGAACGCTTTGAGGAAGGCTTCGACCTCGTGCTGCTCGGCGCCGTTGTCCTGATGGTGCTCCTCGATCTCGGCGATGATCCGCGCGTAGTTCGCCTTCAGGTACTCGCGCAGGAAGCCGACGCCAAACACCGCGCCGATGGTCACGTGGGTGGTGCTGATCGGCAGGCCGAGCTGGGAAGCGATGATCACCGTGACCGCCGCCGCCATCGCGATGCAGTAGGCGCGCATATGGTCCATGTCGGTGATCTCGCTACCAACGGTCTTGATCAGCTTCGGGCCGTACAGGGCCAAGCCCACGGCCAGACCGAGCGCACCCACCAACATGACCCACATCGGAATGGCTGCCCGACCATGGATGCCCTGCGTCAGCAGGGTGTCGTAGATCGCCGCGAGCGGGCCGATCGCGTTGGCGACGTCGTTGGAGCCGTGCGCAAAGCTCAGCAGGGCCGCAGCGAAGATCAGCGGCATGCCGAACAGCTTGTTGACGCCGTCCTTGTCGTTGCTGAGTCGCGCGGCCTTCTGACGCACGCGCATCCGGGTCCAGAAATAGGTAACGACGGCCACCACGCCACCGGCGGCAATCGCTTGCCAGAAGCTGACCTTCATCAACTGGTTCAGGCCCTTCAGCGCGAGGTAGGAAGCGAACGCGAGGCCCATCGCCGCCAGCAGCACCGGAACCATCCTGCGCGAGGCCAGCAGCAGGTCTGACTGATACGTGATCGTGCGCTTGATGACGTAAAGGAAGATCGCACCGATCACACCACCGAACACGGGCGAGACCACCCAGCTAGCGGCGATGTTGCCGACCGTGCCCCAATCCGCGATGTTCCAGCCGGCCGCCGCAATGCCGGAACCCAATACACCGCCAACGATCGAGTGGGTGGTCGAGACCGGCGCACCCAGTGCAGTCGCCAGGTTGAGCCACAGGGCTGCTGCCAGCAGCGCCGCCATCATCAGCCAGATGAAGGTCTGCGGATCTGCGACCTTGGACGGTTCGATAATGCCGCTCTTGATGGTGCCAACGACCTCGCCGCCCGCAATGATCGCGCCAGCGGCCTCGAACAGTGCCGCGATCGCGATCGCGGTGGTCAGACTCATTGCCTTGGCACCCACGGCCGGGCCGACGTTGTTGGCGACATCATTGGCGCCGATGTTCATCGCCATGTAGGCGCCAAACGCGGCCGCAGCGACCAGGCTGAGACTCAGGTGGCCGTGCGCCATCCAGGTGTAGACAACCACGGCGAGCACGAAGCCAATTGCGATGGAGAGACGAAGAACATCCATGCCGCGGGATTTCCCCGGCATGGTCTGGACGGAAGCGGGGCTATGGGTCATGGTGGCGACGCAATGAGGCCCGCGGGCTGCGGGCAGCGTGCATATGATGCCGGATCGTATATGACAGTTTTTCGTGAATCTGCAGGAAAAGTGTCATCTAGGCGAGCACGCCACGCCCAGCCGGCTGCGCTGTTCAAAGATGTTCGCGGCAGGCCGCGGTGGATTTGTACGCAGGCGCTGAGATGAATCGCACGGGCCAGCACGCCCTCGCAGCTCTACTTGCCCTGGGCGGCCTCGGCCTGATGCTCGCCCTGCTGGCCGTCCTACCCGATCGCAGCAGCATCGATCAGCGCCTGCAGCGCGGCTTTCCACTGCGGGTGGGTTACGCGCTCGAAGCCCCGTACGCCTACATGGGCGCCGACGGCGAACTGCGCGGCGAGTCCGTCGACGTGCTTCGGCACGTCCTGCACGACCTCGGCATGGACAGCGCCCAGCATGTCCGACTCGACTTTGGCAGCCTTCTGGAAGAACTCGAAGCCGGCCGCATCGATCTGATCGCAGGCGGGCTATTCATTACCCCAGAGCGCGCAGCTCGGGTGCGCTTCACCCGCCCGACCGCAGCGGTCGGGCCGGCCTTGCTGCTGCGCGACCCGCTACCGGTCGCCGGTGAGCCGATTCGCCTCGCCGTGATCGAGGGCTCGGTGGAGGCAGCGGACCCCGGCCAGTTCGTGGCCGGCGCGTACAGCGTGCTGCGCCTGCCCGATGCGCGCACAGCGATGGCCGCACTCAGCCTCGGCGAAGCGGATGCCCTGGCCTTGTCGGCACCCAGCCTGCGCTGGATGGCCCAGCACTGGTCCAGCGCCGCTGCGCTGCGGCTGCAGCTGGTCGACACGCCGCAGCGGGGCTACCCCGCCTACGCGGTCGCGCGGGCCGAAGAAGCCTTCGCGATGCGGCTCGACGCCGCCCTGGCCGATTATCTGGGCAGCCCCGAGCACCTCCGCGCTGCCGCCGCCTACGGGTTTCTCGAATCCGACGTGCGTCCGGTGCTTGGCGCAGGCAGCCGGCCATGAGCCCGGCACAGACCCGGCGGCGCATCGCCCGGATCTGGGCCACGTCCGCGATCGTCATGCTGGCCATGCTGCTGCTGGCCTGGAACCAGCAGCACACCCGACGTGCGCACGCGGAGCTGCTGGTTCGCCAGGACCAGATCGCGACCATCCGCCAGGCCACCCTGCTGGCCCAGCTGCACGCCGAACGCCATGCCGCCGGCGACACCGGCAGCGGCCTCGATCTGGTCCGCGCCAGTCTGCAGCGCGCCCTGCAGACGGCGACCGATATCGGCCGCGGTCAGGGCGCCCTGCGTGGCCTGTGGCGCGACACGCCACCCGACCCGGAAACTGCCGCCTCGGTCGAGCGCCTGCAGAACTCGCTGCAAGCTCTGGATGCCCTGCTGGCCGATCGCGAGCAGGCCACCGCCCCGCAGGTGCGGCTGGCGATGCGCGGCGAGCAACGCCGGCTTGAAGCCGCGCTGGCCGGGCTTGAAGCCAACGCCCTCGACGCGATGGACGCCGCGCGCACGCAGCTCGCACAGTTGACCGCCGCGATCCTGCTGCTGCTCGCGGCCAGCGGCGGCCTGCTGTTGCTGTGGCAGCAACGTACTACTCGCCAGGCCGATGCCGAGACCACAGCGCGCGAAGCGCGCGAGGCCGAGCTGGACGCCTTCGCCAGCTCGGTACCCGACGTCTCCTTTCTGCTCGACGCCGAAGGGCGCTACCTGCGCGTGCATGCCAGCCGACCCGAGCTGCTGGCCCTGCCCGCCGAGCGCGTCCAGGGGCAACGCATCGCGGACCTGTTCCCAGCGGAGCAGGCCAGCGCATTCATGGGCCTGCTGCGCGACACCCTGGTGCAGGGCAAAGGCCTCGCCGAGTACCGCCTGCAGTTGGGCGGCAGCGAGCGCATTTTCGAAGCCCGCACGACCGCCGTGGCCGGCGCCGATCGCGTGGTCTGGGTCAGCTGGGACATCACCGAGCGCGTGCGCCGCAGCGAGCGCATCGTCCAGCTCGGTCGACTCTACGGCATGCTCAGCGCCTGCAATCAGGCGCTGCTGTTCAGTGCGGACGAAGCCTGCCTGTTCGAGCGCGTCACCCGCGCCGCGGTGCGCATGGGCGGCTATCGCATGGCCTGGATCGCCGCCACGCCGCCTTCGCGCTGCAGCGTCGGCCCCGAGCTCGCCAGCGCGGGCACCTCAGGCGATGCCGTGGATAGCGCCAAGCTTCAGCAGGCCCTGCTGACCGACCCCGACTCGCCCCTGTTCGAGCTTCTCGCCCACGAACCGCCCGCGTTGCGCGTGCACAGCCGCCGGGTCAGCGCACGCCCGGGTCTGCTCTGGGCGGAGGCTTGCACGGCCGCGGGCCTGCATGGGCTCAGCCTGGTCTGTCTGGGCGAGCATGAGGGTCAGCGGCAGGTGCTGGTGCTGCACTCCGATACCCCCTTCGATCTTGAGGACGAACAGCAGGCGCTGCTGGCCGAGGTTGCCGGCGATATCGAATACGCCCTGCAGCTGATGCGGCTGCGCCGGCAGCGCGAGCGTATGCAGGCCCATCTGGAGCAGCAAGCACTGGCGCTGCGCAGCAGTCGCGACGGGATCCTGCTGCTGGACGCGAGGGGCCGAATCATTTCCGCCAATCCGGCCGCCTGCGAGTTTCTGGCCAGCGACGAGCAGCGGCTGTGCGGCCAGCCGGCCTCGCTGCTCGCCGATCTGGAGCGTGACCCCGAATACGCGCGGCAGATGCGTGAGGCGCTGCAGGGCGAAGGCCACTGGCAGGGCGAAGTACTGGCGCGTCACGGCAGCGGGCAGCTGCATACCCTGCTGCTGTCGCTGGCGCGGGTTGACGCCGCCCAGGCCGACAGCACCAGCCGCGTGCTTCTGTTCACCGACATAACGCGCCAGCGCGAGACCGACGCACGCCTGAGCCGCATCGCCCACTTCGACCCGCTGACCGGCCTGCCCAACCGCGACCTGTTGCTGATCCGTTTGCAAACAGCGCTCGATGCGCACCGCCGGGCGCGCCTGTTCGGTGCGGCGATCATGCTGGACCTGGACAATTTCCGCGCCGTCAACGAAAACGCCGGCTGGAGCCATGGCGACGAGCTGCTACGCGAAGTCGCGCTGCGCTTCGCGGCACTGCTGCGGCCGGGCGACACCTTGGCCCGACTGGGCGGCGACGAGTTCGTGTTCGTGCTTGAACAGCTGCCCAGCGCAGACGAAGCCGAACGCTTCGCGCAGGCGGTGCAGGCCTGCCTGCGCCCGCCCGTGCGGCTGGCTCACGACGAACAGGCCTACACCCAGGCCAGCCTCGGCCTGATCCACTTCGAGGACGCCGCCTGCGACGCCGAACTGCTGCTGCGCAAGCTGGAGGTCGCCCTGTTCGAGGCCAAACGCGAAGGTGGCAACACCTGGCGCCGCTACGCGCCGGCCATGGGCGAGCAGGCGCGCCAGCGCATGCAGCTCGAACACCGGCTGCGACTGGCGCTGCAGGAGCAGCAGTTCAGCCTCGTCTACCAGCCGCTGATCGAAGTGGCCACAGGCAAGCTGGTCGGGCTGGAAGCGCTGGTACGCCTGAATCAGCCCGAGTTTCCACACGTGGGGCCCGATCAATTCATCCCGGTACTGGAGCAGACCGGCTTGATCAACCAGCTCGGCGACTGGGTCACCCTGGAGGCCTGCCTGCAGGCGCGCCGCTGGCTCGATGCGGGCTGGGACTTCGGCTCGGTCGCGGTCAACCTGTCGCCGGCCGAAGTCGGCCGCTATCCTGTGGAAGCACGGGTTCGCCGCGCGCTTGAACACAGCGGCCTGCCGCCCGAGCGCCTGGAACTCGAGATCACCGAGAGCGGGCTGATGGAGCAGGGCGAGCGCGCCGAAGTCTTCCTGCGCGAACTGCACGCGCTCGGTGTGAAACTCGCGATCGACGACTTCGGTACGGGCTACTCCTCGCTGGCGTCGCTGAAGCGCTTCCCGGTGCACAAGCTCAAGATCGACCGCAGCTTCATCACCCACATCGACTCCGACACCAGTGACGCCTTTCTGGTCGAAGCGGTCATCGACCTCGGCCGCAAGCTGCGTATCCAGGTGCTGGCCGAGGGCGTGGAAACCGAGCGCCAGCGCGACTTCCTGCGCGACCGCGGGTGTCAACTGGCGCAGGGCTACCTGTTCAGCAAGCCGCTGCCGCCGGATGAACCGTTCGCGCGCTACGCCGGCAGAGGCCGCTGAAGCGCCCCACGCGATCGCGACGCGCGGGCGTCGATACTCCGGGGCTTGCACCCAGCCCGTGTGCACCTGCAGCATCCGCTGGCCCGAAAGCGGGCCCCGACACCGCCCTGCCCCTCCCGAGGATATCGACATGCCGTGCACCTTCCGTCCGGCCGCCCTGACGCTGGCCCTGGCCGCAGCCCTGCCCGCCTTCGCGCAGGAGCCCAGCCCGGCCCAGCTCGACAGCATCACTGTCACCGCCCAGCGGCGCGCCGAAGATCCGCAGAAAATTCCGCTGGCGATCACCACGGTCAGCGCCGAGAAGCTGGACATCCTGGGTTCGGGCGGTGAAGACATCCGCTTCCTTTCCGGGCGCCTGCCCAGCCTCAACATCGAATCGAGCTTCGGCCGCGCATTTCCGCGTTTCTACATTCGCGGGCTGGGCAACGGCGACTTCGATCTCAACGCCTCGCAGCCGGTCTCGCTGATCTACGACGAAGTGGTGCTCGAGAACCCGCTGCTGAAGGGCTTCCCGGTGTTCGACCTTGATCGCCTGGAGCTGCTGCGCGGCCCCCAGGGCAGCCTGTTCGGACGCAACACGCCGGCCGGCGTACTCAAATTCGAGTCGGTGCAGCCGGCGCAGGAGCGCAGCGGCTATGGCCAGTTCTCCTACGGCCGCTTTGACACCCTGAATGCCGAAGGTGCGGTCGGCGGCGGCATCGGCGAGGATTGGTCAGCGCGCGTCTCCGGCCTGTATCAGCGGCGCAGCGACTGGGTCGACAACGCCTTTACCGCCCGCAGCGACCAGTACGAGGGCTACCGCGAGTTCGCCGGTCGCGCGCAGTTCCTGTACGAGCCCAGCGACAGCAGCCGCGCCTTGTTCAACGTCCACCTGCGCGATCTCGACGGCACCGCCCGCCTGTTCCGCGCGAACATCTTCAAGCCCGGAACCAACGACCTGGTGGACGGCTTCCGCCGCAGCGTGGTCGCGATCGACGGCATCAACCAGCAGGACCTGCGCAACGTGGGCGGCAGCGCGCGTCTGTCCTTCGACCTCGGCCGCGTCACCCTCTACTCGGTGACCGGCTACGAGAGCGTCGACAGCTACTCGCGCGGCGACATCGACGGTGGCTTCGGCGCGAGCTATGCGCCGCCCTTCGGCCCCGGCTTCATTCCCTTCGACGCGCAGAGCGCCGACGGCCTGCCCGAGCATCGGCAGATCACCCAGGAGTTCCGCCTGGCTTCGAACGAATGGGGTGCTTTCGACTGGCAGGCCGGCCTGTTCCTGTTCGATGAAGACATCACCATCGACAGCTTCAACTTCAACACCTTCAGCGGCGAGCAGAACGGCTACGCGGTTCAGGACCAGCGCAACAGGGCCTATGCCCTGTTCACCTCGGGCGAGTACGACCTGAGCGAGAGCTTCCGCCTGGCCGGCGGCCTGCGTTTCACCCGCGACGAGAAGGACTTCAGCGCACAACGTCTGGTCAGCCCGATCGGCGGCGGCGCCACCGCCGTGCTGACCGCCAACCCGAGCGACAGCAACGTCTCGGGCGACCTGTCGGCGAGCTGGTTCGTTGATGCCGACCGTACGGTCTATGCCCGCTACGCCCGCGGCTTCCGCGCGCCCAGCATCCAGGGCCGCCTGCTGTTCGGCGACTCGGTCTCGGTGGCCGATTCCGAGACCGTCGACTCGATCGAGCTGGGCTTCAAGTCCAACCTGTGGGATGGCCGCGCCCGCTTCAACATCGCTGCCTTCGCGTATGAAGTGAAGGACCAGCAGCTCACTGCCGTCGGCGGCAGCACCAACTTCAACACCCTGATCAATGCGGAGAAGTCGATCGGCCGCGGCGTCGAGGTCGACTTCGATGCCTATGTCACCGACAACCTGCTGCTGACCTTCGGCTACAGCCACAACAAGACCGAGATCCGCGACCGCGGCCTCGCGATCGCGCCCTGCGGCGGCGGCTGCACCGTGCTTGACCCGGCCGGCGCCACCGCGGGCACGGTCTCGATCTACGGCAACCCGCTGCCGCAGGCACCGAAGAACGTGGCCAACGTCACCGCCCGCTACAGCATCCCGGTGGGCGACGACGAGATCTTCGTCTACACCGACTGGGCCTACCGCAGCGAGATCAATTTCTTCCTGTACGAGGCCGCCGAGTTCCGCGGCAAAGCCCTGCTGGAAGGCGGCCTGCGCACCGGCTACAGCTGGGATTTCGGCAAGTACGAGGTCGCCCTGTTCGGCCGCAATATCACGGACAAGCTGGTCGCGGTCGGCGGCATCGACTTCAACAACCTCACCGGCTTCGTCAACGAACCGCGGGTGTGGGGCATCGAGTTCACCACGACCTTCTGATCGGGAACGGCGCGTCGCGCGGGCGCTAGCCTGCGCGACGCGTCAATCGCCGTGTTCTTTGCGCGTGTTCCCGGAGCGGCATTTTCGGGGCCGAGTCCTCCTGCACAGGAGGGGACGAGGCCAGCATCGCGCCCATGGTGGGCCAGGGCCCACCCTATGCGGCGACACCTACGGCCGGTACGGCCGGTACGGCACAGTGCGCAGCCGTGCTGGAAGGTGCACGGAAGTGCGACAACGTCTGGGGCTATAGGGTGGGCCCTGGCCCACCGTGGCCTCAAAGCGACGGCAAGCGCGTTTCTCTGCCATCGGCCGGCCCGCGCTCTCACCCCCTGTCACGCCGCAGACCCCGCGTCGCCAGGCGCCACAGCGCCCACCACAGCAGCGCCAGCGGAAACGCCAGCAGCACATAGGGCAAGGCGTAAGCGATCACCTCGATCGCCTCGATCAGGCCATCGACGAAATTGTCCATCGACTCTGACAACGCCGTGCCCAGTGCCGACCAGCGCGAGCCGCTCGGCGTGCTGGCCTGAAACTCCAGCTTGAGCAGGTTGGTCTCCAAGCGCAGCGATTGCTGCGCGGCGGTGCGCTCGGCCGACAGCCGCTCGGCCTCCAGCGCCGACAGCTCGCGCGCCAGCTGCAGATGTTCGGCCACCGACAGATCCGTGCGCGCCGCCAGCGCGTCCAGCCGCTGTTGCTGCAGGCTCAGCCGATCGCGCTCGCGCGCGTTGTCGGCCACCGCCACCGACAGGTCTTCGGCGCGCGTGCTGCGGCGGGTGGCTGCACCGCCCTCGGCCGCACCGGCGAGCATCGGCTCAACCGCTTCGGGCACCAGCCGCATCTGCATGCGGCCGTTGGCGTACTCCCCGGCGGACTCGGTGAACTCCAGCAGGCTGCAGCGGCCGTGCACACTCTGCGTGCAAGCGCTGCGCAGCGCCGCCATGCGCGCTGACAGCAGCTCCGCCGGCAGTTCGATCGAAACGCTGTGCTCGTAGGCCAGCAGCCCCTCCGCATTGGCCATGCCCTGAACCGCGGCCACCGGCGTACTAACGCCCTCCTTCTTGGCACACCCCGTCAGGGCGGCCAGCAGCAGACAGCACAGCATCAGTCTCAGCATGATCGAGCTCTCTTCGTTTCGGGGGTTCGGCTCTCGGCAGAACCGGCGCAGCGTATGCACGGCGTGATGAACAGCGTTCGTCTGGGCAGCGACTCGCTGCTGCGCGGCCAAGACGCTTGCGGCCATTTCCGCTGTCGACCCCCGTGTCGACACAGGCTGTCGAAACCGCGCCCACTGCTTCGACCATCTCCTGAATTCCGCCCTCGCCCCGGCAGGAGATCCGTGTCATGCCCTACCTTGCCCTGCTGTACGAACCCGTCGACGCGCCTTCGCCCGTAAGCCGCAGTGTGCGCTGGAAGCTGGCCGGCGAATCGCTGCGCCTGGGGCCCGGCCCGACGCCCGCGCGCTGCTGCAGCTTGGATGAGAGCCGCGCAGCGGGGCTTGCTGCAGTGCAATGGATCGAGGCCCGCGACCTCAATGAAGCCCTGCGCATCGCCACCCGCGACCTCCTGCCTTCCGGCAGCCTGCTCGAAGTGCACTCGCTTGAACGGTCGAGCCCGTAGCAAACTCGGAGCACGCTCTTCTGTCGTTCCCTTGCGCGAAGCAAAGGAGGGCAGCGGCCGCTCTGAGCTCGAACGAAGCGAAGGCAGGCTGAGGGGACGGGAAGAAGCCTCGTTGCAAGTCGCCCCTCTCCCCCAGCCCCTCTCCCACAAGGGGAGAGGGGAGCTACCAGCCCCGCGGCACCCCCACGAATCCCCAATCCCCAATCCCGGCTCTCAAATGAAATATCTCTGTCTCGTCTACTACAACGAAACCCATCAGGTCGAACTGGACGATGCCCACTGCATGCACTACGCCGGCGGCCTGGTCGAACGCGGGGTCATGCTTGCGGGCAACGCCCTGCAGCCCATCGCAACCGCCACCACGGTGCGTGTGCGCGAGGGTCAGGTACAGGTCACCGATGGACCTTTCGCAGAAACCCGCGAGCAGCTCGCCGGTTTCTACCTGATCGATGCCGAGGATCTGGATCAGGCCATCGAAGTCGCAGCCGGCATCCCGCCCGCGCGGGTCGGCAGCATTGAAATTCGGCCGATCCGCGAACTCAAGCCCTGAACCCCTGAGGAGAATCGAGATGCCTGGCACCGTCACCGTGCACCGCGTCCTGCGCGCCCCGCCCGAGCGCGTCTACCGCGCCTTCCTCGACCCCGATGCGATGTGCAAGTGGAGCCCGCCGCACGGCTTCACCGGCAAGGTCACGCATTCGGACCCACGCGTCGGCGGCTTCTACAAGATGTCGTTCACCAACTTCAGCACCGGCACCAGCCACAGCTTCGGCGGCGAATACCTGGAGCTGGTACCGAACCAGCGCCTACGCTACACCGACCGTTTTGATGCTGAATCACTGCCCGGCACGATGCTGACCACGGTCGAGCTGCGCGAAGTGCCGATGGGCACCGAGCTGCGTCTTGAGCAGAGCGGCATCCCCGACGTCATCCCGGTCGAGGCCTGCTATCTCGGCTGGCAGGAATCGATGCAGCTGCTGGCCCTGCTGGTCGAGCCCAGCATTCCCGATCACGGGCCCTGAGCCCGCTTTCAAGGAGAACCCCATGTCCTACATCGACGGCTTCCTGCTGCCCTGCCCCGCCGACCGTATCGACGACTACCGCAAGATCGCCGCCACCGCCTGCGAGGTCTGGCTGGAACTCGGCGCACTCGAGTACTGGGAGTGCGTGGCCGAAGACACGCGCAACGACTTCTCGCGTCCCTTCCCCGAAGTGATCGGCGCGAAGGAAGGCGAAACCGTCGTCTTCGCCTGGATCCGCTACCGCTCGCGCGCGCACCGCGACGAGGTCAATGCCAGGGTGATGGAGGATCCGCGCATCGCCAACATGCCGCCCGAGTCGATGCCCTTCGACTGCAAGCGCATGGGCTACGGCGGCTTCGAAGTGCTGGTCGGCGCGCGCGCCGATGCCTGAAGCCGCATCCGCACTCGCCGCGCAGATCGATGCGCTCTACCGCAGCGACTCGCGGCGGGTGCTGGCCACCCTGATCCGCCTGCTCGGCGATTTCGAGCTCGCCGAGGACGGTGTCTCCGACGCCTTCGCCGCAGCGGTCGAGCAGTGGCCGACCGAGGGCGTGCCCGCAAATCCCGTAGCCTGGCTGGTCTCGGCCGGGCGCTTCAAGGCCATCGATCGCATGCGCCGGCGCGCGCGCTTCGACGAGATCGCACGCGGCATCGCCATCGAAGAGGAACTGCTGCGCGACGAACCTCAGCTCGACGATCTCGAACCGCTCGAAGACGACTGCCTGCGCCTCGTCTTCACCTGCTGCCACCCCGCGCTCGCGTTCGAGGCGCAGGTGGCGCTGACCCTGCGCGAAGTCTGCGGCCTCACGACAGAAGAAATCGCGCGTAGCTTCCTCACCTCACCGGCAACGCTGGCCCAGCGCATCGTCCGCGCCAAGGCCAAGATCCGCGACGCGAAGATCCCCTACATCGTGCCGGCGCCGAACGAACTGCCGCCGCGACTGGATGCCGTGCTCAAGGTGGTCTATCTGGTCTTCACCGAGGGCTATGCGCCCACGCTAGGTGAACAACTGACACGAGGCGATCTGTCCGGCGAGGCCATTCGCCTGGGCCGCCTTCTGGTCGAGCTGCTGCCCGAACCCGAAGTGCAGGGCCTGCTGGCGCTGATGCTGCTCACCGAGGCCCGCCACGCCGCGCGCAGCGACGAGGCTGGCGAGCTGGTGCTGCTGGAGCACCAGGACCGCAGCCGCTGGGATCGCGCCCTGATCGAGGAAGGCTGCGCCCGCGTCCAGCAGGCCCTGCGCGTGCGCCGCATCGGCCCTTACCAACTGCAGGCCGCGATCGCCGCCGTCCACGCCGAAGCGCCGTCAGCCGCCGACACCGACTGGCGCCAGATTGTCGGCCTCTACGAAGTGCTGCTGCGCCTCGAACACACGCCGGTGGTGGCACTCAACCGCGCCGTCGCCATCGCCATGGCCGCCGGCCCCGAACACGGCCTGCCGCTGATCGAGCAGCTGATCGACTCTGGCGCGCTCAAGGACTACTGCCCGGCGCATGCGGCGCGGGCGGAGCTGCTGCGGAGGCTGGGGCGCAGCGAGGACGCTGCAGCGCATTTCCGGCGCGCATTCGAGCTGTCGAAGCAGGGGCCGGAGCGAAGGCACTTTGAACGGCAGCTGGAGTTTTTGGACCCACAGGTTTAGCAGGGCGCCCTGGGCTTCGGAACCACGCGCCGTGCCCGCCAAACCTGGAGCGGCCTTAGGCTACGAATCGCGCGGCCATCGGAGCACTTACGGACAACGCGCCGATCTCAATCGCCATCTACGATGCGTCGAACGTAGCCGGCATCCTCATCGAACACGATGTTCCGCTCGGCCAGCTCTGAATCGGTCACCCCCCAATGGAGACGCATTTCCGCCGCAGGGGTCACCGAGAGAATGTAGCTATCCAGCGAAACCGACTGATCACCAAGTCGCGCTTCGATGTCGCGAATAGTTCGCGCGAAGTCAAGCTTGGGTTCGTTCGCCCAGCTCAGATTTCTGATTCCCTTCGGATCCACGAACGCGATGCGCTGCTTGGCGCCGTCGATTCTCCACAGCATGAAGTCTGGATGGAAGTTGCCTGCCTCGAAGAAGCCCACGCCGCGCCCACGGCTAAGGTTACGCAGCAGGAACAGCGGCTTGTCGACGAACTCAGCGGGATGCTGCTCGCAGTATTCCTTGAGACGTTTGACGAAGCGCATCTCGCCGTCGTTCAGCGCCACCGGCTTGACCGAGACGCTGGCGCCCCCAGCACGGATCAGCGGCTCGAACAGATGGTGCTGGAAGCGGATAAGTTCGACTGTGGCGTTCGCGCCGGTGAGCTTCTTGTGCTGCTCGGAGTAGGTACGCTTGCGCAGCTCCTCGCCGATGGCGCGGAGCTGGGTGATGAGCGTCTCTTCGCTCTTTTCGACAGTGATGCGATAGACGCCCTGCTCTTCGCCCACCGCGTTGCCCGCCTCGGGGAAATTCGGGTCGTCGGCGGCCAGCTCCGCGTACTCCAGGTGCGGTTCCTCCCAGGCCTTCTTGCGATAGCTGTAGTAGCGCTCGGCGTACTTCTTGAGCAGGCACTCGGCGATCTCCTGCCACACCGGCAGCCTGTCCAAGCTGTCGAGGGCCATGACCGGGCCTGGCACGAGCAGCTCGTACCAATCGGACTCCGAAAGCAGGCGCTCGACGGCGCGTCGGGGGATGTTGAAGTTGTGCCAGCCGCGCTCGTTCTTGAAGCGGATCAGCTCGAACCAGGCGCGATCCAGGTCGAGCAGCGCCACGTGGCGCGGGGTAAGCGTGCCGCGCTCCAGGTCCGCCACGCCATCCCCGCCCGCCAGACCCGCCGCCTTCATGGCCTGGATCTTGGGGTACCAGTTGAGCTGCACCTTGTTGCGCAGCAGCCAGAGATCCTCCTCGCCCCGCGGCGGTTCCAGCTCGGGTACCGGCGCCAGCTGGCGAAAGGCGGTACCGAAGCTGGTTGGCACCCCGTTGATCACCGGCTTCAGGCGGATCACCTTGAGCTTGTGCGCACCCAGGTTGCGCACGACCGGCAGGATCAGCTCCTCTGTCTCCTGATCGACGGGCAGGCCCTCCTCCTCCAGGAACTGCTTGAACTGCGCCATGTAGTCGGCATGGATGCCGAACACATTGAGGGTTTCGAGCAGCTCGATGTGTTTCGGCTTGTTTACCCCGGCCGGTAGGCGCAGCGCCTTGCTGCGCTTGAGGCTATGGTTCCAGCCCTGCAGGCGCACGCCGCGGCCGAACAGCTGGATGATCTGCGCACCTTCGCTCTGGCCGATCTTCATCAGGCCGAGCGTGCTCACGCGCCAGCTGTTCCAGCCTTCGGTGAACTTGCGCGATCCGATCAGCAGGCTGATCCGGCTGTCCCGGTCGTTGATGCTGCGGAACATCGAACCCGCGAAGTCGCGCTCTTCCGCCACCAATCCGGGCGTTGCATCACACAGGTCGTAGAGCTTCTTGGCGTCGCCGACATTGATCAGGCCGAACGGCGGGTTGTCGCCCAGCTTCAGGGCCAGCTCGCCATCGGCGCCCTTGAGGTATTCCACATGCAGGGCACCGCCGCCCGGCGCATTGAACAGCCGGGCGCAGATGTCATTGAACGCCTCTGCGGCCGTCACTCCCAGCGCCGCGAGGTAACCAAAGCGATTGGCGAAGGGGTTCGCGCCCGAAGCACCCACGAGCCCTCCTGACAGGATCTCGTCGATGTGCTTCTCGGTCGCCGCACGGTCCCGGACAAAGCGTGACAGGAAGAGCAGGATCTCGGTCACGTCCGACACTTCGCGGCCCGACTGTCGTCGCACCGCGTTGACGCTGCCGCCGACGAAGATCCACAGCGGGCGCTCCAGGTTGAACGGCGCCAGCTCGGCCTGCTTGTCGTCGTACAGGCGCCGCTGCTGCCAGGCAGCCATCAGACACGCCGTCAGGTAGGGATCGAGCCGCGTCTCCTCCGTGGCCTCGTCCAGATTCAGGATCTGGTAGTCCTTGCCGTAGCCGTCGCCGTAGAAGTACCGGTAGGAGTAGTCGAACACGATGCTGCGCGCGTAGCGGCGCGACAGTGCGGCGTTGCCCTTCACCGCCTGCTTGAAGGTGGCCGAATACTCGAAGGAGAAGCCCTTCTCGCAGAGCTGGTCGCGGCGGGTCAGCCAGCGCCCTTCCTCGCCGCCCGAGGCGCCACGGTGGCCTTCATCCACCAGCACCAGATTGCCTTCCTCGAAGGCCTCGACGGCGACGGTTTTCTCGCCCATCCCGTCGGCCAGCTTGTGGATGTCGATAATCTCCACTGCCTTGCCGGCGAACAGCCCACGCGCATTCTTGTCGAACAGCTCGGCCTCGATTCCGGCGGCACTGAACTCCTGCAAGTGCTGGTGGCTCAGGCCCTCATTGGGCGTCAGCAGCAGGATACGGTTGAGCTGACCGGCCTTGCCTGCCAGCGCCAGGTGGTGCTGGTACTGGCGCAGGTTCATGTGCATCAGCAGGGTCTTGCCGCTGCCGGTGGCGCACCACAGGGCCAGCTTGTTGAGTCCGAGCGCGGCGTCGGTGCCTTCGTCCAGCAGCGGAAGCTGCTGCGACGCCTCCTTGCCCTCGTTGAACTTGGCAATGTGCGCGTTGATCGCCTGCGCCAGCGCCTGCGGATCGCGGAAGTAGCGATCCAGGTAGATCTCGACGAAAAGCAGCGACAGGTACTGGAAGTACTTCCACACCACCGGGCGCTCGCGCCGCAGCGCCCTCTGTTCATTCATGGCCAGCGTGTGGCGCACGATGTTCTGGTCGAAGGCCAGCAGCTCGTCCTTGCTGACGCCGGGCAGCTCGGACGGAATCTGATTGATCAGCGCATGGTGGAAGCGATGGACGTTGTTCTCGTCCAGCCCTTCCTCGCTGTCCTCATTGAGCTGGAAGCGTCGCTTGAAGGCCTCCAGCAGCGGCATGCGCCGGCCATCGATGCGATAGCTGCCGTCGGTGCTTTCCATATCGAACAGGCTAAACAGCCACTGGTTGAGCACCAGCGCTTGATTGAACTCGATGGCCGCCGCGGCTCGGGTACGCGCTGCGCCCGCACGAACAGTCCCTGCGGCTGACTTGCTGCCCTTCGGTCGTCCCCTCGGCATCACAGCACCTCGAACCAGTTCTTGATCTTCAGCGCCATCATTCGCCGGCGGGCTTCAAGGAAGTCGTCGTACTCCGGAATCTCCCCGTCTAGCATGCTGTCCGGAATGCAGTGACTCATCAGATTGGCGCGCAAGGCCGCCAGATCGGTGATGCCGCCGTAGCGCTTCTTTCCACCATTGCACTGCTCCGCCAGCTCGGCGAAGTACACCTCGGGCGCACGAGCACCAATGGCGATGTTGATCTCGCTCTGGGCGAGCACGAAGTTCGCGATCTGGTTGTATCGCCCACGAGAAAGCCCCTGGCCCTTCAGGTGCTTCTGCGGATACACGTGGTGAACATCACTGCGGTTCATCAGCAGGTCGAGCACGGTGATGTCACGCGAAAGAAAGCCCTTGTCGCCCAGCTTCACCTGCGCGGCCTGGTAGGCCATGAAGTAGGGGCTGCTGGACGAGGACGTGTCCATGAGCTGCGGCAGCATGCCGGTCCAGAAGCTGTCCGGAAGCTCGTTCTCGATGACCGAGTCGGCGTAGGCGACCAAGCCTCGCGCCTCGATCTGGCGGATGTCCACGTCAAAGGCGGTTTCCGGTGATCCGGTGTAACGACCTCGCAGGATGGACATCGCGTACCAGCGTCGAACCAAGCGCTCCAGGTCCGCTGCGGGCAGGCCCTGAGCCCGTCCGCGCAGGTAAAGAATGTAGGCGAAATTCACCGCGTTGCGGCCGCGGATCAGGTCGCTGGTCACGAAGCCGGCCGAGCGCAGGATCATCGTGATGCGATCGAAGTGGGTCTTGTTGATGAAGGCCAGGATGCCGCGCTTCAGCTTGGCAAACGAACTTTCGGCAATCGCTTCCTCGAACTGCTTGGTCTCGAAGTTGCGACCTGATAGGAGCGCCACCAGATCCTGCAGCTTCCCGCGCCCGAATTCCGAGGTGAAAGCCACGCGCAGCATGTCGGTGTAGGTCGGGTCGTAGATGTCGTCGTTGACATCCTTCAGCCAGCGCATTCGCTGGAAGAACTCCGACGCCGCGAAAGCCTTGTCCGCCTTCTCGATCCGGCCAAGGAACTCTGGCGCCACCGAAAGGTGACAGAAGTAGTCGATGGCCTTGCGCAGCAGGTTGCCGCCAAAGGACTCGTTGACGGCGATCTTGGACATGGCGAAGTCGGCTTGCGACAGCTCCGTGCCGGCCGAGTTGACGCGGATGAAGATCTCGGTGACGGTCTCGATGTCCAGATCGTCGGCCAGCTCGATCACGCCGACGTGGTTGTTGATGATCTTTCTCAGGCTCTCAAGCGCACCGAAGACCCTGTCCTCATCAACACCAGGGTTCGCTGTGGTGTACGCCTTGGTGATCTGCAGAAGCTTGGCCTCGGGCGCAAACACGTCCGCCACATCGTGCAGCCACGCGCCATCCTTGCGGATGGCAGGGTTGGCCACCTCGAAGCGCTCTTCCTGCGGATTGAAAGCGATCCGGATGCGGACGGTCTCGTAGTCCTTGGTCAGCACTTCACGGCCGAGCAATGCGGCCATCAGGGCGGTGACGCGCTGCTGTCCATCGATCAGGATGCGTTTGCCGGCTGCGGAGCTGCCGTCCTTGAGCTTCACCGTCGGGTTACGCCAGGCAATCAGGTAGCCCACCGGATAGCCTTGGTAGAGCGAGTCCAGGAGATTACGAACCTTGGTGGCCTCCCAGACGAAGGGGCGCTGGATCTCGGGGATGGCGATCTCGCCCGACTTCACCCAGGTCAGTAGGGTTTCGATTGCATGCGGAGTGACGGAGTAGCGTTGAGTCGACATGTCAGGCCTCCGTGCCCTCGAACATCAGGCGATGGAAGTCTTCCTCGATCAGGCGCACCTTCCAGGTCTCCGGGTCAACGCGCAGGTTCCCCAGGGTGTTGTCGCCGTTGACGTAGATCAGGTCGAACACATCGTCGCGCACCGAGTAGGCCTGCTTGTTCTTGAACCATATTTCGAGCACCAGATTGTCCTGCTCGGGCTCGCCGGTGAGCTTGCGCCAGACGACCAGGGTCTTGCGGCCCTCGGGCGTCGTACCCGTGACGGTGCGGAACCAGAAGGGGCCGTCGTCCGCCTGACGCAGCCGCCCCTTGAGCTGGAGGCGCCCTTCTGAGTCGCGCTCGAACTCGGCGCGGAACGACCGTGGCGCGGTGATCTGCTGCACGGTCAAGCCGAGCAGCCAGTTGAAAGTCTCCAGCAGATCGACGTTGGCCTCGCGGCTTTCGTCGCTGCCGGGCGTCTTGACCTTGAGCTTGTAGGCCGTTGGATCGCTGAAGGCGCAGATGTTCAGCAGCGAGGCACTGCCGCGAGACTCTACATCCAGCTGATAGCGCAGCAAGTACTGCTCGCGCAGGCCTCCGGCTTCTTGAGAAGCAAAGTCGATCGCCCCCTGTTGCTGGGTGCTTCGCGCTATCACCAAATTATTGAGTGTGTCCTCGTAGGACTCTAGCCGCAGGACCCTGATCAATCTTGGACTACGCGCGGCCTCTTCAGCGGTTGGAACGCGAACCGGCTTGCCATCTTTCCATTCTGGAGTGAACGCAACCTTCTTTAGGCGTGGAACAAGCACAGAATCAAAGTGCTCGCCACCTTCAATCAACACAAACTTCCTCGAACCTGCATCCTCTCGATTCATTCCAACAATCGCGTGCCCTGTCGTTCCTGAGCCAGCAAAAAAATCGACAACTAGCGCATCTGTGGTCGTCATGAACGGAAGGACGTAGGTGATGAGTTCGACGGGCTTGGGATTCTTAAAAATGTCGCGCGCCCCGAACAGTCGATCTAGGTCGTTGGATCCCTTTCTTGCATCGAGCGAGAACATGCTTCGCAAGGGAAACTTCACGTCTGCCAAGTAGACCTTAAGCTCCGGAAGCTTCTGCTCGGTTTCCCCGAAGATGATTCGGTCCTCAGCGAGCAAACGCTCCATTGTCTTCGGTGGAAAGCGCCAGCCCCAGTAGGGGCGCACACACGGCTTTTTTGTTACGGGATGCGTGACGTCGAAGTCGTAGCCACGCTTGCCCGGGTTGTCCATGTTTCTTCTGGCGGCATACGGACCAATTGCATCTACACGGCGGTATCGATATAGATCGCCGAGCTCGTCTCGGTTTTCGGCTGCAAAGGTTAAAAATCTCTCCGCCACCTCATCTATCGATGAGGCGTCAGCCTTGATGCGCAGATAAGCATCGAGCATCAGTTCTTTCTGTTTGCTGGTGCTTGTACTCCAGTGCTCGCCAACAAGGAACTTGTCCTTCGCGAAGCAGAGCAAGTATTCGTGCTCAATGGCTATACGTGTTGGGTTGTTGTCGGTCGCGCCCTTCCAAACAAGCGAGCCCACTCGGTTTTCCGGCTTGAACTGCTGATCCAAGATAAGGCTCAGATGCTCGTACTCATGTTCATCGATGTTCGAAACGAAAGTGCCGTTGTCCGCAAGCATGCAGTGAGCGAGCGGGACTCTTGAGCTCATCATGGCCAACCAGCTCGAGTGCTGATAGGCATCTTTGTACGCAAACCCGTCTCCACCGGTGTTGTACGGCGGATCAATGAAGACACAATTCACGCTCTCCCTATACAGCGGCTGCATTAGCGAAAGCGCTTGAAAGTTCTCGCTGTGAACAAGAATTCCATCCGCCTCCGCGACATTGCTCAATTCGCCCAGCAGCCGTGCCTTGAAAGCCGCGTCGAAGTTCCGTGTATCCAGCATTAAGGTCGGATGCGCCCGCAGATACTCCGGTGTCAGTGGCTCGCTGTAGAACGGCAGCGTGACATCCGCCGGTAGCTCATGCAGTGAATACACCTGCTTCCACTCCTCCAGCTGGACCACGTTGGCGCACACTTCCGGCAATAGCTCGTCCTGCACCTGTGAGATCGAAACGAGCCAGTCCGAGCCGACGACAAACTTCTTCTTCAGCCACAGCTTCTTCTGAAAGTTCTCCAACTGCGCCAGGAAGTCGATGACCTTGCCGGCAATACGGCGGATCACCTTGATCTTGGACAGGTACTGCTCGACCTTGGGCGCGGTTTCGTTCTCCACGTCGTCGAGGTGCATCACCTCGTTCTTGATGTAGAAGTCCAGTTCGCGGCGCAGGAAGCCGCCGAGGTCTTTGTGGATGAAGTAGTCGAAGGTGTTGCGGGCGGTGTAACGACGCAGATGCGCTTCCAGCCGGGTGTAGTCAGCCTGTTCACCGTCGGCCTTGACGTGGGGCCGCTTCAGCTCGGTCAGCCAGTCCTTGAAGTCGGTGCCGCTGGCCAGGATGCGCTCGACTGCCAGCGCGGTCAGCTCCTTCTGAACAGGCGGCTTCTTCTTGCCGGCACGATCGCCTTCAGGCCAGTCTTCCAGCGTGGCGGGGCGGTACTCGAAGCGGATGTCGAGTTCGCCATTCCCGAGGCCGACGAAGTCTTCCTTGGCCAAGACGAACGCGCGGTCCTTGCCCTCCGCAGCCTTGACGTTGCCGTGCTCACCTTCGGCGGCATCCACCAGGCGGAAGTGGACGCGCATTGCGTCCTCCCCCTCTGCGGCCTCGGGCCGCAGGCGGAAGGCGTAGTCGCGCAGGTACTCGCTGGTCTTGATGTAGTACTGGTCCTTGTTGGCCCAGTGCAGGGTGACCTCTTCGCCCTCGTAGGGGATGGCGTACACGCCGGGCTTGTAGACGCGCTTGGCGAGGAAGTCGCCTTCCGAGTAATAGCGGCGGAAGAAGCTGTACAGGTGGTCGTAGACCTCGTTCTCGAGCGCGCCGAGGTCGATGGCACCCTTCATCTGCTCGCGCAGTTCGCGCACCTTGGGCGCGGTGTCCGGATCAACACCGGCCTCGGTGAGCTGCGCCACCATCTGGTCTAGCTTGCGCTTCAGCTCCGCGCTGCCGGCCGACTGGTACTGCGAGAAGGCGTCCTTCACCTGCGGCAGCAGATCGCGCTCCAGGAACTGCGTCACCTCGCCCGCCTTGGCGTGCATGATCCGGTAGATGCCGAAGTCGAGATCCGGCTGGTCGAGCTGGAACAGCTCCCTGAGCAGGGTGACCAGCTTCTTGAACTTGGCGGGATTGGTGTCGGTCATGAGGCTTCGCTTTCGTGGTGGGCGACGTTGGCAGCGCCGTTAGATTTGCTGGATCAAGTCTTCAAGGTCGGCATGGGCTCGGCCCCATGCCTCGAACGTTGTGCCATGTGGGGCCAGCACGCTGCGCACCGCGGTGGTATGCGCTTCAAGCAGGTAGCCGCGAAGGCTCGCGAGCCCGCGTGCGGCATCCTGCTTCTTCAGTGCTTGCTGGTTCGGGTGCAGCGCCGCCAGCGTCTCGCGCCACTCATCCAGCCATTCTTCGTCAGCCGCCGAAGATTGCTCCTGAGCGAGCCACCAGAGCGATACGGCGCGTCCCACGTCCTTGGTGAACCGTGGCGGGGTGCCTGGCAAGTTGGAAATCGGCGTGGTGTCAGGGTCAGCGTGCTCAAGCAGATGCGCCAGGGCCATGCGGGCAGGCCGGGCCGTGCGAATGCCAAACTCGGTCTGCTCGGCTGCATGCGTCGCGACGGGCATACACCGGAAGCACGGAAGCGCGAACACGCCGATCGGCGTCTCAAAGCGACGCCAGGTCCGACGTTCTGCCTGATCGGGTTGAGGCGCACCCAGTAGTTCCACGAACCACCCCTCTCGCTCGCCTGGTGGCCTGAGGCGCAGGGCCGGAAGCTCGCTGTCCGGCGTGTCCGCAGTGCCGGGGCGCCGATCATTGGGGTAAATCGGCTGCCAATCGCGATGCAGCAGCTGCTGGGCCAGGGTCTCCGCGGTCGCGGAGGCTTCGATGGCTGGCCGAAGCAGCAGATCGATGTCCTTGGTGGCGACGGTGGCATGCCCCGATATGTCGCGGAACGCCCAGGCGGTGGCAATGCTGCCGATCACGACCACATTGTCGCGAAGTTCCGCGGGTACGCGCTCGGCGATCCGCGCAAGCAGTTCTCCAGCGTCAAGAATCTGGAACCCCTTCATGCGCGGACGGCCTTGGCGTACTTCGCGGCTTGCTGGCGCAGGTTCTTGTCGATCAGGGCCAAGAACACGTCCATGGCCGGCGCGCAGCGAACGCCCTCGATCACGTTGTCGCGAATTTCGCGCTCGTCGGCACGCACCAAGGTGACCATGACCGGTGCCGTCGCCAGAACATTGGGTTCGTACTCCAGCCCGTCGCTCAGCTTGCGCATGGCATGGGCATCGAAGGCCTTGGCGTCGCGTGGAACGAAGGCCACCAGATCGACGCGCGGAACGCCCGCGATATCCAGTTCCGGCACCTCCGCTTGAGCAACCGGCGCACCGGACAATGCAATCTTTGTCCACGCCCCTTTCGCGTTCGATCCCAGCAGGGGCAACGCACGCTCCAGCAGCTCAGCGGGAGTGCGTATTCGCGCCCCTCGCTCGAAGCGGAAGCGCAGTGTTTGCGGCATGGCCTGAAGCTTTGCGAGCAGCTCTGCGGAAAGGTTCTCGGGCACCACGTCGACGTGGCTGCCATCCCATTCGTGAAGCACTCCCGAACGCTTCAGCTCTTGGAGGGCTTGGCGAATGGGAGTTTGCGAGGCACCGATCTGCCGGATCAGGCCCTTGACCGACCACATGCCATCGTTCGCGAGGCTTGCGCGCACCAGGAGTCTAAGCACCTCTGCACGGAAGTTGGGGCGGTCTACGGGGATCAGTTCAGACCGACGCCCCTCCGCCTTCCTTGACAGTGCTTTGCTTGGCGCACCCGATGTTGCTGACGGGGACAGTTCAAGCTGCATCCGCGCCGAGATCTCGGGTTTGATGGCAGCGATGAGCCGACTCCACTCGTCGCGAACTGTGGCATGGCTGATCGCCGGCTCTTCTACCCGTATCAGGGCGGTCTCCGCGTTGTCCGCCAGGTGAGCGGCTATGCTGAGCAGCTCTGCACGGAAGTCCCGCGTGTTGCGCAGGTTTCGTAGCGTTTTGGTGGACGTGGCAGCCATCAGGGCGCCTGGCAGACGGGACTGCTGTATTTCTGCATATCCACAGTCACTCTGCAAGTAATTTATTACTCTGCATATACCCCCCCTAGTCCAGGCGCCAGCGGATCCGGAACAAACGAACGCTGTGGCTGCGCTGGTTCAAGCGACGCTCCAGGGCAGCGATCAGCGCATCGCGCTTGGCTTCGATCTCATCCTCCACGTCGAAGATTTCGCGCCGCTGGCGACGCTGCTGGCTCTCCAGGGCCCGGATTTCGTCCTGGACGGCGGCCTGGTCTTCCACCGTGGTCGCAGCCCTGGCGCGCCGTTTGGCGTCCTTCAGGCGGGCTTTGGTGTCCTGCAGGGCCTGCTCCGCCGACAGCAGCTGATCTTCGGCCCATTGGTCCAGGCGCTCACGCTCGGCCTGGAAGTAGGTGTTGTTCTCCTCCAGCGCCTTGGTCAGCGCCGCGTCGATCTGCCGCCGGACATTGGCCTCGAAATTGACGGGCAACGCTTCCGCGTCGGAAAGGGTGCCGCCCATGCGCCCGGACAGCTCCAGCATCCGTTGGCAGGCATCGGCATCGAGCCAGGCTCCGTCGTCTGCTTGGGCGCTGAACACCAGATGCTCCTCCAGCTGAAAGCTCTCCAGCTCCAGCAGGTTCAACTCCAGCCAGCCCGACTTGCTGGGCAACTGATCCAGCACCAGCAGGCGCTGAAGTGCGGCGGACAGATCGAAGACGACTTCCGCCGGCGGCGTGTCGTAGCGGCGCCCGATGTCGAGCACGAATTCGCCCAGAGGATGGCTGAGGCGATAGACGTGGCCGTCTTCGCGAGGCGGCTGACCCTTGCGAATCAGGTGGTAGAGCCCAGGCTCGGCGACCTGGGCCGGCGGCGTTGCGATGTTGAAGCTCAGCTGTTGCTCGTCGAACGTCGCGGCATCGGCCAGGACATGGCGCGTCAGGCGCCAGAAGATCTGGCTGATGCGATCGAGCTGCGCTACGGCCTGGTCACGGTGCAAACGCAAACGCTCGATGACGCCGGCATCGAAGGTGGCCAGGAGCGCTTCCTCCGTTTCCTGCATGCGCGCCTGGATCTGGCCTTCCAGCTCGCTGCGCAGGGCTGCGAAGGCAGCGTCGATCTCGACGGATGTGCGGCACGTGTCGTAGATCTCGGCGATGCGGCGTTCGATGTCGATGCCGTTCTCAATCCGCCCGAGGATCTCGTCCGATGCGCCGAAGACACCCTCGAACAGGTGGAACTTCTCGGAAAGCAGCTCAAGCACGCGCTGGTCCGCCGCGTTGCGCTGATTGAGGAAGTTCACCACCACCACGTCATGCTTCTGGCCGTAGCGATGACAGCGACCGATACGCTGTTCGACGCGCTGCGGGTTCCAGGGAAGATCGTAGTTCACGACCAGTGCGCAGAACTGGAGGTTGATGCCCTCGGCGCCGGCTTCGGTGCAGATCAGGATCTCCGACTGCTCGCGGAAATGGTCGATGACCGCAGTACGACGATCGATCGCATGGCTTCCCGTGACCCGGTCGGTGCCCCGGTGGGCGTCCAGCCAGCGCTGGTAGATGCCCTGCGTGCCCGGATCGTTCGCCCGACCGCTGAACTTCACCACGCGACCGGCGTGGCCGTGTGCTTCCAGAAAGCGCGTGAGGTAGTCCTGGGTGCGCACCGACTCGGTAAAGATCACCGCCTTGCGTGCGGCGCCAATGCTGGACATGCGGCCGAACCCGGTCTCCAGCGCCTTGAGCAGCGCGTGCGATTTCTGATCTTCGCGAACCCCACGCGCCACCAGCAGGTACTGCTCCAGCTCGACGATCTCGGCCCGCAGGCGTTCGCGGTCGATCTGCGACATCGGCTGCGCGGCGCCTTCTTCGCCCTCCTCCTCGCCTGATTCCTCGATCAGATCCTCCGCGTCGAGATCCTCGCCTTCGATCAGCTCGGCGAGCCAATCGCCCTGCTCCACCTGGCTGGCTTCCAACCGGCGCAGCCGCGCGAGGATCGCTTCCAGCGTGGCAACGACCGCCTCAGTGGACGAGGCCAGCAGCTTGCGTAGGATGAGCCCGACCAGATGCCGCTGCCGGGTCGGTACGCCGTAGGCGTCGCTACGGAGCAGGTACCCGGACACGAGATCGTAGACGCGCTGCTCGTCGTCGCCAGGGGTGAAGGGGAAGGTCAGCGGCTTGCGTTCGGTGTACTGGACGTACTCCAGAACATCGCGACGCAGGGTGCGCATCGAGAAGTCGGCGAGTCGTCTCCTCAGTTCGGGGATGGAGGCGTCACCCCGCATGAATCGCGAACGGAAGCTGACGCGATCGCCGAACAGATGCTCGTCGATGATCGTGGAAAGCCCGTACAGCTCCAGCAGTGAGTTCTGCAGCGGCGTCGCCGTCAGCAGCAGCTTGCGCACGCCCGCCAGTCCGCGCTTGATGGCCTGCCCGGTCGAGTGGCTTTCGCGGTAGGCGTTGCGCAGCTTGTGCGCCTCGTCGATGACAGCCAGATCCCAGCGGATCTCGCTGATCGTGCGTTCCATCCGTGCGGCGAAGTGGATGGACACGATGCTGATCGCATCCTGATCGAGCGGGTTGTAGACACCCGCCTTGCGCGACTGGGCCCAAGTTGCCGCGTCGATGATCTGAGTCGGCAGATGGAACTTCTCGGCCAGCTCGGTCGCCCACTGCTTGCGCAAGGACGCCGGGCAGATCACCAGCAGACGCCGGCGTCGCTCGGCCCAGTACTGCCCCAGAACCAGCGCCGCCTCGATGGTCTTGCCGAGACCCACCTCATCGGCCAACAGCACGCCCTTGGAGAGTGGATTGCGCAGCGCGAAGAGCGCAGCTTCGATCTGATGCGGATTGAGATCGACCGCGGCATCGAAGAGCGCCTGCCCGATGCGGTCGAGGTCCCCACCCCGCCGGCGTCTCGTGAGGTCCCAGGCGAAGTACTTCGCCTGCACGTTCGTGGTCAGTGTCGGCACTGCTCTAAAGTCCCCATGTCCGAGCGAGCCGAGCATGGCGGTTCCAACACAGCGGATGACGAACGCAGTCTCGATCCCCCATTCTCAATCCAGCTACGCCAACAAGGCACCACCCACCTGAAAGGCCAAGGTCACTGCACCAGCCGATGAGCTATGCAGAACCCAGTCCCTAGCAGCCCGAAGCTTGAGCTCCTCCAAGGCGCAGGTGCGGTGGCTGGCGACGGGCCCGCGCTACGCCGCTGCCAGCCGCTCCTTCAACACCTCCAAGCGCAGCTGCCCCGACGCCCCCGGCGACACCCGCGCTTCGATGCTCGCCTGCGGATCGCGCTGCGCCCAGCGCGCGGGGTCTGCTGCCTGCACGTAGGCCTCGCGGAAGGGCAGGCCTTCGCGGGCGAGCTCGACGGCGAGGTCGGTGGCGTACATCGACGGTTCCAGTGCGGCGCGCATGCGCTCGGGCACCCATTCCAGGTTGCGCAGCAGGTCCGGCAGCAGCTCCAGCGCGGTCAGGCCGCGGCCGAAGGCGTGGAAGATCGCGCCCTTGGTGTACTGCAGATCGCGGTGATAGCCCGAGGGCAGGCTCAGCAGTTGTTCGAGCTCGATCCGCGCGCCCGCCACCGAGGCGTGCACTGCGCGCATCAGCTCGACCACGTCGGGGTTGCGCTTGTTGGGCATGATCGAGCTGCCGGTGGTGTACTCGGCCGGCAGCTTGACGAAGCCGAACTCGGCGGCGGTAAACAGCGACAGGTCCCAGGCCAGCCGGCGCAGATCGAGCGTGGCCGAACTCAGTGCCTCCACCGCAGCCAGCTCGAACTTGCCGCGCGAGAGCTGGGCATAGGTGGCCGCCAGCTGCATGCGGCCAAAGCCCAGCGCGGCGGTGGTGTGGTCGCGGTCCAGCGGAAGATTGATGCCGTAGCCGGCCGCACTGCCCAGCGGATTCGCGTCGATCAAGGCCAGGGTGTCGCGAGCGCGCTGGGCGTTGTCGATGAAGCCTTCCGCCCAGGCCGCCCACCATAGGCCACAGCTCGACACCATCGCGCGCTGCAGATGGGTGTAGCCCGGCAGCGGCAGCGCGCGCTCGACCTCAGCGCGATCCAGCGCCACGCTCGCCGTCTCGATGCAGATCGCGCGCAGACGGCTGAGTCGATCCTTCAGCCACAGACGCGTCGCCACCAGCACCTGATCATTGCGGCTGCGGCCGGTGTGGATGCGCTTGCCGGCATCGCCCAGGCGCTCGGTCAGCCAGGCCTCGATCGCGCTGTGCATGTCCTCGAAGCGCGCGTCGAGCACGAATTCGCCGGACACGATCGCCGCATCCAGCGTGCCCAGTTCGCGTTCGATGCCGGCCAGCTCATCCGCGCTCAGAATGCCGATGCGCTGCAGGCCCTGCGCATGCGCGCGGCTGGCGGTGATGTCGAAACGGATGAACTCACGATCGAGGATCACGTCCTCGCCGGCCAGGAAATCCTGGATTCGTGCGTCCACTTTGACGCCCGGCTTCTGCCACAGCAGTCCACTCATGGCAGGCGCTCCTGTTCGTTGAGGCCCGCGAATTCGTCGAGGCCGAAGGCGAGGTTCAAGTTCTGCAGGGCCTGGCTGGCGGCGCCCTTCAGCAGATTGTCCAGGGTCGAAACGATCACCACGCGGCGGCCGTCGTTGGAGACGGTGAAGCCACCGATCTCGACGCCGGTCTTGCCGGCGATGCGGCTGACCCAGGGGGCTGCTTCCATCACACGAACCAGCGGCTCGTTGGCGTAGCGCGCGCGATAGAGATCGAGCAGCTCGGCGACGGTGGTGGGCGCTTCCAGGTGCAAATTCACTGTCATCGTGATGCCTCGGAACTGCGGCGCCACGTGCGGCATGAACTCGATGTCTTCCGCCAGCTGTACACTGACCTCGCGCTCGTGGATGTGGCCCGCGAGGCTGTAGGGCATCAGGTTGTCGCGCAGCAGCTCGACGTTGTTCTTGTCGGACGGGCTGGTGCCGGCACCGCTGTAGCCGCTGACGCCGAAGCACTGCACCGGGCCGTGGATGCGCCCGGCCAGCGGTGCGATCGCCAGCTGCATCGCGCTGGCGTAGCAGCCGGGGTTGCTGATGCGACGCTCGCCCGGCGCACGCACGCGGGTCAGCTCGGGCAGGCCGTAGTACCAGCGCGCATCGAAGCGGTAGTCGGCTGAGAGGTCGAGAATGACCGGATCGAGCCCGGCCGCATCAACGGCAGCCACGAACTCCGCCGCCTTGCCGTTCGGCAGGGCCAGCACCAGCGCATCGGCATTTGCCGCAGCAGCCGCTTCCGGGCCGTGGTTGACGTAGACCAGCGCGGGATCAACGCCGTCCTCGAACTCCGCCACGCGCTGGCCCTCGCGCTCGCGCGAGCTGACAAAGGCGAGCTGGAAGACTGGATGATTCTGCAGCAGGCGGATCAGCTCACTGCCGACATAGCCGCGGGCGCCAATCAGGCCGATACGGATCTTGGAACTCATGGGGTGAGAACTCCGGGCGATGGGGCGCGGGGGTGGGACAGGGTCATAGACGGGTTCGGGCGGCCAACAAAGTCAGTTCGCGACGAGCCGCTCAAGCCCCTCTCCCCTGGAGGGAAGCGAGGGAGGGCGCTTGTCGGCTGCCGGTGGCAGCCGACGCCCGCCTGAGCCCGAGCGAAGCGAAGGCGTTTGGGGAGAGGAGGGAGAAACCTCGCGGCAAGCCCTGCCCCCTCTCCCCCTGCCCCTCTCCCACGAGGGGAGAGGGGAGCAAAGCGCGTTGCGCCCGTCAGGTAAGGGCTGGTGATCGCTGACCCAAAGAGGATGTGTACGAGGAAGCTCGCCTCACGCCCGATACGCATAGGGTGGGCCCTGGCCCACCATGGGCTCAAATCCGCCAAACCATGCGAAGGCGCCAGATGCGTGAGAACCGAGCGTAAGGAGGCGCCGCGCGAACTTGAACCGACCGGGCTCATTCCACGTCCTCCCGCCCCAGCCGCCGCCGCAGATTGGCCCGCACCTCCAGCCACTCGGCATCGAGGATCGAATACACCACGGTATCGCGCAGATGCCCGTCGGGCATACGCATGTGCTGGCGCAGGAGGCCGTCCTGCTTCGCACCCAGGCGCTCGATCGCCGCGCGCGAACGCAGGTTCTGCGCATGCGTGCGCAGCTCGACGGCGACGCAGCCGAAGTGTTCGAAGGCCTGCTGCAGCAGCATCAGCTTGGCCTCGGTGTTGAGCGCGCTGCGCTGCACGCGCTGGGCGTACCAGGTGTAGCCGATCTCCAGCCGGGGCAGGCTCCAGTCGATGTGGCAGCAGCGGGTGCTGCCGACGATCTCACCGTTCGCATCGAGCACCACATAGGCCAACGCCCTGCCCTGCGCCTGCTCCTCAAGCGCGCGCTCGACATAGGCCTGTGCCGTGTCCGCGTTCGGTACCGAGGTCACGCGCAGATTCCACAGCTCGCCGTCGCTGGCGGCTGCGATCAGCGCAGGCACATGCGCACGCGTCAGCGGCAGCAGCTGCACGTGCTGGCCGATCAACGCTGGCGGCGTGGTCATCGGGTCCATCTCAGCCCTTCAAAGTCGCAGGCCGCGCGCGACAGTGCTCCACCGCATAGCGCACGTCTTCGAAGGCATCAAGGCCGTACCAGAAGACATTCCACTTCTCGCCTTTGATGCAGCCGTCGCTTTCCGAGAAGTAAAAATCGTTGATCGCATTCTCGCGCCGCGAACGCCAGAACAGCTTCGGGTTTTCGGCACGCATCACCTGCCAGGCCGCCCGCCCCAGGCCTTCGCCCTGGGCATCGTCGCTGACCGCGAACTTGTCGAGGTGCGGGATGCCGTTCTCCAGCGTGAGGATCAGCGCCGCGCGGTAGTGCTCGCTGACGTAGACGCGATGTGGCTTGACCGAGTCGAAGTAGCCTTTGACCAGCTTGCGGCCGAAACTCGACTCGATCAGCGTCTGCAGGCGCTTCATGTCGAGGCCCTTGAAGCTCTTCTTGGAGTGGATCTTCTCGCCGCGGCGCACCAGCGTGCCAGAACCACGGTGGGTGAACAGTTCCTTGGCAAGCTCATCAGGCTTGGTGATCGACACCGAGGACGAGGGCGGCAGCTGCATCAGCAGGTCGTGGATCTGCTCGATCTTGACCTTCATGCCCGAGTGCAGCCAGTCCTGCTGCATCAGGTGCGCGTACTCGGTTGACAGGTTGATCGAGTCGATCACCCGACCCTCGCCATCGAGCAGGCCGCCGGTGCCGGTCAGGAACACGATCTTGTAGGGCTGCAGCTGCTTGACCAGATCGTTGGCGGCCCAGTCCGCATTCAAGTTCACCATCTGCCCGCCAGCGGTCTCGCCGAGGCTGGTGATGACCGGGATCGAACCGGCCTTGATGGCCGCCTCGATGCCTTCCGTGTGCACCGTGGTGACCTTGCCGACCAGGCCGTACTTGCGCTTGTTGAGGAAGTCGGCCTCGAACACGCCGCCGGGAATCGAGGTCGCTCGCACGCCGGCCATCTGCAGGGCTTCGACCAGGCGCAGGTTCTCGCTCATGAACACGCGGCGGACAATGCGCAGCACCTCGGGCGTGGTCACGCGCAGGCCGTCGACGGTCTGCTTGGTGATGCCCGCGGCCTTCATTTCATCATCCAGCTGCGGGCCGGCCCCGTGCAGCACGATTGGCGTCAAGCCCACCTGCTGCAGGAAGGCCAGCGAGCTGACCAGCGCGTCCATCTCGTCGCGCAGGATGGCGCCGCCGACCTTGACCAGCGCGAAGCGCTCGGCATCGACCTGCGAGAAACGTTTCAGGTACTGCTGGATCTCCTTGGCCGAGGCCATATTGGAGAGCAGGCGGACGATGGTGGGGCGGAGTTCTTTGGCCATGGGGCGTTGAGGGTTTCTGCAGGGTGGCGATGAGTGCAAGGCCGCACTGAGCGCGGATGCGCTCGGACGGGGCTGCTTGTCTCCCCTCCCCCCTGGAGGGGAGGGGTCGGGGGAGAGGGGAAGAAGTCGTGTCGCGAGGTTTGCCCCCCTCTCCCCAACCCCTTTCCTTCGCTTCGCTCGGGCTCGTCGGATCATCCACTGCCACCGGCAGTGGATGAGCGATCCGCCTTGCTCCACGAGGGGAGAGGGGCTCTTCGTTCTGTTTCAGTGCATCGGTTTGAGTAGCGGTTGGAAGACGTGCGATCACCTCGAAGTTGAGTCGCTTGTCTCCCCTCTCCCCTTGTGGGAGAGGGGCCGGGGGAGAGGGGAATGGGGCTTGCGGCGAGGTTTGGCCCCTCGGCCCAACGCCTCTCCCTCCAGGCGAGAAGGACCTGCTCGCGTCGATTGAGGTCATCGCGAGCCGGTGTTCTTCGAGTGCAGTGAATCAGGCAAACAGCCGCAAATAGGTTTTCGCCACTGCCTCCAGCTGCTCCAGCGCCACCCACTCATCGGCGGTGTGCGCTTGGGCGATGTCGCCCGGGCCGTACACGATCGCGGTGAGCCCGGCGGCGGAGAACAGCGAGGCCTCGGTCCAGAAGTCCACGGCTGGGCCGACCGGCAGGCCGAGTTCCGCGACCAGCGCCTCGGCGCGGGCAAATTTGTCGGCGGTGTCGCCGCCCGAGGGCAACGAAGGCCCACGGAAGGTTTCCTCGTAGTGGGCCAGCGCATCGGCCGCTGCAAAGCCACGAAACGTGTTGTGCAAGCCATCGATCGAGTGCGAGGGCAGCGGGCGGAAGCCGAAGCGCAGCTCGGCGGCCGGCGCGATCATGTTGGCCTTGATGCCACCCTCGACGCGGCCGATGTTGAAGCGCAGGCCCTGCAGGCCACCGAAGCTCTCGCCTGACTGCGTCTGCACGAAGTCCAGCGCGCGCCCGCCGAAGCGGATCGCCTGGTGCAGTGCGCTTTGTTCCATCGCCTGCGCGCCCGAGGCATGGCCGGCGGTGCCCTTGAACTTCATCAGCACCGAGCTGATGCCGCGATGCGCCAGCACCGCACGCGCCTGGGTGGGCTCGGCGACGATGGCCTCGCTGAAGTCGTGGCCCTGGGCCAGGAAGCCGGCGATGCAGCGGGCGTCGTTGGCTTCCTCGTCGGTAGTGAACAGGAAGGCTGCATCGCCCTGGGTCTGTTCCGCGGCAGTGATCAGGCAGGCGGCAGCGCCCTTGATATCGCAGGCGCCGAGGCCGATCGCGCAGTCCGCGGTGACGCGCAGCACGTGCGGGTCGGCACTCCAGTGCGGCGAGTCCGGCACGGTGTCCATATGCACGTTGAACACGCGCTTCGGAGTGCCGCGCACCGCAAGCAGGGCGATCGCGCCGGCGCCGAAATCGGTCAGCTGGAAGCGGAAGCCCGGCAGCGATGACGTCAGGTAGTCGAACATTGATCGCCCGATCTCACGCGGTGGATTGCGGGTGTCGAAGGCGACCAGTTTCTCGAGGTGGTGGAGGATGCGGTCGAGCATGGGATGGTTCTGCCGTGGGTACGTTGGGTGCAGCGCTTCGGCTTGCTCCTCACCCCCAACCCTTGCGCCTTCGCTGCGCTCGGGCTCACCGAGTCATGGACCCCCACCGGGGGTCCATAGGCGACTCGGCTCGCTCCACAGGGAGAGGGGCTCAGCATGGCGGGACTACTTGTTCACTTCAGCCCACAGCGTGCTGCTCATGCCGAACAGCTTGATGAAGCCCTCGGCCTCCTCCACGCCCCAGTCGGCCGACTGCGCGTAGACAGCGCCCTTGGCGTTGAGGATGTGCGGCGAGCTCACCGCCACGGCATCGACGCGGGCGCCGTGGGTTTCGAGGGTGACTTCGCCATTGACCTTGGCCTGCGAGCTGGCGAGGAAGGCCTCCAGGTCGTACTTCAACGGGTCGTGGTAGAAGCCCTCGTAGACCAGCTCCACCCACTTGCGCGCGACCTCGGGCTTGAAGCGGTTCTGCTGCTTGGTCAACACCGCTTCTTCCAGCGCGCGGTGGGCGCTGAGCAGGGCGATCAGGCCCGGGGCTTCGAAGATGATCCGGCCCTTCAAGCCGATCGTGGTGTCGCCGGTATACAGGCCGCGGCCCACACCGTACTTCGCGAACTCGGCGTTGAGCCGCGTCAGGATCGCCGCTCCGGCCATGCGCTCACCGTTGATCGACACCGCCTCGCCACGCTCGAAGCCGATGCGCACCTGGAGCGGTGCGGTCGGCCAGTCGGCGCGCTTCGCACACAGCCCGCGCGCGCCTTCGCCTGGCGCCTCCCAGCGGTCGATCTCGCCGCCGGACATGGTCACGCCGAGCAGGTTTTCGTTGATGGAGTAGCTCTTCTGCTTGGCGCGCACTTCGAAGCCGCGCTCCTCCAGGTACGCCTGCTCATAGGCGCGGGTCTGGGTGTGCTCCTTCTGGATCTCGCGGATCGGCGCGACGATGACGTAATCGCCCTGCGCCTTCACCGCCAGATCAAACCGCACCTGGTCATTGCCCATGCCGGTGCAGCCGTGCGCGATGTGCTTGGTGCCGAGTTCGGCGCAGCGCTTCAGTGCGGCATCAACGATGAGATAGCGATCCGACACCAGCAGCGGGTACTGACCCTGATAGGCCTCGCCGGCCCAGACGAAAGGCTTGACGAAGCCGTCCCAGATCGCCGGCCCGCCGTCGACGGTGACATGACTGGCGCAGCCCAGCTCATGCGCCCGCGCCTCGATGTACGCGCGCTCTTCGGCATCGACGCCGCCTGTATCGGCGAACACGGTATGCACCTCATAGCCGCGCTCTTTCAGCCACGGGATGCAGAAGCTGGTGTCGAGGCCGCCGGAGAAGGCGAGGACTATAGAGCCGGGATTCGGGATTCGGGATTCGGGATTCGTCGAAGCGGGCATGCGGAGGTCCTTGGGGAGAGGGCGAGCAAACGAAGCGGATTTTGAAAGGCGATCAGGTCCACGGGGCACGGGAATTTCGGGACGCCGCAACGAAGCAGATCTAACGAATCCCGAATCCCGAATCCCCAATCCCGCTGCGCGCTAGCGCAGCAGCGAAGCCATCACCGCCTTCTGCACATGCAGCCGGTTCTCGGCCTCGTTGATGGCGATGCAGGCGGGGCTGTCCATGACGGCGTCGGTGGCCTTGACGTTGCGGCGCAGCGGCAGGCAGTGGCTGAACACGCCGTTGTCGGTCAGGGCCATCTTGCGTTCGTCGACGATGAAGTGCTTGTGCGCGTCGCGGATGGGCTTTTCTTCGTCCCAGCGGCCGAAGTAGGGAATCGCACCCCAGCTCTTGGCGTAGACCACATGCGCGCCGGCATAGGCCTCATCGGGATCATGGCTGACGCGGAAGCTGCCCTTGGCTTCTTCGACGTTGTCGGCGGCCCAGCGCATGTAGCGCTCGTCCAGCACGTACTCGGGCGTCGGGCACAGCAGGGTCACATCCATGCCCAAGCGCGTGGCGATGGTCAGCGCCGAGTTGGCGACCGCGGTGTTCAGTGGCTTGGGATGATAGGTCCAGGTCAGCACGTACTTCTTGCCGCGCAGGTCGTCAGTGCCGAAGTGCTCGCGCAGGGCCAGCGCGTGAGCCAGCTCCTGGCAGGGGTGGGTGATCGTCTCCATGTTGATCACCGGCACGGTCGAGTACTTGGCGAAGGCGCGCAACACCTTGTCCTCGCGGTCGACCGACCAGTCCTGGAATTTTGGAAACGCGCGCACGCCGATCAGGTCCACATAGCGGGCCAGCACGCGCGCCACTTCGGCGATGTGCTCTTCGGTGTCGCCGTCCATCACGGTGCCGAGGTCGAACTCGATCGGCCAGGCGTCCTTGCCGGGCTGCAGCACGATCGCGTGCGCGCCCAGCTGGAAAGCGCCCAGCTCGAAGCTGGTGCGGGTGCGCATCGATGGGTTGAAGAACACCAGCGCGATCGAGCGCCCGCGCATCTGCTCACCCAGCTTGCTGCGCTTGAACGCGGCCGCCTGCTGCAGAAGCGCATCCAGGCCTTCGCGGCTCCAGTCCTGGGTGTTCAGGAAGTGACTCATCAGCGGTGCATTCATCCGTCAGTTCTCGTCGTTGTGTGGTTTCGTGTGGAGTCACTGGCGCCAGAAACGCAAAAGCCCGGCGCACAGGCCGGGCTTTCCGTAACAGCTGCGTAGCACTACGCGCGGATCACCCAGCGATGTGGGCTTCCAGTCGGCGAGCACGCGAGGTCATGCCAGCGGCCATGTAGGCGCTGCTCAGAACATCGGCGTCGGCGGGCTGGGTAATCATCGGCGGCGAGAATGGCACAGGGTGGCGGGGCCAGCAAGCCGGCCCCGCATGAGACTTTCGACTGAGTCTGCAGAAGCGCGGCTTACTCGACTGGCATCACGCTGACCCGCACGCGCAGGTTGTTGCCCGGGTCGTAAGGCAGGCGCGCGAAGAAGACTTCGTCCTTCAGGCGGTACTCGACGTCATAGCCCGACAGGCGACGCTCCTCACGGCTGACTTCGACCATGCGGCAGCGGGTTTCAGTGCCTTCGTAGCGGCGCTCCGGGCTGTTGTTGCGATCGACGTTGCGGCCGATCGCACCGCCGGCCACCGCACCGGCAACGGTCGCGGCGCGGCGTCCACTGCCGTCGCCGACCTGGTTGCCCACGGCGGCGCCAACGATGGCGCCGATCACGGTGCCGGCGGTGCCAGGGTCACGCTCGCGGTAGACCACGCGCTCGTTCTCACACTCTTCGCGCGGCTCCGAGAAGCGGATCGTCTCGTAGACCGGCGTCGCGCTCAATACGGTGGCATAGGTGAAGCGCACGTTCTCAGTGGCAGGGCCAGGCTGCGCCCGCGCGGCGCCGGCGCTGAGGCCGGACAGCAGAGCAAGCGAAACGAGAACGAGGCGGCGGGGCTGCGTCATTACGGACTCCTGGTCGTTGCGAGGCCCCTTGCAGCGCCCACGCCGCCAATCATCGGCCTGCGTCGCGGTGCCCGGGGTTCGCGCCTGCGGCCTGCGCAGGCTGGGGCGAGTTCGGTATCGGTCGGCGCCGCCTTCGGTCTTCAATGCCGGGTCGGAGCCTGGGGCGCGCAATCCTTGGCGCAGCGTGGCCCGGATTCAAACAGGCTGGCGCTGAATCCGCGCTGTAGAAATTCGTTAAGGCCCGGACTTCGGCATTCAGACCTGCCACCACGCAGGCGCGCGCGAGGGCCGTAGCCGCTGCGATAGAACGCTTTCGCGGGTCTGAAGCGTTCCACACTGGTCGTCTCGGCGAGAGCCGCTAAACTCCACGCCCTATGGAAATCCACCTCTACAACAGCCTGAGCCGCGCGCTCGAGCCCTTCCGTCCGCAGGACCCGAACCGGGTCACGTTCTACGTCTGCGGGCCGACCGTCTACAACTACGTGCATATCGGCAACGCGCGCGGGCCGGTGGTGTTCGGTCTGCTGGCTGATCTGCTGCGCCGGCACTTCGGGCAGGTGGTCTACGCCCGCAACATCACCGACGTCGACGACAAGATCAATGCCGCCGCCACCGAGCAGGGCGTACCGATCAGCACGATCACCGACCGCTTCGCCCAGGCCTACCGCGAGGACATGGCCGCGCTGGGCGTGGCGCCGCCGGACATCGAGCCTGCGGCGACGGCGCACATCCCGCAGATGATCCGGATGATCGAAGCCCTGATCGCCCAGGGTCATGCCTATGCGGCGGAGGGCCATGCGTTGTTCGCGGTCGACAGCTATGCGAAGTACGGCGAGCTGTCGCGCCGCAGCACCGACGAGATGCTGGCCGGCGCCCGCGTCGAAGTCGCGCCCTACAAGCGCGCGCCCGGCGACTTCGTACTGTGGAAGCCGTCGACACCCGACCTGCCCGGCTGGGACAGCCCCTGGGGCCGCGGCCGCCCTGGCTGGCATATCGAATGCTCGGCCATGTGCGAGGCGCACCTCGGCGAGACCATCGACATCCACGCCGGCGGCGTCGACCTGCAGTTCCCGCATCACGAGAACGAGATCGCGCAGAGCGCCTGCGCGCACGGCGGCAAGACCTTTGCGCGGTTCTGGCTGCACAACGGCATGCTGACCTTCGACGGCAGCAAGATGTCGAAGTCGGTCGGCAACATTCGCCGCGTGCACGATCTGGTGGCCGAGCATCCGCCCGAGGCCCTGCGCCTGGCGCTGATGTCGGCGCACTACCGGCAGCCGCTGGACTGGTCGGAAGGCCTGATCGAGCAGAGCGTGCGTACGCTGGATCGCCTGTACGGCACCCTGCGTGATCTCGGCGAGGTCGAAGCCACCGAGGTCGCGATTCCGGAGGCGGTCGAACAGGCCCTGGCCGATGACCTGAACACGCCGCTGGCGCTTGCCGCGCTGCAGCTGATCGCGGGCGAAGCGCGCAAGGCCGAAGGCGAAGCGCGCGCCGAACTGAAAGCCCAGCTGCTGGCCGCCGGCCGCGCACTCGGCCTGCTGCAGCAGGCGCCGGAAGCCTGGTTCGCGCGCGGCGTCAGCGCCGACGATGACACCCGCATCCAGGCCCTGGTCGAAGAGCGCGTCGCCGCCAAAGCCGCCCGCGACTTCGCCCGCGCCGATGCCATCCGCAAACAATTGGCGGACGAAGGCATCGCGCTGGAAGACACGCCGCAGGGCTGCCGCTGGAAGCGCGCCCGATGAGGGCGATTCGATGAGCGCCATCACCCGCGACAGCCCGTTCCCGCTCGAAGCCAGCGCCGCCGCAGCCCAGGCCGAAATCGCCGAAGAGTTCGCCTTCTTCGGCGACTGGTCCGAGCGCTACCAGTACCTGATCGACCTCGGTAAGAAGCTGCCCGCCTTCCCTGAAGAGTGGAAGACCGAAGCCAACCGGCTCACGGCCTGCCAGTCGATGGTCTGGGTGGTGCCCGAGGGCGATGCGCAGAAGCTCGTCTTCCACGCGACCAGCGACTCGACGATTGTTTCGGGCCTGATCTATCTGGCCCTGCGCGTCTACTCCGGCCGCAGCGCGACCGAGATCGCCGCCACCGAGCCCACCTACGTCGCCGACATCGGCCTCGCCAAACACCTGTCGCCAACCCGCAGCAACGGGATGGCGGCGCTGCTGGGGGTGATTCGGCAGCGGGCGGCGCAGGCGACCGGGGCATAGGCAGGTGCCGGGAAGAGTCGCAATCACGGGTGCGCTTCCAGTCGAAATCGAAGACGCAGGACTCCTTCCACACCCCCATCGCGCTGGCACTGTTGGGACTCAGAAGCTTGTGAAGCCCGCGGGCCAGCCGGTGCTTCTCATGCCGGCCGCGGTGAGAAATGCGGGCTAGCTGAGCCCGATCTTCCCGAGTCCGGCGGACGAAGAAACGCTTCGTGGGGTCGCCATCGCCAGCGCTCGAACGGCTCAGCCGAGCGCGAGTTCGACTAAAGCAGACCCAGCTGGCGCAGACGTGGACGCCAGACGGAAGCATCGTCGGCCAGATCATGCACACCACTGATCTCACGCAGGGACTGGAACACCCATGCCCGCGTGTTGGACTTCAACTGCGGCTGCTCTGCGATGGCGAGCAAGCCGGGCACCGCGAGATACCTTTCAGGCAGATGCAGGATGCCGCTGGAGGCCAGGCCGCAGAACGCGCGCTCGCGGATGTGGTCGTCTGGCTCTTCCGCAGCCATCAGCAGTAGCGGCGCGACCACCTCGGCACCACCGAACAGGGCGAGCGCCTCCACTGCCTGCAGCCTGTGTTCGCGCTCGCTGTGTGCCAACGCGCCCTCCAGCACGGCCAAGATGCGTTCGCGTTCGATGCCGCGCGCCCCGAGTGCGCCGAGGTTGAAGAAACCCCACGCGGGTTGTTCAGGGTTGGCTTCGATTGAGCGCAGCATGCGGTCGACTTCGTCAGCGCGCTTCTCGATGCCTGCCTCGACCAGATGCAGCTCCAGCGCCGCCAGCCGTGCTTCGATGCGCGGGGAGTTGCGCGCGGCCAACCACAATGCGTCCCAGCTCGGCCCGCGCTTGATCTGACCGCGCCAAAGCTCGGCGTGCTCGATCAGATATTCGGCAGCGCCGCTGCGCTGGCTGACCACATGCAGCAGTACCGCTTCGGCACGTTGCTGCGGCGGCATGCTCTCCACCATGCCTCGATAGAAATCGTCGAAGGGTGCATCTGTGGAGGTGCCGCGGCCGATCAGGGGCTCGGCAATCGCCCGCAGATGCCAGACCGCGCTCGCCCGCAGCTCGGGTACCGCGGCCACCGCTGTTGCCAGCCCGAGTAGCAGAAGCAGGATCACGCGTACGCTGAATCTGTGCATGGCAGCTTCGCTCTCTGGACATGGCCGATGGGAGCGCAGTGTGCCGCGAACTTCTGGAGAAATCCGGGCAGCACTGGAATTCGCTCGCGGTGCAACGCGCGATGCATCAAGCGCCGTACCGACGGGCTGGCGAAAGTCGGGCTGCTAGACTTCGCGGCCCTCTGCGCCCTTGCCTCAGTCCGGATGTCGAACGCCGATCTGTCCCAGCACACGCCGCTGATGCGGCAATTCTTCAGCGCCAAGTCCGAGCACCCGGACGTGCTGCTGTTCTTCCGCATGGGCGATTTCTACGAGCTGTTCTACGACGACGCGCGCAAGGCGGCGCGGCTGCTCGATATCACGCTGACCCAGCGCGGCAATTCCGCGGGCGCGCCGATCCCGATGGCCGGCGTGCCAGTGCATGCCTACGAGGGCTATCTGGCGCGGCTGGTGGCGCTGGGCGAATCGGTGGCGATCTGCGAGCAGATCGGCGACCCGGCACTCGCCAAGGGCCTGGTCGAGCGCAAGGTGGTGCGCATCGTCACCCCCGGCACGGTCACGGATGAGGCCCTGCTGCAGGAGCGCCGCGACACCCTGCTGATGGCGGTCGCGCGCGGCAGGAAGGCGATTGGTCTGGCCTGGGCCGATCTGGCCGGCGGCCGCTTCAAGGTGACTGAAGTCGCCGATGAAGACGCCCTGCTCAGCGAGATCGCGCGCTTGGAGCCGGCCGAACTGCTGATTCCGGACGAGGACGGCTGGCCGGAATCCTTGAACGCCCGAACGGGCGCGCGCCGCCGCGCGCCCTGGCTGTTCGACGGTGAGTCCGCCCAGCGCGCGCTGTGCAGATTCTTCGGCACCAAAGATCTCGAAGGTTTCGGTGTGCAACAGTTGCACGCGGCAATTGCCGCTGCTGGCGCCCTGCTCGGCTATGTCGAGGAAACCCAGAAGCAGAGCCTGCCGCATCTGCAGAGCCTGTCGGCGGAGTCGTCGGACGAGACCATCGCTATGAACGCGGCCACGCGCCGCCATCTGGAGCTGGACCAGCACGCCGAAGGCCGCATGCAGCACACCCTGCTGGGCGTGCTCGACTCCACCTGCACGCCGATGGGCGGGCGCCTGCTGCGGCGCTGGCTGCATCGGCCGCTGCGCGATCATGGAGTCTTGCGCGCGCGCCACGATGCGGTCGGCCTGCTGATCGACACCGGCGCGTATGAGCCGCTGCGCGAAGCGCTGCGCGGCTTCGGCGATGTCGAGCGCATCCTCACGCGTATTGCGCTGCGCTCAGCGCGACCGCGCGATCTGTCGACCCTGCGCGACGCCCTGCATGCGGCGCCGGCCCTGCGCGAGTTACTTGCGCCACTGGATGCGCCGCGGCTCAATGCCCTGGCCGCCGAGCTGGGCGAGCACGGGGCGGTCACCGATCTGCTGGTGCGCGCGATCCTGCCGCAGCCGCCGGTGCTGATGCGCGACGGTGGCGTGCTCTGCGATGGTTTTGACGCTGAACTGGATCGTTTGCGCCAGCTCAGCACCAATGCCGACCAGTTCCTGCTCGATCTCGAAGCGCGCGAGCGCGCGGCCAGCGGCATCGCCACGCTGAAGGTCGGCTACAACCGCGTGCACGGCTACTTCATCGAGATCAGCAAGGGCCAGTCCGAGCGCGCGCCGACCCACTACACGCGCCGACAGACCCTCACCAATGCTGAGCGCTACATCACCGAAGAACTCAAGACCTTCGAGGACCAGGTGCTGAGCGCACGCGAACGTGCCCTGCAGCGCGAGCGCGTGCTATGGGAGGAACTGCTGGATTCACTCAACACCGAACTGCAGCCGCTCAAGCACTTCGCGGAAGCCGTCTGCGAAATCGACGTGCTCTGCGGCTTCGCCGAGCGTGGCCGTTCGCTGGACTGGAACCGTCCTGAGCTCGTCGACGAGCCCGGCATCGCGATCACCCGCGGCCGCCATCCGGTGGTTGAGTCGGTGCTCGATTCACCCTTCGAGCCGAATGACCTCGTGCTGCATCCCGAGCGCCGCATGCTGGTGATCACCGGCCCGAACATGGGCGGCAAATCGACCTATATGCGCCAGGCCGCATTGATCGTTCTGCTCGCGCACATCGGCAGCTTCGTGCCGGCCGAAGCCGCGCGGCTGGGGCCGATCGACCGCATCCTCACCCGCATCGGCGCCGGCGATGACCTCGCCAAAGGCCAGTCGACCTTCATGGTCGAGATGACCGAAACCGCCAGCATCCTGCACAGCGCCACCGCCAACAGCCTGGTGCTGATGGACGAAATCGGCCGCGGCACCTCGACCTTCGATGGCTTGGCACTCGCTCGTGCGTGTGCAATCGCGCTGGCGAAGAACAACCGTGCCTACACCTTGTTCGCCACCCACTATTTCGAGCTGACCAGCCTGCCCAATGAGGTCCACGGCATCGCCAACGTGCATCTCGATGCGGTCGAGCACGGTGAGCGCCTGTACTTCATGCACGCAGTCAAGGATGGTCCGGCCAACCGCAGCTTCGGCCTGCAGGTGGCCGCACTCGCCGGCCTGCCCAAGGCTGTGGTCGCGCAGGCGCGCAAGTTCCTCGCCGAACTCGAACGCGGCGGCAGCACCACGCCGCAGCCGCAACTTTCATTGTTCGACGCGCCACCGGCGTCGGCAGCCGAGCCCGCAATCGATGAGACCGCGGAAGCGCTGAAATCGGCGCTGAGCGAGATCGATCCCGACAGCCTGAGCCCGCGCGAAGCGCACGCGGCGCTGTACCGGCTGCGCGAGCTGCTGGCATCCACCTAGATTCGAGATACATCGCATGCAGAGCAACGCGGCTCAGGTTTCGTAGGCACGCATCGGCGGGGCCAATCGAAGTCACACCGTTGGGCCGCGCTGCGCTTGGCCCAACCTACGGAAACGGCGCGAGTTTGTAGGTTGGGCCAAGCCGAAGGCGCGGCCCAAGGTCGCGGAGTTGCAGCGCGCGTTGAGGCTTGGGCGTGCGGTGCTGGGCAGCGCTGCGACTGACCCAACCTGCGGGTTGCGCTCGACACGGGCATCTTCGGCTCTGGTAGCTTGGGCCAAGCGCAGCGCGGCCCAACGCACACGCGAGAGTAACCATGCCCATCACCGGCCTCAGCCACCTCACCTTCGTCGTTCGCGATCTCCAGCGCAGCGCGCGGCTGTGGGTGGAAGGTCTTGGCGCCGAGCAGGTCTACGACAGCGGCGAGTTTTTCCACTCGCACTCGCCGGAGAAGTTCTTCCTGCTGGGCGGAGTGTGGATCGCGCTGATGCAGGGCGAGCCGGGCACGCGCAGCTATCGACATGTGGCCTTCGAGGTCGCCGCCGATGAACTGCCGACCTTCGAGTCACGCCTGCGCGCACTCGGCGCCGACGTGCAGCCGCCGCGCCCGCGCATCGAGGGCGAAGGGGTCTCGCTGTACTTCCACGACTACGACGACAACCTGTTTGAGCTGCACAGCGGCACGCTGGAGCAACGGCTCGCAAGCTATGCGATCCAGCGGTCGGCAGCTGCAGGCGCTTGAGGGACAGCGGCCGGAATCACTGAAGCCACGCTCTATGCCCTGTCAGAACTGAAACCGAAATCGGCGATCGTTGCTGGCCCGAACTCGTCCACGAACCCCTGCGTGAAGCTCCAGATCGCGCTGGAGATTCTTGAATTCCGATCCGCTGCTGCTGATCGTGAGGACCTCACTGGGCTAGCATCGAAAGGTATACGGGAAACCGGATCAGTACAGTTCGGCGCTGCTGCGCCGGACATCCCGCGTGGGCGATCGGGCCGCGCCTGCACCCATCAATGAAAGCACTGGTACGCGACCCATGAAGATCGACGCCAAAACGCTTCGAAGCAACTACGAGCGGCAGGATACAGAATGGCTGCTTGAGCTCAGAGCACGCGGCACCCTGACCGACGAGGCGCTGAACGTGCTCAACGCCGTGCTTTCGGAAAGAGATGTTCCGGACAGTCTGGTCAGCACGATCACTGCAGAGGTCGCTGAAGCTCGTTCTCGTTCTGCCAAGGATGCCGCCGAGCAGAGCGATCGGGGCCTGCGCCTGCTGGCTCGGTTGATCGATACCGCGACGACGCTAACGCTTCTGCTCTTTCCAGTGCTGCTTGCGCCCTCCAGCAGCACTCTCGCGATGTACGGATTGATTCTCGGCGTGTGCTACTTCTTGTTCGCAGACGCCCTCCCCGGCGGCCAAAGCCTTGGCAAGAAGCTGACGGGCCTTGCTTGCGTCGACGTTCGGACGCGTCAGCCTTGCGGAGGCCTGCAGTCGTTCGTGCGAAACGCGCTGCTGGGGATTTTCGGTTGGCTCGATGGGTTGTTGGTACTCGGATCCTCCGCGCGACGGCTGGGGGATCTGGCGGGCGGCACGCAGGTGCTCAAGGCGTCGGCGCGGGTGATGAGACAAGCGCTTCGCCCAAGCAGCAACGCCTGACCCTGGAGTATTCAGGCCTCTGGTCAGCAGGTCTCTGGCTAAGTGTTTTGACCGCTGGGTTGTCCCCGTACTCGGGACGCCCCTGATTCGTCTTGACCGACGCAGCCTCCCTCATCTCTACGCGCACCCACTTCCCGGCCCAAGCAGCGTCGTGATCAGCGATCATCTCGGGCCTGACACTTCTCTTGGAATCCCTGCATGAAGCTCCAGATCGCCCTCGAATGGTTCTTGAACCCCGACCACCTGCCGCTGATCGTCGGCATCACCGAGGGCTGGTACCGCGAGGCCGGGCTGGAGGTTGAGCTGGTGCAGCCGGACGACCACTACGACGGCCTGGCCGCGGTTGCTGCGGGTGAAATCGCCTTTGCTTGCAACGAGCCCCTGCACATGGTCGATGCGCATCGCCCTGGCCTGCGCGCACTCGGCTGCTTTTTCGAGACCGAGGGCGGCGTGCTGCTGCATGCAGACAGCGCGCGCAAGCTGCTGGCCGGCGAGTCCATCCGCCTCGCCTCACCGGTGGCCGGCGGCGTCACCGACGCCATCGCGCGCGAGATCCTCAGGAACTGGGCCGCCAAGCAGGATGTGGTGATCGAACCGGCGCACATCGACATCGAGGGCGCCGGCTTCATGCATCTGGAGAACATGCGGGCAGGCTTCGACGGCGCCTGGCTGTGCTTCGCCAATTTCGAGGGCGTGGAGGCACGCGCCGCGGGGCTGGAGCACGTCTTCGTCACCGCTGCGATGGGCGACTTCCCCAACTTCAGCGCGCTCGAGCTGTTCAGCCACGCGGGCTTTCTGCGCGATCACGCCGATGTGGTGGAAACGCTGCGCGGAATCATCAGCCGCGGCGCCCAGGCCTGCATCGACGACCCGGCCTTCGCGGCGCGCGCGTGGTACGCCTACAGCGGCAGCAGCCCCGAGCCCTTGATGGACGCGATCGTGCGCGACACCTGCCCGCGGCTGCTGGCTCCGCTGGTCCGCGACAGCAGCCGCTGGCGGCGCATGTGGGCCGAGTTCGAAGCGCGCGGCATGTCAGCGGTGGATGCCGAAGGCTTCGCCGAGCTGTATGCCTGAGCGCGAGCGCCTATCCGCCCTGCCAGACGCGCCCACGGCCCCGGACGCTAAGAATCTCGCGCTGGAGCTCGCACTGGCCTGGGGCAAGGACTGGCTGCAGCCGATCCAGAACCGGCTTGCAGTGACGGCGCGCGAGCTGGACCCCGCACAGCTCGATGCCCTGAACGCGCTCGCACAGCGCGCAATGCAAGTGGGCCAAACGGTCATGCAAAGACTTCTACAAGTTCGCGACGGCCTGCCCGTGGTGCCCGCCCTGGCCGACTTTCGGGTCGCGCTGGGGCCCGACTTCGGCTGGATCGACGCCGCGCGTCTTGCGCGTCTGCACGGCCCGTCTGCCTACTACGTGCTCAGGTAACTGACATCTCAGCAGGCGTGGCGATTCTGTGTCCAAGGTCCAGCAAGTGCCTGCCAGCAAAGGCGCTGCGCAGCCATCTCACAGCCCTGCGCACAGGCTTGTCCACAGCTTCTGTGGATGACGATCGCGGAGCACTGCTTGACGACAGCATGCGCGGCGAGCGGCTCGGCGGCGAACTCACAACTGCATCAGACTGTCCCAGCGCCGCAGCCGCGGCCCCCACAGCAAGGAGTGCGCCCATGAGCCGAAATCCGGGAAGAGTCTGCGGTTTCAACTGGATGTTGCTTGCTGTGCTGGTGGGCGGCATCGCCGGCAATTCTGCGTTTGCGAGCGAGCAGGCCGCACCGCAGGCGGAAGCGGGCGTGCTGGCCGCAGAAGTGCTTGCCACGCTTGAGGTCGTCGCCGCGCACTGTCCGCAGATCCGTGTGAACGAGGACGTTCGAAATCGCATCGTCCAGGCAGCGGGTCAGGATGAGGCCGCATTGCGCGAGGACGAGGCCTACTTCCGACAGATGCTGAAGCTCAATCCGTTGATCGAGAACTACGATCACGAGACCGGCTGTGGAATGCTAAGCCGCAGCCACGACGGCGATGTGCCGGGCTTGCTATCGATCGAGTGAGCGGATGCATCAGGGCGAGCTCGTGCGCTGACCGCTGGGAAAGAGACGAAAGCGCGTTTCGAAGCCCGGGGCGTCGATGTCCGTGCACCCTTCCGTCTTCGATGAAGTCTCGAACTCGGGCGTAGTTGCAGGTTTTACGGACCAAGAGCTGCGAGCCACGAGCGGGTGGATGCGCTGCGCTTGTCTACGCTACGCGTGGTCGGGTGGCTGGCTTTGGTAGAGGCGCGGGCGTAGGCGGCCGGCTGGCGTTGGCGGAGTCGCGGCGTCTCTCTCACTTGTAGGGGAGATAAGCGCAGCGCATCTACCAGCAAATCCCGAGGACGCCGAGGCACGGAACGAAGCGTCGAGCGAACACGGACTCACACGGCCGCCCCGCTGCTGCTGCAATTCAGCACCGCGGCGATGCGAGCACTCCGCAAGCTTCAGGCCACGTCCGGCCGCACGCGCTGGGTCAGCCCACGCAGGAAATTGCGCAGCAGCTGGTCGCCGCAGGCGCGATAGTTCTTGTGGGTGCGATCGCGGAACAGGGCGTTCAACTCCGGCTTGCCGAGCTCGATACCGACCGACGCGAAAATCGCGTGCATGTCGACATCCTTCAGCTCGAAGGCCACGCGCAGCTTCTTCAGCACGACGTTGTTGCTGACGTGCTTCTCGATCGGCCGCGGCGGCCGGCTGTCGTCCTGGCCGCGCAGATGCGCGATCAGGCCATCCAGGAAGTGTGCGAGCGTGCTGTCGCCGCATTCCAGAAACCCGGGCTCGCCTTCCTTCTTGGTCAGCGCCTGGACCTCGGTCTTGTCGATGGGGAAGTCGGCGCGCGCCAGCTGGATGATCTCGACGACCCTGGGGTCGCTGAGGTCGAGCATGTAGCGCACGGCGCGCAGGATGTCGTTGTTGATCACGGGCAGGTTGTTCGCGGTGTACGTGGGGACGGGGATGCTACGCGTCGTAGGTGCGCTTGGCGCGCCGACGCTTGCACAGTCGACGTACTCGACCGAGTTTCCAGACCGTTCACGCCGCCTGCGTTGACATCCTGCCGGGCGTGACCTAACCACGCCCTCGCTGTCCAAACGGGACTCTCGGGGCGGCGAAGAACGGCCGAAAGTCCTCGTGCTTGCGCGCAGAGCCTGATCTGGAAACCTGTAAGAAGTGATAAATGGCACAATTCCTGCTTCAACGGCTTGAACTGCGGCACAGAACCGTGCCCAGAGTCGAATCTGGTTGTCAGGAGCCCCCCGCAACGATGTCTGCGTCCAAGCCGCCTTCGAAGGTGCGCCTACTGCTCGCCTTCGGCCTTGCCAGTGCGGGCCAGGGTACCCATGCGAGCGCCTTGCCTGCGGCGGTCACTGACGGCCAGCGTCATTCGCAAACGAATGTAACTGAACAAATGGAGCGCGCAGCCGCCGCGCGGCGCGCTGGAGACTTCCCGCAAGCACTGCTCGCCTATGCGCAGGTGCTGCACTCTGAACCCAGACACAGCGCAGCGCTGCGCGAGCGCGCGCTCACCCTGCAGCAACAGGGCGCGGTGATGGAGGCCTGGCAGCAGTACCGCGAGCGCCCCACCCTGTTTCGCGCCAGCGAGGCGCTGGGCTTCGAACTGGACGCCCTCGCGCGCCGACTCAACTGGGCGCAGCTGGAGTCCGACCCGCAGGCGCGACAGACCGCACTGGAGGGCCTGCTCGACGAGTTCGATGCGATGCGTCTCGGCGCCGCCAGTGAGGATGACGGCGCGTTGGCGCGCGTCGAAAGCGACCGGCTGCTGACTCTGCAGCTGCTCGGCCGGCATGTCGAGGTCGAGGCCGAAGTCGCCGCCCGCGAGGCCGAAGGCAGGCCCCTGCCCGGCTGGTTGAAGGTGCCGGCGGCGGATTCGCTGATGGCGCTTCGCGAGCCCGAGCGCGCGCAGGAAAAGCTGCAGGACGTGCTGGCCACTGAGCCCTCCAACAGCGCCGCCACTGTGCTGCAGAGTTATGCGCTGCTGGAGCAGGAGCAGCATGCCGATGCGCGTGCGCTGACACGCCGCTGGCTGGACGAGAATCCCCCCTTCGACGCGCAGGCACAGGCCAACTGGGCGCGGCCTGGCGTTGAATTGAACGACATCCTGATCGAGAACTTCAGCGAGCAGATCCACAGCGCGCACGCGCGGATCGTGGCGCTGAGCGACCTCGCGCCCCTGGATGCCGGCCTGCAGGAAGCGCGTGCCGGCATCGAGCGCCGTCGCGGCTGGGCCGAGTCGGCGCTGGTCAGCGCACGCATCGCCGCCACCGAGGCGCCCGATTGGGTGCTGCCGCGCGCCGCCGAGATCGAGGCCCTGCTGGACCTCGACCGCGTGCGCGAGGCGCGCGAAAAGCTCGACACCTTCGTCGCCCGCCACGGCGAGCATCGCCAGGCACGCAGCGTGCAGGAACGCTGGCAGCGTCGACAGGGCGCGCAGTGGGCGGCCGAAGCGATGCGCGCGCAGTCCAGCCTCGTTGACAACACTATGGATGGGCCACTTGGCCCGGGCGGCAGCGGCGAATTCCGCGCGACCGCGCGCTGGGAAGGCCCTCTGCTCGACGATGCCTGGCGCGTGGGCGCCCTCGCCGGCGTGCACTGGGCGGATTTCCAAGGTCAGCGCATCGAGCGCGAGCGAGCAGCGGTGACCGTGAGCTGGCGTCAGGATCAGATCGCCTGGGGCGTGGAAGCCGGTCGCACTTTCGATGATTACAAGCGCGAGAACACCGTCGGCGCCTGGCTGCGCTATCGCCACAACGACGTCTGGCGCAGCTCGGCGGGGCTGTGGCGGCATGCGCCCTTTGCGTCGCTGCAGGCACGCGCCGCGGGCATACGCGCCGACGGCGTGCAGCTGGGCGTAAGCCGCAGCCCCGACGAACGCAGCCGCAGCGGGCTCAGTCTGGAGCAGCTGCGCTACGAAGATGGCAACGTCCGCACCAGCGCGTACCTCTCCCACCGTCAGCAGATCAAGGCGCAGCCGCGCGGTGAGTGGTACACCCGCCTCGGGCTGGGCGGCGGCCGCGCCACTCGCGAGGATGCGCCGTATTACAATCCGCGGCGCGATGCCAGCGCAGACGCCGGGCTCACTCTCGACCGCGTGCTGGCGCGCGATTACGCCGAGGCCTGGCGGCTGCGGGTCGACCTCGACATCAGTCGCGGCTGGCAGGACGGCTTCGGCAGCCACTGGACGCCCGCGGTCGAGGTGATGCCGCGCTGGCAGTGGTGCGCCGGGCACGAGGTCAGCCTCGGCCTGCGCTACAGCCGTCCGGTTTATGACGGCCGCCGTGAAGAGCGCTGGGCGCTGGTGCTGCGGATCGGAGGCGGCGAATGAAACGCCTGCTGATCGCCCTCAGTCTTCTGCTGCTTGCCATCGACACGCGCGCCGAACTGCTGGTGCTGCGCTTCGCCGACATCGTCCCCGAAGCCCGCGAAGCCGGCCGCGAGCGCCTGAGTCGCGAGCAGCTCACCGCGCGTTTCGACTGGCTGGCCGACCAGGGCTATCAGCCGATCAGCCTGCAGCAACTGCTGGACGCGCGCGCGGGTCGGGGCGCTCTGCCCGAGCGCGCCCTGCTGCTGAGCTTCGACGGCGGCTACCGCTCGCTCGAAACGGAAGTCTGGCCGCTGCTGCGCGCCTTCCGCTGGCCCGCCGTCGCGGCGCTACCGACCGCCCGCATCGGGGTCGATGCCGATCGCCTCGACTGGAACTCGCTGCAGCGCATCGCCGATGACGGCTCGATCGAGCTGATCAGCGCCGGCCATGCGCTGGACCAGCCCTGGTCGCAGGCGGATGGCGCCGCCCCCTTGCCCATGCCCGGCTTGCGCCGCTTCGAAGGCTCGACCCTGGAGTCGGCCAATGCCTTCGCTGCGCGAGTCGCAGCCGACCTGCAGCTCAGCCGCGAAGCGATGGAAGCAGGCATCGATCGCACCCCGCGCGCCCTTGCCTGGCCGGGCGGCGCATGGACGCCGCTGGGCATGCGCGAGGCGCAGCTGCGCGGCCTTGAACTCGGCTTCGACCTCGCTGGACGCGCCCAGCACGCAGACGCACTGCCGGTGATGGCGCGGCTTGATATCGCCAGCGAAGCCAGCCTCGCCGACTTCGTGGCCGAACTCGCGCCACGGCGCAGGCCGTCCTTCCGCGCCGTGCAGATCGATCTCGACTACGTCTACGACGCCGATCCGGCCCAGCTGGAACGCAATCTGGATGCGCTGATCGAGCGCATCGATGCGATCGCGCCCACCCACGTCTGGCTGCAGGCCTTTGCCGACCCCGACGGCGACGGCGCCGCCGACGCGGTCTACTTCGGCAACCGCCACCTGCCGGTGCGCGCCGAACTGTTCACCCGCGTCGCAGAACTGCTGCGCCGCAAGACCGGCGTCGAGGTGCACGCCTGGCTGCCGGTGCTGGGCTGGCATTGGCCGCAGTCCGAGGACGCACCGCGCGCGATCCGCGCCAGCAACGCCGCTGAGATTCCGCGGCTGGACCCGACCGATCCGCGCGCCGCTGCACGCATCGGCGAGGTCTACGCCGACCTGGCCGCGCGCGCACCGATCCAGGGCCTGCTGTTCCATGACGACGCCTTCCTGCGCGAAGACGAACTGCGCGAGGCCCTGCCCGACGACGCCGCGCGGGTGAGCGCTCTGGTCGAGTTCACCCGCGCCCTGCAAGCCGCCGCCGAGCGCGAGCGTCCGCGCCTGCACACGGCACGAAATCTGTACGCACGCCCGCTGCTGGAACCGGCCAGCGTCGCCTGGTTCGCACAGGATCATGTCTCCATGCTGGCTGCCTACGACCGCGTCGCGTTGATGGCGATGCCGCGCATGGAGGGCTCCCGCGATGGCCGCGACTGGCTGCTCGAGCTGGCAGGCGCGGTCGAAGCGCAGGACGCCGGCTTCGAGCGCACCGTATTCGTGCTGCAGGCCCGCGACTGGGCCGGCGGCCGCGCGATCAAGGATGCAGAACTGATCGATTGGGCGCGCCAGCTGCGCGCCCGCGGCGTGCGTCATCTGGCCTACTACCCCGACGACTTCATCGGCGGCCAGCCTGGCCTGCAGGCGGCGCGCGCGGTCGCCAGCGCACGGCGCTTTCCGTACCTGCGCAGCGACGACGCCGCGCCCGCCGACAGCGACGGCAGTCGATGAGCTGGCTGCAGAACCCGGATTTTCTGAGCCTGTTCTTCGGCTTCGCCTTCTATTACCCGGCGACGATGTCGATCGTGTGGATGAGCGGCGGGCTGTACTACTTCCTGCGCCGCGAGCGCCACGAGCCACCGCGCCACCAGCCACCGGAGATGGCGGAATACCCCTTCGCCTCCCTGCTGGTGCCCTGTCATAACGAAGGCCCCAACTGCGAGGACACGATCTCGGCGCTGGCCGCGCAGATCTATCCCGACTTCGAGATCATCGCGATCAACGACGGCTCGACCGACGACACCGCCGAGCATCTGAATCGCCTGACGGCGCGATTTCCGCGGCTGCGCGTGATCCACCTGAGTCGCAACCTGGGCAAGGCCAATGCGCTGCGCATGGGCGCGCTGGCGGCGCGCAGCGAGTACCTGATCTGCGTCGACGGCGACGCCATGCTCGACCCCTGGGCGACGCGCTGGATGGTCTGGCACCTGGCTTCGGGCACGCGCGTAGGTGCCGTCACCGGCAACCCGCGCATCCGCAATCGCAGCACCCTGCTGGGTCGGCTGCAGGTCGGCGAGTTCAGCTCGATCATCGGCATGATCAAGCGCGCCCAACGCGTCTACGGTCGCATCTTCACGCTGTCAGGCGTGATCGCGGGCTTCCGCAAGACCGCGCTCGAGCGCATCGGTTTCTGGAACGAAACCATGATCACAGAGGACATCGACATCAGCTGGCGCCTGCAGCTGGACCACTGGGACATCCGCTACGAGCCCAATGCGCTGTGCTGGATCCTGATGCCCGAAAGCTACAAGGGCCTGTGGAAGCAGCGCCTGCGCTGGGCCCAAGGCGGCGTTGAAGTGCTGATGAAGCACGCGAGCGCGCTGTTCCACTGGCGCAAGCGCCGCATGTGGGGGGTGCTGGCCGAGTACTTCTTCAGCGTGATCTGGGCCTACGTGATGATGGGCATCCTGATCCTGTGGGCGATCGGCCTGGTCTTCGATTTGCCGCCGGCCCTGTACGTCGACAGCATTCTTCCGCGCTGGCACGGCATGGTGCTGGCCCTGATCTGCATGAGCCAGTTCGCGGTGTCGATGATCATCGACCGCCGCTACGAGGCCGGCGTCGGCCGCAACTATTTCTGGATGGTCTGGTATCCCATCGCGTACTGGCTGCTGAGCCTGTTCACCACCGTGGTGGCGGTACCGAAGACGGTTTTCCGCGGCAAGCCCAAGCGCGCCACCTGGGTCAGCCCGGATCGAGGCGTACAGTGAGTTCGCAGATGCAGCCCATGAACCCGGCCGACAAGGTGGCGGCCTCGGCCCACCAAGCGAAGCCGCAGGGCCCTTTGATCGTGACGCCGGAAAAAGTCGGCTGGCGCGACCGCACGCTCTCGCACCTGCTCACCAGCGCCGCCTGGGCGGCCTACTTCTGGCTGATCGCGCCCATGCTCACCACCGTGGCCTGGGCCCTGGGCGCGCGCTACGCCTGGGTCGAGCTGACCGCGCCGCTGCTGACCGGCGAAGGCATGCCCGGCCTGCTGCTGCCCATCCTGGCCGGCGTCGGCGTCGGCGTGCTGCTGCTGTGGGCCGAGTTCAATCGCTGGCGCTTCACCGGCGTAGAACGCCGCCGCACCACTGACCCCGTCAGCGACGACATCGTCGCCGCCTCGCTGGGTGCACCGCTCTCGCTGCCGCACGAATTACGCGCGAGCTTCGAGAAGCTGCCGGTGGTGGTGCTGCAGATGAACGAAGAGGCTGAACCGACCGGCTTCATCGCGACGATGGAGCCGCCGAAGGCGCTGCGTCGGATCATGAAGTAAGCGCATAGGGTGGGCCCCGGCCCACCACGCGCTTGATGCCTTCCACGGCGCCGATCAAATGCCGCTGCCACCGGTGTTCGCCCGGCCCGATCTGGCCATCAGTAGCGAACGCTCATCCTATAAGGGGCGGACGACGCCATCAGCCTGCTCCGAGGCATGCGCAACAACTGCTTTGAAGTTTGACGCCGCCCGCCTGCCAACGGACTTTGCCCGCTTCGACAGGCTGAAGGCGCTCGCGATACTCGCGCTGATTTGTAGGCGGACAACGGAAAAGGCAGCGCAACGCGGCGCCAGCGTGCGACATTCACGGGCCTCCCTGCCTATTGAAAGGAGCCGCGCCATGGCGGACCACCAAGGAACCCGGTCGTTGGCCGGTGTGCATGCGGGGGCCATTACGCTTCTCCTGCTCGCGGTCGCCTGTTACCTGCTCGCATGGATCCCGGGCGCGTTCCTCCTGGCGTTCCTCGGGATACTGCTGGAGGTGATTGGATGGATCGTGCTGTTGGCTTCTGGAAGCACGGCGAGAGACTCCCGGAACTGAGGCCAGCGAGGGATTCAGGCGCCCGCTTGGCGGCCGAAGATGTGCTTCGTGCCCGAGTCCCGGTTTCTGCAGTGTCTCGCTCTTCATCAACAAGCAGTGGGCCGAAACCGCTGCGTGTGCGCTTCAGTTGCTGCCTTGGGCACCGGCCACGGCCTGCGCCCGCAGCCACTGCAACGGCGAAGCCCCGACCCGCGCACTGAACACACGCGCCAGCGCCGAGGCCGAGGCGTAGCCGACCTGTTGTGCCGCCTGCCCAACCGGTCGACCGCGGCGCAATTCGGCCATGGCCAGCCCGACCCGCCAGCCGGCGAGGTAATCCATTGGCGTCTGCCCCAGCACCTGCTGAAAGTGCAGCGCGAAGCGCGCCCGCGACATGCCGGCGCACTCGGCCAACTGCTGCAGCGTCCAAGACTCGGCGGGCCGCGCGTGCATCGCTACCAGCGCCTTGGCCAGACGTGGATCGGCTAGCCCTGCGAGTACGCCAATGCGGGGCCCGCCGCCGCTCATGGCGATACGAAGCAGGTGCAACACAAGCAGCTCGCTGAGGCGATCCAGCGCGACCGATCGACCACAGCGCTGCCCGAAGGCCTCGTCGAACAGCAGCTGCAGCAGGCCCGCGAGTGCTGGCGCCTCCTCCAGCGCCAGCACCAGCGGATTGGGCAGCGCCGCGGACAGTGGGTCCGCGTCTCCCTGCCCGAACGCCACCGAAGCGCAGACCAGTTCGGCGGATTCGCCGGGCGGGGTGGCCAATCGATGCGCCAGCGGGCGCGGATAGAACGCGAGGCTGGGCCGATCCAGACGCTGCAGGCATTCGCCCCGGCTGTCCTGCAGCTCGACCACGCCCGCGCGCAGCACGTGCAAATGGCCGGTGCTGTCGCTGGCATCAAACAGCTCGCTGCCGCAAACCAGACCCGAATGGAAGACGCGGGCGCGCAGGGCGAAGTGCTCCAGCAGGTGGGCCAGACGGTCCATTCGAGACTCCAGGTATCGCATTTGAGACGATTCGATCCCTAGGGTATTCGAGTCGCCGGGAAGATGTGCGCCGTGGCCCCAAGGACACGCACCCAATTCCCAGGAGACCGCAATGCCCCGCATCGCCCCGCTCGACCCCAGCCAAGCCAGCCCTGCCATTGCCGAAGCCCTGTTCGGCGTCAAGACCAAGCTCGGCGGACTTCCGAACATCATCCTCACACTGGCGCACTCGCCCACCGCCCTGCACGGCTATCTGGGTTTCGGCAGCCAGCAGGCGCAGGGCCTGCTGGACGCGCGCCAGCGCGAGATCGTTGCGCTGGCCGTGGGCCAGGCCAACCGCTGCGGCTACTGCCTGGCCGCGCACACCGTGATCGGCCGCGGCGCCGGGCTGAACGCCGAGGCCATCGCCGCAGCGCGGGCCGGCCACGGTCTGGAGCCGCGCAATGCCGCACTCGCACGCTTCGCCCGAACGGTGGTCGAGAGCCGCGGCAACGTCGACGAGCGCGAGTTCGACGCCTTCATCGGCGCCGGCTTCGGCGCGGGCGAAGCCATCGAAGTGGTGGCCCTGGTCGCACAGAACACGCTGACCAACTACGTCAACCATCTCGCCGGCACGGCGGTGGACTTCCCACCGGTCGCCCTCGAACTGCCGAGCTCGCAGGCCGCCTGATCGCTCGACGCGGCGCAGGCAATCGGTTGGCCCTCGAACCACTCCCCCCTTCCGCGTGCGGTGCAAAGGCGCCGCACGCTCCCGTCCAATCACCAGGATTCAACATGCCCTACTCGATGCACACCGTTCGCGCGCTGCTGCTGCTCACGCTCACCCTGCTGGCGGGCTTCGCCCAGGCCGACAGCCGCTTCGAAGCGTTCACCCCTGAACGTTTCCAGGCCCTGCAGGCCGAAGGCAGGACCGTCGTCATCGACGTGTGGGCGCCGTGGTGCCCCACCTGCCGCAACCAGGCGCCGAAGCTCGATGCCCTGCTTGCCGAACCGGCCTTCGCGGAGTTTGTAGGCCTGAAGCTGCACTGGGACGATCAGCGCGATCTGGGCAAACAGCTCGGCGCGCCGCGTCAAAGCACGGTGTTCGTGTTCAAGGGCAGCGAGCAGCGCGCGATGAGCGTGGCCGAGACCGATCTCGACCGCCTGCGCGAGGTCTACCGCACGGGCCTGGACTGAAGCACCCGTGGATCTCTCGCTGACCACACTCGGTCTGGCCGGCATCGCCGGCCTGCTGACCACGCTGTCGCCCTGCGTACTGCCGATCCTGCCGATGGTGGCGGCGTCGGCCACCGGCCGCAGCCGCTGGGGCCTGCCAGCGCTGGCCGCGGGGCTGGCGCTGGCCTTCACCCTGATCGGCGTGACCCTGGCGCGCAGCGGCGATCTGCTGGGCCTGGACGAGCGCGCCCTGCGCACCGCCGCCGGCGTGCTGATGCTGGTGCTGGGCGTGGTGCTGCTCAGCGCACGCCTGCAGGCCGCGCTGTCGGGGCTGCTGTCGAAGCTCGGCTCGCTGGGCGGCAATGCCGCCGCCGGCATCCGCAGCGAACACCCGGCCGCGCAGTTCGGCGTCGGTGCCCTGCTCGGCGTGGCCTGGAGCCCCTGCGTCGGCCCCACCCTGGGCGCGGCGATCGCACTCGCAGCCACGGGTGAAGGCAGCGCTCAGGCCGCCGTGGTGATGGCGGTCTTCAGCGTCGGCGCGGTGTTGCCCCTGCTCGGCGCCGGCCTGCTCTCTCGCCAGGCCTTCGCCCGCCTGCGCGATCGCGCGCTCAGCGCGGGCGGCATCGGCAAGACGGTGATGGGCGTCAGCATGCTGCTGGTGGGCGCGCTGGTACTGAGCGGTTGGGATAAAGCGCTGGAAGCCTGGCTGCTGGATGTGGGGCCGAGCTGGTTGACCGAGTTGAGCGTGCGGTTCTAGGAGCCTGTCGGGCTTTGGGAGTCGAGGCGATTGTCGACTGCGAGAGGACCGTTTTTCGACGATTCGCAGGCCGAGTGGGCTCTCGGCCAAGAACCGGCGGATAGTGGACCGCGCAGACGGAATTGCAGCCCGGCCATCCAAAGTCCGACAGGCTCCTGGCGCCAACACGGTTGGCGCAGCCGACGGCAACAAGGCGCAAGCGCCTTCGTGATTCAAGCGATGCCGCAAGCCGAGCGAGACAGGTGATTCCCGCGCAGCGCAACAGAGTGGGCCCTGGCCCACCGCGACTTGGGCATCGCCTTGTTTCCGCTGCGAGACTTGAGGCACCTGATGCATCGCTGTCGCCGGCAACACGAGCCAAGGCGTGGCATGCACCGGGCCAAGCGTCCAGCGCTCGGTGGGCCAGGGCCCACCCTATTGGTGTCGTCTACCGCGATACCCGGGACCATCGACACTGGCTGCTGCAGCGCGATCGGCGCGGGAATAGCGATTCCCCTCGAACGGAGCCATCGCCATGTCGAAGCGCACCCTCTCGAACAATGATCCGGACGGCCTGCGCCTGCCGATCAAGCTGGACAGCGCCAGCAATGGCGAGTTTGTGCCGGTGCCGCTGGCCCCGCACCACCTCCGCGCAAATCGACTGGCGCTGGAGCAGGCCACGCAACATGCGAGGCGCCTGGGCCGCGGCCGGCGCGAGTTCATGATCTCGGCCTGCGGTGCGGCCAGCACCCTGCTGGCGATGAACACCGCGTTCGCGGCGGCCGGCAAGACGGGCGGCCACTACGCCCTCCCTGCCGAAGCCGCGCTGGAGGACGCCGCGGCGCAGTCGCTGCTGACGGGTAACGAATTCATCTTCGACGTGCAGGGCCACTTCGTGAACCCGACCGGCGCCTGGACACGGCGCCTGCCGGAGGGCGCGCGCCCGCTGGCGAGCTTCGAGGCGCAGAGCTGCGCCGCGGCCTCGCTGCCGGGCAACCTCGACCGCCTGCAGTGCTTCGGTCCGGATGCGTTCCTGCGCGATATCTTCATGGACTCCGACACCGACCTGATGGTGCTGAGCTTCGTGCCCAGCACGCGCGAGGGCGAGCCGCTGACGATCGAGGAAGCTGCTGCTACCGCGCGCATCGTCGACACGATGCAGGGCACGCACCGGCTGTACCTGCACGGCCGCGTCAATCCGAACCAGAAGCACGACATCGAGGACATGGAGCGGCTGGCGCGCGAGTTCGGCATCAGCGCCTGGAAAACCTATACGCAGTGGGGCCCGGACGGCGCCTCCGGCTTCTGGATGGACGATGAGGTCGGGCTGGCGATGATCGAGGAAGCGCGCCGTCTGGACGTGCGCAACATCGCCATCCACAAGGGCCTGCCGTTTGGCCAGCGCAGCTATGAACACAGCACCTGCGCCGACATCGGCCGCGTCGCCAAGCGCTATCCGGACGTGAACTTCCTGATCTACCACTCGGGCTTCGTCACCGACAAGGCCGAAGGCCCCTACGACCCGCAGCGCAGCGACGGCATCGATGCGCTGATCACCTCGGTGCTGGAAGCAGGCCTGGGGCCGGGCAGCAATGTATACGCGGAGCTTGGCTCGACCTGGCGTTTCCTGATGCGCGATCCGGACTCGGCCGCGCACGCGCTGGGCAAGCTGTTCAAGCACCTCGGCGCCGAGAACGTTCTGTGGGGCACCGATTCGATCTGGTACGGCAGCCCGCAGGACCAGATCCAGGCCTTCCGCAGCTTCCAGATCAGCGAGGGTTTCCAGCAGCGCTACGGCTACCCGGCAATCACGTCGGAGATGCGCGCGAAGGTGTTCGGCTTGAACGCGCTCAAGATCTACCGCGTGCCGCAGGACGTGTTGGACAAACACCTGAAGGGCGACGCCGTGACCGCGGCGCGCGAGAACTACCGCAATGCGCCCGACCCCGCCTTTCGCACCTACGGGCCGAAGACGCGCCGGGAGTTCATGAACTTCCTGGCCTGGGGTGGGTAGCGGTTTGGGGCAAGCGCATTCCGCCGCGCCCACGGTTCCGTGGTGTCGCCCTACAAAGAAGTAGGCAAGAGAACCCGAGGCGCCAGCCGCGACCCGCCGCGCACGCATGACACGAAGCGACCGAGGCGAGCGTCGAGCTGCGGTGGGCCAGGGCCCACCCTATGGAAGCCGTTCATAGGGTGGGCCCTGGCCCACCATGGGCTCCACCTTCCCGAGCGCCAGGCAAGCACACGCGCCTTGCACCGTGCCTAGCACCTGCCCTGGTCAAATGCCGCAACCGCAAGCGCTCAATGCGCTTGCGGTGCAAGCGCCTACTCCCCGCCCCGCCCGGCCGCATCACTGATCTCACCCAGCGCTTCCAACACGCTGGTCGCGAATGCGCCGGCCGGCAGGAAGAACTCGATTTGAAGCGTCTGCGCATCCTCGAAGCGCCACACCAGCTCGCGCACCGGCAGCCGCAGGGCGCGGCGTTCCTGCTTGAGGTCGATCGATTCCAGTCCGGCTCGCAACGCCTCGAACTGCGCAGCGCAATCGGTTTCCAGAGTCGCGAGTTCGCCCGTGCAGCGCAGCGTACCGGTGCCCCACAGCGGCCCGGTCGGGTGGATATCCATGCGCAGCGCGCGCTCGATCAATTCGGGTGTGATCGGCTCCGGCCCGAACACGCTGTGGCTGCCGTCGAGCATGCAGACCTCGCCTTCGATCAGCTGATCCCAATCACCGCGCTGCACGCGCGCGCCCAGCACCGTGTTGAAGATCGCCGAGCGCGCAGACGACAGCAGGATCGAGCGCTCTTCGCGATCGAAGCGGCGGCCTGCGAACAACGCTTCCGCAGCCTGAAGATTGCGGCCATCGCGACCGAAACGCTGTGCGCCGAAATAGTTCGGCGCGCCACGCGCGGCGATCTCGGCGAGGCGCTGCTCGATGGCCTCGGGGGCGCCTTCGACCCCGCGAAGGCGCAGATGGAAGCGATTGCCCTTCAATGCGCCGCGCGGAAGCTTGCGGTTGTGCCAGATCTGCTCGATCAGCACGGCTTCTGCGTCTTCAAACGGCGTGGCCGGTGCGATGCGCTTGGGCAGGTGCAGGCTGAACCACTGTCGGGTCACTGCATGGCGATCCTTCAGCCCCGCATAGCCCACACCCATCGGTGCGATGCCCGCCCACTTGGCGAGCTGCTTCGCGATCCAGCCGGTGTTGGCCTGGCGCTTCTCGACGCAGACGAACAGGTGCTCGCCACCGCCGCCCGGCGCGAAGCCCAGCACCTCGTCGACACGGAAATCCTCGGGCTGCTCGCGGATGCGCGCAGACAGCACCGCCTCACCCAACGCGCGTGGCCGCTCCGGCACCGCGCTCATGCGCCACCCTTCTGCAGCAGGGCCACGGCCTGCGCGGCGATGCCTTCCTCACGGCCGGTGAAGCCGAGCTTCTCGCTGGTGGTGGCCTTGACGCTGACGGCGGCGACATCGATCTCAAGATCCGCCGCAAGATTCGAGCGCATGGCATCGATGTGCGGCAGCAGCTTCGGCCGCTCGCAGACAACGACGGTATCGACATTCACCACCGCCCAGCCGCGCGCTTTCAGCATCGCCAGCACGGCTCGCAGCAGATCGCGGCTGTCCGCGTCTTTCCAGCGATCGTCGGAGGGCGGGAAATGCTTGCCGATATCACCCAGCGCCAGCGCGCCGAGCAGGGCATCGCACAGGGCATGGATCAGTACGTCGCCGTCGGAATGCGCAACGATGCCGCGCCCGTGCGGGATGCGCACGCCGCCGAGAGTCACGAAATCGCCAGGGCCGAAGGCGTGGACGTCGTAGCCGGTGCCGATGCGGAACATAGCGATTTCCTTGAGATGCGGTGCGCAGTGAAGCGGGGCGCGGATGGTGGTGCAGGCGGGGGCCGGCTGCAAGCGCTCAGGCAAGGCGGCGCCGCTCAGAACAGACCGGGCTGTTCCGGTGCCGGCGTCGAACGCGGCTTGCGTGGCGTCGCGGGCGGCGCGCGATCGCGCTCGACTTTGAGCAGCGGCGTCTGCAGCGACAGCGCGAAGGCTTCGGCTTCCAGCATCGACAGGTCCAGCCACTGCCTCGCGTCCTCGTGCGCGACCAACACCGGCATGCGGTCATGCACCTCGGCGACCTGGCCGCGCGCTTCGGTGGTCAGAACCGTGAAGCTCTCGACCGCCTCGTCGCCGCGCTGCCAGCGCTCCCACAGGCCGGCGAACAGCAGCGCGCCGCCGGCAGCGGGCTCGAACAGGTGCGGGATCTTGCGTCCGGCCTCCTCGCGCCATTCGTACCAGCCCGAGGCTGGCACCAGGCAGCGGCGCGCGCGAAAGGCGCCACGAAAGACGGGCTTCTCGGCCACGCTTTCGACGCGCGCATTGAAGGCCGAGAACTTCGTTGAAGGAACTTCCGACCAGGCCGGCACCAAGCCCCAGCGAAGACGCGCGGCGCGCAGCACGCCTTCGGCCTCGGGCCTGAGCACCCAGGCCAAGGAGGTCGGCGCGATATTCAGTGCGATGCCGGGTGCGTCAGCGGGGTTGAGCACCGGCAGCGGCGTCGACGCTGCGTGGACTTCCGCCCACGTGGTTGCGTTGGTGTAGCGACCGCACATGGCGTGACTCCCTGGCGAAGAACAGGCCGCGAACCGGCGCAATGCCGAAGGGCGGGCGAGAGATCGAAGCATGTCACCCCGTAAGGCGGATCTTGATCCGCCGGCCGAAGGCCCATCAAACCGCGACAAGTACCGTTAGACGCGGCGGGTCAAGACCCGCCCTACACCTGCCGGTAGGGCGGATCTTGATCCGCCGACCCAACGCCCATCAAACCGCGACAAGGAACTCCACACACGGCGAGTCAAGACCCGCCCTACGGCCGCTGGTGCGGCACACTTGCGGCATTCTCCACGCACGGGGTCACGTATGCGCAGACTCGGCCTGATCGGCGGCATGAGCTGGGAATCGACCGCGCTGTACTACCGTGCGCTCAACGAAGGGGTGCGTGCTCGGCTCGGCGGCCTGCATTCGGCCGAACTGCTGCTGCACAACGTCGACTTCGCCGACATCGAAGCCCTGCAGCGGGCAGGAGACTGGCAGCGCGCAGGCGAGGTGCTGGCCGACGCCGCGCACGGGCTTGAGCGGGCCGGCGCGCAGGGCCTGATGCTGTGCACCAACACCATGCACAAGATCGCGCCCGCGATCGAAGCGCGCTGCGCGATCCCGCTGCTACACATTGCCGACGCCACCGGGGCGGCGATCCAAGCAGCAGGGCTGCAGCGAGTCGCCCTGCTCGGCACCCGCTTCACCATGCGCGAGCTGTTCTACCGTGACCGGCTGGCAGATCGCTTCGGGCTGCAGATCGAAGTGCCTGATCCGACGACGCAGGACGACATCGACCGGATCATTTTCCACGAGCTCTGTCTCGGCCGCATTGAACCCGACTCGCAGCGGCGCTATCGCGACGCCTGCGCGCGGCTGCTCTATGCCGACTGCGAAGGCATCATTCTGGGCTGCACCGAAATCGGCCTGCTACTGAAGCCCGAACACGTGCCGGCACCTCTGTTCGACACCATGAGCCTGCACGTGCAGGCGGCCCTGGACTGGGCGCTGGAAGGGAATCAGAACCCGGCCTGAGCGTGGTCGAAAATGGTTACGCGAATGCATCAAATGGACGTGGATACACCCAGGCCATACCGGTGCATCGCGTTGACGCGGATGCGCTCGGGAGAGTTCGCTGGGTAGTACGGCGTGGCTCGGAGCGTCGCCCCCCAGCTTGAACGCGCATCGGTCGATTGCGGCTCGCCACATACGCCAGCCGCGCCCAGCGATAGGCGCGCGCGCCGCGAGCGCACCCGCCGCGCCGTTGGGCATCGCCTTCGGCTCCGCCCAACCGACAAAGGCCTCGCGCACGCTTCGTAGGTTGGGCGGAGCGCAGCGATGCCCAACGGCGCGGAGTCAACGCTTGCCGGTCGCCTTCGGCTCCGACCAATCTACTGAGGCCTCACGCGCGCTTCAACGCTGCTCCAGCTCCGCGCGCGCGACTTCCCGCACCAGGCGGAAGCCTACGTCGTCGTAGCCGTGGGCGGGGTCGACGGTGGCGCTGCGTGCGTCGCGGTCGCCGCTGGCTTCGCGCCAGCCGAAGCCGAGCACGGGCTGGCGCTGACAGCCGGCGCCGCAGGATGCGGTCCATTCGCGCACGTGCTGCGGATCTGCGCAGGTGCTGGGCTGCGCCTCGCACTGCAGCGCGGCGCCGGTCGCCAGATGGGCTCGCCACTCGGCTTCGGTGGCCAGGCGGAAGCCCTGACCCGCACGCTGGCCGAACCACTGCGCGTAGGCCGCGGCGTCGTCGAGGCTGATGCAGACCACCGGCTGCGACGCCACCTGTTCAAAGCCCGGCGCATTCCAGCGTCGCTTGCGCAAGTTGAACGCAGCCGAGCGCACGCGGCAACTGGACGCCGGTCGCCCGGTGGCTTCAGCGAAGGCCGCGTACTCGGCACGGCTGACCGCGGCGGGCATCGCCGCAAAGCCGGTCCTCACCTCGGTGGGCAGGCGCAGCAGCACCAGTGCGGCGCTGCCGGACAAGCGATCGCCCACCCGCGCGCGAACGATGCCCTGCGACCATTCGGGCTCGAGCGCGGCCGCTGCAATACCAAGCGGCGCGGCATCGGCCTTGGCGGCGCGCAGGCCGTTGAGGTCCTGCGCCTGCAGCGTAGTGCGCAGCCGCGCACGCAGCCATTCGACGGCGATCTGTTCGATGCCCTTCCATGCGTCGCTGCCACGCAGGTGCAGCAGGGTCGCCAATTCGCCCGCGGCGGTATACAGGCGCAGCTCTGGCAGCGTGCTGCCGCGCTCGAAAGCGGCCGCGATGTGCGGCTGCGCGGCGTTCAACCAGGCTTCGCCCAGCCGCGCCAGACGCGGCGAGTCGGGTAGTAGCGGATGCGCGATCTGCAGTGACTCCAGCGCGTTGTCGCCGGGTGGCTGGGTCAGGCGCTGACGCGTGATCTGGCGCTGGGCCGCACGCAGCGCGCGCTCGCCGGGCGGCAGCGCCGCTTCTGCTTCTGCGAGCGCCCGCGCTTCGGCATCCACATCGGCAAACGTCTCGCCATCGGATACGACCTCGCCCGCCGCGAACGCGTCGGCGCCGTCCTGCGCCACGGCTGCCGCAGCGAATTTCCCAGCGTCCGCTAGCGCCTGTGCGTCGCCTGCGCGCGCCGAATCAAACCCCGCGCTGGAGTCGCCCGAATGTGCGACACCGGCCGTCGCCCCAGCTTGCGCGCCTGCACGTTTGACAGCCCCAGCCTGCGCCCCTGCCGCGATCTGCGCGGACGCTTCCAGCGCAGGTTCGACACGGGATAAGGACGCGCCAGACGGCGCGTCGCGGAGCCCCCAGGCCTGCATTGCCACGACCACGGCCAGGACCAGCACGATGCAAGCTGCAGCCGCGACGAACAGCGGGTTCACGCCCCGTCGGCGCGGCGTGGCCGGAGCCGGAGCCGGCGAAGCGTGGTGCTCAGGCGCAGACGCGGGCGTCAACATCGCCTGAGCCGCCGTCAAACGTTCCTGTTCGATCTGGTCGAGCGCAGCCATCATTTCCTGCGCATTGGAGTAGCGCGCATCGGGCGATTTCGCCAGCGCGCGGTCGATGAATGCCTGCCAATGCGCTTTCGCTGACGGCAGCCGCGGCACCGGGTCGACCGCGTGACGCACTGCCATCGGCAGCGGGCCCTCGGCCTGGAAGGGCAGCTCACCGGTGAGCTTCTCGAATGCCACCACGCCCAGGCTGTACAGATCGGCGCGTGCATCAACGCGCTCGCCGCGGGCCTGCTCGGGTGCCATGTGAGTGGCGCTGCCCAAGGCGAAGCCGCCGTCCGTGACACGGTTGCGGTCGCCGCGATGCATGGCGATGCCGAAGTCCGCCAGCAGCGGACGATCCACCGTGTCGAACAGTACGTTTTCCGACTTGATATCCCGATGCACGATGCCGCGCTCATGGGCGTAATCCAGCCCCCACAGCAGCGCGCGCAGTATCGAGATCAGCCGCGGCTCGTCATTGCGCAGATCTCGCTGGCCCAGATGCCCGCGCGGCAGGTAGGGCATGACGAAGTACAGCAGCCCCAGTTCGGTACGGCCGACATCATGAATGCTGACGATGGCCGGGTGCTGCAGCTTGGCAATGGTGCGGGCCTCACGCTCGAAGCGCAGCTTGCCGACCTCGTCCTTGAGCGCGGTCGGCACGATCACCTTGATCGCGACCTGGCGGTCCAGTGATTCCTGCAGGCCCAGGTACACATAGGACATACCGCCCTGCCCCAGCCGCCGCATGACCCGATAGCCCGGAATGTCGGGCATGTAGGCCGACAGCAGCTCCGAAAGCTCGTCGGGAGACAGTTCTGGGGTGGGTGTGGGGGTGGCCATGGCGTGTCGGGGGCGGACTGGCCGCGAGAATACGCCGACCGGCGTTGCAAATGTTTACCCGACAGCGCTGTCGACAAAACTTTCGTGCAGAGCCCGAACGGTCATGCGAGAAGGTTTGATCCAATGTGAAGGCGGCGATCGTCGCTGCGCGCCGCATTCGGCACCGACTCGGTGCCCGTCCCACCCCACCCTGCCCCGCAACCCGATTGATCTTTCGCGCCTTGGTTTTCGGGGGCTTGCCAGAGAGACCCTGCGCTATAGCACCTTCACCACAAGCGCCGCCCGCTGGAGCATCTCGGCGGAAAGGTCGGCCGCAACCCTTTGACAGATCTCTCAAGAAAATGAACTCTACGTGCTTGTTTTACCGACAGAAATCGCACTGCAACGCGGCACTGTGAAGCCCCGCTCTTGTAGGGTGGATAAGCGCAGCGCATCCACCAGCACGTCCTGGGGAAACCGGACAGCGAACGAAGCCCAGGAAGTCGAAGGAAAGTCTCGCGCTCCCGGCATTCGTCGCCCTCGCGCAGGTCGGCTGCACTGCCGCACAGTCACCCCAGAGCACAGGCCCGTGGACTGGATCCCCGCCCCCGCCTTTGCGAGGGCAGGCTCTTCACGGGGATGACGACCCCATGCTTCTTCGAGAACGCCTGGCACGCCGCGCGGGGCTGAGAAGCCCTCAAGCTTTCAGCGAGACCCAACACCGCGCAGCTTCCGGAACACGAACGCGCACGCCGGCCACATCACGAAATGCGCGAGCGCGGACAGCGTGGCCGCCACCGACGCCACCAGCGCAGGCAGCACCCCACCAAACACGAACAGCATGCCCAGCACAAAGCCGAACGCGTACTCGGCGCGGTAGGTCCGAAACACCAGGCCTGCAGCAAGCGCTGCGAAAAAGATGCCCGAGGTCGCCGACTCCAGGCCCAGAACAAATCCGGACGACACGGCGATGCCCACGAGCAGCGCCCCAAGAAACGCCCAGACCGCCGCGGCCGCAGCGCGCGGGTCGTCCGCCGCACGTCGGGTCGCCACGCGTGAAGCCAGCCAACCAAGCAAGGGCACGGTCAGAAGCCCCCACCCGTTCGAGATGGCAGGCAGATCCGGCTGCGCCAGCAGGTGATGGCTGCGAACGCCACCGTGAGTGAACTCCCAGGCTAGGTGGACGGCAACCGCTACCAGGGCCAGAGCCAGCCCGTAGGGCAAAACGCGATGCATCAATCCATGTGCCATGGCTCGTCCTTGAGTTGAGGCAGCCCGGTCGAGCTGCCGGTTTGACTCCAAGTACCTACACGCCGGCGATGATCACCGCGCGCTGATGCTGGTACTCCTCCTGCGTAATCTGCCCCTTTTCGAGCAGTTCGCCCAGTCGAGCAAGTCGGCCTTCCACATCGCTGCCAATCCCGCTGGGTAACCCGGACCCGCCACCCCCGCCTCGACCCGCACGCGAGGAGCGATTCGTTATCCAGACGATGCCCACAACGAAGACCGCGGGGATCAAGACGAACAGAATGATGATGACGTGCCAGATGCTGAAGCTTCCCATCAACTTCTCCGAAAGGTTACTTGGCGCGACAGGTCGAGATACAGAATGCGACATGACGCTTGACCGCTTAAGCGGCCGAAGCGTCGCACTCGTCCCTTCTCACGGCAAGCCTCGGCCCCGTATCGAAGTTTCGTTTGCTTGGCCTCTGCGCACTGTGGCCCCGGCCGCGACACCACGCGCTCCCACGCCGCCTACAATCCCCACCCCTCTCTCACCTTCCAAGGATCCTCCATGCAGCTCAACGAAGTCCGCGCCATCGTCACCGGTGGCGCCAGTGGTCTCGGCCTGGCCGCCGCGCGGCACCTGGCCGGCAAGGGCGCGAAGCTCGCGCTGTTCGATCTCAGTGAGGAACGCGGCCAGGCCGCGGCGACCGAATTGGGCGCGCACTTCTTCCGCGCGGATGTCAGCAGCGAGTCCGACATCAGCACTCAGGTGGCGGCAGCGCGCGAGGCGCTGGGCGGTTTGAATGCGGCGATCAGCTGTGCCGGCATCCTGGGTGCGGGTCGGGTGCTGGGCAAGGACGGCCCGATGCCGCTGTCGCAGTTCGAGACCACGGTGCGGGTGAATCTGATCGGCAGCTTCAACGTGGCCAAGGCGGCGGCGGCACTGATGCAGGGCAATGAGCCGAATGCCGAGGGCGAGCGCGGGGTGATCATCAATACCGCGTCGATCGCGGCCTACGAGGGCCAGATCGGCCAGGCCGCGTACTCGGCCAGCAAGGGCGGCGTGGTCGGGATGACGCTGCCGATGGCGCGCGAGTTCGCGCGCGTCGGGATTCGCGTGATGACGGTGGCGCCGGGCGTGTTCCACACACCGATGGTCGACGGCATGCCGGAGGCGGTATACGCCTCGCTATGCGCACAGGTGCCCTTCCCTTCACGCCTGGGGCGGCCGGACGAGTTCGCGGATGCGGTCGCCTTTGTTCTGCAGAACAGCTACATGAATGGTTCGGTGATCCGGGTGGACGGCGCGATCCGGCTCGCGCCGAAGTGATGCCCGTGCCGATCGGGGCGCGCTGCGGCGCGCCACCCCGACCGGCGATCTGCGTCAGCACGCCGCCTTGCCCGCAGCCCGTCTCCGGGCGCGCGAGCACCCGCGCGCGCTCCAGCTGAAGCTCGGGCGACCCGTACGGATCCGAGTTGGTCCCGCTCGCCATGGATGGCAGCCCGGTGCTTGCCCATTGGTACCGCTGACCGACCCCGTGCTTCGACCCGCCGGCCCAGCAGATCGAGCACATCGATTGCGTGCGCACCGGCAGCGCCCTGTTCTGCGGCTCACGGCCGGGGCCGCTGGTGAGCCTAGTGCGACGCTCACCGCAGGCCGAGCCCGGCGCTGGCGGTCGCTTGGATCTTGCGGCCGGCAGCGGAGGCCTTCGCATCGGCTCCGCCGAATTGGGCAGCGGCAGCGTCCGCGGCGGCGGGCTGCTCGACGTGTTCTACAGCGATCGCGACTGCGAGCGCCCCACCGGTGGCGCCCGCGTACGCTCCGTGCGCGCAGCAGCGCTGTCGAACCCCACCACCGAACTGGCCGGCTGCAAGGATCCGGACCCCGCGCACGCCGAAAACGTCGAGCCGGGGCCGCGCGGCGTGGCTGCCCAGGACGGGCACATCGATGCCAGCATGTTCCGCGCCGCCTCACCTCGGGCTGCACCAAGCCGCACGTAGTCTGGCAACGGCCTCTCCGCAGCGCGCGCCTGGGAAGGGAAGACGCCTGCCTTGCCGCCCCGTGGCATCACGCGATGTCCCAGGGCGAACCATGCACAGGCGCGGAGTGGCTCTGGCACGCACGCTGCCAGCCGCAGCGCGCTCCCGCTCCCTCGGTCACTGAAAACCGCCGCCTTCGACGGGGCCTTCTCGCCCGCTCGGGATCAGCTGCTGGCGCAGGTACACAAAACGGGAATCGGACGCCCCGAGCAGCGCCTCCAAGCGGGCGATGTCCGCGGCGATCCGCGTGTCCGCTTCAGAGTGCTCGCCGACCGCACGCAGCAGCGCATCGCGCTCCTGCAGGTAGGTGAGACCTGCACGACCCAGCTCGGCGCCCTCCTTCGAGACCATGGCGTCCGCCTCGTCGACTCGCTCGAAGTCGACGGCAACGCCGCGTCGAAACCCGGCCTCGAGACCGCGAATGGTCGCCAGCGCTGCCAATGCACTTCCTTCCGGATCGGCAATGCGGGCGAGCGCCTGCGCTTCCTGGGCGCGCTGCTGGGCTCGGGCCGGTTCACCCAGCTGCAGTTCCGCTCGCGCAGCAAGGGTCGCGTGACGCGCTCGGTGCCTCGGCGGAAGCGCATCGTCGGCGAACTTCTCGAAATCATCGAGCAGCGCCAGCGCCTCAGCGGAGCGCCCGCGCCGAACTTCGATCTCCGCACGATTGAGCAGAATCAGCAAACGACGAAAATCCGAGGGCGGCAGCTCGGCCATGATGCTATCCGCACGCAGCTGGTCCGCCAGGGCCTCGTCATGGCGCCCGAGATCGGAGAGCAGGACGCCCCGGTTGTTGTAGGCAGACGCCAACGAGGGGTGGCGACCGCCCAGAGTCCTCTCAAGCACGTCCAACGCCTCGGAGGCCATGGCCAGCGCTTCCTCAAGGCGATGACTGGAGGTCAGGTCGCTGGCAAGGTTGTTCATCGTCTGGCCGATCCGCACATGCCCGGGTGGATACAGCCGCCGTGCGAGTTCCAGTGCTTCACCGCGATGCTCGATCGCTTTGGCGGGCTCGCCGATCTCCCGGTAAGAAGCTGCAAGCGCGTTGCGCAGCGAGATCCTCAACTCCCAATCGACGGCCCGATCCTTGATCAGGCCGAGGGCTTCCACCAGGAGCGTGCGGGCTATTGCCCCTTCGCCGTTCTGGGTGCGCGCGGTTGCCAGGCTGTAGGCCGCACCTGCACGCAGCGCACCGTTGGTGTCGACATCCACCATCGTAGAAACGTAGCGATAGTGCTCCCCCGCGACCCACAGAGCCTCGTCGGTACGTCCCAAGTAGAGCAAGGCCGCAACCCGCACGTCGTTGAGTTCCTCGAGCAACGCAGGCGGCGCGAGCCCGGCATCAAGCGTACTCAGAACGCTCTCGATCGACTCCAGCGATTCCACGTAGCGACCGGCACGGAACTGCACGCGAGCCAATCCGGCCAGCACCCCTGCCCTCTGCTCCACATCGGCAGCCAAGGGCAAGGCGCGGGAGAGCAGTTCAACCCCACGCTCATGGGCTCCCAGCGTCCCGTACACGCGACCAATCGCCGACAACAGATGGGCGCGCAGGTCTGCCTCCACCAGGTCGCTCGACTCCAGCTGCCGGGCGGCGAGATCCAGCAGCTCACCAAGGTCCGGTAGTTCGGACTGCGGCTGGCCAGCAGCCGCCGAAGAGAACAAGCGCAACAGGAATGCATTGAGCGCTTCGGCACGCGCGCCCTGCAGCTCGGCCCGACGGGATTGGGCCTGCGCACGTGCAGCCGCGTCCGACGCCTGCCTCGCCTGGTGCAGCGCGCTGGCGAGCGCCAGGACGATCGAAAAGACCGCAGCAGCACCCAGCGCCAGAGGTAGACGGTGCCGCTGGACATAGCGCAGCGTGCGATAGGCCAAGGTGGGACGTCGCGCTGTGACCGGGCGCCCCTGCAGCCAGCGTTGCAGGTCATCGCCCAGTTGCAGAGCGCCGCCGTAGCGTCGTGAGGGGTCGGGGTCGAGGGCCTTCAGCAGAATGGCGTCAAGGTCACCCTGCATCTCCGAGCGTGCGCGCGTCTGGGCTCGTCGGTCTCCATAGCAGCCATCGCAGATCGCACTCGACGGCAGCTCATTGCGGATTCGAGCCGACGGGTCGCGCAGCGGCGGCGCCCCCGTAAGCACACGGTGCAGCAAAGCACCCAGTCCGTAGACGTCCATGGCCGTGGTGGCACAGGCGGACTCGAACTGCTCCGGCGCGGCGTACTCGGGCGTAAGCGCTGACATCAAGGTGCGACTGCGCTCGCCTGACTCGCTCAACAGGCCCGCAATGCCGAAATCGAGCAGTCGCACACGCCCATCGGCCTCCACCATCACGTTGCCGGGCTTCAGGTCACGATGGACGATCAGTGAACGGTGGGCATAGTCCACCGCGTCGATGACCTGCAGCACCAGCGCCACCCGAGCACGGCAATCCGGTTGGTGCTCGCCGCACCAGTGATCGATGCGCGCGCCAGCGACGAGAGCCATGGCAATCCAGGGGGTGCCATCCTCGGCCTGCCCGGCGTCAAAGAGTGGCACGATGCCTGGGTGTGAAAGGCGCGCCAGCACGGCCTGCTCTCGAGTGAAACGCGCCAATCCATCGGCCGCGATGCTGCCGAGCGCGAGCACCTTGACCGCAGCCTCTCGTGCCTCGAAGTGCCGGTGCCGGGCGCGATACACGACCGACATGCCGCCGCGGCCGATTTCCTCCTGCAGCAGCCATGGACCCAGCGACGTGCCCCGCAAACCGCTTCGGCTGGGTACCGAGAGCGGCGCCTGGTCGAGAATGCCGTCATCCGTCTCGCTCGCCGCCAGCAGGCGCTGAACGCGCGCGCGCATCGACGCATCGAGTTCGAGCGCTGCCAAGGCGGCTGCGCGCTCGGACGCCGCCAGATCCAGCAGCTGATCGAAGATCTCATCCGCGCGGCGCCAGCTGGATTCTGTGTCCATGGACGTTCCTTCGGAGTCCGTTCTGCCCCATCGGAAAATCGCGCCGACGAGTGCCAGTGAACATCACTCCTGCATATTGGCGTAGAGAAAGGCTCGGGCTCGCTCCCACTCACGCTTGGCCGTACGCTCCGAGCAGTCGAGCAGCGCCGCCACTTCGGAGAACTCGAGGCCGCCGAAATAGCGCAGCTCCACCACCTCGCGCTGCCGCGGGTTGACCGCGTCCAACGCCTGCAGGGCCGAATCCAGAGCCAGCACCGCCGCGTCCTCGACCTGCCCCAGCTGGATTGGCAGCGCATCCAGCGAAAGATCCGCCTGCGGGCCGCCGCGCTTGTCGGCTGTGCGCCGACGGACATGGTCGACCACCACGGCGCGCATCGCGCGGGCGGCACAGGCCAGAAAGTGCCTGCGGTCACTCAGGCTGAGGGTGGCATTGCCGAGAAGCCGCATGTAGGCCTCGTTGATCAGCACCGTGGGGCTCAGGGTGCGTTCCCCGCCTTCAGAGCGCGCCCGCGCGATGCGCTTCAGTTCGGGATAGAGCTCGTCGAACACGCGCCCCAGCGCGGCCGGGTCGCCCGACCTCGCCTGCTGCAGCCACTGGGTGATCTCGCTCATGGGGCAGAACGATAGCGCCCACGGAAGAGTGCGCGCCAGCGCGTGGCACTTCCGGGACCCAAAGGCCGATTGCACTTGAGCTTGGCGGAGAACGACAGGCCTTTCCGCAAGCCCAGGCCTCATCGCCTCAGCGCTCGTTTCGGCGCGAATCACTCAGGAGTGTCCCCATGCTGCGCCTCTCCCCGCCCCGCCCGCGTGGCTTCCCCGCAATGGTCGTGGCCCTCGCCTGCAGCATCCCGACCGCAACGCCACAGGCGCAGTCCACTGGAGGCAACTACGAAATCACCCGCTTCAGCGTGCACGCCGGCGGTCGGACTTCCAGCGGCGATGTCTACACCCTCACCGGCAGCGTGGGGCAGACCGAGGCCGCGCCAGTGTCGGCGCAAGGCTCCGAGTACAGCTTGACCGGCGGATGGCTGGCGCGCGGGTCGCGCCTGCCGCCCGACGGCGCCCTGTTCGCCAACGGCTTCGAATAGCCACCCACCGCCTCAGCCCGCACAAGGAACCGCCTCCATGACTCGGACCCCCTTCTCCGCTGCTTGCCTGCTGGTCAGCACGCTGCTCCTGCTTGGCGTCCTGTTGATGCGGCACGCGACCGCCGAGCCACTGGACAGCCGCTTTACCTACCAGGGCGAGCTGCGCCAGTCGTGCATCCCTGCCAATGGGCAATTCGACTTCGAGTTCCAGCCCTTCAATGCCGCCAGCGCGGGCACTGCCACCGCAGCGGCGCAGATCATCGAGAACGTCGAGGTCAGCAACGGCGTGTTCAGCGTCGAACTCGACCTGGGTTGGGCGCCTTTCAGTGGCGACAAAGTGTGGCTGGAGGTTCGCGTACGTCAGGGCGCAAGCACCGGGGGCTTCACCGGGCTGCTACCGCGACAGGCGCTCACCGCTGCCCCCTACGCGCTGCACGCGGCAAGTGTGGGCACCGATTCGGTGGGCTCAGCCCAGCTGCTCAATGGTTCGGTGAGGGCCGTAGACGTGGATTCGAGCCAGGTTCAACGCCGTGTCAGCGGAACCTGCACACTGGGCGCTGCCGTGACCAGCATCCGCGCCGATGGCACGGTGACCTGCAGTGCAGCGCCCAGCCCGGTGGCGTTCAGGGTGCGTGGCCTCTCCACCACGGTGCAAAACCTCCCTGCTGGCCCGGCGATAGAAGTCGATCTCTGGCGGCTCATAACATTCAACGTCGGTGGCGGCTATGTCGCTGGCCTCGGGCGCTTCGTGGCTCCCAGCAGCGGGACCTACTACCTGCATGCCAGCGTCGTCCAGTCCGAGACCGAGTCGAGCAGCCTCTTCCAGATTGGCTTCAACGTCAGTGCGACCCCGAACGTCACTCAGTGGGTTCGGGGCAGCAAGCCACATACCAGCGTCAGCGGAATCTTTCGACTGAGCGCGGGCCAGGAAGTCTTCGTGACAATGCGGAACCATACTGCCGGCTCAACGACCAGAATGTTGGGTGACGGCAGCTGGTTCGAGGGTTTCAAGATCTCCGATTGATCTGTGGCGGAAGTCCCGTTCCTGGCGGATTGCGCGCGAACTGCCGGCGGCGCACATCGGCGCCCGACGAGCCATGCCCAACGTTAAGGCAGCAGCTGCGGGCGTGCTCTGGCACTCCGCGTCCGCCCTTTGCGATTGCCTGTGGACACCGAGCACCGACCCCCGTCCACACGAGGCCAACACCATGCTTGCCCCATTCCAGAGTCATGCCGTCGTTACCCACGCAGCGCTGAGCCTTTGCCTTGTGCTCTGGGCCAGTCCTGGCCAGTCCGCGACCTATGCGGTGGGCAGCGGCGTGGGGTGCACCCATGCCGACCTGCAGAGCGCACTGAACACCGCCTCAGCAAACCCCTCCGGACCGCATCTGATAAAGCTCAGCACCGGTACGCTGGCGGTGCCAAACGGCCTGACCCTGCACAACCCGCAGGCCAATGTGCGCATCGTCGGTGGCCATACCAGCTGCACCGCGACCGCGCCGACCGCCGGGGCCCGCACGGTGCTGGACGCCAGCGGCGGCGCCAACGGCACGGTGCTCGACATCCGCTACTTCGCCTCGCCCTGGCGCGAGGTCTATCTGGAGCGCCTCGACATCACCGGCGGCACCGGCGAGACCGGCATCGGCGCCGCCTCCGAGGGCGCCGGCCTTGAGCTGCGCGGCAATCTTGAAGTGTTTCTCGACCACGGCACGCGCGTGCACGGCAACCGGGCGGCGCGAGGGGCGGGTGTGCTGCTGCAGGGGGGGCCTGGCTTTGCCCGCCTGCAGCTGCGCGGCGGCTCGCAGATCCGCAACAACGTGGCCGAGACCGACGGCGGCGGCGTCTGGTGCTGGGACAACGGCCAGGTCAGCCTGTTCGACTCCAGCATCAGCTTCAATGAGGCCGGTCGCGACGGCGGCGGGGTCTGGCTCAACAGCGGCTGTGCCCTGTCCATGAACTCCTCGTCCGGGCGTGTCGCCGAAATGAACGGCAATCGCGCCGGCACCGTCTTCAACGCCGCCGGCCAGGGTCGCGGTGGCGCCGTGTTCCTGCGCTCGGCGAGGCAGGTGGTGTACGGCGACGAGATCAGCATCGGCAACAGCCTCTTGGAGTCGGGGAGCCTGCTCATGATCGGTAACGAGGCGCTGGGTGCAGCAAGCTTTTCCGGGCTCGGCACTGGCGGCTCGGCACTCTATCTGGAGGGCAGCGGCAGCGACCGTATCCGCGTGCAGCTGACCGACGCGGTGCTGGCCAACAACATCACCGCAAGCGCACTCGGGCCAGCCGCCATCTCGGTGAACCGGGCGATCGATCTGAGGATCTCGGGCTCACCCAAGCGCTGCGACGGAAGCTTCGGCTTCGGGCTGTGCAGCGTCATCGCAGGCACCAACGGCACGGCGATCGAAGTCAACGGCATGGACGGCAGCACCGAAGCAATTGCGCCCAGGGTCACGGTGAGTCGTACCCGGGTAACTGATGGCGGCCCGGTGCTCTGGGAAAGCTACCTGTCCAATCCGCACACGCGGATCAGTTTCAACTCCTCGATCATCGACAACAACGCGTGGCCCCATCTGTTTGAGGCCAAGTCGCAGCTCTCACTGAACTTCAGCACCGTGATCGACAACCTGGTGGGCAACGCGGGCGTGCTGTGGCTGCGGCCACGCTCGGGGCGCACCGCAAACGTGGACCTCACGGGCTCGCTGATCTGGCAGCCCGGAGCGGACCTGATCAATTCGGCCGGCAGCAGCGGAACCTTGCAGATCTCTCACGGCGGCTGCCTGCTGGCACACAGCAGCGCCGGTCTGCCAACGCCGGCAACGGTGCGAACGTCGGCGCCCCTGCTGGCCAGCGACTGGACGCCGCTACCCGGCTCGCCGGCGCTGGACGTCTGCGACCGTTTCATCGGCACCGGCGGAGTCGACGCCTACGGCCAGAGCCGGCCTGTTGATCAGCCCGACACGCCCAACTTTTTGGGGGCACACGATCTGGGCGCAATCGAGCGCCCCAGAGTGGCGCTTCCGGTCCAGCTGTTCGCCAACGGCTTCGAGTAGCCACAGCAAGCGCCGTACTCACGCGCTCAGATGCTGCCCGCCATCCACCGGAATCACGGTGCCGGTAATGCGCTTGGCGGCATCGCTGACGAGGTAGCGTGCGAGCTGGCCGACGTCGCCGATGTCGGCCAGCTGGCGGGCCGGTACGCGCGCTGCTGCATCCGCCAGCAGTTCGTCGAAGCGGTCGATGCCGCTTGCTGCGCGCGTGCGGATCGGCCCGGGCGAAATCGCATGCGCGCGGATGCCTTTGGGCCCGAGCTCGGTGGCGACGTAGCGCACGCTACTCTCCAGTGCAGCCTTCACCGGCCCCATCAGGTTGTAGTTGTCGACCACGCGCGAGCTGCCGTAGAAGGTGACCGTAAGCAAGGTGCCGCCGTCGCGCATCAGCGGCTCGGCGAGTTTTGCCATGCGCAGGAAAGAATGACAGCTGACGTCCATGGCCTGGGCGAAGCCGGCTGCACTGGCGTCGACCACGCGGCCGTGCAGGTCTTCGCGCGGGGCGTAGGCGATGGAATGCAGCACGAAGTCGAGCCGGCCCCAGTCGCGTTCGATCGCGGCGAACACCGCTTCGAGCTGGCCGGGCTCGCGCACATCGCAGGGCAGGATCAGCGGCGCCCGCAGGCCTTCCGCCAACGGCCGCACATGCGGCTGCGCCTTGTCGTTGAGGTAGGTGATCGCCAGCTCAGCGCCGGCCGCCTGCAGCGCGACCGCGCAGCCGTAGGCGATGGATTGATCGTTGGCGATGCCGACGATCAGGCCGCGCTTGCCGGTGAGGTCCAGCGGGTCGGGGCCACCCTGATGCAGGGACGCGCTGGGCAGGCGCTGCGGGTTCCACTCGATGCGCTCGCGCGGGGCCAGCACTTCGGCGCTGCCGCTGATCACGGTTTCGCCGAACTGGTTCACGCACTCGCAGTCGAGCACGGCGATGCCCTTGTCGGCGTGCAGCTCGCGCACGGTGACGCGCGCCGTGATCGCATCGCCCGGCCGCACCGGACGCTTGAAGCGCAGCTCCTGGCCGAGATAGATCGTGCCCGGCCCCGGCAGGCGCGTGCCCAGCACCGCCGAGATCAGCGCCCCGCCCCACATGCCGTGGCCGATCACGCCGTGGAAGCGCGAGCGCTCGGCGAACTCGGGGTCGAGATGCGCCGGATTGACGTCGCCCGAGACCACGGCGAACAGGCCGATGTCGCGCTGGGTCAGCACGCAGCTGAGCTCGGCGCTGTCGCCGACCCTCAGCTCGTCGAAGGTGCGGTTTTGGACGAGTGCAGCGTCGATCGCGGGCGGCGGCATGCAGAGTTCTCCGGAGGCAGGACGTGGGCAGGGTACTCGACCATGCTGCATTGCCGCATGACCTGACCTGCCTTCTTGCACGTTGCGTGTGTGCTGCAGGGCACTACGCTGCAGGCCTCGGCGTCGAGGGGGCGCCCAATCGGGGACAGCACGTATGCGAAACATTGGACGCGGCCGGGTCGTGCTCGGCCTGCTGTTGGCGGCTCTGCTGCCGCACGTCGCCGCGCAGGAGCGCCCGCTGGCCCTGGTCGGCGCACGCATCCTGCCAATCGATGGAGCGCCAATCGAACGCGGCACGCTGCTGGTGCAGGCAGGGCGGATTCTGGCCGTGGGCCCGGTGGATGCCGTGCCGCTGCCGGCCGACGCCGAGGTTCGCAGCGTCGAAGGCCGGGTGCTGATGCCCGGCCTGGTCGACACCCATTCGCACATCGGCCAAGTGGCGGGTGCCGATGCCAGCAGCCCGATCCAGCCGGACGTGCGTGCGCTGGATTCGATCAACGTGCGCCACTCGGGCATGGCGCGGGCGCGCGCCGGCGGCATCACCACGGTCAACGTGATGCCGGGCTCGGGCCACCTGCTCAGCGGGCAGACGCTGTACCTCAAGCTGCGCCGCGGCGGCAGCGTCGAGGCGCTGGCGGTGCGCGACGACGAAGGCCGGATGCGCGGCGGCATCAAGATGGCCAACGGCACCAACCCGCTGCGGGCTGCACCGTTTCCGGGCACCCGCGGCAAGTCGGCGGCGCTGATGCGGGCCCAGCTGGTGGCCGCACGCGAGTACTGCGACAAGCAGGCGGATCCCAAGCTCGCAGCCGACAAGAAGCCGGCGCGCAGCCTGGGCTTTGAGGCCCTCTGCGAGGCTTTCGCCGGGCGGCGGATTGTCCATCACCATACCCATCGCCACGATGACATCCTGACCGTGCTGCGTCTGGGCGAGGAGTTCGGCCTGCGGATGGTGCTGCACCACGTCAGCGAAGCGGCCCTGGTCGCCGAGGAGATCGCCCGCGCCGGCGCGATGGCTTCGATCATCCACGTCGACAGCCCCGGCGGAAAACTCGAGGCCATGAACCTGCGCCCTGACAACGGCCGCGCCCTGCATGAAGCCGGCGCGGTGTACGCCTACCACACCGATGACCCGGTCACCGATTCGCGCCTGTTCCTGCGCTCGGCGGCGCTGGGCGTGCGCTTCGGGCTGCCGCGCGAGGCCGCGCTGACCGCGCTCACCCTGAGCGGTGCACGCATGCTCGACATGGCCGATCAGGTCGGCAGCCTCGCGCCGGGCAAGGACGCCGATTTCATCCTGCTCGACGGCGATCCCTTGAGTGTCTACACGCACGTGCTGGAAACCTGGGTGGAGGGCCAGCAGGTCTTCGATCTGGCAGACAAAGAGGACGCGCTCTACGCCAGCGGCGGCTGGGGCGCGGGCCGCGACACCGTCGCTGAGCATGTCATCCAGCTGGAGGCCGGCCAATGAGCGGCGTACGCGGGGTGTACGGAATGGCGGCGCTGCTGGTCGCGCTGATGCTGATGGCGAGCCCGACAGTGGCGCGCGATCTGGCGATCGAGGCGGAACTGCTGCACGTCGGCGACGGTAGCCGCATCGAAAAGGCCGTGGTGCTGGTGCGCGACGGACGTATCTACCAGGTCGGACCTGCCGCGGAAGTGTCGATCCCGGCGGGCATGACGCGCCTGCAGGCCGCGGTGGTCACACCCGGCTTGATTGACGCGCGCAGCGTGGTCGGTCTGGCTGGATATCTGAACCAGCCGCACGATCAGGATCAGCTGGAAACCAGCGCGCCGATCCAACCGCAGCTGCGCGCGATCGACGCCTACAACGCGCGTGAGCGCCTGGTCGAGTGGCTGCGGTCTCTGGGTGTTACCACCCTGCACACCGGCCATGGCCCCGGCACGCTGGTGTCCGGACAAACCCTGATCGCCAAGACCCGCGGCGGCAGCGTCGACGAGGCACTGGTGCGCGCGCCGGCGATGCTGGCCTCGCATCTCGGCCCGGGTGCCTTCGGTGCGGAAAACCGCAGCCCGGGCACCCGCGCCAAGCAGATCGCCCTGCTCCGCCAGCAGTTGATCCGCGCCGACGAGTATCGGCAGAAGCGCGCTTCGGCCAAGCGCGGCAGCGAGCCGGCGCGCGACCTCGAACTCGAAGCCCTGGCCGAAGTGCTCGAGGGCCGGCTGCCGCTGCTGGTCACCGCCTACCGCGAGCAGGACATCCGCAGCGCACTGCGGCTGCGCGAGGAGTTCAGCATCCGCATCGTGCTCGACGGCGCCGCCGAGGCCTATCTGGCGCTGGATGACATCCGCGCAGCCGGCGTACCGGTGCTGCTGCACCCCACCATGGCGCGGCAGTTCGGCGAAATGGAGAACGCCAGCTTCAGCACCGCGCGCGTGCTGCACGAGGCCGGCATTCCGTTCTCGCTGCAGAGCGGCTACGAGGCCTATGTGCCGAAGACCCGCGTCGTGCTGTGGGAAGCCGCCATCGCCGTGGCCTACGGCCTGCCGTTTGACGCCGCACTGCACAGCCTGACCCTGGGCGCGGCGCGCATCCTCGGCATCGAGGAGCGCGTCGGCTCGATCGAGCCCGGCAAGGACGCCGACCTCGTGCTGTTCAGCGGCGACCCCTTCGAGTACACCAGCCGGATCACCTCCGTGGTGATCGAGGGCGAGGTGTTCGAAGGCCAGTAGACGAAGGATTTGACGGCCTGCGCGTGGCGAAGGCCGCAGCCCTTGGTTCAGCTGCGCCGTCCGGCCTCATGAGCCGGACGGCGGGCGCGTTGAGGCGCCGCTGAGCAACCGCACCAGAGCGCGCAGGGCGGCGTCCAATGGCCCTTGTTCGCGGTGTCGAGGCCACGCGGCCGCGAGCATCGCCACCGTCGCCCAGATCAGGACTGCCGACGCCAGCAGGCCCTGATCTTCTCCACGGCCGGCACGCGGCCATCTTCGCTGCGGCCAAGGCGCTGATCTGCGAGCGTGGGCTATCCGAGGGACGCAGCCGGGTTCGCACCGCGGCCGAAGCGCGTGACCGGGTGTCCAGACCCGCACGCGGTATGTCCGGGCGTGGACACTCGGAGACCCCCCGGGTGCGTCTGCACGGCGCGCGCGCCGGGGAAACTGCAAATACATCAAAGGGCTGGGAGGTGCGCGCGCGACGCGAAACCAGCGCAAGGCTCAGCTCTGCCACAGTCGCGCGTACTGCTGTGGGCTCACGCCCAGCACGCTGCGGAAGCTGCGGCTGAAGTGCGCGGCATCGGCGAAGCCGGCGTCGGCGGCAAGGTCGGCGAGGCGCGGTGTCAGACGCTGCTGCAGTCGGTGCAGAGCCTCATGCATGCGATAGCGGCCGAGGATCCACTTGGGGCTCATGCCCACCCAGTCGGCCAGCAGCCGCTGCAGCTGGCGCAGGCTGAGCCCGGCGCGTTCGGCCCAGACATCGGCGCGCAGCAGCTCGCGGTCGTCGCGCGCGGCGTCGATCAGGGCGCCGATGCGCAGTTGTTCCGCGTTCTGCAGCGGCAGCGCGGCCTGCAAGGCCTGCTCGATCGCATCGAAGCGGGTGTCCAGAGGCGCGACGGCGAGCGCGCCGAACACGTGCTCGCCCAGACCACGCGCGAAGGCGAGTGCCGACAAGGTGTCCGCGGGCGTGATCCGGTCGCGCAGGCCTGACACCGACGCGCCCCAGTAGGCGCGGAAGCCCTCAGGTCGGAACTTGATGCCCAGCACTTCACCCTGCGGCGACAGCTCGCGCTGCCACAGCCGCGACTGCGGGCCGGTCAGGGTCATCGCGCCGGCTTCGAACGTCAGGTGAACGCAGGGGTGCGGCACGGTGGCGACTCGCTGAGCCGCGCCCTCCGGCAGCTGCCAGCGAACGCTCCACAGGTGCTCGACACAGGCCTGAAGGGCCGCCGAGGGTGCGCGGCGCGTGTGCTGGAACTCGCCCGCTGGCAAGGGCGTGGCCACGCCGCGCACCGGCCGCAGGGCGGACTCTGCACACGCGCGTCGCGTTTGTTCAAGACCCGCCTGCACCGCTCTGCTGGAATGGAGTCGCTGCACTTCTGCCCTGCCCCACGCCCTGCGCTTTGCCCGGACCCGCCATCATGCGACAGCGCCATCCGCCCCGCAGCCACAACCGATCCCTTGGTGCGCGAGTCGCTGCGCGGATGCTTCTGCTGGCGCTGCTGGCAGGCGCCGGCGCACAGACGCTGGCGACGCCCACGACTTCCACCCAGCAGGACTTGTCCATGCACAACATCAGCGGCCGCTTTGAAGTGAAGATGACGCCCGAACCCGGTGAACTCGATGCCGAGGGCATCGCGCGCTTCCGACTGGACAAACGCTACGAGGGCGCGCTCGCCGCCGAAGCCAAGGGCCTGATGACCGCGCACCGCACCACGGTCGCCGGCTCGGCCGGCTATGTCGCGATCGAACGCGTGCGCGGCACCCTTGACGGCCGCAGCGGCAGCTTCGTGCTGCAGCACAACGGGCTGATGTGGGGCGAGACGCGCCAGCTCGCGATCGAGGTGGTTCCGGATTCAGCCGACGGCGAGCTGATTGGCCTGCGCGGGCGCATGGGCATCCGCATCGAGGACGGCGTGCACTTCTATGACTTCGAGTACAGCCTGCCAGTGGAATGAGGCGCGGAGGGGCGGGCGGGCTTCGAGGGTCTTGATCGTCTGCAGGTGGCTCGCTGGGTCGGTGACGTAATGGTCCTGGGCGGCGGATCAAGATCCGCCCTACGCAGGTTGCTGTGCCGTGCAGCGCTTCGGGGCGTGCTGGGGTTGTGGGGCGGCGGATCAAGATCCGCCCTACGTTCGGCGGGCGCGGCCGTAAAGCCTCACGTTCGGGCCTTGGCACGCAATCGCTGCGCACGAATGCCGGCAAGCCCAAGCGCAGCGGAAGAACCTGTAGGGCGGATCTTGATCCGCCGCCGCGCAGCGCGGACCACTGCCCAACTCAACGTACAACGGCCTTCGTTCGACGGCCGCCACAGCCAGGCGCGATCACGCGCTCAGATGCTGCCCGCTGTCCACCGGAATCACCGTGCCGGTAATGCGCTTGGCGGCATCGCTGACGAGGTAGCGTGCGAGCTGGCCGACGTCGCTGATGTCGGCCAGCTGGCGGGCCGGTACGCGCGCTGCCGCATCCGCCAGCAGTTCGTCGAAACGGTCGATACCGCTGGCGGCGCGGGTGCGAATGGGGCCGGGCGATTCGATTCAGCACTATTACTTTCCTGACCGGGTCGCTCGAGGGAAACAGTCTTCGAAACAACACGCGGAAGGGCGGGTCGCGATGCTACGGCTGGGTCGCGGGTGGCAGCACGCCGGCATCCTGCAGCAGCTCGTTTGCAAGCTGGATGCGTCGCTCGCGCCCGTCGAGCTTCGGCAGTTTGAGCATCAGGGCGAAGCTGGTGTCGGCTGCATCGCCTTCGACCCAGCCGATCCACCAACCGTTGCCGCTGCGGTCAGCGTCAAGATGGGTGCCGGTCTTGCCGAAGATGCGCGTGCTACCCGTGGAGGGCTGCAGCATCGAGGCCTTGACCGCCGCCAGATGCTCGGGCGCGAACGGCAGTGCATCGCTGCGCAGTCGATCGATGAACTCAAGCTGCTGGCGCGCGCTGATCAGCAGCACGCCGTCGTGCCAGACGCGGCGCGGCGTACCGCCCGCCACGCCATTGCCATAGCCGACCCGCGCGATCCACTCCGCGAGGTTGTCGCGGCCGATGCGGTCTGCGAGCGTGCCGAAGTAGCTTTCGCTGGAGCTGCGCATGGCTTCATCCAGCGCCACGTCGCGCTCCCATTCGGGCCACCCGGGGTAGGCGCGCCCGTCCCAGGGCACTTGCGTGTCGGCAGACTCTAGTGCGCCGGTCTGCAGGGCGATTAGCGCCAGCAGCGGCTTGATGCTCGATGCCGGGGGCAGCGGCTGGTCGACCAGATCTGCACCGTGCAACACCTGAGAAGTTGCGCCCTCGGGCTGGATCAGCCAAACACCATCCGCACCATAGCGCTTGAGGCGGTCGGCGATGTCCGGGCCCGCGGTGGCGCGTGCCGGCGCCAGGGCAACCAACGCAGCGATCAGCGCGACCATCGGCCAACCAGTCTTTTTCAGAACGATATGCATGTACGTACTCCGTGTGTGGGGTGAGCGCATCCTCGGCCTCGTCAGTTCGGCGTACCAGCCCCGCAGCTGTCGCCGCTGTCACGCCTGTAACGGGTGTCACCGCAGCACAGCGGCCGCTGCTAGGCTTGGCCGATGATCGAGATCGAGCTGCGTGCGCCGGCGTGCCTCAACCGCCAGCCAGTACCACCGCAATCGCTGTGGCTGCTGCTGCGGCTGTGGTGTATCGATGCGGGCCACGATCCGCAGGCCGCAGGCTGGCTGCGCGAATCCCAGCTGCGCGAGCGCTTCGGCGCTGCGCGCAGCAATCCGCGCATGCTGATCAGCCGCGCCTTCGCCGATTTCGCCCGCTGGGGCGTGCGGGTCGGCTGGGGCGTGCAGCGCGATCGCCCGCTGGCGATGCTGGCCCTGGCCGGCCGCAATCGCGGGCCGTTCTGGCTGGCGACGGGCGAAGCCGCGCGCATCCGCGTGCTGCTCGACGGCAAACCCGCCAGCGCCAGCGAGGTGCTGACCTGGCTTGACTGCAGGCAGGACTCGTCGGCACCGACGGGCGGCGCTGCAGTCGCGGCACCCGCCGGGTTCTGGCACCACTGGGCCGCCGCCAAGCGCGAGATGCTGCAGGGCCGGCTGATCGTCAACGGTGACACCGGTGCGCTGGCGGAGTATCGACTCGCGCAGACGCAGGCGGGCGACGCCTACCACCGTGCGCTGGCCCTGCTGCAGCAGGCGATGGTGTGGCGACGCGCCGGCAATGCCGACGCTGCGCGCAGCGTGCTGGCCGACCTCGATCGCCACTGGCATGACGTGCAGGCGCCCGAGCACGCCTGGCTGGGCGCGATGGCCGCGATCGTCTCAGCCTGGTGCGCGTATGCGGGGCGCGACCCGCAAGGCGCACGACGGATCCTGCACGCCGCCAGCGTTGAGCCGCGCTGGGCACTGCTGTTCGAGCATCACCCGCGGGTGCGCAGCGAGTACGCCAATCTGCAGGCGCTGCTGCAACGCGCGACCGCGCTGCGCGAGGACCTTGCGATCATCGAGCGCGAACAGGCCGCGTCAGCCTCGCTGCTGCACTACCAGCGCGCCCTGCAGCAGGCCAGCGAAGCCGAGCTGTTCGATGCCGCGGCCTCGGCGGCCAGCAATCTCGGCTGGTCGCTGTGGCTGTTCCAGCGCTGCGGACTGCGTCCATTGAATGCACCTGCCGGCCCACCGCTGCAGTGGATCGCCTTGGCCGCCAGCCTCAGCCGCCAATACGGCGCGGGGGGCAGCAGTTGGAACACGATCTATTTGCTGCGGATGGTGCGCGAAGGCGGGCCGGAAACCCTGCGCCCGCGCTTGGACGATTTCCGCCGCTGGCCAGTACTCAGCCCCGCGCGCTTCCGTGCCTTGATCGCCCCCGTCGTGGCGCCGCTGCAGCATGCCAGCTGGCGCGAGCTCGCTGCCGCCGAACTTGCGAGCGTGGATGCCGGACGCCAGCAGGTCGATGCACTGCAGCGCGCGAATTTGCTGTTGGAAACGGCCTGGTACTCCGCCCACGCCGGCGATGCGATCGAAGCCGAACAATCCGCCGAGCGCCTGCGGCGTCGGCTACGCGAACTGCAGCCGGTCGATCGCGGCTTCTTTCGCGACGCCCTGCGCAAACTGCCCGAACTCACCGAAACGCGACCGCGGGCTGGCCGAGCGCGCAGCAGGTCCGACGACTGAAATGCGAGCTCAGCTGGCTTTGACAAAAGCCTCGATCGCGCGGCCATCCCAGCGATACAGCAAATGCGGGCCCTGCTTCACCGGGCTGATCAGGTCTGGAAAGAACAGCGCCACGCACTGCCCACCGGGCTTGCGCACGCTGTCGAACACGATGCCGTCGCTGCCCTTGCCATGCAGGCGTGCGGCGAAGGCCTGGCTGATCGCATAGCTGTCGGGGTCGTGCAGCCGCGGCCAGCCGCCGCCGCGTACGTCATGCAGATCGGCGCGGATGTTGCCGAGGTAGCTGCGCATCTCAAGATCGATGGGCGGCTCGTTCGAGGCGCGCAGGAAGCGCTCGCGGTGATAGACGGTTTCGGCGATCGCGGTCGGCAACTCACGCGCTGCGTAGTAGGCGCCGAAGCTCGCGGTGGAAAAACGCCCCCCGTCCGGATGCACGTGGGTGAAGGCACTCATGACCGGCGTGGTGCCGGGCCCGCTCACGCGGCGCTCGGGCGGAATGCGGCGCAGGTGGCCGAGTTGCTCGCGCAGGCGGTCGTTGGTGAGCGCTTCCAGCGCGAACACGGCATCGAGATCAGCCGGATCGGCGACGGCGTCGAACAGCCCGCGCGGGGGAAAGATCGAGGGCACGATGCGATGGCTGGGGCGCCAGACCACGGAGGCCAGCGGCGGCGTGCTTGAACTGCTGCGACTCATCCGCCGCGTTCGGCGTCAAGGTACTGGCGTACCCGGTACAGGTCGACCACCTGCCCGCCCAGCATGTGCTCCAGCGGCGCCTGGCCGCGGAACGGCATCGCGCTGTTGGGCCGCTTGACCCAGGCATCCGCGCGCTCCGGCACCGGCAGCAGCACCTGCAAGGCCTTGTAGATGCCGAGCAGGTAGCTCAGGCGCTCGATCAGATCGTGCGGCACGATGCCGATGTCGCCGCGCTTCCAGCGGAAGAAGGTCGAGCGCGCCGGCGAGCCGAGCAAGGTCTGCTCCTGGCGCGTGTCCAGGCCCCAGCGTTGGGCGATGTTGAAGAAGGTGCGCAGGCCGGGGCCGGCAAGGTCGTCCGTCGAATACGCCGGGTCCGGCGTGGCGCGCGCTTCCGCGATACGGCTGGACGGACGTGGATGGGTGGTCGTCATATTGACGTCTCGATTTGGACTTCAAATCGACTATGGTCCTGAACCGAACTCTTTGCAAGGGCAACGCTCTGGTCCTGACGACGCCCTGGGGGCTTCGACCCGCACAGCGGCGGGCTTCTGCCGGCCACGCCCGTGGCCCGCAGCGGCATCTTCCCACGCCACAGCGAATGCGATCTGGCTCGGCACCGACGCCGATACGCTCGGGCGTGCGACGCTGGGCGACGGGTGCTTCCAGGAAGACTTCAGCGCCCCGTCTAGGCCCCCAGCAGATCAGCCTGCATCGGGAAGCAGATCTGCGAGTGTTGCCGACGAATGCGTCAGCGGCCTCTGCTCCAGAGCTCGATGCCAGGCTCGTTCTCTCCCCGATGCAGGTTGATTCGAGCCCGGGTTGGATCGTCCAGTGATCTCACCATAAGCATCACTTTGTTGTCCCAACAGCCGGCGAGATGGATTCGGGCGTGACCGACTTCGCTGACGCTGAGCCCACGGGCGTCAAGGTCCGCGAACTCCACCGGAATGGGCGCGGCCTGATCGACCCCGTAGTCGCGGACACCCTCGCGGGATGCAAGCGCCCCCGAACGCAAGGCACTCAGCTGCGAATGCAAGCGCTCAAGCCGCTCTTTCGGCAGCGAGTTCGCGCCTGCAATTGCCTCTTGCATGCCGCCGCAGTCGGCAAGACATCCGGTCAAGCAAGCGACCATCAGGATCAAGCCAGCACACCGTAGTCCAAGCGCGGCACTCCCGAATGGCTGCCACTTCAAGTCGCTCACCCCGGCAGCACCCACTCCGGCCGCACCCAGTGGCAGGTGTAGCCACTCGGATACTTCTGCAGATAGTCCTGATGCTCGGGCTCGGCTTCCCAGAAGTCGCCGGCAGGTTTGACCTCGGTGACCACCGGGCCCGGCCAGCGGCCCGACGCGTTGACGGCGGCGATGGTCTCAAGCGCGACGCCGTGCTGGCGCTCATCGAGCGGGTAGATGCCGGAGCGGTAAGACAGGCCACGATCATTGCCCTGACGGTTGGGCGTGGTCGGGTCGTGGATCTGGAAGAAGAATTCCAGCAGCTGGCGATAGCTGAAGATCGACGGGTCGAAGACGATCTCGATGCCCTCGGCGTGCGTGCCGTGGTTGCGATAGGTGGCGTTCGGCACGTCGCCGCCGGTGTAGCCGACGCGCGTGCGAGTCACGCCGGGCAGGGCGCGGATGAGCTCCTGCATCCCCCAGAAGCAGCCGCCGGCGAGGATCGCGGTTTCGGTGTTCGTGCTCATGCCTGCTCCTTTTCGAGCGCTGCAGCGTTGATGCAGTAGCGCAGTCCGGTGGGTGCTGGGCCATCCGGGAACACGTGCCCCAGGTGTCCGTCGCAGACGGCGCACAGGGTCTCGATGCGCTGCATGCCGTGGCTCAGGTCCTCTACATAGGCAACCACGCCCTCAGCCACTGGCGCGGTGAAACTGGGCCAGCCGGAGTGGCTTTCGAACTTGGAGGTGGCGTCGAACAGCGGCGTACCACAGCCGGCGCAGGCATAGCGGCCGGGCTCGAACAGGCCACACATGTCGGAGCTGAAGGCGCGTTCGGTGCCGTGCTGGCGGAGCACGCGGAACTGGTCGGGTGACAAGCGCTTGCGCCAGTCGTCCTCGCTCAGGTCCACGCGGCGTGGCGGCGGCGGGTTGCCGCGGCGGGCCCAGATCAGGACCTGGTTCCAGGTGAGTGCGGAATCGCTGTGGGTCATGGATCGGCTCCGGGCTCTGTCTACGATAGGGCAAGCCTAAGTAGTTGGCGGCGAGACGACGTGATGGCTGCCTATGCTGCCCAACGAATCCCGAATCCCCACTCCCTAATCCCGGATCTCAAGCCACCGGCTCGAAATACAAGGCGTTGGCGATGCTTGGCCCCGGATCGAGGTAGTGGTCGACCAGCAGAAATGCGAACAGCGCCATCAGATAGATGATCGAGTAGTTGAACACCTCCATCGCGAAGCGCTCATTCGGCGGCCGCATCAGGCGCAGCGCGTAATAGAGGAATACCGCGTTCAACACCAGGGCACCGCCGAGGTAGAAGGTGCCGCTCATGCCGGTGACCCAGGGCAGCAGGGTCGCAGCGATCAGCAGCAGGGTGTAGAGCAGCACCTGCACGCGGGTGTACTCGACGCCGTGGGTAACCGGCAGCATCGGCACGCCGGCGCGCGCGTAATCGTCGCGGCGGAAAATCGCCAACGCCCAGAAGTGCGGTGGCGTCCAGATGAAGATGATCAGGAACAGCAGCAGCGCGTAGGGGTGCACTTCACCTGTGGCCGCGGCCCAGCCCAGCACCGGCGGAGCGGCGCCGGCCGCACCGCCAATGACGATGTTCTGCGGCGTGGCGCGTTTGAGATAGGCGGTGTAGACCACCGCGTAACCGATCAACGAGGCGAAGGTCAGCAGTGCGGTCAGCACATTGACGAACAGCACCAGCACCAGCATCGAGGCCGCGCCCAGCGCAAGCGCAAACACCAGCACCTGCCAGCCAACCAGTTCGCCGGAGGGCAAGGGACGGTGCTGGGTCCGCGCCATCACCGCGTCGATGCGCTGATCGATGAGGTGGTTGATGGCCGCCGCCGAAGCCGCAGCCAGCCAGATGCCGAGGTTGCCGAAGATCAACGCCTGCCACGGCGGCAGGCCGGGCACTGCCAGCAGCATGCCGACCAGCGCGGTGAACACAATCAGGGCCACGACCTTGGGCTTGGTCAACGGCCAGTACTGGCGAAAGGTGGAAGTCATGCGATGCAAAGCCTGAGGCCCGGGCGCCAAGGCTGCAAGCCGAGGCGGATCCGAGCCGGGTCGGAAGAACTACGACAAGGGGGCCGCAGGCACCGTCAGTGCATACCGCAGCGGCAGGATTTCGACCCCACCCACTGCGATATGCCGCGCGCGGTGCCGGCTTTCAGCGGATCTGCGGTCTCAACCGGGCCAACAGCCCGACGAGTACGAACAGCAAGAATGCGGCCACGATATTGTGCGCTGTCGCCACCGGCAAAGGCAGGCCGCCGACGACATTGGTGATGCCCAAGATCACCTGCAGGGCGAGCAGTGCGAGCAGGCCCCACCCGTAGTTGGGCAGGCCCTCCGCATTCAAGCGGCGCGCCAGCCAGACCAGATAGCCGATCACCACCACCGCAAACAGACGATGCGTCATCTGGATGGCCGTGCGGGCTTCGGGATCGAGCAGGCCGCCTTCATAATCGACGCCGATGCCGCGCCAAAGCACGGCGGCTTCGGCGAAGTCCATCTGCGGCCACCACTGGCCGAGGCAACTCGGGAAATCGGTGCCGCAGGCCAGTGCCGCGTAGTTCGCCGAGACCCAACCACCCAAGGCGATCTGCACCGCGACCACCGCGACGCCACCCCATAGCAGCGGGCTGAGTCGAAGCGTCGGCGCCTGCGGAACCGCCGCGTTCGGCGAGGATCTCACGGCCATCCAGGTGAGCAGGCAGAACATGGTCATGCCGCCCATCAGATGCGCCATCACCACGATCGGTTTAAGCAGCCAGGTCACCGTCCACATACCCAGCATCGCCTGGAAAATGATGAAAGCGAGGGTGAAGGTGGCAACCCGGGCCATGTCGAAGTTCGACCAGCGCCAGGCCGCCGCGAGCAGGGCGGCCTCGGCGATCGCCACCAGCACCGAAGAACTGATGTAGTACTCGCGCATGTACAGCGGTATCGCGATCAGTACCAGGCCGCAGGCCGATAGCAGAATCGTTCGACTGTGTGCCCGATGACGCGTCGCGAGCAGCGCGAGGCCCAGAACCAGCAGGCCCAGAATGGCCGCGATGTGGCGATGGAACTGCTCCCTCCACGCCTTCGGTACTTCGACCGGCCGCTCGGGGAAAGCCTCGTTGGCGGCGGCGATATGCACCTCGTGCTTGGGCCAGGTCAGTTTGCCGTAGCAGACCGGCCAATCAGGGCAGCCAAGGCCGGCGTGCGACAAGCGCACGTAGGCGCCGAACCCGATCACACAAATGGCGAGCGCCAGTGAAATCCACGCGAGCTTGTTGAACTTCGGATGCATCATCTACTTCACCAGTCGATCGAGATCACGACGCATGCGGTTGACTTCAAACCCTGCCGGATAGGTCACGACAAGAAATCCGTTATGGTCGATCAAGGCCGCCGCAGAGCCCTTGCCGGCCACTGCATCGACGCCGATCTGAGCGCGCAGCGCCACCGGCAGCTGGACTTCTTTCAGGCCTCCGAAACGTTCAAGGCCGTCGGGCCAGCGCCCAGGCCAGAGCACGTCGAGCTTGTCGGCGCGGCGGCCCTCCGAGATCCACACCTTGTGGATAAGGTCAGCCAGAGCAAGACAATCGTTGTCGCAGGGTGAGGTTGGCAGCATCAGCAGATGCCAACGGCGGGCCTCGGGATCCCAGGGGTAGGCTGCGCCCTCTACCGTCTTCAGCGGGATGGCAGACCAGTCCTGCGGCGGCTGCACCAGGTCGCCGTAGTTGCGGGTCTGACCAGGCTGCCAGCCGCCGAAGCGGAGTACCACAGCGGTGACGAAGGGCGTGCCGAACAGCAGCACGATCAGTACCAAGAGCAGCCGCGAGCGTTGCTGCGGTGTCATGCGCGACTCCGAAAGAACAAAAGAAGGGTGATGACCAGCGTCGCCAGCGACAGACCCGCCCACTGCAGGGCGTAGCCACGATGCTTTTCGGGCGGCAGTGTATTGGGCAGGACGTCCAGATCGCGCGCATGCCCGATCGGGATTTCCGGATCGAGCCGAAGCAGGCGCGGCAGGATCTCCAGCCCGGTCTGCTCGGACAGCTCGCCGGTATCGAGATAGTTGAGCAGCACCACGTCGCCTTCAGCGACGGGGTTGGGCGCAAGCCTCAGGCCTTGCCCCGGCAGATCCGTCAGCAGCCCGCGCGCCGCAAGCTGCACAGGCAAAGCATCGAGCTCGGGCAGGCGCCTGTCCGCGGCCAGCGGCAGCCAGCCCAGGTCGGTCAGCATCCAAGAGCCCTCACTGCCGGAAGCGCGCGCCAACACATACTCGCGCAGACCCACCCTGCCCTCGCGCTGCTGGTTGTCCAGCAGCAGCCGCGGCGAGGGGCGCAGTTCGATCTCACCCTGCACCCTCACCGGCAAGCCCTTCAGGCTGGCATCCAGTGCCGCAGGTTCGAGTGCGCGCGGGCTCGCCATGCGCGCGGATTCGACCTGGGTCAACCACGCCTGCTTTTGTTCGCCGCGGTCGAACTGCCAGTTCGACAGCGCGGCGAAGCCAACCGCCAGCACCAAGCCACCAGCGGTCAGCACCAAGCGCTTGGCCGCGGACACGCTCACGCCGGCCAGCACGGAGGGGGTGAGATACTTTGCGGCGTCATTGCACAGGTGCTGCCCATGGAAAAGCTGCTGATCGTCGGGTTCCTCGCGCTCATTCTCTACAACCTGGGCGCGGGGCTGTACTACATGATTTCCGACAAGAGCGACGCACACCGAACGGTGAACGCGCTGACTCGCCGGATCGGGTTGTCGGTGCTGCTCATCGTGCTTGTGCTGATCGGCATCGCCACCGGCATCATCAAGCCGCACGGCATCGGCGGCTGATCGCAGCGCGATCCGGCCACGCGCGTTGAGCGAAGGGAGCTCAAACGCAGCGGGGCCGGCAGCTTGCCGGCCCCGCTGCGTTTGCCTTCTGCAGATGCGGACTTACAGCACGTAGATGAACAGGAACAGGATCAGCCAAACGACGTCGACGAAGTGCCAATACCAAGCCACCGCCTCAAACGCGAAGTGGTTGTCCTTCGTGAAATGACCCTTGGCTACGCGGAACCACATCACCGCCAGCATGATCGCGCCCAAAGTCACGTGCATGCCGTGGAAGCCGGTAAGCATGAAGAAGGTCGAGCCGTAGATGCCCGAGCTCAGCTTGAGGTTGAGGTCGCCGTAGGCGTGGGTGTACTCGTAAATCTGGAAATACATGAAGATCGCGCCGAGTACGACGGTAGCAGCCAGCCAGATCAGAATCTGGGGCCGGTTGCCTGCCTTCAGCGCGTGATGCGCGATGGTCAGCGTTACACCGGAAGCCAGCAGCAACAGGGTATTGAGCAGCGGGATGCCCCAGGCCGGAATGGTCTGGAAGCTGCCGTTGAGATCCGACGGGCCATTGGTCGGCCAAACGGCGTCGAAGGAGCTCCAAAGAAACTCATGGGTGGCCGCACCCGCGCCCTCACCACCCAGCCAGGGCACCGAGAACATGCGGGCATAGAACAACGCACCGAAGAAGGCAGCGAAGAACATGACTTCCGAGAAGATGAACCACAGCATGCCCATACGGAAGCTGCGATCAACCTGCGAGTTGTACTTGCCAGCGACCGACTCGCTGATCTGGTCGGCGAACCAGCCGCTCAGCATGAACAGCGTGATCGCGATGCCGGCGTAGAACACCCACATTCCCCAGGCAGCGCCGTCCATCCAGCTGGCAACGCCAAGCATGGTGATGAACAGGCCGATTGCACCCACGATCGGCCAGGGGCTGCTGTGTGGGACGTAGTAGACGTTGGCGTCGTCGTGGGTGTGTGCCATGGAGCTTCCCCGGTGAACGAAAGTTGAAAGTCTAACAAGTCGCCCGCCGGGTTCGGCGCGCGACAGCGGATCAATGCATGCCGGCGGCCGCAATCCGAGCGGTGGCATGCTCATTGTTGAAGAAGGTGTAGGACAGGGTCAGTGTCGTGATCTCGCGCGGCAACGCCGGATCGATCACGAAGCGCACCGGCATCGGACGCTCCTCACCTGGGTTCAACAACTGTTCGGTGAAGCAAAAACACTCGGTCTTGTTGAAGAAGATCGAGGCACGCGAAGGAGCCACACTTGGGACCGCCTGGCCCACGATAGGAGTGTCGTCCATGTTGCGCGCGTGGAACATGGCTTCGTACATCTGTCCCGGATGCACCTGCATCTGGAATTGGTCCGAGCGGAAGGCCCAGTTGAGGCGCGAGTTCACGCCTGCGTCGAATTCGATCGTGAGGGTGCGGCTGGTATCGACCTCATAGCTTGCAACGACCGTTTCCCCGGTCGGCGTGCGCTCCAGAGTAATGCCGAAGATCTTCTCGCAGGCAATCCGATACAGAGGCACCAGCGAGAACGCAAACAGAAAAGTGCAGGCGCACGCAAGCAGAGCCCGACCAAGCACCTTGCGGGTTTCAGCGGGAGCTGGAGCTTCTGCACTCATCGTCCGATCACGCCCGAGAGCACGAAAGCGACATAGATCGCCAATGCAAGCACGCCGATCACCAGCGCGGTGCGGCGCGCTGCCGAGCGCTGCTGCGGGCTTGCCTCGGAGGGTGCGGGGGGGCGATTCATTGCGGGGTTCTCGATATCTGCTGGGGCAGCAGCGCCGGGTCGAGGCTCGACGCTGCTGCCACCGGGTGCATCAATGAGTGACGTTGCCGTGCGCGAGCTTGCTGTCGTCGATCACGGGCGGGGTGGTGAAGGTGTGGTGCGGCGCGGGGCTCGGCACCGTCCACTCCAGACCCTTGGAGCCTTCCCACACTTCAGCCGTGGCCTTGGCACCACCGCGCGCGCAGCTCCACACGATGTAGACGAACAGCAGCTGCACGATGCCGAAGCCGAAGCCGCCGATGGAGCTGATCATGTTGAAATCGGCGAAGGCGACGTTGTAGTCGGGGATACGGCGCGGCATGCCAGCCAGGCCGAGGAAGTGCTGCGGGAAGAACAGCAGGTTGACGAAGATGGTCGACAGCCAGAAATGCCACTTGCCGAGCGTCTCGTTGTACATGTGGCCAGTCCACTTCGGCAGCCAGTAGTACACCGCTGCCATGATCGAGTACACCGCGCCGGTGACCAGCACATAGTGGAAATGGGCCACCACGAAGTAGGTGTCGTGGTACTGGAAGTCGGCCGGCACGATCGCCAGCATCAGGCCAGAGAACCCGCCGATCGTGAACATGATGACGAAGCCGATCGCGAACAGCATCGGCGTCTCGAAAGTCATCGACCCCTTCCACATGGTCGAGACCCAGTTGAAGACCTTCACACCAGTAGGCACCGCGATCAGCATCGTCGCGTACATGAAGAACAACTGGCCGCCGAGCGGCATGCCCACGGTGAACATGTGGTGGGCCCAGACGATGAAGCTGAGGAAAGCAATCGACGCGGTGGCGTACACCATGGCCTGGTAGCCGAACAGCGGCTTACGGGCGAAGGTCGGAATGATCTCCGATACGATGCCAAAAGCCGGCAGAATCATGATGTAGACCTCCGGGTGGCCAAAGAACCAGAAGATGTGCTGGTACATGACCGGGTCGCCGCCGCCCGCCGCATTGAAGAAAGCGGTGCCGAAGAACTTGTCGGTCAGCAGCATCGTGACCGCACCCGCCAGCACCGGCATGACCGCGATCAGCAGGAAGGCGGTGATCAGCCAGGTCCACACGAACACCGGCATCTTCAGCAGATCCATGCCCGGCGCGCGCATGTTCAGGATGGTCGCGATGATGTTGATCGCGCCCATGATCGAGCTGATGCCCATCAGGTGGATCGCGAAAATGGTGAAGCCGACATTGGTGCCGCCCTGCAGCGACAGTGGCGGGTACAGCGTCCAGCCACCGGCAGGGCCGCCGCCCGGAAGGAACAGCGGCAGCAGCAGCAGGGCGAACGCGAACGGCATGATCCAGAACGACAGGTTGTTCATGCGCGGCAGTGCCATGTCCGGCGCGCCGATCATCAGCGGCACCATCCAGTTCGCCAGGCCGACAAAGGCCGGCATCACCGCGCCGAAGATCATCACCAGCGCGTGCATGGTGGTCATCTGGTTGAAGAATTCCGGATGCACCAGCTGCAGGCCGGGCTGGAACAGCTCGGCGCGAATCACCAGCGCCATGGCGCCGCCGATCAGGAACATGATCAGCGAGAACACCAGGTACAGCGTGCCGATGTCTTTGTGGTTGGTGGTCAACACCCAGCGCTGCATGAAGCCGCTCGGCTTATGGTCGTGATGCTCGTCGTGATGCGCCGTACTCGAGGTTGCCATGATGTCCTGCCTCCAACTCAAAACTGCGCCGCAACGGCCGGAGCCACCGCGGGGTTCGCGTCAGCCACGCGGGTGGCCTGATTGCCGGCCTGCTCAGCCGCAAGCCAGCTCTCGAATTCTGCAGGGGTAACCGCTTGGACCACGATCGGCATGAAGCCGTGGTCCTTGCCGCACAGCTCCGCGCACTGGCCGCGGTAGGTCCCGGGCGTATTGATGCGGGTCCAGTTCTCGTTGATCACACCGGGAATGGCGTCCTGCTTCCAGCCAAACACCGGCACCCACCAGCTGTGGATGACGTCATCCGCCGTGATCACAAACCGGATCTTGGTGTCGGTCGGAAGCACCAGGGGTTTGTCGACGTCCAGCAGATAGATGTTGTTGCCATCCGCATCAGTCACGGTATCGGGCGTCTTGCCCGACCCGAGCTGGCGAACGGAGTCGCTGCCGCGATCGATACGACTGACGAAATTCACGTTCCCGGGCTGGCCCTTGTAGCTGACGATTTCGTAGCGCCACATCCACTGGTAGCCGGTCACTTTCACCGTCATTTCGGAGCCGGTGGTGTCTTCCATGCGGAACATGGTCTTGGTCGCCGGCCACGCCACAGCCACCAGGATCAGCACGGGGATAACCGTCCAGATGATCTCGGCCGTCGTGTTGTGGCTCCAGGTCTCAGCCTTCGCGCCCTTCGACTTGCGGAACTTCACCATGGCCACGGCCATCGCACCAAACACGACGATGCCAATCACCACGCAGATCCATAGCGTGATCATGTGCAGCGTGTAGACCTCGGTGGACGTGTCGGTCACGCCAGTGGTCATGTTGAGCTGCCAGCGCTCGGGATTGGCGAAGGCCAGGGCCGAGAACAGCAGGGCGGAGACGCCCATTCCCAGTTGGCTCCAATGGACACGCTTCATCAGCATCACCTTGAGTCTTCGGTAAACCTGTAAACCGCTTGTGCACGCGCCGAACGAAGGCCGTGCTCGAGATCATTCGCGAGCTGCTCCCGCTCGGCCTCGCCGAGGAAGCGCCCAACGCCCACGCGACGGCCGCGGCAGGCGAGATACAGCTGCCCATCCTGGGCTTCCAGCCGAACCCATTGGGGCGGCTCGGACAGTGCTTCGATCAGCTCGGGCACGCGGCTCACGGACACGCGCTCGGGGTCGATCGAAATCACCTCGGCACGCTCCGCGCGCCGCCAGACTATCCAGAACACTACCGCCAGCACGCTCAACTCAAACGCCGCGAAGGCGGGGGCAAACACATTGCCCTGCAACCAGCTGAAGCCTGTGACCAACACGGCCGTGCAGATCACCAAGCCAAAGAAGCGCTTGGCCTGACGCAAATCGAGCGAGCGATTGGGCTTGAGCACCCAGCGCTGCATCGCGCCTTCGCCCTCACCATGCACGGTTTCGATCACTGCAGCCCCCCGTCACCGGAAGGCGTTCGGACAGAAGCCGCCGTAACCCGCGAATGATAGGGCCCAGCGCTACTCCCAGCAATATCAACGAGGCGATTGCTCATGGGCGCAGCGTGCCCGGGCGCGCGTGCAGGCGGCGCCAAACCGAGGTGAAAGGGAGGCTTCAAAAAGCGGAAACCTGCGCCGTGCGCGGGGTTCCGGTCGTAGCAACAGCTGCTTCGTCACCCAGGACGGCGCTGCTGGGCAAGCGCCATCACTTCGGCCGCACCGGCGCGCAGGCGCTCAGCCTCAGCCTGGTCGATCGGACCGTTCGGACTTTCATTGAGAATCAGCTCACCGGCCTCGTTCCAGCCGAGCCAGGTTGTGCGGCCACGCTGTTCGCGCACGATCACCCACGGACGCTCGCCCTGGAAGGCGTACTTCAGCGAGGCAGTGCCGGCGTCACCAAAATCGACCTGTTCGCGGGCGAAGCGCACGCGGCCTTCAGCTATGAAGGCGTCCCAGCCCACAGTGACGTCATCGGTGATGCGCTCGCCGGTGACGCGATTCAGACCGCCGATGGCGCGCTCGATCGCGCCAAAATCCTGCTTCATCTTCTCGGTCGGCGCGATCTGGGTATCGGCCTGGGCGCCGCCGCGAACCAGCGTCAAGGACACGCGCTCGCCATTGCCGTTGGTCAGCACCGGCTGCGGGGCCGCGCTCGAGTACAGCGGCAGGCCCTCGACGGTGAGCGCCGCCAGTACGCCGTAACGACCGCCCTCAACGATCTTGCTGGGGTCATAGGGCAGGGAAAAGCGGTGCGGTAACAGCGACGGCGCCGGCTGGACAAACTCGGCCACGACCGGCGGCACCTGTGAAGGATCGTTGAGGTCGAGCAGGCGCACCGACAGCTGGAAACCCGGGGGCAGTTCGGTGAGGCCGTCCACCGCCAGGTCACCACTGATGGCGGTCGCGAACTGCGGCGTCGATACCTGCGCAGGGGCCGGCGACTGAGCCTGGACCGAGGACGATGCCGCAACAGCACGGGGGGCGGGCGGTGCTTCCTGCGAGCCGCAGGCGGTCAACAGAGCGGCGGCCACGGCCAAGGAAATCAGCTTGGAATGCATGTACAGCTCCTGGGGAGTCACGTGCCGACCCGAAGGTCGGATTCAAAACGGGGAGGCGACGCGGCCGCAGCGGAGCACGTTCATTGACGCCAATGCCACCGATGGCCAGCCCCTCAGCCTAAACCGTTTGAAGGCAAGGGCAAAGGGGTCAAAAGATGGCATACGCAGGCGCACGGTGACGCGATTGCGAGGCCCGTCACGCTCTGCTTCGCCTGCGTTCGCCCCGCGTCCTTCAAGGTTCATCGCCCCGCTGGCGACCATTTGGCCCGATGGCAGTTGAAGCGCGGCGCTGCGCGGACACTACAATCGCCGCCCGGCTTGGCAAAAGTGCAGGCCCGACGCAGTGAGCGCAGGCATGCGGAACGCCCCCTGCCGGGCTCGCGGCGTCATCAGACGGGCCGAAGCGAAACCCATCCATTCGTTATGAAGGGCCTGCATGGGCATTGAAGGACTGCTGACACTGCTGGTGCTGGCCGGGGCGGTGATTCTCTTCGTCACCGAGCGGCTGCCCGTCGACGTGGTGGCGATGATCGTGCTCGCCAGCCTGCTGATCCTGGGCTTGGTGAGCCCGGCGCAAGCGCTCAGCGGGTTCAGCAGCGAAGCCACGATCACGGTGGCGGCGATGTTCGTGCTCAGCACGGGCCTGACGCGCACCGGCGCGCTGCGGGCGGTGGGCACCGCCTTTTCGAGAATCCGCCAAACCTGGCTGTTCACGCTGGCGGTGATGGTGTCACTGGCGGCGATGTCGGCCTTCGTCAACAACACCGCGGCGCTGGCGGTGTTCCTGCCGGTGGTGCTTGGAGTGGCGGCCGCGAAGCGCTTTTCGGCTTCCAAAGTTCTGATCCCGATGTCCTACGCCGCGCAAATGGGCGGCGTCTGCACCCTGATCGGCACCTCGACCAACCTGCTGGTCAACTCACTCGCCAAGGACCTTGGCCTGCCCGGCTTCAGCTTGTTCGAGTTCGCCCCGCTGGGGCTGATCACGATGGCAGCGGGTCTGATCTACATGACCGTGGTCGGGCCGTGGCTGCTGCCGGATCGCCGCACGGGCGAAATCACTGAAACCTACGAGCTCGGCAAGTACATCGCCGAGCTGCGGGTCATGCCGGGCTCGCCGCTGATCGGCCACAGCGTGGCCGACGCCAAGCTCGGCGAGCGCCACGGCGTGTTCGTGCTCGAACTGCTGCGCGGCGAGGAGAAGATCTGGTCACCGCGCGCGCAGAAGCTGCAGGAGGGGGACATCCTGCTGACCCGAGGCGACTGGAGTCGGCTGAGCAACTTGAAGAACACCGCGCGCCTTGAGATCGAACCCGAGTTCAAGCTCCGCGACGAGCAGTTCCGCGACGACGATCAGGTGCTGACCGAAGTGATGGTCTCACCCGGCTCGCGCTTCATCGGCCAGACCCTGCGCTCGCTGGAGTTCAATTGGCACTACAACGCCACCGTGCTGGCGATCCACCGTCGCGGCGAAGTGCTGCGAGAGAAGCTGCGCGATGTCGAACTCGCCGTCGGCGATATCCTTCTGATGTTGACCAGTCCGTCGGAAATGCGCCATCTGCGGGCCAACACCAATGTGGTGGTGCTGACTGAGCGCGACGAGGGGCCCAGCTCAAGCAAGCGCGCGTGGATCGCCATCGCGATCATGGCTGCGGTGGTGGGTGCAGCCACCCTTGAGTGGCTGCCGATCGTGGCCTCGTCGATTCTGGGCTGCATCGCGCTGGTGGTGTTCCGCTGTCTGGAGCCGGACGAGGTTTACGAATCCGTCGACTGGCGCGTGATCATGCTGCTGGCCGGCGTGCTGCCTATGGGGCTTGCCTTGCAGAGCAGCGGCGCGGCGACCTTCCTTGCTGACCGCACGCTGGATGTCGTCGGCGGCTGGGGGCCCATCGCCCTGCTCGCGATGATCTACCTGCTCACCGCCACCCTGACCGAATTCATGAGCAACAACGCTTCAGCGGTGCTGCTGACGCCCATTGCAGTCGCGGCCGCGAATTCGATCGAAGCGGATCCCACACCCTTCGTCGTAGCGGTGGCCTTTGCCGCGTCGACCAGCTTCGCCACGCCGGTGGGCTATCAGACCAACACGATGGTCTACAGCGTGGGCGGCTATCGCTTCATGGATTTCGTCAAGATTGGGGTGCCCCTAAACCTGTTGTTCTGGGGTATCGCGGTCGTCTTCATTCCGATCATCTGGCCGCTGTGAGCACGCCGCCGAGCCTGCGCGCACGGGCAGGTTCACCCGCAATTCAAGCGCCACCGCCCAGTCTGCGCGCCGCACTTCATAGGCATTCAAGCGAGGAAACCATGCGCAAGTCCCTGATCCTGATCTCACTACTCTCAGCCGCCGTGCCCAGCATCTCCAGCGCCCAGGGCTGGACCGGCACCGGTGAGTTCGGCCTCGCCGCAGCCCGCGGCAATGCGCGCTCGGAGAACCTCAACGCCAAGCTCGACTTCATCAACGAAGACGAACGCTGGAAGCATGTATTCGGCCTGAGCATGTTGCGCGCCAAAGGTGAGATCAGCGGCGATTTCGACGGTGACGGTGTGCCGGAGACACTGTTCGAAACGACTGCAAATCGCTGGGCTGCTGCCGCATCCAGCGCGCTCAAGATGAACGAGCGTGCCTCATGGATCAGCGCACTGCGTCATGAGCGCGACGACTTCAGCACCTATGAAGCGCAGAGCACGTTCTCGATCGGTTATGGCTACAGCTTCTATCGCACGGACGATGGCCACCTGCACGCTGAGATCGGCCCCGGCTACCGTCGCGCCAAGCTGGCGTCGACCGGCGAGACCGAGAGCAATGGCATCCTGCGCGGCGTGGTCGATTTCCGTCAGAAGATCACCGAGACCACTACGCTGACCAACGCTCTGCTGGTGGAAAGCGGCAAGGACAACACCTTCGCCCAGAACGATTTCGGCGTGGCCGTATCGGTGACCGAGGCGCTGGCGTTGAAGGCGGGCCTGCAGGCGCGCTACAACAGTGAGACCTCGCTGGGCACCAAGAGCACCGACCTCCTGACCACGATCAATCTGGTCTACGCGTTCAAGTAAGCGACCGGTCGGGTTTCGCGAGTGCCTGCGGCGGGTTTGCCATCGCAGGCGTGTTGCGATTGGCGTCCGATGCCAAGGGCGAGCCCCGTGGATGCGGGGCGCGCTTGTTTGGTGTGAACACGACCGCGCTCGGCATCGATGGAGTGGCGACGTCGCTCGCAGTGGCTGGTAGATGCGCTGCGCTTATCTACCCTACGCGCAACGATGCACTCGGCTTCGATGATGGGACGGCGTCGCTCGCAGTGGCTGGTGGATGCGCTGCGCTTATCTCCCCTACGCGCAACGATGCGCTCAGCTTCGATGGTGGCGCGGCGTCGCTCGCTGTGGCGAGGTGATTCACTGTGGGCTCAAAATGAGGCCAGCAGCTGCTCGGCGCCGCGCGCGCGGAGTTCGGCGGCGGCGCGCAGGCCCAGGGCCTGCGGTTCGGCTGCAGTCCCTTCAAGCTCGACGGCAAGGCCTTCTCCGCCGGCCGCATCGCCCACCCAGCCGCGCAGATGCAGGCCACTGGCGCGCTCGATCGCGAAGGCGGCGATCGCTGCATGGCAGCTGCCGCCAAGCGCCAGATTCATGGCCCGCTCGGCATCCACACAGCGCCGCGTGGCGGAGTGATCCAGCGGTGCGAGTAAACCCTCGACTTCGGCATCACCTGCCCGGCATTCGATCGCGATCGCCCCCTGCGAAGCAGCAGGCAGAAATGAGGGCGGCTGCAGCTGCACGCGAATGCGCTCGCCGAAGCCCAAGCGTTCCAGCCCCGCACAGGCCAGCACGATCGCTGCGTACTCACCGGCATCGAGTTTGGCCAGGCGGGTATTGACGTTGCCGCGCAGGTCGACGATGTCGAGGTCCGGACGCAGTGCCTTCAACTGGGCGCGACGTCGCAGCGACGAAGTGCCGACGCGGGCGCCCTGCGGCAACGAAGCGATGTCCGCATGCGCGCCGCTAACAAACGCATCGTAGGGGTTGGCGCGCTCCAGCACGGCCGCCAGCACGAAGGGGCCATCGAGCGCCATCGGAACGTCCTTCAGCGAGTGCACGGCCAGGTCGGCCTCGCCGCGGAGCATGGCTTCCTCGAGCTCTTTGAGGAAAAGGCCCTTGCCGCCAATCGCGGCCAGCGAGCGATCAAGCACTTCATCGCCGCGGGTGGACAGGGGCACCAGCTGGATATCGAGGTCGGGATGCAGCGCGCGTAGGCGTGTCGCCACGTGCTCGGTCTGCCACAGCGCGAGCGCGCTCTTGCGGGTGGCGATCCGCAGGGTTCGGGTCATAAATGCTTCAGCAGTTGACGGATCTGGGGCAGACAGCGACGACTGATTTCGAGCGCGTCGGCGCTGCGCTTGAGGAGGGCGTGGACCTGACCGTCATTGCCGCGTCGCAGCTCGCGCAGCTCATTGCGCGCCACCAGGCAGTTGCGATGGATACGCAGAAAGCGCTCAGCGAACTCTTGCTCCAGCGCTTTCAGTGAGTCCTCGATCAGGTCGGCGCCGCCGATATGGTGCACGACGACGTACTTTTCTTCAGCCTGCAGATAGAGCACATCCGGCACCGGAATCAGGCGGAGGCTGCCGCGCATGCGCGCGCACAGATGCGTACGCGCCTGCGATTTTGGCAAGTCCTGCAGGCGCTCGTTCGCCCGCGCGCGGCCCAGGGCGCGGGCGCGCTCCAAGGCAGCCGCAAGGCGCTCAGCGCGCACCGGTTTGAGCAGGTAATCGATGGCGCGGGCCTCGAAGGCGGCCAGCGCATGTTCGTCATAGGCGGTGCACAGAATCACCGCCGGCGAGGAATCCGCGGCGGCAAGATGACGCGCGGCTTCAAGCCCGTCCATGACGGGCATCGCGATGTCCATCAGCACGACGTCCGGCGCCAGGCGTTCGCAGGCCTCGATGGCCTCGCGTCCATCCGCCGCCTCGCCGGCCACGCGCACGCCGCCGATGTCAGCCAGCAGGTCCTGCAGGCGCTGTCGGGCAAGGGGCTCGTCGTCGACGATCAGGACGTCGAGGACGGCTGCGCGGGTATCCGGGGCATCCATATAGTCACCGCATAGTAGTCGGGAGCCGGGACCACGGTCATCCATGCGGTCGGGCCAAAGTAGTGCTGAAGTCGCTGTTCGATGCTGGCTACTGCGTGCCGATTGCCCGCCTCCGACGCCTGCGCCGGGCAAGGGTTTCCGATCTCGATTGACACCCCGCCGTCGACGCAGCGCAGCTCGATGGCAACCTCGCCGCCGCCGGCCAGACGCGCAACCCCGTGCAGGATCGCATTCTCGACCAGCGGCTGCAGCAGCAAGCGCGGAAGCCGCTGCTCGCGCGGCCAGTTGTCATCGAGGTCGATCCGCAGCTTCAGACGATCACCCAGCCGCAGGCGCTCGATGCCGAGGTAGCGGTCGATCAGCTCGAGCTCTTCGGCCAGGGTCCAATCGCCCTGCCCTGCCCCCAAGGCGGCGCGAAAGACCTCCGAAAGATCCTCGATGGCGCGCTCGGCCGTGGCCGGATCCCGCCGCACCAGGCTGATGATGCTGTTCAAGCTGTTGAACAGGAAATGCGGGCGAATCCGCGCCTGCAGTGCGCGCACTTCGGCCTGCGCGCTGGCCTGGACCTGCGCCTGCCACAGTTGCTGCACGTAGAAGTAGCGCAGCAAGGCCGCGGTCAGCAGGCCGGCCACGGCGGCGCAGGACAGGGCGAACTGCAGGCCATGACCGGCCGGCACCGTGAGATCCAGCGTCAGCGTGACGTCGAGCTGGTAGACCACGCCCGCGCCGATGAAGGTTGCCAGGGTCGGCAGCGCCCAGCCGGCGAGAATCGACAGCGACAGAGGTTTCAGTCGCAGCACCAGCGGTCGAAGCTTGCACAGCAGCACGCTCGCCAGCAAAGCCAACCACTGCGCGAACAGGCTGGCCACGAACACGCGGCCGCCTGCGTCAGCAGAGGCACCCGCCGCGCCCGGCATCAACACGGCCGCCAGCACGATGATCTGTGCCGCCACCATCACCACGAACAGCGTTGGCACACGGCAGAAATCGGGAAGCCAGTCCTCGGGCGGAGCGCTTTTCATCCGTGAAAGTATGCCTGCCGCGCACGCCTCGACCGCTACCGCTGCTCGCCCAAGAGGTGCCGCTCCATCCATCCGGACAGGTCGCGGATTTCCTCGGCACAGACGCTGTGCGGCATCCCGTAGCTGTGCCACTCGACTGGATGCCCCCAGGCCTGCAGGCGCTCGCGAGCGGCCATACCCAGCGCCTGCGGCACGATCGGATCGACCGCACCGTGGCCGATGAAGACCGGCAGCTCGGCCTGGATGGGGGCACGTCGCGCCTCGGTGCGGGATGCGATCGGCAGATAGGTCGACAACGCAACGATGCCGGCCAGTCGTTCTGGGTGCGTAAGCCCGGCCGTGAGTGCAACCGCACCGCCCTGTGAGAACCCCGCCAGCAGGATGCGATGACTGTCCACGCCGCGCTGTCGTTCGCGCGCAATCAGCCGCTCGACCTCGGCCACGGAAGCAAGGATGCCGGCCTCGTCTTCGACCGCCATCAGCTCCAGCCCATAGAGGTCGTACCAGCCGCGCATGCGCAGACCGCCGTTCAAGGTGATCGGGCGTACCGGCGCGTGCGGGAACACGAAGCGCAAGGGCGGCCAGCCGGGCCGCAGCAGCTCGGGCACGATCGGCTCGAAGTCATGGCCATCGGCGCCCAAGCCGTGCAGCCAGAGCACGCTGTAAGCCGGACGCGCGGCGGTCTCGATCTCGATGCAATCCAACATCCGGTTTCTCCTGAGTCGTGGCTCGCAGTTTAGGCGCTGGCGCTACCGGCAGGACGCATGACAGCATCCGCCCCCATGTTCGACGTCGTTGTCCTGTTCTTCCTGCTGGGGCTGATCGCGCGCCTCGCCAAGTCCGACCTGCGCCTGCCGGAAGCGGTGTATGAGGTGCTTTCGATCTATCTGCTGCTGGCAATCGGCCTGAAGGGTGGAATCGAGCTGTCCAAACACTCCCTGGAGTCACTGCTGCCGCAGGTACTGGGCACGATGGCGCTGGGCTTCGCAATCCCACTGCTGCTGTTTCCGGCTTTGCGCCTGTTGCGTTTCGCGCAGGCCGACAGCGCATCGCTCGCAGCGCACTACGGCTCGGTCAGCGTGGTCACCTTCGCGGTGGCAACCGCGGCGCTTGAACGCTCTGGCGTGGCCTACGAATCGCACGCGGCACTGTGGGTGGCAGTGATGGAAGCGCCCGCGCTGATCGCCGGCATCCTGCTTGCGCGCATGTCGCAACTGCGCGACGTGCGCTGGGCGGCTCTGGGCCACGAGGTGCTGTTCGGCAAGTCGGTGCTGCTGCTGGCCGGCGGCCTGTGCATCGGCGCGATCGCCGGCGTCGAAGGCAGCGCGCCGATCGCGGCTGTGTTCATCGACCCCTTCCGCGGCATCCTCGCCCTGTTCCTGCTGGAACTGGGCCTTGTAGCCGGCGGCCGCCTGCGCGAGATCGGCCCGTTCGGACCACGTCTGCTGCTGATCGGACTCGGCTTTCCACCCCTGCTGGCCGTGCTTGGCGCCCTGACCGGGCTTGGCTTGGGCCTGTCGGTCGGCGGCATCGCCATCCTCGCCACCCTGGCCGCCAGCGCCAGCTACATCGCCGCACCTACGGCCATGCGCATGGCCGTGCCCGAAGCCAACGCCGCGCTGTCGATCACCGCTTCGCTGGGCATCAGCTTTCCGTTCAACGTGATTCTCGGCATTCCGCTGTACCTGAAGCTCGCTCAATGGCTGGGAGGATCGCCCGCATGACGCTGCCCAAACATCCGCGCCGGTTGCTGGTCATCATCACCGAGGCCGCACTTGAGAAATCGCTGGCGCGCGACGTGCGCCGTCTGGGCGCGCAGGGTTACACCGTTTACGACGTACGCGGCGCCGGCCACAGCGGCATCCGCGAAGGCAGCTGGGAAGCCGATCGCAGCATCGAGATGAAGGTGATCTGCGAAGCGGAGATCGCCGACCGTATCGCCGCCCATGTGCTGGCCGAGTACGGCGCCCACTTCGGGCTGACGATGTTCTTCGCCGATGTTGAGGTGCTGCGACCGGGGAAGTTCTGAGGCCGACTTCAGCGCGCCCTTGGAGCGAAAGCGATTGCAGGGAGGCGTGGATCACAGCGCCGCGCGCGCCGCTGCTGCAGCATGCCGGGACTCTGTCACACTCCGTCACATGACTTCGAACTCGACCCACCCGACCCATTCGACCCGCCTCGCGTGGCTGATCGGGGCGATGCTGTGCACTGCCGGCCTCGCTTGCCCGAGCAGCTCCGGGGCTTGGCCGGCCGATCTCGCAGGTGGCCAACAGTCGCCGCCCTTGGGAAGCGACTGTCTGGACCTCTCGTCGGAACCCATCACCTACGGGATGCAGTACGACGTCCCCGGCAGCGGACTCCCTGACGAAATTCTCGATATCCATGACATCTGGCTGGCGGGCGGATGCGTTGGCTGCCACAACCAGACAGCGATGGGAGGTCTGAGGCTGGACACCCCCGAATCGGCGGGCTACGAACTGGTGCTCGCCAGGAGCTCCCGCAACGAAGACATCTTCCGAGTGGTTCCGAATCGACCCGAGTCCAGTCTTCTGTACGCACAACTCAATTGTGAGCCACCGTCGGACTACCCCTACATGCCGCCGGCCACCGACATCACGCCAGTGCGCATCCCTATCCGCATGCGAGCCATGGTGTACGACTGGATCGCACAGGGTGCTCGCGGTTTCAGTTCTTTCGGCTTTCCGTACAGTGATGTGGTCTTCCGCGATTCGATGGAATCCACCCGCACACAATCCAACCTGACGCCTGCCACCGGAGCGGCACATCGATGAGAACAGTTCTTTCGCTTTGCCTGTCGGTCAGTTTGGCCAGCGCCTCCCTATCGGCTACCGCGGGAGGCGCTTCCGGCTGTACTCCCCTGACTTCAGGCCAGCATCCAATTCGCTACGACATCAGTTTTGAGGGTGATATCCGCCCCATGCTGGAGAATCAGTGCAGCACGTGCCATATCAATGGCAGCAACGGCGGCCTCAACTTCAATTTCAACAATGCGGTGTCCCAACTGCTTGGCGCCGATGAGCGAGGCCAACCCTCGTTAGGTGACCCCGGTATTCTTAGGGTGCGACTCTTTGAGCCCTTGGCGAGCTCGCTCTTCCTCAAGATCAACTGCAAGGTGCCACCGTTCGGTGACTCGATGCCCCTCGGGGGCACAGCTGATGAACAACTGCAGGCCGCGGTCTACGACTGGATCGCCGGCGGCGCGCTGATGCCGGACTCGCCGGGCGGGGAACGACTGTTCGTCGGGCGCTTCGAGAGCATCGAACGACCCTGAGTGAACCACAAGGGAAGCCGCTTGCTGTCGTGGGTTTGCCTCACCTCTTTATCGGCTCCTTACTTCGCTTCCAATCGCGGAAGGCTGTTCCACTTGGAGGTTGAGACTCGCGTCTTTCGGGCCGGCAAGGTGGAGCAGGTCGCGACCTTTGAATACAACGCATTCTCCAACGAACAGGGGCTGCCAATGGCAGCCCCTGTTCGTTCTGCGAAAGACGGTGTTTCGTCCGACGCAGAATTTACACCAGCAGCGCAGCGAGGTTCCAAGTCGCTACTGAGGCCCTCATCACTATACGTTGATGAACGGAACCGTCTGGGTGTTGTATGCCATCACTGTGGCGTTCGGGTGCGCGCCGTTGGTAAACGCACCGATATTCGGGAAGAGAATGGGCAAATCGACGGCGCTCACACCCATCCATCGCGCGAAAGTCGCCGACATCTGATCAACCGCGGTGGTTGGCAAAAACTCGCCTCGGTTGAAACTCTCGCCACGTAAATCAATACCACTGGGGTAGGTTCGATTTAGCAGCTGCAGCGGATAGCGTCCGAACACCTGCCCGCCTTGGAGCGGTCCGCCTTCGCTGGCGGGCCGGCCGAAAACCATCTGCACTGCACCCCAAGCGTGATCGGTGCCGCTGCCATTTGAGTTGATGGTGCGCGAGAACTCACTTTGCGTGAAGCCCATTACCTCGTTGAGTACCCCACTGTAGCCCGGCACATTGTTCAGAACCGCAATTGCCTCGTAGAAGAAGTGCAGCGCCTGGGCGACCTGCTGCAGCAAACCCTGATGACCACCCCAAACACCATTTCCGCCCGGCGTTGCTGCCGGAATCTGGGCATCATGGGTGTCGTAGCCACCAGTGCTGACATAGAAAACCTGTCGGTTTGCAGCGATGTTGAATCCGCTCACGCCGGGCTTGGACACCGCAATCATGCGCGCGACCTGGCGCAGCTGATTCCCGAGACCACTTGGAGGAATCGCCGTTACAGCCGCATTGAAAGAGAGAGTGTTTCCAGCTTGCGGCTGCGAAAAGCGGGTATCCGAGGAGAGAATTCCAATTGCTTGATTGATTCCGGTCGAGAGATTCAGCGAGCGATCGACGATCTGACCATACTCATTGCTGAAGGCCTGCGGATAGGTGGTATTGAGCAAGCTCTCCAACACCTCCCTGCGCTTCGTACCGGACAGATTGGTGCTGCTGTAGTTGTTGAGCGAAGTCGCCGGGGTGGTGCCATTCGTGGAAAGGCGGTAGGGAATGACCGGCTGGCCGCCGCTGTATTCGCCTACCAGAAAACGAGTCTGACCGCTGATCGAGATACAGGGAGAGAGTCCACTCCCGGGCGCCGAACCAAGCAGGCGACCCGCCATGCGCCCGCCCCAGCCGCTCGGCTGGGCAGAGTTTGCACCACCCCCGATCTGCCAAAGGTTGGTCTGGTCATTGTGCGAATAGAGCTGCGGCGGACGCTTCCAGGTGTTGAAATTCTGGCGTCGCACCGGCTCGACCAGCGGCCCCACATTGGCGATGAAGGACAACCGACCCTGATTGAACATCCGCCGCAGACCCGTCTCTGTGCCCTGGCCTGCATTGTTTGCAGCAGCCGGATTCAAGGCATACGGCACGCCCTGCAAAGCGAGTGCGTTGGGCAGTTGACCCGCAGTACCGCCACCCACCAGAGGAATCCCGAGCTGCGAGCCCGAGCCCTGGAAGAGACCACCGCGAGAGGTGACGTACCAACCATAGGGAGTCGGCCCATAGGGAGCCAGCGCGGTGCGCCCGACCACTGGAACCTGAGTGGTCGTATCTGAGGGAATCAGAAGATTCCAAGAATCGTTGCCGCCGGACAGATAGATGCAGACCAGTGCTTTGTAACCGGTGGGCACGGTCTGTGCCAAAGCCGTGCCGATCATGGACAGCTGTGGCACGAAGGTGGCGGCGGCTCCGGAGGCCGCCAGACAGGTTGCGCCCTTCAGGAAGTCACGGCGCTTGTCAAAATGGATGCGGGACATGGCGTGCTCCTCAGCGCTGGGTGCTGTACTCGGGGGAGATAGCGATCAAATGCATCAGCAAGAGCGCCTTGCGACGCTTGCGGGCTTCTTGGCTGCCGTTGGTGGTTCCGTTGGTGCCGCCGCTCAGGGTTTCATTGAGGCCGCCGCCACAACGAAGCGCATTCATCAATCTCCACTTCATTCCTGGCTCGGAATTCAGACAACTGAAGTTGCCAGTGAGATCCTCCCCGCTCATTGCACCGCCCATCATGCGGTTGTTGAAGAAATTGATGAGGGCCATATCCTGCGCCAAGGTGGCGAGTGGCTGGTTGGAGTTCGCGGGCACTACAGCGGGGATGGCATCGATCTGCGCGGTCGGGAAGTACGCGCGGTCATTCGGCACGGTGAACGTATCGCCGCAGCTATTACCACCGCCGTAGCCCGAGCAGATTCGCGTGTACAGCTCGTTGGCGACGGCGATTGCGCTCACCTCGTGAACGATCTGAAGCTCGGGCGAATACAGTCCGAGGGTGGAGATCGCACCCGGTTGCCGATAGTCGGGCTCGTAGAAATTGAACACCGAGGGCGCACCCAGCGGGCGCTGCTGGAAAATTTCCTGGGGGTTAGTCGGACCCCAGCGACGCTGGCTGGGTTGACCTGCCAGCGGATTGGCCTGCCCCCCCCGCGGATTCGTCGCGGGGATGATCGCGGTATCGCCTGAACGCGCACCGAAGTGACGCCACAGCGCCACAAGCTTGAGCAAAGGCTCACGCACCTTGCCGAAATCAACCGGCTGATCCGGGTGATTCAGCGGTCGGCGCGCCTCGACGTCGAGCAGAATCGCCGACACAACTGCCTTCATGTCGCCCCGGACGTTCTGTCCGTTGTTGATGAAAGCATCAGCGACGCGCTCGATGTAGCCCGCGCTCGGGTTGGAAGTCACCAAGCGCTGAATCAACTGGCGCGCCACCATCGGTGGGGTGTTCGGGTGGTTGAACAGAAGGTCAATGGCCTGGTCAATACTGCCTTCACAATAACTGATGCAGGCCTGCTGCTGCTGCGTGCTGAGATTGTTCGCGGCGCAGTTGAGCGCAGCGATACCCTCGAAGCTGGGAATTATCTCCAGGGATCGGACTCCGCCAACCGCGCCCAGACTGAGTTGCTTGTTCGGACCTGGTGAACCCGGCGGGAGGTTCACTGACGATGTTTCAGGGTCGACGAGCAGCCCACCCTGATTATCGCGTCCGGTGTCATGAAACATCGGATAGCAGACCATGGGTCGGTAGAAATCGGGGTGGATGAGCCCGCGGTTGGCCACCGGATCTACAATCACATTGGAGGTTCTGAACAAGCGATCGCCGCCGGGGCCGAAGCGGCACCCTGGGCCAGTACAACTGGTTGCATCGTTGCTTCCGCAGTTGCGGTTGAACACGACTCCGCCAGCGCTGGAGGACCCTTGGGTACAGGTGTGCGACAAGCCCGTGAAGATTCGCGCCAGATTGGTGATGTCTTCTTCGTCGTAGGTGGTCTGGCGCAGGTCCGGGTTTTCCGGGTCCGCAAAGGTCGTGTGGAAATCCTTGCCTCGCACAAGCAGGCCGATCGAGAACAGCTGCATGATTTCGCGAGCATAGTTCTCGTCGGGCTGCACACCGTTGTTGCCTGCGGAATAGTTACCGTTGGAGACCGCCAAGAGGAATCGCTGGTTGCGCAGATGAGTCAGGTAGCGCCCCATCATCGGGCTCAGGGTCGCCTCGCGCATCAAGGCGCGGTAGTTACCGAGTGCGTTGCGGACGAGCAGATCGTTCCACTCGGCCATCATGATGGTCTGGCCGGAAAGGCCGGGATCCTGGTCAGAGGCCACAACGAACTGCGACAACGCCCACGCTACCCGCTGACGCACCTGATCGGGCGCGGTCGTCGCCACGTTGTACCAACGCTGTATGCGGTGCTCCTGCGAGAGGTTGCCGGTGGGCAAGGCGGCGGTGTACGCCTCCAGCCAGGGGCGAGAGAGGGTGACCGTAGGACTATTCAACTGCCCTGCCAACCAGCCACTTGCGCCTTGACTGCGGACCACTGCGATATCGGATGCGGTAGCTCCGAAGGTCGCCTGATTGAGGAAGCGTGCCGCCTCGCCATCGCTGGTCGGGATGTTGAACGGAGGCTCGAACGAGTCCGAGAAGACTGGATTGTCGGCGTGGCTAGGCGGCGCGAAGACCAAAGCCGCCAGTGAGGCCAAGCCCATCAGCAGGCTGGAGAGGCGAGTGGATGACATGCGAATTCCCCCGGGTGGGACGTGCGGTGTAACGGTTGTTCACTCTACCCCGAGGAAAACAAATGAAAACGCGCCTTGCGCCGCAAGGTCGATAAACGGTAAGAAAATACGAGTGACACACCGCGTCACAATCCTGCCGAAGCAGGGCACTGTCGACTCCTCCGCCCGCATGCGCCGAGCCCTGCGGCGGCCCCACAGCGACACTTTTCGCCGGGTTCCGGCGCGCGCGCCTCAGCCGGAAGCAGCCTTGGCCTTGCGCTCCGCTTCGGCCGCGGCCAAGGCGGCCAGCGCCTCGACAATGCGCGCGACAGGCGCTTCCAGAACGGATTCGGCCAAGGCTTCTTCGAGCTCCGCCGCGGGCCGTGCGCGCAGCGACTGCAGGGCCTGTCCAGCCTCCTTTGGCGAGGCGAACGCGGCGCTCTGCAGCAGCAGGTCGCCTTCCGCTGACAACAGCTTGAAGTAGAACCGACCATCGGCCTCGCGGTACTGCTTGATCTGCGGCAGGGCCGTACGCGCGGCCTGTGCAGTCTGCGAAACGGCCGGAGCGACGAAGCGCCGCAGTCCGACCGCCTCGCGCAGCTCAGCCAGCAGCGGCGCCGCGATGGCGCGCGCTCGCATCGCTCCGGCCTGCAGGATCTCCTCCAGACGCTGGGGGTCGGCCATGTAGGCCTGGTAGCGCTCGCGCATGGGTGCGACATCGCGCTCGATGCGCTCCACCAGACGCTGCTTGGCCTCGCCCCAGCCCAGACCCGCACTCAGGTCGGCGCGGAAACTGGCGGCCTCATCAAGGCTGGCAAAGGCGTCGAAGATCATGGCCAAGGCGTTGCCCTCGGGATCTTTCGGCTCGCCGGGGAGGCGAGAGTCGGTGACGACGCGCGCCACTGCGTCCTTCAGGGCTTTGGCGCCGCCTTCAAACAGCGGGATCGTGTTGTCGTAGCTCTTCGACATCTTGCGGCCGTCCAGACCCGGGAGGGTGGCCACCGTGGCCTCGATCACCGCCTCCGGCAGGGTGAAGAAGCTCCTGCCCTGCCCGAACAGGTGGTTGAAGCGTGCACCGATGTCGCGAGCCATCTCGATGTGCTGCACCTGGTCGCGGCCCACCGGCACTTTGTGGGCGTTGAACATCAGGATGTCGGCGGCCATCAGCACCGGATAGCTGAACAGGCCCATGCTCACGCCGGCATCGGCGTCCTCGCCCGCGGCTTCGTTGGCGTCGGTCGCGGCCTTGTAGGCGTGCGCGCGATTCATCATCCCTTTGGCGGTGACGCAGGTCAGCAGCCAGGTCAGCTCGGGAATCTCGGGAATGTCCGACTGACGGTAAAAATGCACGCGCTCGGGGTCCAGACCGGCCGCCAGCCAGGTCGCCGCGATCTGCATGCGCGAACTCTGGATACGCGCCGGCTCGTCGCATTTGATCAGCGCGTGGTAATCCGCCAGAAAAAAGAACGCATCGACATTCGGGTCGATGCTGGCCGAGATGGCCGGGCGGATCGCGCCGACGTAGTTGCCGAGATGCGGGGTGCCGGTCGTGGTGATGCCGGTCAGGACGCGAGTGCGGGACATGGAGCCTCGATGGTTGACGTGGGGGCCCGCGCAGCGTCAGCGCCGCGCGGCCTCTTCGATCTTTTCGCCGGTGCGTTTGATGTCCTTGCCGGCGCCCTGGATGGTGTTGCAGCCCGCCAGCACGAACAGGCCAAGAACGAGCGCGGCGAGGCGCCAGACAGTCGATGAAATGCGCATGGGAATTCCGGTCGAATTCAGCCCGAAGGCCAGGGCCGCAGAGCCTAGCAGCGCCGACCGTCGCAAGTCAGCGTCCGACACAGCTCACGCTCATCGTCGCGCTTCAGTCGAATCAAGCCTGCGTCAGCGCAGTTCGCGCTGCGGGTCGCGCATCAGAGTCGACTTGCCGAACAGGCTCTCGACCAGATCGACGGCGAGCTGCGCAGTGCGGTTACGCTCATCGAAGGCCGGGTTCAGTTCGACGATATCCAGCGAGGCCATGCGTCCGGTGTCGGCGATCATCTCCATCACGAGCTGGGCCTCGCGGTAGTTGGGCCCACCCTCGACCGTGGTGCCCACGCCGGGGGCGATGCCGGGGTCGAGGAAGTCGACGTCGAAACTCACGTGCAGATGGGTGTCGGCATCCATTCCTTCCAGCGCTTCCTCCATCGCCCGCTTCATGCCCACTTCGTCGATGTAGCGCATGTCGTAGATGTCGAGCCCAGCCTCGTGCACCAGGCGACGCTCGCCCTCGTCGACCGAACGAATGCCGATCTGCTTGACCTGGTCGGGCGTGATCGCGGGAATGCTGCCACCGAGATGCGTAAGCGCGCGCGGGCCGAAGCCGCACAGACAGGCCACGGGCATGCCGTGCACGTTGCCACTGGGCGTGAGCTCGGAGGTGTTGAAGTCGGCGTGTGCATCCAGCCATATGATGCGCAGCTTCTTGCCCTGCGCACGCACGTGCTTGGCCACCGCGGTGATCGAACCGATCGCAAGACAATGATCACCGCCGAGCATGATGGGTATGCGTCCGGCCTTCAGTTCGGCCTCGACGGCCTGCATCACCGCGGCGTTCCACTCGACGACCTGTTCAAGATGTCGATAGCCTTCGTGCGGCGGTTGCCAAGGGTTGAAGGGGCCGCGCAGATTGCCGCGGTCATGCACCTGCAGCCCGCGTGCAACCAGGGCCTCGCCGAGGCCGGCGACGCGCAGGGCTTCAGGCCCCATCGAGGCACCGCGATGGCCGGCCCCTACATCAGTAGGCGCGCCGATCAGGCTGACCGGGGCGAAACGATTCGGTGAGAGGCTCATTCCTGCTCCTCTGCGGCGCGAGTGGCGGCGGCGATCGCCTTGTCCATCAGCACCAGCAGTTCAAGGGTGGGGGTCAACAGCTCGGTGCACAGCGCCGCGGCCGGGCGCCGGGCGTCGGCGGGCGATTTCAGCCAGGCGATCCATTGCCGCTCAAGCGAACGCGCCTGGTCGCTCACTTCGGGGAATCCGTAGGCACCAGCAGAGCCGGCCATCTTGTGCAGCATGCTTCGCAGTTCGGCGACATCGGACTCAGCGGCTTCGTTGTTGGCTGCCTCGCGGATCGCCGCCATGTAGCGACGCAGCTTCTGGCGCTTGTCCTTCAGCGCCAGGCGGTACAGAGCCAGCAGGGAGTCGAAGCCGTCGATGCTCACGCGTAGGGTTCCGGGCGAGTTCGCAGGGGTGCAGCGTGGCGCTGCGAGGATGGTGCCGACAGTCCGAATCGAACGGACGACCTACCGCTTACAAGGCGGTTGCTCTACCTGCTGAGCTATGCCGGCACTGGGGCGCGCATTGTAGCCGAGCGCGGAGGCTTGCGGCCTGCCGCTCGGGAATTGGAGATTCGTATCGCGTTCTGGCGATGCGGGAGGGAGACCTGCTGAAGAGCCTTGCAACCAAGCTCGAAAGCGCAGACCGCAGGTCAACCGTGCGGGCTGTCCCAAGTCGCTCTGTCCATGCCCCGACTGTTGTCAGGCCTCACAGCCAATGCGCGTGCCGTCGACGCCGGCGTAGCCGCCCAACTGGGCGCGCCAATCGAAGCGCGGGTCAGCGGCGATGTCGATCCAATACTGCGGAATCTCCTCGGTGCGCTCGCCAAGCTCGGCGCCGAAGCCCATCGCACGCACGTCCGCCTGGCGCTGCCGGGCATTGCTCAGCTCGCGGAACAGACCCAGCGAGATCGTGTTCTGGCGGTCGCCCGCGGTTACGACGTAATAGTCACGCAGGCCGCGCGAAGCAAGTTCGCGGGCGGTGGCGAGGGCAGCATCCCGGCTGGCCTGGGCCGGCATGTAGACCCAATACCCTCGCCGTGCCAGCGCGCGGGTTTCGCGGAACTGGATGCGCTGCACCACTGGGGTGAGGGCGCCGACGGCGCGACGCAGGTCCGCCTGGGTCATGAACGGACCGATGCGCTGACAGATCGCGTCGGCGCTGGGCGCGATCGGCTGCGGGGCTTCAGCGAGCTCGCCGACCACCGCACGCGCCTCGATCTCGCTCAACAGCTCAAGCCCGGCCACGGCCGGCTCGGTGGGCGCGTGCCTGCGCGGCTCGTGCTCAGGACGCAGCAACCACCATACGGCGACGCCGACGTTCATCACCAGCAGCAGGAGGACAAGCACGCGAGGCAGCATTGCGAGTGGTTCTGGGGCGGACGATCGAACGGTCGCGCAGGATAGCAGGCCTACTCAGCAGGCTTGCGTGCCGGCGCCGGTCAGGCCTCGGTCAGACGTCCATTGAAGCCTGCAAAAGCCCCTTCAGCACCAGATGGGGGTCGAGACGGGCCGGCCGATCGAGCAAAGGCAGCAGGGCCTCCGCGTCACCACCGGCAAGCAGAAGACAGGGTTCCTGTCCGCTATCGCCCTGCATGCGACGAACAGCGCGTTCGATCAACCCGGCCGCCGCCTGCCACGGCGCCATCGCGACGGCGGGGGCTGTGTCGTCCGCCCAGAACTCGTCGGGCCCGGGTCGACTCTCATCGAGCTGCAGATGCGGCGCGCGCGCCAGCAGCCCCTCGCGCATGCCGGCAACCCCAGCCAGGATCAGGCCGCCGAGGTGTCGGCAGTCCGCATCGATGGCATCAAGCGTCAGCGCCGTGCCGGCACTCACCACCAGCAGGGGGGGGCGCGATTGGATGAGCGCACCGCGCAGGCTCAGCCAGCGATCGGTGCCGAGGTGCGCAGGAAGGGGATACGCGCAAACCAACTGCCGACCCTCGGGTGCTGGCGCGGTGGCTTCGGTTCTGGCCCGCCTCAGGCCGGGCTGGATGCTGCGCACATGAGCTTCGACACAGCGACGAACCGCCTCGAAGGTCGTCTCAGCGGTGACGCTCACGCAGTGCACGCTGTCAACCTCCGGCAGCCCTCGCAGGCCATGCTGCAAGGCCGGCAGAAAATCCGGACCGACGTGCGCCAAGGCCTGCACGTCGCCGAGTTGCCAGCGCGGCGGCTGCGCGCCGGACGACACGTGCACGGGCTCGGCCAGCGCCCATTTCAGGCGCGTATTGCCAAGGTCAAGCAGAAGGCGCGGTTTCATGCCGGCCTCGGGCTGGCTTCGCCGCTGTGCCAGACGCGCTCGCCACTCGCATGTCGCACGCGCAGACCACCGTCCGCAGCCACGCCGACCGCGACCCCCTCCCATTGTGCGTCGCCCGCCTGCATCTGCACTGCCCTGCCCTGCAGACAATCGAAGCGCTGCCAGAGCGGCAGCAGGGCCGCGAGCCCTTCGTGCTGCAGCTGCAACAGGCGCTGGCGCAGCGCGAGCAGCAGGCGAACCGCGAGTTCGGCGCGCTCCGGCCGCAGGCCCAGGCTGGCGAGATCGATCCAGCCCTGACCTGCCGCAAAGTCCGCCGGAAGATCCAGGTTCAAGCCCAGACCGACCACCAGAAAGGCCCGTTCCGCGCGTCCGCCCGACTCCACCAGCAGGCCGCCCAGCTTGCGTTCGCGCGCCCATAGATCATTGGGCCACTTCAGACCGATGTCGACGGCGCCCAGATCGTGCAGGCATTCCGCGATCGCGGCACCTGCCACCAGGCTCACGCCTGCCGCCGCCGCCGGCCCTCCTGGCCAGGCCAGCGAAAGCGAGAGACACAGGCTGCCGCCAGGCCGCGACTGCCAGCTGCGCCCCAGACGTCCTCGGCCGGCGCTCTGCACCTCGGCCAGCCGCGCAGAGCCCTCGGGGGGCGGCGTTCCCGCGCTCAGCAGATCGGAATTGGTCGAGCCCGTCCGCGCGAGCCAAGTCAGCTGCGGCGGCGCGGGATCACGCTCGGCCAGCAGTCGCCGGGCAAGGTCCTGCAGGCCCCCGGAAGCCGTTTCGATCGCCGCCGCCATCAACCGTGACCGCGTCGTCGCCGCAGCAGCCGCACCCGCTCGAAACGGTGTTCGCTGCCGTTCAGCAGGCGAACGAGGTTGCTTCGATGGGTGAACAGAATGAAGCCAGCCGCGGCCAGCGCAAACGGCAGCTGCGCGGGCTGAAGCCAGAGTGCCAATGGAATCAGGGTGGCGGCGGCCAGAAGGGTGGAAAGCCCGACGTAGCCGGTCAGCACCAGACAGCCGACCCAGACCAGGAACAGGGGCGCCACGCTCAGCGGCCAGGCCACGCAAAGCCCGCCCACCAGGGTGCCGGCGCCCTTGCCGCCGCGAAAACCGAAGTACAGCGGCCAGGTGTGACCGATCGCGGCCATCAAGGTGCAGGCGCAGGCCAGATCGGTGGCGCTGAAGCCGGCTCCGTCGGTCCACAGGCGCAGCCCGAGCCAGGCCGCCAGTGCGCCCTTGCCGATATCGATCAGCACCACCACCAGCGCGAAGCGCCAGCCGCGCGTACGAAACGCGTTGGTGCCGCCGGCGTTGCCGCTGCCACTGGCACGGATGTCGACGCCGACCCACCGCCCCAGGATCAGGCTGCCCGACAGGGAGCCCAGAAGATAAGCCAGTCCGAGAGCGACAAGGGCAGGAATCATGGGTCTAGTGTGGCAGCGCCGATGGCGGGCGCGAAAGCGTGTGCACGACAGGCGGCGCGCAGGGCATGAGACGGACTCTGAATCACGCTTCTGACGAGGGTGCTCCGGAGCGCGGGCCGAGGTCGAGCAGGCCAACCACCAGCGCTCCGGTGCCGGCATGCGCACCAATCGCGGGGCCGACCTCGACCACGCCCAAACTGTCGGCCTGCAGGGCTTCACGCAGACGACCTTCAAGGCCACGCGCGTCGTCTGCGCAGTCCACGTGACCGACCAACAGCCGCCAGCGCCGAGACGGGTCGAGCCGCTTTAAAAGATGGCGCGCAAAGCGCTCGGGCGCAGCTCGGGGGCCTCCCGCCAGCGCGCCGGTCACCGCGAGACGGCCGTTGGGTTTGGCGCGTGCGATCGGGGTCAGGCCCAAAGCCGCGACCAGCCGGCCCGCCCACGCCGGGATCCGACCCCCACGCACGGCAAAGCTCACATCGCGAGTCACCGCCCAGGTCTGCACCTGCGGGCGCAGTGCTTCGATTTCGGCCACCACCTCGGCAGCAGACGCGCCGCGCGCCGCAGCTTCGGCCGCAGCGATCGCCAGTAGAGCCTGGCCGCAGCTGGCATGGCCGGAATCGACAACGCGGATGCGCTCTGCCGCGACCCGCGAGGCCGCCGATTCGCCGGCCTGCAAGGTGCCCGAAAGCGCACGCGAAATTCCCACATAGACCAGTTCGCGATGGTGCGAAAGCCGGGTTTCGAACTGTCTGCGGAAGTCGCCAGGGGGCGGCTGCGAGGTCTTGGGCAGGACTGCACTCGACTTCAGACGGCGATGGAAGTCAGCGGCACTCATGGACACCTTGTCGAGAAACTCCTCCTCGCCAAAGGACACCCGCACCGGCACCGCCGACAGGCCTAGTCGAAGCGCGAGTTCCGCCGGGTAATCAGCGCCGGAGTCGGTGACCACAGCCACGCGCTGCTCAAGGCTGGCTTCGCGCAACTGCGCCAGCATGTCCTCGGCCTTGTGCGCGGAAACTCGGCCGAACTGGCTCGCCAGCTCAAACAGCTGCGCCGGCTCCGCGACATGGGCGTGAATGCGCACGCGCTGGCGACCGCCTGCGATCACAACCGAATCCGCGCCAAGCGCAGTGAGGCGGGTACGCAGCGCATCCGCGTCCAGTGCGTCTCCACTCAGGAGGCATTCGGTGCACCAGCGGTGCGCGGGGTCGACGTCCGCGTGCAAATCCGCACCGACGAAGGGAATGTCATCCAGGTGTTCGATCCGCGCGACGACCCGCAATCGGCCGCAGCGCAGGTAGTCGTCGATGCCTTCGAGCAGGTCGACGAAACCCTGTGCGCCAGCGTCGACCACGCCGGCCTGACGCAGTACGGCCAACTGTCGGGGCGTATCGGCCAGCGCCGCGCGGGCGGCCTCCAGCGCGCGCTGAAAGCCCTCGCGCACATCCCGCGCGCCCTCGCGGCTCGCGTGTTTCAGCCCATCGGCAAAAGCGCGGATCACGCTGAGAATGGTGCCCTCGCGAGGCTCCGACAGGGCCATGCGCGCCGCGTCTGCGCCCGCGGAGGCGGCATCGGCCAGTTCGGCCGGCTGCAGCACCTCGGCATCGGCGACACGTTCAGAAACGCCCGAAAGAAACTGCGCCACGATCGCGCCGGAGTTCCCGCGCGCACCGTCGACCGCGTCCTCGGCCACCGAACGCAGCAGGCGGCCCAGCGAGGCGGTGCGACGACTCAAGCTGCCGCACAGCACGCTGTTGAAGGTGAAGGCGAGATTGCTCCCGGTATCGCCATCGGGCACCGGAAACACGTTGATGCGATCCAGCAGCTCGCGGCGCTCGATCACGCGGCGCATGCCTGCGATCAGGGCGCGGCGCATCTGCGCGGCGGTGACGGGCGCCTGTAGGGCGCGGGGACTCAATACGGCAACCATGCGGCGGAGCATGCCAGAGCCCCCGGGCGGGTCACGCTGCGCTGCGACAGACGCACACCGTCGGCCAGCCTGTTGACATTTCCTCACTATCTCTGAACGCACACACGCTACACTCGGCTGTCGATTCGCCCGCGCTCCGCTGCTGCCGCCCCACATTCCGACCCTCGGAACGATCGGCGACAGCGCCCCCGACGGAAGCCGCCACGGCAGCACCCGCCCTTAGGAATGGTCATGTCCCAGTTCCGCACGATCTTGAGCGTCTCGCTGTTGTGGCTGATGTGCACCGCGCTCGCCAGTGCCGTTGAAGTGCTGCCTATGGACACTGTCGAGCCGGACTGTTCGAGCACGTCGAACAGCGCGACCGAGACGGTCGCCGAATCCCGGCATGAGCCGGCTGAGGCCGTGCTGGAAGCGGCGGAAGCTCCGTCGGGTTTGCAGTCGGTCGGCGGGGGTTCGGCAGCCATTCGCCCCAACGCGCCGGGCGGCGGTGACAGCTCGACCCCTCCCGCTGCGAAGCCCAGCTCGCGCTGGAACGCGTTCCTGCCCGGCATGGTGCGCTGAAGGCCGTTCGCTGCCTCCTGAGCCACCCTTGTTCGCGTTCGATGCCTGCCCATGCTGAGTCGCTGGTGGCGTCGCCGCAGCGCTGATCCCCTGCCCGCATCCCTTTGGATTTCCAGCTTGGTGCGCAGCCCCCTGCTTGCGGCGCTTGGGCCTGATCAGGCCCTGCGCCTGCGCGCGCTGGCTGGCGGCTTTCTCGATCGCAAGGCGATCACCCCGGTACAAGGCCTGGATCTGGGGGACGCTGACCGCGCCCTGATCGCCTGCCTGTGCTGCGTTCCGGTTCTGGAACTCGGCGGCCAGTGGCTCGGCGGCTGGCATGAAGTCGTGGTCTACCCGGGTGCCTTTCGTGTGCGCCGCAGCGAGGTGGACGAACCCACAGGCGTGCTGCATGAGTGGGACGAAGATCTTGCCGGCGAGGCCTGGAGCGAGGGGCCGCTGATCCTGTCCTGGGAAGACCTGCTGCTCGATCAGGACGATCCCGACGGCGGCTGCAACGTGGTCGCCCACGAAATCGCCCACAAGCTCGATCTGCGCGATGGCGTGCTCAATGGCACACCGCCGCTGCCCGCGGCCCGCCGCCGCGCCTGGGCCCGGGATTTCCAGGCTGCCTTCGATGCACTGTGCGCGGAGCTCGACGCCGAACGCGAAACCGCGATCGATCCCTACGCAGCCACCGCGCCGGAAGAGTTCTTCGCCGTGGTCAGCGAGTACCACTTCTCGGCGCCTGCCCTGCTGACCGCCGAAATGCCGGTGATCGCAGCACATCTGCGCGAATTCTATGGCCGCTCGCCACTCGAAGCGGCCTGCGCGGCTCTATCCGGCTGATCAGCCCGCCGGCGAAAAGCGCAGCACGAAGCGGGCGCCGCCGAGTTCGTCCGAGCGCTCCACCGAGAGTTCGCCGCGATAGGCGCGCACAATGTCCTGCACGATCGACAGGCCGATTCCATGGCCCTGCACACGTTCATCGCCACGCACGCCGCGCTGCAGCAGATGATCGACCCGCTCGGGCGGTATACCGGGGCCGTCGTCCTCGACCGAGATCAACAGGCCCGCGCGCCGCTGCGGTGCCACCGTCAACGTCTGCGTGCTGAGCAGCACCCGGTGATTGGCCCACTTGAACGCGTTCTCAAGCAGGTTGCCGAGCAGCTCCAGCAGGTCACCGAGCTCCCCGTAGAAACGCGCGGTGGGATCCAGATCAAACTCGCACAGCACGTTCTTGCGCGCGTAGACCTTTTCCAGACCCTGCACCAGCGACTCGACATGTGGGTCAATCGCGATGGGTGCCGCGAACACCTGGTGGCCGGTGGTTGCCGCGCGCGCCAGCTGGTAGGCGACGATGCCATCCATGCGCGCCACCTGCGAGCGCACGTCCGTGCGCAAGCCCTCGATGTCATCCTCGCTGCCGTCCTCGATCCGCGTGCGCAGCACCGCCAGGGGCGTCTTCAGGCTGTGGGCGAGATCGCCCAAAGTATTGCGATAGCGCACCAGATGTTCGCGCTCGCTGTCGATCAGCTCGTTGATGTTGTTGGTCAGCAGTGCGAGCTCGCGCGGGTAGCCCCCGCGCAGACGCTCGACCTTGCCGCGCTCGACATCCGCGAGCTCGCCGACCACCGCGCGCAGCGGTTGCAGGCTCCAGCGAGAAATCAGGATCTGCACCGCCAGCAGCAGTGCCGCGGCCGCGCCGAGATAGGCCCACAGCGTGCGACGGAACACCGCGACCTGGGCATCCACGGCCGCAGCGGATTCGACGATCACGATCGAGAAGTCAACGTCTTCATCCGCCTCGCTGGTCCAGGCCACCCCCAGACCAAGCCGGTAAACCGGGCCTTCATCGCTGACGATGGGGCCCTCGAACCGCACTTCGCCCATCGCCAGCGCCATGTCCGACGGCACCTTGCGCGAAACGGCAGAGGGCGATTCCCACAGGAAGGTGTCGGACCGGACCGCCGCGTACAGCCCGGAACCGCCGGTCAGGAAGCGCGGTTCGGGCGGCACTTCCGGAATGATCAGTTCACCGCCGCGCGCCAGATCCGAGCCCGCGAGATACGCATGGGCATAGGTTTGAAGACGCTCGCGCAGGTTGGAGACCGCAGCCTCGGAGAACGCGCGGTCAAGCGCCAGCCCGGTCAGGCTCAGGAAGGCCACCAGACCCAGCGCCGCGGCGAACAGCTGACGGCCCTGCAGGGACAGCACGCGACGCGCACTGGCCAGGTCGGCTCTGCCATTCATCGGCCTGCGCCTGCAAACGCGAAACCCGGCGCAGGGCGCCGGGCTTGGCGGTTGAACACCGACATCCGCCTATTCGTCGCGAGGAATCGCGAAACGGTAGCCGCGACCGCGCACGGTTTCGATGGGCTTGAGCTCGCTGTCCGGGTCGAGCTTCTTGCGCAGGCGGCCGATAAAGACCTCAAGCACGTTGGAGTCGCGATCGAAATCCTGCTGATAGATGTGCTCGGTCAGGTCAGCCTTCGACACCAGCTCACCGGCGTGCAGCATCAGGTATTCCAGCACCTTGTACTCATAGCTGGTGAGCTCCACGCCCTGTCCACTGACGCTGACGGTCTGCGCAGCAAGATCGAGCTTCACCGGCCCGCAGTCGAGCGAGGGCTTGCTCCAGCCGGCGGCGCGCCGCAGCAGCGCATTCAGCCGGGCCAGCAGCTCTTCGACGTGGAAGGGCTTGACCAGATAATCGTCAGCACCGGACTTGAGCCCCTCGACCTTGTCCTGCCAGGACGAGCGCGCGGTCAGGATCAGGATCGGGAACTTCTTGCCTTCCGAGCGCAGCGCACGCACCAGATCCATGCCCGACATCTTGGGCAGGCCGAGATCGATCACGGCGACATCGAAGGGCACTTCGCGGCCCAGATACAGGCCTTCTTCGCCGTCCTGGGCGAGGTCCACTGCATAGCCCTCACGCTTCAGGCGAGCGCCCAAGGTTTCGCGCAGCGGTGCTTCGTCTTCAACCAGCAGGATGCGCATCGGAACGACTCCTCATGCAGGGATCTGAAAGTGCGGGAGGCGGGCACGCTCAGCGCCGCCAGCGTTTGACCGCGTAACGGTCATCGTACTCACTCGTCGCGGAAACCACCCGGAGGGGGCTCGGAGCGTCCGCCGCGACGGCGCTCATCGCGGTGGTTGTCCTGCATGACGCGGACGCGACCCTCGGGGGTGAGTACCTTCATTCGATAGGTGTCCTGACCACCTCGCCGCACCGGCTCGACGCGCAGGACGCGGCCACCCGTCTCACGTTCAACTCGACGCACCGAATCACGCAGCTCGGAGGGCGGCGGCTCCGGCGCACGCTCGGCATCGTCAGCAGCAGCCATCGCGAAGGGCGCTGGCAGCAGCAGACAGATCAGCAGTGAGGGCAGGCGAGTGAGCAGCATGGGAGCGCGATCTTAGACCACAGCGGCGGCGAGCGGGAATGCGGGGGCCAGTCTCACCAGCAGGGGGTGAATCCGTACTGAAGTCGGCCGGCACACAAGGGCTTGCATTCAGAAGATTTCCGCAACGCAGCAGCGCAGGCTACCGCCGGCCTTTTCGATCTCGTCGAGTTCGACGCTGCGAATCGCGAAGCCCGCACGCTCCAGCTGATGGCGCTGATCAGGGCGCAGGCTGTCGGCGGCGCGTGCGCTCATCCACACCGAGTCCTCGCGAAGACTGAGGCAGTTGGCGGCGAACGCGTTCTTCTGCGAGGGCGTCAGCCACAGCACATGCGGCGCATAGACAGCGGCAATCGCCTCGGCCGCAGCCGGGTCTTCGAAGCCCTCGGCGCACACCACCGCCAGACGGCCGGCCAGCACCGACAGCACGACATTGGTGTGGTACTCACCGGCCGCGAGGTTCGCGGCAAACAGCGCACGCAGCCCGAAAGCCGGGACCATTGCGCGCGCAGCAACGGCGGTGCAGCGCTCGCCCAGCCCAGCAAAGCCGATCCCGCGGGCGCGATCGATCACCAGCGAGCCGGTCAGCTCGCCAACCTCACCGTCGCGAAGATCGAGCTCGGTGTAGCCGAGCATCGAACTGAAGAAGCCGCGGATATCCGCGCGCTCGGCCTCGCGCTGGCGCACCGGATGGCGCATCCGCCCCAGGATCAACCGACCCGGCGCGGTCGCGAACACATTGTTCGGAAACATGCCATCGGGAGCCTCCGGATCGCCCGCAAATGACAGCACCGGAAGCTCGCCAGCCAGAGCGCGCTGCAGGTTCTGGTGCTGCGCGCGGGCGCGATCCGTGCGGAACACCTGCTGCAGGTCCATGTAAGCGTTGTCGCTGGCCGACTGTGCGGCCAGCTCTTCGCCCGCCGGCGAAACCAGGAACGCGGCACGCGCGCAGGCGGGCCGATCCGCCGGCAAGGCTCGCGCAAACGCTGGATCGAAATTCATGGAAGCGCTCATGCCGCGCGCGCCTGCTGACGTTCCACAGCCTCCAGCGCGCGCTCGATCAGCTCCCAGCCAGACTCGGGGCGATGCGCCTCGGTACTGAGGATCTGCCGGAACTGACGCCCGCCGGGCTGACCGAGGAACAGACCGAGCACGTGCCGGCTGAAGTGCTTGAGCATGACCCCACGCTCGCCAAGTGCGCGCACATGCCCCTCCAGCGAGCGCAGCAGCTCAGCGCGCGATGCCAGCGGTGCCGTGGGAGCGAACAGGGCGCGATCCAGCCGATGCAGCAGATAGGGGTCGTGGTAGGCGGCACGGCCGATCATCACGCCATCGACCTCAGCGAGCTGGGCCTCAACCGCATCGACCGCGGCAATGCCGCCATTGATCGCGATCTGCAGTTCGGGGCACTCGCGCTTCAGGCGATGCACCAGCGGATAGTTCAGCGGCGGAACCTCGCGATTCTCCTTCGGCGACAGGCCCTGCAGCCAGGCCTTGCGCGCGTGCACGATGAAGGTGCGACATCCAGCTCTGGCCAGCGTCTCGACGAAGGCGAACAGGCTGTCGGCCTCGTCCTGGTCATCGACGCCGATCCGGCACTTGATCGTCACCGGAACGGAAACCGCTGCCTGCATGGCGGCGAAGCAGTCGGCCACGCGCTGCGGCTCCAGCATCAGGCAGGCGCCAAAGCGGCCCGCCTGCACGCGATCGGACGGACAGCCCACATTGAGGTTGATCTCGTCATAGCCCCAGTCGGCGCCAATGCGCGCGGCGCGGGCGAGCAGCTCGGGATCGCTGCCGCCCAGCTGCAGGGCCAGTGGATGCTCGACCGCGTCGAAACCCAGCAAACGCTCGCGATCGCCGAGGATCACGGCCTGCGCATGCACCATCTCCGTATACAGCCGCACGTGTGGCGCCAATGCGCGATGAAACACGCGGCAGTGTCGGTCGGTCCAGTCCATCATCGGGGCGACGGACAGGCGAAAGCTGGCGGCGAAATCGGCGGGCACGCGGGCGAAGCTCAAGCGGAAGGCGGCATAGGGTAACGCGGCGAAGCTGAAGACTCCTCCGCGTCGACCGCTAACCCCGACCGGCCGACGCGCGCGGCTTCGGAGACATGCTTCTGCAGTACTCGCCCTGCAGAAGGACCGCCCCTACTCCACCCGCAGCGGACGCTCGACCAGACCGCTGCTGGATTCCCCGTTCCAGTAGCGCAGCAGGTAGTCGCCCGGCTGCTCCGGGGCCAGCAGGCTGGCTTCGTTGTTCGCGAAGCCGCGGTCCTGATTCAGGCGTTGCCGGCGCGCCACCGTGCCGCTGGCGGCCTCGACGATCTGCACGTCGTCGCGCACCGCACCCGGGCCTTGCCAGCGCAGGCTGAAGCGCTGGCCGGCGGGCACGCGGTCGGGTGCCTCCAGGCTGACCGGGATCGCCCGCACTTCGAGTACGCGCGTCGCCAGAACACGGTTGTCGACGCCGCTGAAGTAGCGCAGCGTGTAGACGCCCGGCTGAATCGGCGCGGTGATGCTCACCTGCTTGCTGTCGAAGCCGCGGTCCTGATTCAGGCGCTGCCGGCGAATCACGCGCGCGTCGTCGGCCGCGGTGATCTGCAGGTCGTCACGCACCGCGCCTGGCCCCTGCCAGGTCACCACGAAGGGTCGGCCCATATCGACCTGCGGCGGCGCGTCGAGACTCACTTCGGCCGCGACGACTTCGATGTCGCGCTCGGCCAGCACTTCACCGTTCTGGCCGTTGAAGTAGCGCAGGCGGTACTGCCCCGGCTCGCTGGGCGCCAACAGGCTGGCTTCGCGACGCTCGTAGCCGCGGTCCTGGTTGAGCCGCTGGCGACGCAGCACCTCGCTGCCGGCCGCGGCGCGCGGATCGATCAACTGCAGATCATCGCGAAGCGCAGCCGGCCCCTGCCAGCGCACCAGAATCGACGCGCCAATCGATACCTGCGCCGGCGCATCCAGGCTGACCTCGGCGGCGACCAATTCGATCGGCTGCCGCGCCAGCACCCGACCCAGCTCGCCATGCCAATAGCGCAGTTCGTAGCGCCCCGGCTCGGCTGCCATCACCAGCTGCGCGGTACGCGCATCAAACCCGCGATCCTGGTTCAGGCGCTGGCTGCGCAGCACGCGCCCGGTGCCGTCGGCAGCTGCGGGGTCGAACAGCTGCACGTCGTCGCGGAGATCGCCCGGGCCCTGCCAGCGGATCTGGATCGTGCTGGCGATGGAGGCCTGCGCCGGGGCCTCCAGTGCAGCCTCGGGAATGGGCTGAGCGGGCGGCGGAGGCGTTTCGATCATGGCCTGCTGCAGGGCCGCTTGCAGACCGGCCAGATCATCAGCCTGCAGATAGCGCCCGCCGGTGTTCTCGGCCAGACAGGCGACCTGCCGGCCTTCCTGCTGGCTCAGCCCGAAGCCGACCACGTGCGCAGTGAAGTCGACTCCGCTTGCGGCCAGCGCTTCGCCCAGCGCGCAGGGGTCGGCATCGCAGGTCTCGACGCCATCGGTAATCAGAACCACGCGCGCGGCGCGCTCGCTGTAGCGCAGGGCCACGGCGGCACGCCGAACCGATTCGGTCAATGGGGTCATGCCCTGGAACTTCATGTCGCGCACGGCGGCATTGATGGCCGCGCTGCTGCCTGCGGCGGGCGGCACAACCAGTTCGATGTCATTGCAATCGCCGCGGCGGCGATGCCCGTAAGCCATCAGGCCGACCTCGGACTGCGCCGGCAGCGCCGCCAGCGCTCCAGCCAACGTGTCGCGCGCAATTTCCAGCTTGGGCCGGCCTTCGATCTGGCCCCACATCGAGCCGGACGCATCCAGCACGACCAGGGTGGCCTCGTGCGTTGAGGCACTCGCCGTCAGGCTCAGAAGCAGGCTGCCCAGCAGGGTACTCGCTGCGATTTTCATGCGATCCGTCCTCGTTCAATTGCCAAGGCGACAGCGCCAACGCGGCCGCGCTTCCCCTTCGAGTACGTAGAGCGCTGCGCGGGAAGGACATCCGCAGGCCCGCGACCCAGGTGGAACCCGCGGGTGAGCCCGCCGGCTGCGCTGCGCGCCTCAGCCCCCACTACTCCCCAGAACACTCACCGCGTTCAACCAGCGCGTTCGCTGCGCAGGGGTCGAGCCATGCAAGGGCGCCAGTGCAGTCAGTCGCACCGGGCGGATGCCGCAGAACTCCAGCACGGTCTGACGCATCTGCCGATGCGCGGGCGCGCCCCAGACCCAACGAAAGTACCAGCCGGGCGTGTCCAGAGTGGCGATCAGACGTGCGCTGCGACCACTCAGCAGCTTGTCCCACAGGCGCGAACCCTTTCGATAGCGAAAGCCGAACCCCGGCAGCAGCACCCGGTCCAGAAAGCCCTTGAGCAGTCCCGGCACGCCACCCCACCAGACCGGATAAACGAACACCAGATGCTCGGCCCACACGATATCGGCCTGGGCGCGCTGCAGGTCGGGCTCCAGACTTTGCGGGCCACGATGGCCCGCATGCAGGATCGGATCGAACTGCAGGCCATGCAGGGGAAGCTCTCGAAGCTCATGCCCTGCAGCCTGTGCCGCATCGGCATAGGTTCGGGCCAGGGCGGCGCAGAAGCTGCCGGAATCAGGATGACCAAGGATGAGAAGGATGCGCACTGCCGCTCCGGCGTGATGAGGAATGCGCAGCCTGCACCGTGCCCCTAGGGGCAGAGTCAAGCACGGCGCAGAGTTTCAAGACTGGATCGGCTCGGTGCCCGCAGGCGGGAGTTCGCAGGCGTCGAGGTTGTCGGCATCGACCTCCGGGCAGTCGCGGATTTCTTCGATGGCTCGATCGATCTGCGCGAGTCGAGCGCTCTGCCGCGCGATCTCCGCCTCGACCTGCTCGCGTCGCAGCTGCAGGCGAGCCAGCACCTCGGGCCACCCTGCGCTGATGATCCAACCCAGTTCGGCCAGCCGGAAACCCAGGGACTGTGCCAGCCGGATCATGCGCACGCGCTGCAGATGTTCGTTGGTGTAACAGCGGTAGCTGCCCATCCGGGTCACGTGCCCGAGCAGGCCCTGCGCTTCGTAGAGGCGCAGGGCCTTGGGGCTGGCACCGCTGAGCTCGGCCAGGCGACCGATCCGCCAATGGCCCGAGTTCATCGAATGCTCGTCGAGTCGATCGGGGCAGGAGCGCGATTCATGGAGCATCGGGCCGCGAGACGCGCACGAGTGGCATGGCCTCCCGCAGCCAGCGGCTGCCATCTCCAAAATCCGCGTCGATGGAAAGCCGGTGCCCGTCGCGCTGCTCGAGATCAGCGAATTCCAGCCTGACCCAACCGGCCTCACTGAGCTCGATCGGAACCGCCGCGCACGCCTGGCAGAAGCCCTGCGCGCGCTGCAGCTGGATACGCAGTTCCCCCTCGCCATTCCAGGCCGCCTGACCGAGCAGCCAGCGCGGATGGTCAGCGGCGTCGTAGGCGTAGACGATGGCCACGACCAACTCACCCGACTGGTGCAGGCTCAGGCCCCAGCCGCTCTCTTCGCCCGTGCCAGCCCAGGTTCCTGTGACTGGCCCCAGCGCATCGGTCAGGATCGGCTGCACACAGGATTCGCGTTCGCCGCCGGCCACCGGCCAGCGCCAGCGCGCGCGTGGATGCAGGGCTGACTGATCCGCGATCGCGCAGACCGGGGTGTATGGGCCCGCGTGGTAGTCGAGGCCGTAGCCTTCAAGCACTTGATGACCCTGCCCACGGGCGAACCGCATGAAATCAGTCTGCTCCGGGTCGCTGTGGTCGGCCTGAGCTGACAGCAGCCATTCGGGACGCCCTTCCGCGTCGTAGTGGTACGAGAACACGGCGATCGTGCCCGTGCGATCGCGCTGCACGTCGATGCCTTCACCCGAACGCTCGGGCGCATAGAACATCCCTTGCACGGGCAGCCGCTTTGGCGCCTCCGCGCTGACCCAGCGGCAGTCGAGCGCAGCCTGCAGCACATCGTCGCGGCCCTCGATCAATCCCTGCCGGGTCTGGGTGACATGCACGTCCGGCACGATTCCGATGCGCTGGGTGGCGCGGCCGTCCGGGTAGAACACGCCCAGGCCGGTCAGGTACAGACGCAGGTTTCCGGGCGTGCGTATATCGGTGATATTGCCGTCGGCCGCCGCGGTCTGGCTGCCGAAGCTGATGGCGCGGCCCTCCGCCTGCAGGCCCATCAGGGTGAACTCGGCCTGGCTCAGCGTTCGCTCGTCCTGCAGCAGCAACAGGCGGCCGCGGTAACCGTTCGGGCGAGTGCCGCCCAGGATGTTCTGCACGCGACCGAATTGGCCTGGGTGGTTGAGAAGTGGGTAGGTCAGCTCCGCCATCAGCGTGGGGGCGGAATATAACCGGTCCACGATCGGCCACATCGTGCCTTGTGGGTAGTTGCGGACGTCGAACAGCAGCGCGTCGGTATCCGACAGCGCTTGCAGCATGTTGTCGACGTCCTCCCGGCGCAGACGGGCCATGTCGATCACGCCAATACGGCAACCGGGCGGCGATTCGACCCGCCACACCGGGGGCAGGGTCACGCTTCCCGCGTGCGCCGGGCTGCGAGGATAGTCGACAAGGTATTCGCTGCCGTCAGGCCTGCGCAGCCGGTAGCGCGAGCTCGGCGCCGAGCCGATCGTCACCCAACGGTGCGCCTCGGCCCAGCGCACGACCGGGTTGGACCCGTAACCCTGGTCGTCGACGCGTCGCAGATGTACCGCGATCGGCTCTCCATCAATCTCAAGCAGTTCGTCCCCTATCGAAACCTGAGCCCGCGCACTATCCGCGACCCGCACGATCAGACTTCGACTCTCGATCGGGCGAACCAAGAAAGGGGCGAAACCCACGCCCAAGTCTTCGGTCATGTACGGGTGCGAATAGTGCGCATGCGAATCGTTGATCTCGGCGCTGAAGCGCCGCATCGCTCGCGTGAAGGGCTGGCCCGGCTGCGCATCCAGGACCAAGGGCAGGTGCTGCTCAAGCACGTCGGCCCAATCACGTCCGATGATGTCCTTGTACGGAAAGAAATACTCGATCGCGTTCCAATAACGCAGTGCCGCCAGCGCGCGATGCGCTCGATCCGGGCTGGGCGTAGCGTGGGCTTGGTCGGCATCGAAGTTGGCCTGCAGCGTGCCTGGCGTCGCGGCAACCTTGCACTGCTGCTGCGGACGCTGGGCGGCCAGCCAGGCCAGACGGTGTTTCAAGACCTCATTCACGGGTGCCTGCACGATCCAGCCGGGCGTCTGTGTGTCAGGCGGCTGCCCGGGGGTGAGCCCGGCGGAGTCCAGCAGTGCAGTAAGTGCGGCGTCGCGCTCGGCTGCGTTGCTTGCGGCTTCGAGCACCGGCCAACGCTGCATCAGCTCGCTGTCCCAGTCGACCGCGCAACGCACCAACTGGGGATGGTGATACTTGGCCAGCCCCCAGACTCGGGCAGCCAATACGCCCGGCGAAGGTTCGCCCACAGCCAGCCCGGACAGTGCAAGCCCGAACAACAGAACGCCACACTGAAGTCGTCGCAATGCTCCCATCCCGCTTCCCCTTCTTCCCGCATGGAATTGGACGCTCCGTCCGCTGGCCAGGCGCGGGCAGTCACCCATGGGCCTGCTTGACGCGTAGCGAATCGATACCGAAACCCGACTCAGCCCTCGATTGATCGGGTTCAGAATCGTCCGAGGATTGTGCGCACAATCGAGGCCAGGGCCAAGCTGTGCCAAGCCGCGGGCTGCGAACTCCAAGCCCTGCCGATGCGGCCGCTATACTCCGCGCCCATGCCGGATTCCGCCCACACTCTGCTTCTGCTCAGCCTGGAGGCCGTGATCATCGCGGTCACCGACGAGGCGCCGCGGGTGCTTACCGTACGCGAGGCGGGTGGCGAGGATGCCCTGCCCTCCGGGCCGCTCGACGTGGCGCGGCATCAGACGATCGAACGCGGGCTGCGCGACTGGGTCGAGCAGCAGACAGGCTTTCCGCTGGGCTATGTCGAGCAGCTCTACACCTATGGCGATCGCCAACGCGACCCGCGCGAGCACGAACTCGGCGCGCGCGTGGTATCCACGGCCTACCTCGCGCTGGTGCGCGAACAGCCGCTGCCGCGTGAGCTGCCAGCCCAATGGTCCGACTGGTACGACTACCTGCCCTGGGAGGACTGGCGCGAAGGGCGGCCAGCCCTGATCGATCGCGACTTGAAGCCTCATCTCCATGCCTGGGCCGGCCGCGAAAAACGCCGTCGCGAACGCGCCGATCTGGTGTTCGGCTTCGACGATGCGCCCTGGGACCCTGAGCGCACTCTGGAACGCTACGAACTGCTGTGGGAAGCGGGTGCGATCGGCGAAGCCCTGCGTGACCGCGGCGAGGGTGCGCCGGCGCCGGGCTCGGGCCGGGTGATGGCGGCCGACCATCGCCGCATTCTGGCGACCGCGCTCGGCCGCCTGCGCGGCAAGCTCAAGTATCGGCCCGTGGTATTCGAACTGCTGCCGCCAGAGTTCACCCTCGGGCATCTACAGCGAACTGTCGAAGCGCTCGCCGGCGCGCGCGTGCACAAGCAGAACTTTCGCCGCCTGATCGAGGCCGCGGGCCTGGTCGAAGGCACCGGTCGGCTCGACCACGGCACCGGCGGCCGGCCGGCCGAACTGTTCCGCTTCCGCCACGAGGTGTTCCGCGAGCGTCCGGCGCCGGGGGTGTACTTCCCAGGGGCCTGGTGGGGCCGTTGAGCCTGAGTCGGCTCCGACCGGCAACAACCGGATCTGATCAAGCCAAAGACGTCGCCCCCAAGTCCCCCAGCTGGCGGCAACGCGCATTGAAGGCGGCGAGCGTAGCGCTCTCAGCATAGGGCAGGTCTCGACCCGCCGGAGCTCGACCCTCGTTCCAATCCACGATGCTGCCACGTGCCTGATCGAAGTTCGCGTGGAGCTCCGAGGTGAACAGCGCGCTGACCGGGGCGAGCGTGTAGCTCCGGTGGGCCAGGGCCCACCCTATGTAGACCCGACCCGCGCAGGTTCGACCGCTTCCCGCGGCCCAAGCCGCGCTGGTTCACTCATCGTCGTCCGTGCCTCGCTCTCTGTTCACCCTCGCGTTTCTCGCTGCCAGCCCCGCTCCCCTAAACTACGCGCCCTTATCCGGATGACCCTTCCATGTCTGAACTCGAATCGCGTGCCCTGGCCAAGACCTGGTTCTATCCCTTCACGCTGCCCTCGGGCGCGACCACGCCGACCTATGACGGCGGCGTGCTGGATTCGATCCATCACACCCGCTCGCAGATGCTGGACACGCTGATCGCGCAGGAATTCGCGGGTGACCGATCGCAGCTCACCTCGGTCGATCTGGCCTGCCATCAGGGCTGGTTCTCGGTGCAGTTGGCGCAGGCGGGTTTCGGCAAGGTGCTCAGCGTGGATGCGCGCGATGAGCACGTCGCCGACTCCAAGCTGATCCGCGATGCACTCGATCTGCCGCACATCAACGTGATTCAAAGCGATGTGCATGCGCTGGATACCGGCGCACTCGGCGTGCACGATCTGGTGCTGTGCTTCGGCCTGATCTATCACCTGGAAAACCCGGTCGGCGCGCTGCGCGTGGCGCGCGCGCTCACCCGCAAGGTCTGCGTGATCGAAACCCAGGTCGTGCCCGGCCTGACCGGTTGGGTCGACTACGGCAGCTACCGCTTCGTGCGACCGCTGAAGGGCAGCTTCGGCATTATCGACGAGACCGAAGAAACCCACGGCCCCGAGGCCAGCACCACCGGCATCTGCCTGGTGCCCAGCACCGAGGCGCTGGTGTGGATCCTGCAGCGAATCGGATTCTCACGGGTCGAAGTGCTGCCGGTACCGGCCAATGGCTACGAGCAACTGGTGCATCGCAAGCGGGTGATGGTCGCGGCATGGGTGTGAGGCCGGGAATGGGGATTCGGGAGTCGGGATTCGTTAGGAGCAGGTCGGCAAGCCCCGAGCGCGCCGCGCTGGACGTTGATTGACATCGCGTTGCCCGTAGCGCTGACGCGACGCTCGCCGTGGTCCGCTCTTACGAATCCCGACTCCCGACTCCCGAATCCCGAATCCCGGCTCTCAAGCGACTCCCGAATCCCGGCTCTCAAGCGACTCCCGAATCCCGGCTCTCAAGCAACCCCAGCGTCATACCCCCGCAACGCTACTGACCCGATCTCACCTGCAGACTGCCGCAACGCCGCCGCACGGGCATGCGCATGTCGACGCTTCGCTTCCGCAGCATTTTCATTTCCGATGTGCACCTGGGCACGCCGGATTGCCAGGCCGGCTATCTGCTCGACTTCCTCCGCACGGTTCGCTGCGAGACCCTGTATCTGGTGGGCGACATCGTCGATCTCGAAGCCTTGGCGCAGCGCCTGTACTGGCCTGCCAGCCACAGCGCGATCCTTGCCGAGCTGTTGGAAATCGCGCGCCGCGGCACGCGGGTGATCTACCTGCCGGGCAACCATGACGCGCCGATGCGGGCGCTGTGCGGGCAGCGGATCGGTGGGATCGAAGTGGCCTGGAACGCGATCCATGAAGCCGCCGACGGGCGTCGCTACCGGGTCGCACACGGCGATGAGTTCGACCCCGAGAACATCGGACGCAGCTGGTTGATCCGCATCGGCGACTCCGCGCATCGGCTGATCCTGTGGGCCAATCGCAACTTCAATCGCCTGCGCCGGCAGATGCGTATGGCCTATCTGCCGCTGTCGATCATCACCAAGTCGCGGATCGCACAGGCATTGCTCTACATCCGCCAGTACGAAATGCGCGTTGCGAATGCCGCCCGCGAGCACGGGGTCGACGGCCACATCTGCGGCCACTTCCATTTCGGCGGCGTGCGCGAGATCGAGGGCGTGGTCTATATGAACGACGGCGACTGGGTCGAGCACTGCACGGCGCTGACCGAAGATTTCGAGGGCCGGATGGAGCTGCTGCACTGGAGCGAGCACCGCACCCGCATCGGTCGGGTCGAGCCGCACAGCGTCCTGCCCTCGCCGGCCGCAGGTCTGGCCTTTGCGTCGCTGTCGGTGGAGGCCGCGGAGATCGTCGCCTCAGCGCTGAAGCGGGCGGCCTGAGCGCGCTCACTGCCGCATGCAGACGCGGCAATCCTGCGGATCTGCAACCCGCAGCACACGCACTCTGACTGATCCGAAACGGCGGACGGCCATCGCCTCACTGCCCGCTCAGGCGACAGCCGCTAAACTGCGCGGCTTCGAATCCCTAGTCTGGAAACCCGGCCATGTCGCTTGACCCCGCGCTGCGCACCCGCATCGAGAACCTGCTGTCCGAGCACCGCGTCGTGCTCTTCATGAAGGGCAACACCCAGGCGCCGCGCTGCGGTTTCTCGGCCAAAGCCGTCGGCGCCCTACAGGCGGTGGTCGAGACCTTCCACACCGTCGACGTGCTGGAAGACGGCGAAATCCGCGAAGGCATCAAGGTCTTCGGCAGCTGGCCGACCATTCCGCAGCTGTACGTGGATGGCGAGCTGGTCGGCGGCAGCGACATCATCGAAGGCATGTTGAACTCCGGCGAGCTGCACGGCCTGTTCGGCGCGACGCCGCCGGACCGCACACCGCCCGCGATCACCATCACCCCGAAGGCCGCTGAGGCGATCCGCTCGGCCATGGCCGACAGCGGTGCCGGCCTTGAGCTGCACATGGCGATCGATCCGCGCTTCAACGCGCAGTTTCAGCTGAAGCCCGCCGCAGGCAGCGAGATCGTGTCGGAGTCTTCCGGCATCCGCGTGCTTTTCGATCTGGCCTCAGCGCAGCGCGCCCAAGGGCTGGAGATCGACTGGGTCGAGGACATGCGCGGCGCAGGCCTGGCGATCCGCAACCCGAACGCACCCGCACCGGTGCAGCCGCTGAGCGTGCAGGCGCTGGCCGCGCGCGTCGCCGCCGGCGACATCACCGTGATCGACGTGCGCCCCGCGGACGATCGGGCACATGCGCCCTTCCCCCACCCGCACACCGTGCTGGACGAGAGCACGGTCGCCGGAATCGAAGCGCTGCCCAAAGACAGTGAAATGGCTTTCCTCTGCCATCACGGCGTCTCCAGCGCACGCGCCGCGGAACATTTCCGTGGGTTGGGCTTCAGCAAGCTCTACAACGTCGAGGGCGGCATCGAAGCCTGGTCGCAGCAGATCGATCCGAGCGTGCCGCGCTACTGAACTCGGGCGGTGCGGGATCAACTTGACTTCACGCTTGAAAATCTGTGTGTCGACTCACAGAATCGAGCCCCTGGGACGATCCCGCACGCTACTGTGAGTGCGATCCGATTGCCCTAGAGCAGTCAACCTAAACTTCGGACCCCCCATGCGCCCACTGCTGTTCACGGCCCCCGCCCTCGCTCTGCTGCTGGTCGCCTGTAGCCCCAGTCGGGAAGACCTCAGCCTGGAAGCCTGCACAGAATCGGCACGCGAAGCTACCGATCGCAGCCGCACCTACAGCGACTCCCAAAAGGCCAGTTTCGAGATCGATTCCGCAGCCAGCCGCTCTTCGCTCAAGCCGCTGGAGGGCGATGTGTTCGAACTGAGGCTGGTGGCCAGTATCGACAGCGAACAAGGCACGCCAACGCGCCAGGACTTCCTGTGCCGAACCCGCTTCACCGAGGGGCAGGAGCGTCCCGACGTGATCGCCTTCAGCTTCATGCTGGAAGGCCAGTAAGGTCGCCTGACTCCGCCGACACATGGAACAGCAAAGGCCGCCCTGGGGCGGCCTTTGCATGTGCAAGGCAGGGCGGCTTCAGTCGAAGCGCAGATGCTTGACCGACTTGCCGTGGCGGCGCACCAGCTTGAGCGCCTCGATACCGATCTGGATATGCCGCTCGACGAAGTTGGCGCTGATCACTCTGTCCGAGGCCTCGGTCTTGACCCCTTCCGGAATCATCGGCTGATCGGAGACCAGCAGCAGCGCCCCGGCCGGCAGCGAGTTGGCAAAGCCTGCTGCGAAGATCGTCGCCGTCTCCATGTCGATCGCCATGCAGCGCAGCTTGCGCAGGTAGGCCTTGAACTCGTCGTCATGCTCCCAGACGCGGCGATTGGTCGTGTAGACCGTGCCGGTCCAGTAGTCGTGCTCCAGATCGCGGATCATCGTCGACACCGCGCGCTGAAGCGCGAACGCCGGCAGCGCCGGCACCTCCGGCGGCAGATAGTCGTTCGACGTACCCTCGCCGCGGATCGCAGCGATCGGCAGCACCAGGTCACCGAGCTGGTTCTTCTTCTTCAGGCCGCCGCACTTGCCGAGGAACAGCACGGCCTTGGGGCCATAGGCAGACAGCAGATCCATCACCGTCGCGGCATTCGCGCTGCCCATGCCGAAATTGATCATGGTGATGCCGTCATGCGTCGCACTGGGCATGGGCCGATCGCGTCCCACCACGGGCGCGCCGGTGAGCTTCGAAAACACGTCGAGGTAGCCACCGAAGTTGGTCAGCAGCACGTGCTGGCCGAAGTCCTCAAGCGCCACGCCGGTGTAGCGCGGCAGCCAGTTTGAAACGATCTCGTTCTTGTTCTTCATGGGGATTCCGGTGCTGCGGGTTCCGGCGACGCCACGCCGGCGAAAACTGAGGCAAACGATCGCGCGACGAAGTGTACGCGAGGGTGCCCGAGCTATTGCCTCACCCCCCGCACATTCCCCGGCTCGCCCGGCAGAGTGCTGCGCCAGGGGTTGATGTCCAGCCCGCCGCGGCGGGTGTAGCGGGCGTGTACGGTCAGGCGTTCGGGGGCACAGCGGCGGGTGAGGTCGATGAAGATGCGCTCGACGCACTGTTCGTGGAAGTCGTCGTGGCGGCGGAACGAGATCAGGTAGCGCAGCAAGCCTTCGCGGTCGATGCGCGGACCGCGGTAGCTGATCTGCACGCTGGCCCAGTCGGGCTGAGCGGTCACCGGACAATTGGATTTCAGCAGGCGCGAGACCAGCAGCTCGTCGACCGGATCGCCGCTGGCGCTCAGAAAGTCCGGCTGCGGTGGGCCGTAGCAGTCGATGTCGGTGCCCAGCTCGATGTCGTCGATGCAGAAGCCCGGCGGTTCGGTCATGGGCGCGCCCGCGGCCTCGTCGAGGCTCACGATGCGAACGCCCACGGCCGCACCGGCGGCAGCGCCGAGGTCAGCTTCAAGCCGCGCTCTCAACGCCGCGGTATCCGCGATCCGCTCCTGGTTGAAGCCGTTGAGGTACAGCTTGAAGCTCTTGGATTCGATGATGCAGGGCGAGTCCGCCGGCACCCGGAATTCGGCGACGCCCACCTGCGGCCGACCGCGCGGGTCCAGCCAGGACAGCTCCCAGGCGTTCCAGATGTCGACTCCAGCGAAGGGCAGCGGCTCGGCGATGCCGAGCTCGCCGCGCTTGGCCGCGCGCGGAATCGGGAACAAGCGGCTGGGGTCGTAGTGGTCGGCGTAGTCGACGGTCTTGCCCAGGCTCGATGCCTGGGCAGCGCTGTGGAAACTGCCGGCCTCTATGGCGCCGGTTTCGTGTGTGCTCATGGCGGGCAAGTCTACCGGCAGCCGCGCGCGCGAACTTCCGGCCCATGACCCGGGCCGCGCCAGAGTCCACCCTTCTCCCACGCCCTTCGCGACAGCGAATATGGCGCGCGCCGCGACCGGGGGACGGTCGCCGCAGCCCCTGCAATCACCGCAGCACCCATCGCAGCAAAGGATGACCCGATGCGCAGTCTGACCCTGATCGGCAGCTTGGCCCTGAGCCTCGCTGCTGCCGCCGCAAGCCCGAGTCTGCACGCCAAAGCCAAGGCCGATGCGCCCAAATGGGACATCAGCCAGCTGCGCGGACCCACCAAGGAGATCCGCTTCACCACCGAGGAAGGCACCTGGATGAGCGTGGACGTCAGCCCCGACGGCCGCCAGCTGGTGTTCGACATGCTCGGCGATCTCTACCTGCTGCCGATCGAAGGTGGTGAGGCCAAGCGTCTGACCTCCGGCCCGGCCTTCGACGTGCAGCCGCGCTTCTCGCCCGACGGCCGCGAGGTCAGCTTCACCTCGGACCGCGGCGGCGGCAGCAACATCTGGCGCATGCCAGTGGCGGGCGGCGAGCCCACCCAGGTCACCAAGGAAGACTTCCGCCTGACCAACAACGCGGTGTGGACGCCGGACGGCGACTACCTGATCGCGCGCAAGCACTTCACCGGCCAGCGCTCGCTGGGCGCGGGCGAGCTGTGGATGTGGCACAAGAGCGGCGGCGCCGGCCTGCAGCTGACGAAGCAGAAGAACGACCAGCAGGACCAGGGCGAGCCGGCGATCAGCCCGGATGGCCGCTACGTGTACTTCAGTGAGGACGTCAGCCAGGGGCCGTTCTTCCAGTACAACAAGAATCCGCATGCCGGCATCTATGCGATCCGCCGGCTGGATCGCGAAACCGGCGAGATCACCAATCTGATCCGCGGCCCCGGCGGCGCGATTCGGCCCGAGCCTTCGCCGGATGGCCGCGGCGTCGCCTACGTCAGGCGCGTGCGCGACAAGTCCGTGCTGCATGTGTTCGACACCCTGAGCGGCGAAGAGCGACCGCTGTGGGACGGCCTCTCGCGCGACCAGCAGGAAGCCTGGGCGGTGTTCGGCCCCTATCCGGGCTTCGACTGGATGCCCGATGGCAGTGCGATCGTGATCTGGGCCCAGGGCGGGCTCTGGAAAGTCAGCGCCACCGATGGTTCGGCCGAACGCATCCCCTTCCGTGCGGAAGTGCGGCAGACCGTGATCGAAGCGCTCGACCCGCAGATCAGCCTGCCGGAAGGCCGCTTCGCACCCGACATGATCCGCGACGTGGCGACCCGCCCGGACCGTGGCGAGATGATCTTCCACGCGGTCGGCAAGCTGTATCGCAAGGCGCTTCCGAACGGCGCGCCGCAGCGTCTGGGCGCTGAGGACGACGTCTACGAGTACGACCCCAGCTACAGCGCGGACGGCCGCCAGCTGCTCTACACCACCTGGACCGACGCCAATCTGGGCGAACTGCTGGTGCGGGACCTCAGCAGCGGCGAGCGCCGCAGCCTGACCCTGCGGCCGGGCTTCTACTACCACCCGCGCTTCTCGCCGGACGCCAGCAAGGTCGTCTACGCGCGCAGTGCGGGCTCGGGTCTGACCGGCAGCCTGTGGGCGCAGGAGCGCGGCATCTATTGGGTACCGGCTACGGGTGGTGAGCCGGTGCGCGTGGCGCGCGAGGGCTACAACCCGCAGTTCTCGGCTGACGGCAGCCGCGTTCTGTACATGACCGGCGGCGGCATCTCGAAGAAGCTGATGTCGGTAGGCTTGAACGGCGAAGAGCCGCGCGAGGTGTTCAATCTCAAGTACGTCAATGACATCGCGCTCTCTCCCGACGGCCGCTTTGTGGCGTTTACTGAACTGTTCAATGCCTACATCGCGCCGCTGCCGCAGACCGGCGGCAGCATCGAACTCAACAAGGACACCAAGGCGATCCCAGTCAGCCGGGTCAGCCAGGACGTCGGCAGCTATTTCCACTGGTCGGGCAGCGGCGACAGCCAGGCCCTGCACTGGATGGTCGGCAAGCGTTACTTCACCCGCGAGCTGAAGGATGCGTTTGCCTTCCTTCCTGGCGCACCGAAGGCGCTGCCGAAGCCCGAAGATGCGCGCGGAATCGAGGTCGGCGTGGAGCTGTCCGTCTATACGCCCGAGCATGTCATCGCGTTCACTGGTGCACGCATCATCACGATGCGCGATGCGGAAAACTCCGAGGAAGTCATCGAGGACGGCACGCTCGTGGTGCGTGGCGACGCGATTCTGGCAGTCGGCCCCAGCAGCTCGGTGCAGGTGCCCGCCGATGCCCGCGTGATCGATGCGCGCGGCAAGACGATCCTGCCCGGCATCGTCGACGCACACGCGCATGCCGCGCATTTCGGCCAGGGTGTTGTTCCGCAGCAGAACTGGGCCTACTACGCCAACCTCGCCTTCGGAGTCACCGCCCTGCATGACCCCTCGGCCAGCACCGAGTTCGTGTTCAGCCAGAAAGAGCTGGTGCAGGCAGGGCAGATGGTCGGCCCGCGGGTGTTCTCGACCGGAACAATCCTGTACGGCGCCGACGGCGACTTCAAGGCCGAGATCAACACACTCGACGACGCCCGCTCGCACCTGCGCCGCATGCAGGCGCACGGCGCCTTCAGCGTGAAGAGCTACAACCAGCCGCGCCGCGATCAGCGCCAACAGGTCAACCAGGCCGCGCGCGAGCTGGGCATGCGCGTGGTCGAGGAAGGCGGCTCCACCTTCTTCCACAACCTGACCATGATCCTCGACGGCGCCACCACGGTGGAGCACAACCTGCCGGTGGCTCCGCTCTACCGTGACGTGGTGCAGCTGTGGGCGGGCACCAAGGTGCGCAACACACCGACGCTGATCGTCAGCTACGGCGGCCTGTCAGGTGAGTACTGGTGGTATGCCCGCGACAACGTCTGGGAGGAGCCGCGGCTCAACCGCTACTTCCCGCGCGAGACGCTGGACGCACGCTCGATCCGCCGCGAAACCGCGCCGGACTGGGACTATTACCACATCGAAGTGGCCAAGGCCTTGAAGCAGCTGCGCGACGCTGGCGTGCGCATCCAGACCAGCAGCCACGGCCAGCTGCAGGGCCTGGCCAACCATTGGGAAATCTGGATGCTCACCCAGGGCGGCTTCAGCAACTTCGAGGCGCTGCGCGCTGCGACCATCGATGGCGCCGAGTCGATCGGCATGGGCCGCTACTTCGGCTCGCTGGAAGCTGGCAAGAAAGCGGATCTCGTGGTGCTGAACTCGAACCCGCTGGAGGAGATCCGCAGCAGCGCCGACACCGCGATGGTGATGGTCGGCGGCCGGCTGTTCGATCTGGCCGAGGATATGGCCGAGGTCGGTGGCCGTGGCGCGCCCGCGCCGCAGTTCTACTGGCAGCGGCATCGCGAAGGCCGCAACTTCGGTTTGGAGTACGGACCGACCATGCCCTGCCACTGCCCGAAATCCGGCGTGCCGCACGCCCACTGAGAGACGGCGGGTGGAAGCGCTGGGCTGATCGCCCCGCCCCTGTGATCGACATCCGGGCTTCCCAGTGAAGCCCGGTGTCGATGTGGGGCGGATGTCCGGCGCTCAAAGCCCCTTGTCGGAGTGAGGCGAGGTTCCAGCTCCGGTGGGCCAGGGCCCACCCTATGGGCTCGACGCGCGCCCCATAGGCTCGACGCACGTCCTTTGCACGCGCCGCCTGTCGTATGGTCGCCACGCATGCTGTGCGCTTGGTCGTAGGGTAGATAAGCGCAGCGCATCTACCAGCACCTCCGAACGAGTCCGCTCGCTGAAACGAAGTCCACACAGCGGTACTGATGCGGCGCTTCAGCTCGGCACTCGGCGCAGCGAGCACCGGATCGTCCCCGTCACAACCCGAGCCCAGTCCGCACTGCTGAAATCGTCTGTCTCTATGCAAATGGCTGCTTCGCAGCTGCCGGCGGGCCCGGGCTTGTGAATACGTGAACTCCACCACCCTGCAAGATCTGGCAGCTACGCAAGCCCGCGAGGCAGGTCTACTGTTCTTTCCTGTATGCGATATCTGCAATCACCGGGGAAGTGCGATGTTCGAGTTCGTCAAGCGTTGGATGGGCCAGGACACGGCGACCGTAGCGGCGCCGCCGGCAACCCGCAGCGGGCAGCCCTCTGCAGCAGCAGGCAGCGTCGCCAGTCGCGCGCCCAGTTACGACTCACACCTGATCGAGTCGCTCAAGCACGACCACCACAGCCTGGTCGAGCTCTTCCAGCAGATCGGCCAAACCGCCGAGCGCGCTCGCTTCCATGAGTTGCCCGCCCTGCTCATCGCCTTCAAGACCGGGCTGGAAAGCCACGTCATCGCGGAGAACGTGCGCTTCTACAACTATGTCGAGAACTCGCTGGCGGGCGACGAAGAGAATCTTCTGCTGATCCGAAGCTTCCGTCGCGAAATGAACGCGATCGCACGCGGCGTTGTCGATTTCGTCAAGAAGTACCAGCGCGCGCCCTTCACCGAAGCCACGCGCGATGCATTTCTGCGCGACTACGCGGTCGTGGGCGGCCTGCTCAGCCAGCGTATCCAGCGCGAAGAAGCCAACCTGTATCCGCTTTACCAGCCGGTTTAGTCGGGGTGCGTCGCCGCTTCGGCGCATGCCAGGGGCGGGCTCCGGAGAGGGCAGCACACGCTGACGGCTGCCTGATTCAAGCGCACTGAGATCATTCAGAGAAATGCCCGGGCCGCCTGGGTCCACTGTCGATCCATTTCCGCTGCGCGTCTGACACTGTTTGCTTCACGCGCGCCCAAGGGGCCACAGGTCACGCCTGTGGGGGTGCTGCGCTCGTCACGCCAAAGGTTTTCGGCACCCTCCGCGACGCGGAGGGTCTCTACCGCTGTGCACCGTGAAAGGAGTCCCCCGATGAGCGCCGCCCACAGCCACGTCACGCCTGATCCGGTTCTTACCCCCGACATCCGCCAACTGCGGGCGGGCTTGGAGACGCATCCAGTCTTCGCCGCACTGAAGGACCGCGATCGCCTGCGCGCCTTCATGCAGATCCATGTATTCGCGGTCTGGGACTTCATGTCCCTGGTCAAGCGCCTCCAGAACGAATTGACCTGCACGCGCATCCCTTGGATGCCGCCCACCAACCCCGAGGCCGCTCGGCTGATCAACGACATCGTGCTTGGCGAGGAAAGCGACATCGGTGCCGATGGTCGCCCCGCCAGCCACCTCGACCTCTATCTGGGCGCGATGCGGGAAGTCGGCGCCGACACGCGCGTGTTCGACCGCTTCCTGGAGGCCCTGCGCGACGGCGAAATGCTGAGCCAGGCGCTGGCGGACGACGAGATTCCCTGGTTCGTACGCGAATTCGTAAGCCGCACCCTCGATACCGCGCTGAACGGCAATCGCCTGCAGGTCATGGCCAGCTTTCTGTACGGCCGCGAGAACGTGATTCCCAGCATGTTCCAGGGTCTGCTCGACAGCTGGTCGATTCAGCCCTCGGATGCCCCGCAATTCGTCTACTACCTCGAGCGCCACATCGAGCTCGATGCCGACAGCCATGGCCCGGCCGCAGCGCGCCTGATCGGAGTTGAGCTCGAGCGCAATCCGTTCGGGCTGGAGGCTACCCGTCTGGCAGCCAGTGAAGCCCTGCATGCGCGCCACCAGCTCTGGGATGGCACCTGGGAAGTGCTGCGCGGCCTCGGCGCCGAAACCCCCGCGGCACGCCCTTCGCGGGTGGCCGTCGGCTGATAGCTCGGCCGCAAAACTGTCCGCGCAGCACATCCGCACCCGTTCTCCTGAAGCGCCACGTGCACTGAGACGCTCGTCGGGCCTGCAAGTCTGGCAGGCCCGACGAGATTCCCCAGCAGAGCCCTCAGGCGGCCCGCGCGGGCTGCGGCGTCCACCCGCAGCTCGCCACCGCCCGCAGGTTCGCCGCGTGCAGGGGCAGCTCAAAGGCAAGGCTCATCACCCGACCGATGCGTCGCGGGCGGCCCAGCCGGTTCAGCTCGATGCCCAAACCCAACAACATCCGTTCAAAAGCTGCGCTGGTCACGCCCACCAGGCCGCGGGCGCCCCGTAGCGCGGAGTCCTGCAGCACGGCGGCCACCATCGAAGCCGGCACCTCGCTGAAGCCGACACCTCCGCTGGTGCAAAGTTCGGACACTGCGAAGCGACTGACTTCGAGTAGGTCAGGTGCCGCTGGTACGGGCGCGCCGTCCAGCAGCTCGGGAAAGATGTCGCGCAACATGTTCGGACCCAGCGTGGGCAGCAGGCGGCAACAGCCGAGCGCACGCGCCTGCAGGCCCCCACTGTGAGCCACCAGATAGCGCGGCCCGATCAGGTCGAACCAGTCGTGCTCACGTCCTTGCTCAACTCGAACCTGCCAGCCGAGGCGTTCGCTGAACACCTCCGTGCGCAGCCGGAACATGCTGTCCATCAGGGCAGCCGAAAGCGCGCCTTCACCGGCGCGAGCGATGCTGATCTCGATCATTGACGTTCTCCTCCGCGACAGTGCGGAGGATCAGCAGAACGTCACCCTGTCGGATCCGACAGCTGTAGGACCTGACAGGATGATGGAGTTCACAGGGTGCGCGGCGAGGTCGACCAGACCTTGCTCTGAACCAAGCATCGTCATCGGCGACCTGCGAGCTCACGAAGCATGAGGCCGGCCGCAGCCCGGGTGTCCGCCAGTCGCGCGAGCAGCGCAAAGCCGCCGTCGATTCCCGAATCACGGCGTGCGTTTTCAGGCTCATCGCCGATTCGTGTGGGTGATTCCTGCGTGCCTGCGTGGCCCAGCGGGCGCTGTATGCCTTTGTTGGTGCGCCGCAGGCGCACCCTATGCGGCTGATCGGTTCGGCTGGGTCTGGGGCTTGGCGGCGCGCGCCTTCGTAGGGTGCGCGTGCCGCGCACCGGCGATCGCGAGAGACGCCTCGTCGGGCACGAAGCCACACGCGATCGACGTGCAGTTCTCCACCGTGTCGGGCGCCGGGTGATCGCGCGGACTTGCTCTCCGCTGACGCACCTCGCTTTCGTGGCTGGGCACGGGATGGGGTGGTCAGCGATTCGCAGCGGGGCCGGCCGATCGGGTCCGGCGGCAGCGCTCCCACCGAGGCCGACCTCGATAACAGGATCCGCGTCTTTCAGCGCAGCGCCTGCGGCAACCGCCACGAGGTCTGCCGCAAGCTCCTTCCCGCCAGCGGGATGCGCGTACTGCCCGAAAACGCACACCGGCTTCGACACTGATCAGCGAAGACCCCGTTTTCAAGGCTGATGCCCGCTGAAGAAAAAAGCCCCCGGTCGCCGTGCACAGCGACCGGAGGCCCCTCCGGACTGCCCTCCCCCGGCGTCCGGAGCCGTGACTGGAATAGATGCCGCACACCTCGGGCGGGGCTGCCTCAGAGGCTCAGGCCGGGCTGATCAACCCGAGTGAAATCGCCCGCGCCACCGCCGCCTGTCGGCCACTGACCTCAAGCTTCTTGGCAGCATTCTGGATGTGATAGATCGCCGTGCGTTCGCTCACGCCCAGCAGGCGTCCGACTTCCCAGCTGGTCTTTCCCTCTGCGGCCCAATGCAGACACTCGCGCTCGCGGCGGGTCAACTCTGGCGTGACGATGCATGCGCGGCTGCGGGCAAAGGGTCGCGCGGCTTCGTGTGCATAGTGCGCAATGGTCAGCAGCTCCGGCAGTCGACGTTCGATATCGGTGGTCCGGCTGCGCGGACCGGCGAACGACATGAGACCCCAGCAGGCGCCGGGACCGTGCAGGGGCACGCTGATGCCTGCACCCAAACCGAACTCATCGGCCTCGTCAAACATGCGCTTCACCAGTTGGTGATGCGGGTCAATCGCGCAGCGGGCCCGAATCTGGGCTTCGCTCCATAAAAAGGGCGTGCTGTTGTCGTGGCAATGCGCCACCACCGGGTCGATTTTCAGGTAATCGCACTCGAGGTAGCGCTGCACCCAAGGCAGCGGGTAGTCGCCCAGGGTGTACTGGTTCTGGCGGTCGTTCACCAAGGGCAGGTTAATGGCGTACACCCAGTGTTCGACGCCGAGCTTTTCCAGAACCCGGCAGAGCTCATGGCTCAGTTGTTCGGGAGTGACGACGTTGGACAGCGTCCGAAGAGCGCGCAGCGAGATGGCCATGACCCGGTACTCGAAAAAGCGGGGGCGCTGCGATCGATGCGCTGCACCGCTCGAAGCGAGGCCGACCATAACAAAGGCGCGGGACGGGACGGCGGCAGAGCACCTGCGCGCAGGCAACACTCGGCAACACCGGATTTCCCTATTAATTCAGCACTTTGAGACGATTTCACCCTGCTGAAATCGTTCATGTCCCGGCGAAAGCTTCCCACTTGAACCCGCTCGGACGCCCTATCGGCCCAGCCCCAGCCACGGCAGGCTGAGTGCGAACAGCACCCCAAGCACCAGGATCAGCAGGCCGAGGGCATGCCACGGGCGCTGACGCAGTGCCTGCCAGAACGTGGGCACATCGCCAGCGGCCTGCGCTGCCTGCCAGGCCTCGCGCGCCTGCTGGGCGCGCTCAGCCTGAAAGGCGTCGATCAATCGGCGGGCCTGAGCCGTGTCACCTTCATGTTTCAGCCACAGCGCAGCAGGTGACAGACCAAACAGCCCGGGCGGGCTCAGGTAGTGCTCGATCCCGGCCTGTTCGAGGGCAGATTCGATGCCATCGAGCTCGTCAGCGGGCACATCGCGTAGTCCAAACAGGCGTACGGGCATGGCTCAGGCGCCGCCGCGGGTTGATGTCGACGACAGCAGGGAGGCACTTCGCGCAGGCGAGCGCTCGGACAGGACATTCGATCGAGGCATGGTGGCTCCGTGGGGCGGTGGATTCACAAACGGGTACGCGGGGAGACGAGCTCGATCGCGTGTCGATGCATCTTCAGGCGAGCACGCGCCCGATTCCACCCGCTTCGATGGCGGCGATCAATTGGGCGCGCAGTGGCGGCTCGGGCGCAATGGTGAAGGAAAAGCGGAAATGCACCTCGCCCGCGGGCGTGCGTGACGAGTGGATCGAGGCGAGGTTGACGCCGGCGTGCTCGAAGACTTCGAGCAGTGCCCGCAGCGAGCCCGGTCGATCTTCGGGCAGGTGCACACTGAGCGCGCCAGCATGCGCCAGATCGGCCAGCAGATATCCGGCCTGCTCGAAGCCGTGATTGCCGCGCACGATTTCGGCAGCGCCGAAGGCTAAGCGTGGCGCTTCGATGAACTCGCGCTCAAACGCCTCGCGGTCGCCCGCGCGCACCAGCTCGCGCAAGCGGGCGATGCGGGCTGCCAGGCTGTCCAGCACCGGCAGCACCGCCGGATTGTCGAACTGGATGCCGGCGTAGATCGCAGGGTTGCCGGCCAGGATGCGATCGGCCATCGCGAGATCCAGCTCGAAGGACACCGACCGAAACGGAAACAGTGCGGCCGGCCCACCCAGCTGGGGCGCGAGCTTCGCAAGTACGCCCGCCTGTGCCAGATGCCCTGCGTGCACCAGCGCCTGCACCAGGGCCATCACTCGATCGTGCCGCTCGGGCTCGCAGTCCACCCGCTCGGCGTCTAGCGCCGCGAGCAGGGCGTCGACGAAGCCGCGCCACTGCGAGATCCGCGCCTCGTGCACCACCAGTACCCGTCCGCGCAGGGTCGGCGCTTTCGGCGGCGCGGTCATCGGATGCAGGCCGAGCACTTCAGCCTGCGACTGCAGCATGGCTGCAACCGGCGCGGCCTTGATCGAGGTCACATCGATCCAGAGCTGGGCCGCCGCGCGCACGCCGGCCAGCGCGACCGCGTCGCCGATCAGACGCGGGGTTTCCGCAATCGGCGCCGAGAACACCAGCACTTCGCTATGGGCCACCAGTTCCGCCAGTGAACAAGAGGCAGGATCCGCCGGATCGCAGCCGAGCACCCGGCAGCCCATGCGCTCGACGAAGAACCGCGCCAGCCATTGCCCGTAGGCACCGGCGCTGCCGATAAGGCCGACGGTTGCGGTCGCCCTCATGCGCTCGCCGCGCGCCGGCTCATGCGGCACCTGTCCGCGCGGCCAGGGGATCGACCGGCTCGGGTACCGGTGCATCCACCCGCGGCGTCAGGTCAGGTTTCAAGGCCACGCGCTCGTCGAACACGAAGCACTCGCCCTGCCAGCCGAAACCACCGACCTGCTCGAAGTAATCAAGGATGCCGCCATCAAGCTGCAGTACGTTCGCGAAGCCGGCGTCCTGCATCCACAGCGCGGCCTTTTCGCAGCGGATGCCGCCGGTGCAATAGCTCACTACGACTGCGTCGGCCAGCTCGGGCTTGAGCGGCTCCAGTGCCGCGGTGAGTTCGGTGAAGTTGTCGATCGGCAGTGTGATCGCGCCCTCGAAGCGACCGTAGGCCAGCTCCTCGCGGTTGCGTGTATCCACCAGCACCAGTCGACGACCGGCCTCATCGCTGCCGCGCGTGATCCACTCGCGCAGCTTCGCTGGCGACACCGTGGGTGCGCGGCGCGTACGCGGCACGCAGTCGTCATGCCCAAACGCGATGATCTCGCGCTTCAGCTTCACCTTGAGCCGCGCGAACGGCACGTGTTCGCTCCAACTGCGCTTGACCCGCAGCTCGGCGAAACCGGGCCGGGTGCGCACGAAGTCCAGCACCGACTCGATCGCGGCCTCAGCCCCCGCCAGGAACAGATTCAGCCCCTCGGGTGCAACCAGTACGCTGCCCTTGGCGCCGGCCGCTTCGCAACGCGCGCGCAGGGATTCGCGCAGCATCGCCGGCTCGGCGATGTCGGCGAAGTGGTAGGCAGCGATGTTGAGCACAGCGCGGGTCATTGGAGCGCTCACGTCGAGGCGCGCGCCTTCAGCGCCGTCACCGCCGGCAGCTCCTTGCCCTCGCAGAACTCAAGGAAAGCGCCGCCGCCGGTCGAGATGTAGCTGATGCCTGACTCGACGCCGTACTTTTCGACTGCCGCCAAGGTGTCGCCGCCACCGGCGATCGAGAACGCCGACGAGTCGCGAATGGCTTCGGCCACCGCGCGCGTGCCCTCGCCAAAGGCGTCGAACTCGAACACGCCGACCGGCCCGTTCCAGATCACGCTGCCGGCCTGGGCGATGAGGTCGGCGTAGCGCTTCGCGGTGGCCGGGCCGATGTCGAGGATCATGTCGTCGGCGCCGACGCGATCGACCTCCTTGATCGTGGCCGGCGCGTCCGCTGCGAAGGTCGGCGCCACCACCACGTCGACCGGCAGCGGGATCTGCGCACCGCGCGCCTGCGCATCCGCCAGGATCTGCCGTGCGGTATCCAGCAGGTCGGCCTCGCACAGGCTCTTGCCGACCGGCAGCCCCTGCGCGGCCAGAAAGGTATTGGCGATGCCACCGCCGACAATAAGCTGATCGACCTTGCCGACCAGGCTGCCGAGCAGCTCCAGCTTGCTGCTGACCTTGGATCCGGCAACGATCGCCAGCAACGGCCGCGCCGGATGCTCAAGCGCCTTGGCCAGAGCATCCAGCTCCGCCATCAGCAGCGGGCCGCCACAGGGGACCTTGGCGTAGCGAATCACGCCGTGGGTGGAGGCCTGCGCGCGGTGGGCCGTACCGAAGGCGTCCATGCAGTAGATGTCGCACAGCGCGGCGTACTTCCTCGCCAGAGTCTCATCGTCCTTGCCTTCGCCGCGATTCATCCGGCAGTTCTCCAGCAGCACGATCTGGCCGGGCTCGACCGTGAAGCATCCGTCCACCCAGTCGCGCACCAAGGGCACCGGTTGGCCCAGTAGTTCGGCAAGGCGTTCGGCCACCGGCGCCAGTGAATCGGCCTCACTCCACTGGCCCTCGATCGGGCGGCCCAGGTGCGAGGTGACCATCACCGCCGCGCCCTTGGCCAGCGCCAACTTCAATGTCGGCAGGGCCGCCAGGATGCGCTGCTCGGCGCTGATCCGACCTTCCTTGATCGGCACGTTCAAATCTTCGCGGATCAGCACGCGCTTGCCGGCGAGGTCGAGGTCAGCGAGACGAAGGATGGTCATGGCGGCGATCCGGCCTGTGTGAGGGACAGCCCGCGATTATGCCGGAGCCGCGCGGGCGCGCCTGCCCATCGCTGCCGCCAGACACGAGGCCATGCCCGAACTCGGTAGACGACGGAAAGACGACAGCGACGCCGGTCTGCCCCAGCGAATCACCCAGTGAGCTTTGTCGCCAACACGTGAGCTGACTCACAGAACCCGCGCAATCGGCCAATCAGCGCTCCGGCACAGGGCTTGCTTAGGATGCGCAAGACCGATTGATACACGACCATCAATAGATATCATCTATTGTCGTGAGTGACGCAGTCGATGCCCCCACACACACACCCTGCTTCCGGAGCACTCCATGTCCAGACTCCAAAACCTCCGCATCTGGCAGCGTCTCGCCCTTGGCTTCGGCCTCGTCATCGCGCTGATGCTGATCCTCACCGCCGTCGGCGTTCAGCGCGTCGGCCAGATCGACACCGCGCTTGCCACCATCAACCAGCTGAACAGTGTCAAGCAGCGCTACGCGATCAATTTCCGCGGCAGCGTGCACGACCGCGCGATCTCGTTGCGCGACGTGGTGCTGTTCGAAGGCAACTCCGACGTGGAAGCCGCCGGCCGCGAAATAGATCGCCTCGCCGCCTTCTACGCCGATTCCGCGGCCCCGCTGGACGCGCTCGTGCTGGACGATGCAAGCGGCGATGCCGAGGAGCGCGTGATTCTGGAATCCATCAAGGCCATCGAAAACCAGACCCTGCCGCTGATCATCGAGGTGCGGCGTCTGCGGGCCGCGGGCGAGCGCGAGATGGCGCACGCCCTGCTGCTGGCCGAGGCCAAGCCGGCCTTCGAAATCTGGCTGGCACGCATCAACCAGTTCATCGATCTGCAGGAAGCCCGCAACGGGGTCGAAGCGAAAAAGGCCACCGCCACCGCCGAGGGCTTTGCCAAGCTGATGATCCTGCTGTCCGCGCTGGCGATTGGCCTGGGCTCGCTGGTGGCCTGGCGGATCGTGCGCAGCGTGACCAAGCCGCTCAATCAGGCCCTGCAGGTCGCCCAGCGGGTCGGCGAAGGCGACCTTGGCAGCGTCATCGGCAACACCTCCGACGATGAGACAGGTCAGCTGCTGCAGGCCATGCGCCGCATGCAGGAGCAGCTTCTCCACTTCACCGAAGCCCAGCAGGAACTGGCGGCGCGCCATGCCGGTGGCGAACTCGGCTTCCGCATCGAATCCTCGCGCTTCCCCGGCGTGTACGGCCGCATGGCTGACGGCGTCAACAATGTCTTGGGATCGTCGATCCAGGTCAGTCTGGACATGCTCGATCTGGTCGATGCCTACGCACGTGGCGACTTCTCGCGGGACATGGCCCGTCTTCCGGGCGAGATGGCGCGCGTCAGCGCCAGCATGGACGGCGCCAAGGCCAGCCTGGTCGAGTTCAGCGCCGAGGTGAAGCGGCTGGCGTCTGCCGCTGCGGCCGGTGATTTCAGTGCACGCGGTGCCGCCGACCGCTTCGGCTTCGGCTACCGCGAGATGGTTCAGGATCTGAACACCCTGATGCAGACCGCAGACGCCAACCTGACCGACATCTCGCGGCTGCTGGGCGCGCTGGCGGCAGGGGATCTCACCGTGTCGATGCAGGGCCAGTACGCCGGCGTGTTCGCGCGCATTCGCGACGATGCCAACCGCAGCGTCGGCCAGATCCGCGGCATCGTTCAAGGCATTGCCGAGCGCGCCGAAGCGATTCGCGTCGCCACCGGCGAGATCACCGCAGGCGTGGAGGATCTGTCGGGTCGCACCGAAGCCCAGGCCGGCAACCTCGAAGCGACCACGCACGCACTGACTGGCCTGACCCAGACCGTGCGCCGCAACGCCGACCGCGCGCTGGAAGCAAACCAACTCGCCCACGGCGCCGGCAACGTCGCCCAGTCCGGCGGCCAAGTGGTCGGTGAGGTGGTCGCCACCATGGATTCAATCAGTGAATCCTCGCGTCGGATCGCAGACATCATCAGCGTGATCGATGGCATCGCGTTCCAGACCAACATCCTCGCCCTGAACGCCGCGGTCGAAGCCGCCCGCGCCGGCGAACAAGGCCGCGGCTTCGCTGTGGTGGCTTCCGAGGTCCGCTCGCTCGCACAGCGCTCGGCAGAAGCCGCCAAGCAGATCAAGGGTCTGATCGTAGACTCCAGCCAGCGCGTCGGCCTCGGTGCGCAGCTTGTCGCGCGCGCCGGCAGCACCATGCAGGACATCATGGGCGCCGTGCAGCGCGTGACCGACATCATGGGCGAGATCAGTGCTGCCTCGGCCGAGCAGACGCGCGGCATCGAAGGCATGGGCGCCACGATGCAGGCCCTCGACCAGACCACCCAGCAGAACGCCGCGCTGGTCGAAGAAGCCAGCGCCGCCGCCAACAGCCTGCAGGATCACGCCTACGCGCTGCAGGAGGCGGTGGGCAGTTTTCAGCTCGCCGGCGAGCCGGAGTTGCGTCGGGCGGCCTGAACGCCAGCGCTTACCCGGATTCGGACAACCCCACCCTGAGAGGCCCGATGCGCGCAGCGCATCGGGCCCACCGCATGGGCATTTCAGTCACCAGTGCCAGCGCCCACCGCGAGCCTCCCGCTACCGCGCACGAGTGCGGTCGCGGGCGCAAGCAGCGCCACAGAAGCTCGGCCGAGCAAGGCGGCCGGGTGCTCGCGCAGAAGGCTTCGAGCTTGGCGCGCTTGACGCGCCGGGCACTTACAGTCGCGTAGCCGCGAAGGTGTCGCAGGCGCTGACGCTGCCCTGCTCGAACCCGCGTTTGAACCAGCGTACCCGCTGCTCCGAGGTGCCGTGACTGAAGGAATCCGGCACCACCCGGCCCTGCGCCTGCTTTTGCAATCGATCATCCCCGATCGCGCTGGCCGCATTGAGGGCCTCCTCCAGATCGCCGGGTTCGAGAATGTCAAAGCGACGCTGCGCCGAATGCGCCCAGAGTCCGGCGTAGCAGTCGGCCTGCAGCTCCTGCCGAACCAGCAGGCCACCGTCCCCCTTCACCTCTTCACCGCGCTGGCGGGCGGCATGGACCCGCGCCGACACGCCGGTCAGTGTCTGGATGTGGTGACCGACCTCATGTGCGATCACGTAGGCCTGTGCGAAATCGCCGGCGGCGCCGAAGCGGGTTTCCAGCTCACGGAAGAACTGCAGGTCGATGTAGACCTTGCGGTCGCCCGGGCAGTAGAACGGCCCGACCGCCGACGAGGCGTAGCCGCAGGCCGTGGTGACGCCGCCTTCGAACACATCCAGCCTGGCCGGCTCGTAGCGGGCATTACTGGCGGCGAAGATCTCGGTCCAGGCGTCTTCGGTATCGCCCAGCACCGCCTGGATGAAGGCGATGGCCGGGTCGTTGGGGTCGGGCGCGCGCGCCGGTGCGTTCGTCCCCTGCGTCGATCCGCCACCTCCGTCCAGCAGGGCGAGCAGTTCCAGCGGGTTCTTGCCCATCGCCCACGCGATCAGCAGCACGATCACGATGCCGGTCAGGCCCAGGCCTTTGCCGCCGCCGGGGATGCGTCCGCCGCCGCTGGCACCCTGACCACGGCGATCGCTGACGTTGCTGCTCTTGCGAAGTCGATCCCAGCGCATGTCACGCACTCCCCGTGGCTGTGAGTTCGGTAGCTGTCCGAACGCCGGCACTGTTGCCGCGCGGCGGCAGCGTAGCAGGCGGCCGCCCCTGCAATTCAGCAGCTGAAACACGCAGTGCGAGCCCCAGCCTGAACCGCATGCCCTCGCATCGAACCTGGTGAGGCAGCGTGATCGACGCGTGACTGCTAGACTGCGCGCCGCTGTACCCCGTGTGCGCCTTTCGGCCCCGTCGTTTCCGCTCTCGCCCCGTCCCTTTCCTGCCCTGTGCAGGCCTGATCGTTTGACACGACAGGCGGACTGGAGCTGCCCCGCACTGACCTGCGCGGCTCGTATCGAGCGCTGTTCTCCGGCCTGCAAGGTGCGTGATTCCAAGCCCCTTGTGGAGCAAAGAAAACATGTCCTCTGAAACCACTGCCGCGAACGCGGCCGGTGTCCGTTTTGCCGATCTCGGGCTGTCGCCCGCCCTGCTCGAAGCCATCACTGCGGTCGGCTACGAGACCCCCTCGCCGATCCAGGCCGCCACCATCCCGACCTTGCTGTCCGGTCAGGACGTGCTGGGCCAGGCCCAGACCGGCACCGGCAAGACTGCCGCGTTCGCACTGCCGATCCTGTCGCGCCTCGACATGTCTCAGAAGGCACCCCAGGCGATCGTGCTGGCACCGACCCGTGAGTTGGCCATCCAGGTCGCGGAAGCCTTCCAGCGCTACGCCTCGCACATGCCCGGTTTCCATGTGCTGCCGATCTATGGCGGCCAGGGCTATGCGCCGCAGTTGAACGGTCTGAAGCGTGGCGCCCATGTCGTGGTCGGCACGCCGGGCCGCATCATCGATCACTTGGAACGCGGCTCGCTGGACCTCTCCAAGCTGCGCTTCGTGGTGCTGGATGAAGCCGACGAAATGCTGCGCATGGGCTTCATCGACGACGTCGAATCGATCCTGCAGAAGACCCCGGCGACCCGCCAGGTCGCGCTGTTTTCGGCAACCATGCCGCCGCGCATCCGCGCGATCGCCCAGACCCATCTGCGCAACCCGCGCGAAGTCACGATCGCGGCCAAGACCACCACGGCCAAGAACATCCGCCAGCGCTTCTGGTTGGTCTCGGGCATGCACAAGCTGGATGCGCTGACCCGCATTCTCGAAGCCGAAACCTTCGAGGCCATGCTGGTGTTCGCGCGCACCAAGCAAGCCACCGAAGAGCTGGCCCAGAAGCTGGCGGCGCGCGGGTTCTCGGCCGCCGCGCTGAACGGCGACGTGCCGCAGGCAGTACGCGAGCGCACCGTGCAGCGCCTGAAAGACGGCGACCTCGACATCATCGTCGCCACCGACGTGGCCGCCCGCGGCCTCGACGTCGAGCGCATCAGCCACGTGCTGAACTACGACATCCCGTACGACACCGAGAGCTACGTGCACCGCATCGGCCGCACCGGCCGTGCCGGCCGCAGCGGCGAGGCGATCCTGTTCGTGGCCCCGCGCGAGCGTCACCTGCTGCGCACCATCGAGAAGGCCACGCGCCAGCCGATCGAGGCGATGAACCTGCCGTCGGTCGACACCGTCAACGAGCAGCGCCTGAACCGCTTCCGCCAGCAGATCCAGGAAGCGCTGGCCGATCCGCAGCTGGACCAGTACCGCAGCGTGATCGAGCGCATCGAAAGCGAGCAGAACATTCCCGCGATCGAGATCGCCGCCGCACTCGCGCGCATGCAACGCGGCGACACCCCGCTGCTGCTGCCACCGGACAAGGCGATCCCGGCGGCGCGCGAGTTCCGCGAGCGCAGTGATCGCCCCGAGCGCGCGCCCCGCGAACAGTTCGACCGCGACGCGCGACCACCGCGCGAGCGCGTCGAGCGCGAGGCCAAGCCGCAGCGCGAGATGGCCAGCGACTACGCCTTTGAAACCTTCCGCGTCGAGGTCGGCTTTGCCCATGGCGTCAAGCCCGGCAACCTGGTCGGCGCCATCGCCAACGAAGCCGGCATCGACGCCAAGCACATCGGCCGCATCGACATTCGCGGCGACCATGCCCTGATCGACCTGCCTGAAGGCATGCCCGAGGACCTGATGCAGCATCTGCAGCAGGTGTGGGTGTCCGGCCAGCGCCTGCGCATCCGCCAGGCCTCGGCCGAAGACAAGGCCTTCGTCAAGCCGAAGTTCGAGCGCGGCGCCCCGCACGAGCGCGGCGGATTCGACGGCCCGCGCAAGCCGCGTCCGCCCGGCGGCGGCTTCGACCGCAAGCCCGGCGGCCCGCGCAGCGAAGGCGGATTCAAGAAGCCCTTCAAGCCCAAGAGCTGAAGAGCTGGGATTGGGGATTCGGGATTGAGCTGCCTGCCACTGGGGCAGGGGTTAGGCGGCGCTTTGTCGTCGGGCCTTGCGTCCGGTCGCGCATCCTGACGGGCGGGCGTCCGGAGCTCGCAAGCGTGATGTGTAGGCCTGCTGAAGCTGTCAGGCCTGCCGCTTGAAGCCCCTCTCCCCTTGAGGGAGAGGGGTTGGGGAGAGGGGTAAAGCGTGCCGCGAGCACCCTACCCCTCTCCCCCGACCCCTCTCCCTCAAGGGGAGAGGGGAGAGGAGAGACGCTCTGTCCATCCGACTCAGCTCATTCCTCAGCACTTGAAGCTGGTTGGCCGTGGTCCATCGCTGCAGGCGGAGGCAGCTCCGTAGCCGAGCCTTGAATCGCATCTCCGGGTCGACCTTCGGCGAATCCCGAATCCCGGATCCCGGATCCCGGATCGCCGCCCCAGGGCGGCGATGCTGCAAAGCACAATGCCATCCCCCGCTCACGCCGCCACACTCAGCGCCCCCGCGCTGTAAGCAGTTCCCGTCGACGTGAAAGGCAAGGTCACCTCCTTCGATATCGCCCACATGGCGGGCGTCAGCCAGCCCACCGTGTCGCGGGCGCTGCGCGACAGCCCGCTGGTGAACGTGGAGACGCGCAAGCGGGTCAAGGCGATTGCACAGCAGCTGAACTATCAAGTCGACAAGAACGCGTCGAACCTGCGCACCCAGCATGCAGGCACCCTTGCCCTGCTGCTGTTCGAAGACGCCGACTGCGACGAGTCGCAGATCAACCCGTTCTTCCACGCCATGCTGGCCTCGATCACGCGGGCCTGCGGTGCGCGTGGCTTCGATCTGCTGGTGAGCTTCCAGCAGATGTCGCGCGACTGGCATGCCGACTACGAAGATGCCAAGAAGGCCGACGGCTTGATCCTGCTCGGCTACGGTGACTACGAAACCTACCGCCAGAAGCTCGACCGCCTGGTCAGCCAAGGCACCCATTTCGTTCGCTGGGGTGCCGTGCAGGCCGACCAGCCCGGCGTGTCGATTGGCAGCGACAACGCCAGCGGCGGTGAACAGGCGACCCGTCATCTGATCGCGCAGGGGCGGCAACGCATCGCGTTTCTGGGCGACGCCTCGCCGCACTACCCCGAATTCGAGGCCCGACACCGCGGCTATCAGCGTGCGCTGAAGGCGGCCAAGCTTTCCTGCTCCAAGCGCCTGCGCGTAGACGCGCTGTCCAGCGAAGCCGACGGCATCGCCGCCGCGCAGGAACTGCTCAAGCGCGGCGAACCCTTCGACGCGATTTTCGCCGCGTCGGATCTGATCGCGCTGGGTGCGATGCAGGCGCTCAACGAGCGGGGTCTGCGCGTGCCCGAGGATGTCGCGGTCGCCGGCTTCGATGACATTCCCATGGCCCGCCTGGCGCAGCCGGCGCTGACCACAGTCCAGCAGGACACCCGCGGCGCCGGGGCAGTGCTGGTCTCGACCTTGATCGATTTGATCGAAGGGCGCCCCGCACAGAGTCGCGAGCTGGACACCCGGCTGGTGGTGCGGCGCAGCTGCGGCGGCGAGTAGAACTCTGCACGAACACCGATGCGGCACTCGATCGGGACGGGCAAGTCCCCGCGCAGCCGAAACGGGGCCTACGGCACGCGGACGGCGCGCGCAGCGCGTCAATGACGACATCGGGTTTCGGGGACGTCACTGAATCGAAATCAGTTTCGAGCGGTCACCCTTGAAGCACCCTGCCGTCTGCGCAGGATCTGCCCGATCAAGAAACCTGAAATGAATCGAACGCTGAAGGCGGTACTGCTGATCTGCACGCTCGCTGGGCTGTGGCAGTTCTCGCAGAGGCCACCGCGCGAAGTGCATCGTCCGCCTGGAGTGCTGGTGTCGGAGTCGCCCGAGCAGACTCCGCTGGGGCCGTCGGATGCAAGCTTCGCGCACGGCCGCTATCGCATCGACCCGGTGGCTCGCTACCGGATTCGCGCACGCCTGCTGTCGCGCGAGGACTATCGCTTCGATGCCGGCGCCGAACTCTCACCGCTGGACTTCGCGGTCGGCTGGGCAGGCATGTCCGACAGCGCCGTGATCGAGCAGCTGTCGGTTTCGCAGAGCGTGCGCTTCTTCAGCTACCGCTGGCGTGATCAGCCGCCACTGCCGCTGGACGAGATCAACCGCTCAGCAGCCAATATGCATTTGATCCCCGCCGACGACGCGGTTCTGAAAGCCCTGCGCCAGGTCGCCGTCGGCCGCGTGGTGCAGCTGGAGGGCTGGCTGGTGAACGCTGAACGCGATGACGGCTGGGGCTGGCGCAGCTCGACCACGCGCGAAGACTCGGGGGCAGGCGCCTGCGAGCTGATGTACGTGCGCGAGGTTCGGCTGATCGAGTGAGCCGGGCATACGACGTCCGCTTAACTGGGCATCGTCTGCGGTGCGCTCGCTTGATCGAACGCAGTCTCGGGCTTCGATCTTGGGCCGGCTTCTTCCGGACGTGCTGGCAGATGGGCTGGGCCCAAGTCAGGGAATTGACCGGGCACGCCCCGCGCGGGCAGCCTGCTGGCTTCCATCGGAACGGCTTCCAACATGGCCACCCTGCCCACTGTCGAAAGCGAGCGTGTTGTCCTGAGGCACCCCCGCGGTGCGGATCTGGACGACCTGTACGCGCTGTTCTCGGACCCTGAGGTCACCCGCTACTGGAGCCACGGGCCGTGGAGCGCGCAGCATCAGGCCGAGACCTATCTGCGCGATATCCATGCGGGAGCCGCCAGTGGCCAGCTACTGCAGTGGGCGATCACCCGGCGTGGTGAAGACCGCCTGATCGGCACCACCACGCTGTATGGCTTCGCCCGTGAGCACGCGCGTTGTGGGATCGGCTTCGCCTTGCACCCGAGTGCCTGGGGAAAGGGGCTGGGTCTCGATGCGGTGCGCACGGTACTTCGCCACGCGATCGCAAGCCTCGCTCTGCAGCGCATCGAAGCCGACGCCGACCCCGCCAACCATGCCAGCCTGCGTCTGCTGGAATCGCTGGGCTTCAAGCGTGAGGGCTATGCGCGCGAACGCTATCGGGTGGGCGGCGGCGTACAGGACAGCGTGCTGCTGGGGCTGCTGGCGCGGGAGTTGACGCGGTGACTTCAGAGGAGAGCGAGCTGAGGGACACGAGGAACGAGCGGGGAGGAAAGAGCAACGAGTGGAGAGGAAAGAGAAACGAGTCAACGCGGTGCGTTGGCGGCTGGCGATTCGCCTAGACTGCGCCCCAGCCCGCCCGACTCGTTCCTCTCCATCCGTTCCTCTCCACTCGTTCCTCTCCACTAGTTCCTCTCTACTCACCCCGATCTCCAGCCCATGACCCGTATCGCCATCGCTTCCACCCTGCCCGCCCTCGATCTCGACGAGGATCTGCCGCCGCTGCGCGAAGCCCTGGATCGCGCCGGCATCGCGCACGAGACCCTGGTCTGGGACGACGTCACGGTGTCGTGGTCGCGCTTCGATGCGGTGCTGCTCCGCTCGACCTGGGACTACACCCAGCGTCTGGCCGAGTTCCTGGCCTGGTGCGCTCGGGTGAGCGCGCAGACTCGACTGCTCAACCCGCTGGAGATCGTGCGCTGGAACACCGACAAGCGGTATCTCGGTGAGCTGGCCAAAAAGGGTCTGCCGGTGATCGAGAGCTTCTTCATCGCGCCCGGCGAGCGCGCAGACGGCTTTCCCGCTTGGCCGGAGTTCGTCGTCAAGCCGACCGTGGGCGCGGGTTCGCGCGATACCCAGCGGTATGTGGAGTCCGAGCGCGGCCCCGCCGTGCAGCACGTCGAGCGCCTGCTCGATGCCGGTCGCCATGTGCTGGTGCAGCCGTATCTGACTCAGGTCGACAGCGCTGGCGAAACCGCCCTGCTGTTCTTCGGCGGCAAGTTCTCGCACGCCATTCGCAAGGGTCCGCTGCTGAAGCGCGGCGAGGGCCCGACCCGTGCCCTGTTCGCCGCCGAGCACATCACCGCCCGCGAGCCCTCGGCACAGGAAATGGCCACCGCCCGCCAGGTGCTGGCTGCGCTGCCCGTGGCCGGCCTCACCTATGCTCGCGTCGACCTGCTGCCCTCGCCCAAGGGCCCGCAGCTGCTCGAGCTCGAACTGACCGAGCCCTCGCTGTTCTTCCACACCTCGGCCGATGCCGCGGATCGCTTCGTGGCGACGCTGCGGGACAAACTGCGCGAGCGCGCTTGAGGTCGGACTCGGCCTTCGGCCGAGGCGAGCGTGCGGCTCAAGGGGGGCCGCGGTGGGCTTGGCGGTTGTTGTGGGACTGGGCGGGCGTGGGGCTTGTGGTGGGCCAGGGCCCACCCTATGACTCACGGCGCCTTATAGGGTGGGCCCTGGCCCACCATGGCCCCGACTACTGCCACCCGAATCCCGGCTGGCAAATCACGACCGCCTGCTACACGCCCGCAGCACGCCCACACGTCCATAGTCCAGTTCCGCGACTGGTATCGAGTAGGTATTCGAAACCCGCGCGGTTAGAATCGCGGGGTTTCGGCCGGCGCTCACGCCGCCTCCCCTTCAACCCTCGCAAAGGAATCTCCGTCCGATGAAGATCCTGGTCGGCTACAAGCGCGTCGTGGACTACAACGTGCGTATCCAGGTGAAGCCCGATGGCAGCGGTGTGGTCACCGATGGCGTCAAGCTCTCCCCCAACCCCTTCGACGAGATCGCGCTGGAAGAGGCCCTGCGCCTGCGTGAGAAAGGCGTGGCCACCGAAGTCATCGTGGCCACCATCGCCCCCGCCGACGCCCAGGCGCATCTGCGCAACGGCCTTGCCATGGGCGCCAACCGTGCCCTGCACGTGGTCAGCGATCAGCCGGTGTCGCCGCTGGAAGCCGCCAAGGTGTTCCTGAAGCTGATCGAGAAGGAGCAGCCGGACATCGTGCTGCTGGGCAAGCAGGCGATCGACGACGACGCCAACCAGACCGGCCAGATGCTGGCCACGCTGTGGGGGCGCCCGCAGGCGACCTTCGCCAGCGCGGTCGAAGTGGCCGACGGTGCCGCCACCGTCACCCGCGAGGTCGACGCGGGCCTTGAGGTGCTGAAGGTGCAGCTGCCCGCCGTGATCACGGTTGATCTGCGTCTGAACGAGCCACGCTTCATCAAGCTGCCCGACATCATGAAGGCCAAGTCCAAGCCGATGGAAACCCTGCAGATCGCCGACCTTGGCGTGGCGCTGGGTGGCGGCCTCAAGACCCTCTCCTACGCACCGCCTGCCAAGCGCAGCAAGGGCGTGATGGTGAAGGACGTCGGCGAACTGGTCGCCGCACTCAAGGCCAAGGGCCTGGCTTGACGCCGGCCGCACGGGAGAGATTCGAATGAGCAAGATCCTGATCGTGGCCGACCATCTGAACGGCCAGTTGAACGGTGCCGTCGCGCGCTGCGTGACCGCCGCCCGCTCCGTTGCCGGCGCTGAAATTCACATCGCCGTATTGGCCGTGGAGCCCACTGAGCTGGCGGCGCAGGCAGCGGCGATTGAGGGCGTGGCGAAAGTGCTGACGGTTGCCAATCCCGCCTTCGCGCATCTGCTGGCGCAGCAGGCCGCACCGGTGATCGCCCAACTGTCCGCCGGCTACAGCCACGTGTTCGGCCCCAGCAGCAGCTTCGGCAAGGACGTGATGCCGGCGATTGCCGCGCTGCTGGATGCACCGCAGGTCTCCGACCTGATGACCGTCGAAGGCAGCCATCGCTTCACCCGTCCGATCTATGCCGGCAACGCGATCATCACCGTCGAGGCGCCGGCCGATAAGCCGGTGGTCGCGACCGTGCGCGCGGCCTCGTGGCCGGCCACTGGCCAAGGCGGCAGCGCAGCTATCGAAGCCGTCAGCGCTGATGTGGAACTGCCCAGCCATACCAGCTTCGTCGAGCTGAAGCAGGGCAGCAGCGACCGCCCCGACCTGCAGGCCGCGTCAAAGGTGGTCTCCGGCGGGCGCGCGCTGGGATCGGCCGAGAACTTCGCGATCATCTACAGCCTGGCTGACAAGATCGGCGCGGCGGTAGGCGCCTCGCGCGCGGCGGTAGACGCCGGCTATGTGCCGAATGAGCTGCAGGTCGGCCAGACCGGCAAGATCATCGCGCCGGAGCTGTATATCGCCTGCGGCATCTCGGGCGCGATCCAGCATCTCACCGGCATCAAGGACGCCGGCACCATCGTCGCGATCAACAAGGACGCGGAGGCGGCGATCTTCGAGGTCGCGGACTTCGGCCTCGTCGGCGACCTGTTCCAGATCGTGCCGGAGCTTGAGAAGGCGCTGTAAACGCGCTGTTCTCATCGCATCGCCCAGCAAACGGCGGCCTTTGGGCCGCCGTTTGCATTTGCAGGGTCAGACGAGCAAAGGCGCTACAACATCGGCGCCCCCTGCCCGCTCTGGCACACTGCCAAGTCTCGTCCGCTGCCTGCGGCGCTGCTTCCGGATCCGATCATGCTGTCTCGCCCTGCCCTGCTGTCCCTGTTTCTTGGCCTCTGTGTGCTTCTGGTCGCCTCCGGCGCGCGTGCTCAGGGCGAAGAAGCATTGGCCGTCAACGCCATTCTTGACTTGGCCGCCGACGGCAGCGTGGAAAAAGTCGAGATCCACGACGCCGGCCTGCTGCTGCCCTACGTTCGCGAGGGCGTCTCCAACAGCATCCTGCGCATGCGCTTTGAGCCGGTGGTTGTCGAAGGACAGGCGCGCCGCGTGCGCACTTCCGCCCTGTTCCGGATCGGCTTCGAGGGCAGCGGCGAGGGGCGCAGGCTCGTGGTCGCCTCCATCTTGATGGGCCAGCCGGTGGCCACCGCGCAGAGCTTTGCGCCGTTTCCCGAAACCGCGATGAACCGCGGCCATGGCGCCCTGCTGTGGCTGCTGGTCGAGGTGGATACCGAGGGCAAGGTACTTGGCTCGGAACCGCTGGCAGCGATCCTGAGCGCGCTGCCGCGAGCCAGTGGCGACGACCGCGAGCGCGACGCCTCACTGCAGGAGTTCATTCAGCGCGCTCAAAGCAGTGTGAGCGGATGGACCATCCTGATGGCCGAAGCCAATGCCGAGGGTCGCCTGCAGGCGGTGGTCACGTTCGACTACGCGATGCAGGAGGAAGGCGGCAGCGCACGTGAATTCCCCGCCCGCGCCTATCCCTCGTTGGAAGCCAGCGGCATCTCCGCCGAGACCCTGCTTGCGCGTACGCGCGCGCTGCCGCAGGGCACGTTGATGCAGGTCTCGATGCTGCGCTGAGCGCAAGCGCGGCATTCGCACACCACACGCGACGCAGGTTGGCATCTCGGCCGCGCGCCTGATCCTGTCAGATCTGACAGGGTGGCGCTGTTTCAACCCAATCGATGGGCACACTTCGCGCGTGACGCGGTCACTCGACGCGTCCCGCGAGATCCCAGCGCCGCCTTGACCCGCCTACCAGAGGATGTTCCCTCAATGAAACTTCGTGTCTGTTTGCTTGCCGCCGCCATGGCACTCCCCACCTGGATCGCTTTGCCTGCGTTCGCCGAATCACCGGCTATCGATCAGAACGCCCAGATCATCGAATCGATCCACGTCGCCGGCGTGATCCATGTGGACGACGCTGGACGCGTCGTGCAGGTCAGCCTGCGCCGCAACACCCTGCTGCCGAATATCCAAGAGCGCGTTCTCGACATCATGCGGAGCTGGGCATTCGAGCCGTATCTGCTGGAGGGCGAGGCCCGGCGCATTCGTACCTCGGTGCACCTGCGCCTCGACCAGTTGAAATCCGAGGTCGGGTACCAGCTGGTTTTCGGTGAAGTCCAGTTCGGCCAGCCGCTGGCCCGGGAACTGAAAGCCCCGCGCTATCCCGCCGGCTCGATCCAAAATCGTATTGCCGCTGAAGTGCTGCTGCGGGTGACGTTGGACGATGCGGGCGACGTAGCCTTGGCCGAACCCGTCACCGCCCGGGTGCTCAATCCGGGCGTCCGCAACGAGCACCGCCATCGCCGCTTGGTCGAACCGTTCGTGCGGTCTTCGGTGGCGGCGATCGAGCAGTGGAGCTTCGAGTTCGTGGAGCCGCGCGCAGACGGCGAACCTCACCAGATGCTGGTTCCGATCCGGTTCTCCATTGAAGGTATGCGGGTCGCAAGCGGCGGCAATGCACCGCAAAGCCCGCCGGTGATGTACGACCTTTCCAGCCCGCTAGGACGCCCGCTTGAGTCGCTGGCACGCGAAGCAGCGGGCCGCAGCGACGGCGTGTTGATTTCGCCTGCACCGTCGCCCTTGAGGCTGCGCGAACAGCCTCGTGATGCCCTGACCATGTGAGCAGGGAGAACGTCCCGGCGGCTTGAGCCAGCTCCAACGGCGCTGATGCACGCATCAGCCGGACTCCCCAAAAGCAGAGGCGGCCAAAGGCCGTCTTCTGCTTTTGGCAAATCAGCTACCCGCTCTGCAGCGACCCCTCAGCGCGGCCCGGCGCGCTCAGCCACGCCGCGTAGAGTCGGGTTCGCCTGCAGCAGCAGGTGGAAGATTACGTTCTGCTCCATTACACCGCGCACCGTCTCGGCGCCGGGCCCGAGCGCGTACACGCCGACGTCTTCGCCGCCGTGGGTTTCGCTGCGCAGGGCCCATAGGCTGGGCTGTACGAAATCCGGCGCGGTGGTGTCTACCGCCTCCAGATCGGGCCGCGCATCGATGGCAGCGAAGCGCGTGGGATCATGCGGATAGCGCTTCGCACCGGCGGGCTGCAGCTCGCTCTCGCTGGCGTAGCCGGGGCCGTTGATATAGCCCAGCGTCGTAAAGACGCGACCGGTCAGATCACGCTTGAGAACCACGTCATCGGTGCCGGTGCGGTCGCTGACCTTGCCGAGGATCGGGTTACCGCGGTGGCTGTAGCCGGCGAAGCTCAGCACGTGGCTGTGGTCGGCGGTGACGAGGATCAAGGTGTCCTCGACCGACGTCGCCGCCTGCGCTGCCGCCACGGCCTCGGACAGAGCGATGGTGTCGGTCAGGGCGCGGTAGGCGTTGTTGGCATGGTGGGCGTGGTCGATGCGGCCCGCCTCGACCACCAGAACGAAGCCGGCCTCGCTGCGCTGCAGCCTGCGGATCGCCGCCGACACCATTTCGGCCAGGCTGGGCTCACCGCCCGCATCACCTGGGCGGTCGTGTTCGTACTGCATATGGCCCGGCTGGAACAGCGCGAACACTTTATCCACGGTATTGAAGTCGATCGCGTCGAAGCTGTTGCGGTCCCAGGCGTATTTGCCACCGGGATAACGCGCCTGCCACTCCGCGATCAGATCGCGGCCGTCTTCGCGCAGGCCGCGCAGCTCGCTGTACTCGGGGTCGGACTGGGTTACCGGCATGAACATCTGCCGGCCGCCACCCATCACCACCTCGATGCCATCGCCATGATCGAACTCGATCAACTGCCGCGCGATATCGGCGCAGGCTGCGCGGTCGGCTGCGGGCACCAGTGCATCGGCTTCCCAATCACGGAGCGGCGTGTGTGCGTAAGCCGCTGCCGGAGTCGCGTGGGTGATGCGGGTGGTGGTGACCACGCCCGTCGCAAGCCCGACCTGTTCGGCCAGCTGCAGCAGGCTGGGCAGGTCGGCACCCTGCGCTGAAGCGCAGTCGCCGTAGCGCGCGCGGCCATCGAGCCCGATCACGCCGGCACGGGTTTTCACGCCGCTCAGCATCGCAGTCATGGTGCCGGCAGAATCCGGCGTCTGCAGATCGGTGTTGTAGGTCTTGCTGTAGCCGGTATGCGGAAACGCCTCAAAACTCAGCAGGTTTTCCTCGCCGGTCGCACCACGTCGCTGCCCATCGAGGATGCGCGCGGCTGTGACCGTGGTCGGGCCCATGCCGTCGCCGATGAAGACGATCAGATTGCGCGCATTGGCATTGCCGGCGCCGCGCGACGCGGCCGCTTCAGCGCCCGAGTCGAACCAGGCACGCGGCGACTCATCGTGCGCTGAGGCGCGCAAGATAGGCTCGACCGAATTGGAGGCGTGCGCAATCGAGGGCGTTGGCCTGTATGCGCAGCCGCCCACTGCCAGCACCGCAGTCAACACGGCCGTGCATTCAATGAAGCGGCGTGCGGCAGGGTGTGGAACGTGGGATACGTGATGCATGAGGGCGCCCATAAACCGGTAAGTGGCTGAAGTGTAGCGCCGGCTCGTTGCTTGCCGATGACCCGCACCTCGGCTCGGACGGCCCACACCTGTGCGCACCCGCGAATTGCCGCAGCGAGGAACGGGTGCATGCATGGCACGCTGCGCCGATCGGTACCCGCACAGCCGCTTTGGTATCCGCACAACCGTATCCACCGGCCTGGCATGCAAAAGGCAAACACTCACAAAGACCACAAAAATCACTGAAATTTCGGCGACCGTGCTGCCAAATGTTCCCAAATAGTCCCAGATTAAGGTCGACAAGCAGGCCCATTCCGCGCTTAGGTGGAGACCCAACCACCGCAGCCCACGAGGTGTCCCATGCGCGTCTTCGTCATCAGCCTGATCACGGCCGGCAGCTTCCTGATGCTCTCGGCAGACACCCGCGGCATCGATCTGCCCTCAGCCGAATGGTGCAGCACGGGTAGCCTCGTGCCTGTCGCTGAATTCCATCTGCACCCTGCGGCGTTTCAGGGCCTTCAGCTCGAGCAGGGACTGAGGGACGAGCGCAATGATCTCGACTTCAAGATGGTAGGCGAGTTTGATGATGACTATCCCAGCGATCCGCCTGAGGAAGTGGAAGCGGTCGAAGAAATCAACGGCGTCGGCGACCTCGATGCAACGCCGTTCAAGATGGTTGGCCAGTTCGACGACGACTATCCCAGCGATCCGCCCGAGGAAGTCGAGGCACAGTACGAGATCGAAATCGCCAACGCCGTGTCGAAGGCGCATTGCTCGCAATTCGCCCTTTCGACCTCGGGCAAGAGCCACGCCGGCCAGGTGATTGCAGTGGCCGAATGGCCGCAGTCCCTGATCGAGGGGAACACCGGAAGTTACCGACTTTCGCAGGGCGTGGCTGGCGTTTGTCTGCGCTGCCAGTAGCGCGCGGCTCGAACACGCTGACACGATCTCCCTGGACCCGCGACCGACCGCGGCAGCAGCAGGCTGAGAGTAGAGTCCCGCGAGCCCGGCCTCACCGCCGGGCTCGCTGTGTTTTGGGCGTCGCACTTGGGCTGCAGCCGCTACCGGATGCATTCGTGACACGCTGCTGCTCTGCAGACCGTTGTCGCCGCGCGGGCTGCGTCCGGAGCGTGTGAAAAGCCCAGGCGCCCTAGCGAGGCCGTCGCTGGGCTCCCGTGGCGAGGCGCGGCGTGTGCATGCAAAGGCGTTTGGCGAGCCAATGACCGCGGAAATTGCTTAGCGCGCAGCCGCCAGCGGCGTTCAGCGGCGGCCGCAGTAACGCAGATGGTTTTCACACACCCTCAGCCCGACACCGCACCCAACGCGTCCGACCAGCACTGCCGGGGCACGCCCGCCTTTCGCCAACCCGAACCGGTCACACCGTCGCGATCAGCCGCCTCGGCTCCGTGCTGCGCGAGAACGCCGCAGCCTTGCGACTTCGAACCCCTGGCCGCGTTTGCACGCGACCCGCTCCGCGCACCAGCCACTCACCGCCCACTCTTGACCTCGCGCAGCGCCGGGTCTGCGACACGCCGGGAGCTGCGCGCCCGCAGCCAGGCTCCGCTGCGCTGGCCTCGCGACCTGAACGCTTTGCTCAGGGCCGTTTGCGCGTCCAATTCAGCACCGACTCGACGAGGGTCTCCATATGCTGGCGCTGCTCGCCAGTCAGCTCTAGTTCGGCCAGCACGAAGTACGCCGTGCGCAGCACTTCGCGCCAGCGCGGCTTCTCGGGCAGCGTATCGAGGCTCAGATAGCGATCCATGGCGCGTACGCGCAGCCGGCCCTCGTCGATGGTGATGCGCCATACGCCACTGCGCTCGGCCAGATCGATCCGGGTCTTGCGGGTCTGGCGCTCCCACAGATCCAGACTCAGCTGCATCAGCGAGACCAACAGGCCACGAAAGCGCTCCTGAGGGTCCATGGTGCCGAGCAGCGACGCAGCCTCGATCGCATCGGCTCCGACTTCTCGCGATGGGGCTGCCGGCGCGGCGACCGCATCCAGCGCCGGCCTGGGCTGCAGCAGCAGTACCCCCAGTTCCTCTTCAAGCGCCAGCCGCTGCAGACTGAAACTGAGCCCGGCGAAGTCGCTCGCATCATCTGTGTCGATCGGTAGCTCGACCTGTTCATCGTCTGCCAACGACGCCTGCTCGACGCGTGCCTGTACCGCCGAAGCGGCCGCGTCGCCAATCACGCTGGCAAGCTGGGTGCCGCGAATGCTCTCGGCGCTGGCGCCAAGCAGTTCTGCAGCGGCACGGGTCACCGCGCGGATCTGCCCGCCGGCGTCGAAGACCAGGGCGGGGCTGCGCTCGCGGTCGAGCAGCCATTCGAGCGAACGCAGGTCGGCGCGCAGCGCATCGGCGGCGCGGCGCGCCTCGGCGACACGCGCCTCCAAGCGCTGGCGATCTTCGCGGGCCAGCAGGCGTTGCAGATAGAGGCGCCGCTGAAAGAACAGCACCAGACCGGCAACCACCAGCAGCGCGCCAGCGCCCAGCACGAGTGTCTGCGCCCTGCGTCGGGCGATCTCAGAAGTCTGCAGGGCATTGGCACGCTGCAGACGGTCGCGCTCGGCTTCGGCCAGGGTCAGGTCCAGCCGCACCCGCAGGGCATCCAGCCGCTGACTGTGCCGGGCTTGATCCAACTGCGCCTGCAGGCGCAAGTGCTCGCGCAGATGGCTCAAGGCATCGACAGGCCGGCCCAGGCGTTCGGCAAGTGTGGCCAGCAGTTCATGTGCCTGCGGCACCAGCGCAGGTTCGATGTCGGCGTCCTGCGCGAGCACACGCTGCAGCTCTGCGTAAGCGCGGCCGACCTCCTCGGGCGATTCGGCCAGCTGGGCTTCAATCACTTCGGCCGCCAGCAGCTCACTGCGGCCGAGCTGGGCGGCCGCCTCGCGCGCCCGCTGCAGCCAGGCCAGGGCGAGTTCAGGGGCGTGCCCCGCCTCGATGCGCGCCCGCCGCAGCGCCAAGCGCATGCGCTCTCGCGACGCATTCGAGGTCTCATACAGCGACCAGGCCTCGTCCAGACTGGCGCGCGCCACATCCAGCTTGCCGGCGGCGGCCTCGAGCAGGGCCAGCTCTTCTAGCGCGCCGCCAATCAGCGGCTGCGAACCGCCGGCACGGTGCAGGGCCAGCGCGCGCTCAAGCATGTCGATGGCGCGCCTGGAGTCACCCAGCTCACCGTAGAGCCCGCCGATGTTGGCAAGCGTGCTGGCGATATCGCGGTCGCCCCGCTCCTGCTTCGCCGCCAGACTGGCCTGCAGGTGGCCCAGTGCGGCGCTGTAATCGCCCATTTGCCAGTAGGCGACGCCGACGTCATTCTCGCTGATCGCGATTGCTGCGCTGTCCCGCACCGAGCGCGCAATGGCAAGCGCCTCGAGAAAGCGCCCCAGCGCAGCGGCCGGCGCGCCCTGCGCATAGGCCAATTGTCCGCGGCGGCGCGCGATACGGTGCGAGGCCAGTGGATCCTCCACCTCGCCCAGCATCAAGGTGGCGCGATCCAGCGCAGCCTGTGTGCGTTCCAGCTCGCCACCCTGGATACCAAGCTGCGCCACGTGCATCAGCGCTTCGAAGGCGGCGTCGAATTTCCCCTGCTCACTCAAACGTTCCGCCGCCGAATCGCACAGGCCCAGCGCTTCGCGCGGACGCTCCTGTCGCAGGTCACGGCACTGGTCCAACAAGGCGTCAGACGACTGCCCCGCAGGCTGAGCCTGGGCGACGGTACACAGCATGGCGATCAACATCAGCCCGATTGAACGAGCACCAAGCCCGTGGGGTTGCTCCTCGCCTGAGACCGCTGAGCGCACTAACCTGTCCCCCTTGGTGACCTATCGAACGCGGAACTTTCTCACATCGCCCCGTCCGCAGGCGGGCGCCAAACGTCATCAACCTTCACAGCACCGAAGGAGCAAGGACCATGCCCGAGCTGAAAACGGAACGTCTGCTGTTGCGCCCGCCGGAGGCGCCTGACTTCGAGGGCTGGTCCCAGCTGATGGCGGACCCCGACTCGGCGCGCTTCATTGGTGGCGTCCAGCCCCGGGCTGCCGCGTGGCGCGGTTTCCTGACCATGGTGGGCAGCTGGCAGATCCAGGGCTTCGGCATGTTTTCGGTAATCGAGCGCAGCAGCGGGCGCTGGCTCGGTCGGATCGGCCCCTGGCAGCCGGAGGGTTGGCCGGGTACCGAGGTCGGCTGGGGTCTGCTCAGTGCCCACCAGGGCCAGGGCTATGCGCGGGAAGCAGCGATCGCCTGCATCGACTGGGCTTTCGACGTTCTGGACTGGCCAGACGTCATCCACTGCATCGCTCCGGACAATCGGCCCTCGCAGCGACTTGCGGAACGACTGGGCGCCCGCAATCGCGGGCTGGGGCAACTGCCGCCGCCCCTGGAAGACATGCACATCGAAATCTGGGGCCAGAGTCGGCAGCACTGGCGCGCGCAGCGGCCGGTTTGACGCGCCTCAAGGCGTACTGCGTTGAATCGGTCGACAGTGCTGTCGTCACCCGATTCTAGGAGCCTGTCGGGCTTTGGTCGGCCGGGCTGCAAACCCGTCTGCGCGGTCCACTATCCGCCGATTCTTGACCCATAGCGCTGCTATGGGCCTGCAAATCGCCGAAAACCTGTCCTCACGCAGCCGAGTCTTCGCTTCGACCACCAAAGCCCGACAGGCTCCTAGCCAGCCGACGCCAAGGAGCACGCCCATGTCCACCCGCATCCTGGTCTTGCAGGGCCACCCGGACCCCGACCCCGCACGCTTCGGCCGCAGGCTCACCGACACCTATGCCGAAGCCGCACTCGCGGCCGGCCACGAGGTGCGCCGCATCGATCTGGGTAGCATCGATGTGCCGCTGCTGCGCACCGCCCACGACTGGGAACACGGCCCGCCACCGCCCGACCTGCAGGCGCTGCAGGACGCGCTGCTGTGGTGCGAACACCTGCTGTTCTGCTACCCGATGTGGCTGGGCGACCTGCCCGCCCACACCAAGGCGGCGCTGGAGCAGGTGCTGCGCCCGGGCATCACCGCCCCGGGCGGCGACCGCGGGCCGACGGAGCTCAAGCCGTTGAAGGGCCGCAGCGCGCATGTCGTCGTGACCATGGGCATGCCCGGCTTCGTCTACCGCTGGTTCTACCGCGCTCACAGCCTCAAGAGCCTGGAGCGTAACGTGCTGCGGTTTGTCGGCTTCGGCCCCGTGCGGCACACGCTGATCGGCCTGGTGGCCAGCCCCACACCGAAGGCGCATGCGCGCTGGATCGAGCGCATGCGCAGCGCGGGAGCGGCGGCACGCTGACGCCGGGCGCCGCACAGAGCAGCCCGCGTGCACAGGCTTCGCGCCGGCAAGGCGCGCGCTTGATACCCTTCGCGTCCTCGCGTGTGCAGCAGCGCACGCCGCATTTGGAACTCCCACCCATGAAGATCGTCATTCTTGGCGGCACCGGCTTTGTCGGCAGCCACCTCGTCGCCCGCCTTTCCGCCCTCGGTCACGAGATCGATGTGCTGAGCCGCAACCCCTCCGCCAAGCCGCAGCTTTCGGTGCTGCCGCGGGTCCGCGTGCGCCCGGCCGACCCCAATGACAGCGCCGCGCTGACCGCTGCGCTGCAGGGGGCCGACGCGGTCATCAACCTGGTCGGCATCCTCAACGAGGCCGGCTTCGGCGGCGGCGGCTTCAAGCGCGCTCATGTCGACCTGACCCGCTGCGTGATCGATGCCTGCAAGGCCGCCGGCGTGCGACGCTTGCTGCAGATGAGCGCACTCAACGCCGGTCGGGGCGACAGTCATTACCTGAAGACCCGCGGCGAAGCCGAAGCCGCAGTCAAAGCCTCTGGACTGGATTGGACCCTCTACCAGCCCTCGGTCATCTTCGGGCCGGGCGACGGCCTGTTCAGCCGGTTCAAGTTCCTGCTGTCGATCTCGCCGGTGATCCCGCTGGCCCGCGCCAACGCCAGGTTCGCCCCGGTCTACGTCGGCGACGTGGTGGCCGCGATGGTTCAGACCCTGGACGATCCGGGCGCCTACAGCCAGACCTATGAGCTCTACGGCCCCGAGACCCTGACGCTCGCCGAAATCGTGCGCTACACCGCGCGCGGCATGCAGCTCAAGCGGCTGGTGATCCCGCTCCCTGATGTGCTCGGCCGGCTGCAGGCGCTGGCCATGGACTTCGTACCCGGCAAGCCCTTCTCGACCGACAACTTCCTGTCGCTGAAAATCGACTCGGTCGGCGGCGTCGACGGCCTGTATCGACTGAAGATCGGCAAGACCCCGATCGAAGCGGTGATCCCGCAGATCCTGTTCCCGCTGGGCAAGCAGGCGCGGCTGGATCGCTACCGGAGTGACTCGGGGCGACCTTGAGAGCTGGGATTGCGGAGCGGAGAGGCGCGCTTGCGGACCATCGATCCGCGCGCCGATGAGCGCTAGGGCCAGGATTGGGGATTCGAAGCCGGCAGAGTCTAAGCCGCAGGGCATCGCCGTTGCTGGGCGCGGTCACGACGACAAGCGACAGCGCAGACCCAAAGCTCGTATGGCGGTGTCAGCCGTCGGACGAATCCCGAATCCCGAATCCCCAATCCCGGCTCTCAATCAAAGCACCGCTTTGAGCGCGCTCGCAAAATGCCCGAGATTCGCGGCCGACAGCCCCGCGATGTTCATGCGGCTGCTACCGACCATATAGATCGCGTGCTCGGTCTTCAGCCGCTCGACCTGCTCGGGGCTGATGCCGAGGAAGCTGAACATGCCGCGCTGACGTTCGATGAATCCGAAGTCGCGGTCCACGCCGGAAGCACGAATTTCCTGCACCATCGCGCTGCGGTAGTGGTTGATACGGCCACGCATATCGGCCAGTTCCTGCACCCACTGCGCTCTCAGCTCGGCATCGTCGAGGATCTCGCGCACGAGGATTGCGCCGTGCGCCGGCGGCATCGAATAGACGTTGCGGATGGCCGACAGCAGCTGCGAGAACGTCGCCTGGGTCTGAGCGGCGCTGTGGCCGATCACGCTGACTGCGCCGATGCGCTCACGGTACAGACCGAAGTTCTTCGAGCACGAGGTCGCCAGAATCATTTCGGGCAGACGCTGCGCGAGCAGGCGCGGGCCGAAGGCGTCGGCATCGAGCTCCGTGCTGAAGCCCTGGTAGGCCATGTCGACGAAGCACAGGAAGCCCTGCTTCTCGGCAAGTTCAGCGACCGCCTGCCAGTGCTGCGGTTCCAGATCGACGCCGCTGGGGTTGTGGCAGCAGGCGTGCAGCAGCACCACGTCATTGGCTGGCACTTTGGCCAAGGCTTCGAGCATGGCCTCGCCACGCAGCGACTGCGTCGCCGGGTCGTAATAGGGGTATTCGCGCACCTTCAGTCCGGCAGCCTTGAACACCGAAGGGTGGTTGCCCCAGGTCGGGTCGCTGACCCACACCGTGGCATCAGGGCGCGCGCGCTTGATCAGCTCGGCGGCGACCCGCAGTGCGCCGGTGCCACCTGGCGTGTGCGCGGTGGCGACACGGCCCTCGGCCAGCGCCTGCACATCGCCTAGAGCAAGTTTTTCGAGCGCGGCATTGAAGCCGGGATCGCCAGCCATGCCGATGTAGGTCTTGCTGTCCTCACGCTCGGTGCGACGTGCCTCGGCGAGCTTTACACAGGCAAGCACCGGTGTATGACCGGACTCGTCCTTGTAGACGCCCACGCCCAGGTCGATCTTGTGCGGCCGAGGATCGGCGCGGAACGCGGCCATCAGGCCGAGGATGGGATCAGACGGGGCGGGCTGCAGCTCGAAGAACATCGCGAAGGCTCCGGGAAAGACGAACCTGGAAGGATAGGCGCTCAGCCTCAGCAGGACCAATGCGGGAGATGCATATCGGCGCCTGCGACACACGCGGGCGTAGGGTCTGCGGCCCTTGCGGCGCACGCGACCACAGTGCGCTGCGTCGGCCGCGCTCGCGCACCGACATCTTTGGCTCCTTCAGCGCAACCTTGCCTGCGCCGCTTGGGCGGAGCGGCGCTTCTGTCGGTTGGGCCAAGCGCAGCGCGGGCCCAACACCGCAGACTTCAGCGCTTGCCGATCCCTGACGCGCGCGATGTTGGGCCTCGCTGCGCTCGGCGCCCACCTACGAAAGTGAGAGCGGCGGCGTCAGCCGCTTCGGAACACGCGCTTGAGCGCCGTGCGCAGGCGTGCCCACAGGCCTGGGGCCCCGGCGGCTGGTGTGCGCGGCGCACTTCCCCCCAAGCCGGCATCGAAGGCCAGCTCGACATTGCCGAGGCGAATCTTGTCGGTGGTTTTCAGATACGCACTCAGCACCTTGCGACCGTTGACGAAGGTGCCGTTGACCGACATCAGGTTGACCACTTTCCAGCGGCCATCCTCGCAGACCATCTGCGCGTGCCGGCCCGAGACGCTCTCGTCGGAAATGCGTATGTCAGCTGTCGTTTCGCGCCCGATTTCCCACTTGTTCTTGCCCTGGCTGGCGTCGAGATCGAAGACCTGGCCTGCGATCAGGTGATTCAGACCGATCAGCCGAGGATGGCGACTGGCGCTGTGCAGGCGCGCCGCCTCGATCAGGCCTTCGGTGTCGCCGGATTTCTGGCTGATCTGACGCAGCAGCACCGGCAGCGCCTGGGTGTGCGAAGACGCCTCCAACCGATCCGACTCGGCCCAGCTGAGCGGCAGGCCTTCGATCGGCGCCGCCGCTGCAGGCGATCGCGGGCGCGCGGGCTCGGGCGTAGGTATGGGCTCGGCTGCAGGCACCGTGGGCGCCCGCTTCGGCTCCGGGCGTTCGGTGAGCTCAGGCGCCCCCGCAGCGGCGGGCTGCGCGCGGTCGACGGTGGCTTCCTGCCCACCTGCCGCCGCCAACACGCGCCCCCCGAGGATCGTACGGTCGCGGTCTTCCGGTGCGGCGATCACCGCGGAGGCGGCCAGCACCTGGTAGGCCACATCGTCGAAGCAGACGATGTCGGAAGGCTTCAGGCGCGCCGCCGAGGCCACGCGTTCGCCATTGACGGTGGTGCCATTGGTCGAGCCCAGGTCTTCAACCCAAGGCAGCCCATCGACCACATTGATGCGGGCGTGTCGGCGCGACACCACGCCGAGGCGGATGACCAGGTCGCAGTCGTCGCCACGGCCGACCACCATGCCGTGAGCGATCGGCGTTTCGGTGCCGTCGGCCTCGGATCGCAGTTTGTAGCCGCTGCTGTCAGCGCCCATGCGCCCTGCCCTGCTGTGAAGTGAGAACCCCCATTCTGGATCGCAGGCACCCCACGCGCCAAGCCTTCATCGCCCGCCCGGCAATCTCTGCGCTGCGGTAGAGAAGCGATCGGGGCGGAAACGGTGCTCGTCTTCCAGGCTGGCGAACAGCTGATTCAACTGCGGCTTCAAGGTCTCGCCCTCGCCCAGTTCGATGCACAGGGTTTCGATTGCGAAGTAGGCCTGCTCGGCGGCAGCGAAGTCTCGAAACGCGCCCGCACCCGCGCGTTTGAGCAGGGCCGTGCGAAGGTTGCGCAAGTCTTCCGGCTTGAAGTCGCGGCCGCGGATCGCTTCCAACACCGCGCCCATGCGCGTGTCCATACGCACCGCCGCCGAACGCATGTCAGCCAAGCTGCGTGCGCTGGCCCGATGCAGGGCGTTGAGCTCACTGCGCAGGGCCGTGGCCTGGGGCGGGTCGAACACGTCCAGCGCCGCGATCAGCAGCAGGGCGCTGCTGTCGTTGATCCGCACCGCCCCCTGACCCAGACCGGCATGCACGGCCGTTTGCGCGTTGCGGCGGTCGTCCATCGGGTGATGGCAGGCGTGGCAGTCGAACACTGCGAGTTCGGGGAACAGGCCACCGCGGTGCACGCGCTCGCTGCGCAGCAGGGCTGTTTGCGCCTTAACCGCATGCGCCAGGCCTTCGATCCACAGGCGGATCGGCGGCTGCGGGCTCTTCCGGCGCTCGTAGTCCTCGTCAAAATCGAAGTGCGCGGGCTGGTTGGCGGTGAATGCGACCAGCTCGAAGGACAGGCGCGGATGCCCCGCCGCCATCATGTCGTGACCAGCGAACTTGTCGCTGTTGCCGTAGTGGCAGGACAGGCACAGCTCGGCGCGCTGGCCCACATCGGACAGCGGATACAGGCCTTTGTCGAGATTGTCCGCATGGGTGGCGCCGGTCTCGGCATGCGAGGCCAGCCAGCCCTGCGCCGCGCCGTGGCAGGCCTCGCAGCCCACGCCGTCGCTGAGCTGGAACCTCTCGCCACGCTGCTCCTCCGGCACGTTGTCGGCGTGGCAGTCGAGGCAAACCTTGGCCTCGTGGGCCTCGCCGATACCGAGCCGCCGCGCGATCGCCTTCGACGCGTCGCTCAACAGGGTCTGGTAGGCGCGCGCATGGCGATCTTCGCGCGACCAGATCCGGTATTCATCGAGCCGCACGTTGGCGTTCGACTCCGGCGAGACGCGACCGTGGCAGGCGCTCGATGCGCAGGTCGCAGGCCCCAGGTGCTGGTGACTCGCCGGCTGCTCGGGCGCCTGCGCGCCCGCAGCGGAGGCGAAGGCGAGCAGGGCCAGCGCGGCGGCCTTACTCAGGCAGCTGATCGTGGACATACCAGGGCTCCCCGTTCTTGTTGAGGTACAGACGCTGCATCTCTTCGAGGTTCAGCGGACGCGAACCCAGCCGCCCGAACACTGCGACCTGTCCGCCGGTTTCATCGACACCGCGATCGCGCTCCAGCGCGCGCGACAGGCTCAGTGCCGGTCGTCGGGTTGGATAGCGTGCAATCAGCTCGGGTTTCGGCGCGGGGCTGAAACCGTAGAAGTTGGGCTGGCTGGCCGGCGAGGTCAGCTGCAGCACCTTCAGGCCCTCGCCGCCATCGGCGACATAGGCAAACAGCGAGGCATTGGTGGTGGCGACCACCACGTCGCGCGCATCCGCGATCCCCTCGGCCGAGCCCAGGCGCTGGTACTCGCGCATCGCCTCGGGCCTACGGATATCCACCAGCACCAGTCCCTCGCTGCCTGCGGCGACGTAGGCGTAGTCGCGCACCACGAACACGCGCTGGGCGTCATTGAGGGCGATCGTGTTGTTCGCCACCACGCGCGGTGCGGCCGGATCGGTGATGTCGACCGCCTTCAGGCCTTCGTCGTCGAGCACGAACAGGTAGCGGAACTGCACCGCCGCCGCGCGCGCGCCGGAGAGCGGAATCCGCGCTTCGACCTTGGGCGCCAGCGGGGTATCGAGGTTGACCACGACGACGCCTCGCGGCGTGCTGATGTAGGCGCGGTAGCCGGCCATCTCGATGTGGCGCGCGCCGGTGAGCGCACCGTCCGGGTTCCAGGTCAGCGCGCGCGCGATCTGGTTGTTGCGCGGCTCGGCGTCGGCAAACGTGTTGACGTCGACCAGGATCAGACCTTCGACCGCGTCGGTGACCAAGGCGTAGTTGTAGATCGGGTGGAAGGGCTGCTCCTGATTGTCGACCCGCATCTGCTCGCCCTCGTTGCGCGCCGGATGCACGGGCTGGGTGGTGACCAGGCTGAGGCAGGTCGCATTGGCCGACTTCAGCCGCGAGCTCTGGCCCAGCGGCGAGAACGGCGCGCTGACGATGCGCTGGCTGTAGCCCTTGTTGGCGATGTTGGCGACGTCATAAACGCGCAGACCTTCGTCACCGGCGGCAGCAAACAGGTACTCGCCGCGCAGCTGCAGGCAGCCGACTTCGCCCGAGCGGTGCCGGTGCATGGTGGTCAACTCACGTCCGCGCTCCTCATGCGCCTTGAACCAGTCCGGATAGGCGTAGCGGTGCAGGTAGCTGCCGATCACCGCCTGCGGTTCGTCCCATTCGGTCACCTGCACCGCCGCTACTTCGCCGGCACCGCCAATGTAGGCATTGAAGCCGACGAAATCGATGAACTTGGTACCCAGCATCAGCGTCTGCGCAAGGATCGCGTTGTTGTCGCCATCGGCGGACAGATGGCAGTCGCTGCAGACGCGGGTCTCGGTCTTGCGCTCGGTGTGCGGGTAATGCGGATTCATCGCCTGCGAGCTGTAACCGCTGGCCGCGATCGGCGGCTGCTGAACATAGATGCGCTCGCGGTTGGCATTGGTCGACGACAGAACCAAAGCGGATGAGCTGCGCACCGGCGCGATCTTGCCGCCCTTGGCGGGGCTGTGTCGGCCCAGCATGAAGACCTCGTCGCGCGCGACCTGCGGGTTGTAGGTCGCATAGTTGCGCGTCGCACCGCCCTCGTAGTGATGGCGCTCGGTCTTCCAGTTGGCCTCGACCGGCAGATGGCAGCCGCCGCAGGTGGTGGTCCAGCTGGTGTGGCAGGCGTAGCACTCCATCTTCTCGGAGCTGTGCGCGTAGTCGGCCGGTTCCACATCCGGCCCGAAGGCCTGCGTCGCAGTGTCGGTCGACATCGTCTTGGCTCTCGCAGCCTTCTCGTTGTAATGGGCACTGCCGGGCGTGACGCTGTCACGCACCAGGCTCATTTCCCACTCCAGATTCGGGTCAAGCATCGAGCGCTGGAAGAGTTGGTCGCCGATCCACTCGAAGCGACGACGGCCGTCCGGCGTGCGCAGCAGGCGCAGGTCCTGGCCGCCGTTCAGCGCCGCCGGGTTGGAGGTGTAGAGGCTGGGGTAGGTGTCGGCATCGCCGTGGCAGTCCTTGCAGCCGACTTCGACCGCCATCGCCACCTCACCGACGATGTGCCCATTGCCGTGGCCATCGCTGTTGAAGTGGCAGTCGACGCAGTGCATGCCGACATCGACATGGATCGAGGACAGATGCACGGCCTTCTTGAACTTCTCCGGGTCGTCATGGGCGACCTGGGCGCCGTCCGCATCCAGCAGGTTGCCGTCGCGGTCGCGCTTGAACACGCCGCGGAAGTTCCAGCCGTGGCCGTGGTAGTCGGCGAACTGGGTGTCGCTGAGCTGCGGGTTCAGGTCCCAGACCTTGGCGAGGAAATCGATATCGGCCCAGTTGCCGCGCGGCGCCGCACCCTCCGGGTTGCGCTCCAGCACCTCGCGCATGCGCGTGGCATCGGGGTACTGCTGCTGTTCCGGCCACATGTGCGGAGCGTCGGACTCGTAGTCCCACATCGTGTAGCCGAGGAAGGTGTTCATGAACATGTTCGGCTGATGCATGTGGCAGACCATGCACTGGCTGCTCGGAATCGCGCGGGTGAAGCCGTGGGTGATCGCGTGCCCCGAGCGGTCCTTCGGAATGGTCGGGTCCGCACTCGCGCTCATGCCGGCATGGCCGTGCGCGGCGTACGGCCCCGAGTGGCGCGGGTCGCGGTCATTGGCGTAGACCACATGGCAGGACGCGCAGCCCGAGTGCCGATAGTCGCCAGGCTGATCGTTGGTGCCGGCGAACCACATCATCGGGTCGTTCAGGCGGGTCTTGTGCATGTTCAGCACCGGAACGGAAATCCGCGCACCGGTGCCGGGGCCGCGATTGCTCTGGCGGATATCGGGGCGGCCCGGCTCTTCCAATCGCTGGATCTGCCCGATCGCATTGGGCACGCCAGTTTCGGGGAACAGGCTGAGGATGTTGCGACCGCCGCGCTCGAACACGCGGAAATTGTCGCCCGGCTTGATCGTCTCGAAGGCCGGCAGCGGCAGCAGCTCGGCGAGGATGCCGTGCGATTTCATTTCCGGCGTCGGCGCAATCGGCCCCAGCAGCTTTCCGGGCTGGCCGTCAGCGGTGTAACTCTCGCCGAGGATCGACTGCTTGAAGGGCAGGATGCCGTTGTTGTACGCCGCCGCCGACCAGAACATCGCGCCGGTCGCCATCAGGCTGCGCCGGGTCGCATCGATCACCTGCTGATGGCAGGCGCCGCAGGCGAATTCGTTGACGCGGTAGTCGGACGGGTTGATGAAGCGGATGAACTCCGGCCGCTCTTCGTTGAGCAGGGTGTAGGTGCGCTCCGGCGTGGCGCTGCTGGGCCAGGCGCCGGGATAGCGTGGCAGCACGTGGGCCTGCTGCATCCACTGTGTGTAGTCCTCGCTGCCGGCCGTCGTGCCTTCGGGGACGCGCACGCTCGCGTCACCGCCATGGCAATCCACGCAGCCGAGCTGCACAGCCGGGTTGGCGTGCATGGTCGGCATGTCCGTCTCGGTATGGCAGCCGAGGCAGCCCTCGGATTTCGCGTGGGCTTCGGCAGCGCTTTGCCCGGCCGGGGCGGGTGCAGTCATCGGATCGCTGCGTTCGACGGCCTCATAGCTGCCGCCGGCGGCGAGGCTCAACCCCGAGGCAAGCATCAACACCGCCGCAACCACCCAACCCGCATAGGGTGGGCCCTGGCCCACTATGGCCTCTGCCCTGCCCCGGTCCGCGTTCGTGAGCATGCTGGAGGCGCGGATGACCGGGGCGGCGTCCAGGCCACGGTGGGCCAGGGCCCACCCTATGAACGAGCCGAACCGCGGGCGATGGATGAGCCCCGCCCCGCCCTTCCCCGCTTTCGGGAGCATGCCGGAGGCGCGGATGACCGGGGCGGCGTCCAGGCCACGGTGGGCCAGGGCCCACCCT
>CAZPHV010000001.1:202349-260443 GCA_964586455.1 uncultured Aquimonas sp.
ATGACGAACCGCGGGCGTTGATGGGCCGGGGCCCACGCGATGTGTGCCAACGTTTCCAGCCTTGAGCGAACCACCGCGAATAGCTGCGCGATCATGATCGCCCTCGTCAGTAGGTCAGGATCAGGTTGGCCAGCAGCGAGTGCGGGCGTCCCTGATCCGGATTGAGTGCCCGATACCCGCTGCCGGGCAGCAGGGCCGCGTACGAAAGCCGCATCACCACGTTCTGGGTCATGAAGGGTCGCCAGATCAGCGCGGCCGAGACGTCGGTGCCGATATGGCGCGGAATGTCCGGCTGCTGGCGTGCGACCTCCAGCACCTCGGTCTGATCGAACCACAGGCCGTTGGCATTGAAGGACAGCCGCAGTTCCGGCGTCAGGTCCAGATCGACGCCAGCGCCGACCAGATGCAGGCCCGGATTCACGAAGTTGCTCTGGCCCTGCTCCTTGCTTGAGCGCAGCGAGTTCAGCAGCCCGTTGCGACCCGACAGCGCCACTCGACCTCCGCCGACCAGGGGCACCGACTGGCGGATCCAGTAGCTGGTGTCGGCGCCGGCGAACAGCGGGTTCTCGAAGACGGCATCAAAGCCCTCCGAGCGGTCGTCGAAGGGATCGGAATCTCCGCTGGCGTACAGCAGGGACAGCCGCGGCCGAACCCAGGAGAAATCCATCGACAGCTCGGCGGCAGCGAACGCCGCGCGAATGTCCGAGGGCGCGCTGCTGAAGGCACCGTTCTTCTCGCGCCCGGCCGCGTAGTACGCGCTGCCGCTGATGTTGAGCCGATCGATATGGCCGTCGACGCTGTAGCCGAAGTAGCCGACGTCGTAGCGACGCGGACGCTCGTCGCCAAAGCTCGCCGGCCGCGCGATGAAGCCGTTGCGATCGAAGTAGAACTCGCCGTCTTCGCGGTTGCGGTTGTACAGGAAGGCGAACTGCGAGGTCAGGCCGAGCTTGCCGAGGTCCTGCCAGTACAGATTGGCGATGAACACGTCGTCCTTGCGCGGAGACTCGCCGAGGTCGTTCAGGCCGCTGTTGGTGTCCTTCTCCAGCCGCCGGAACAGGCCGAGGTTGTACTGGAACACGTTGTTCTTGCGGGTGCCGAACAGGCGAACGCCCAGCGGCACATCGTTGAACAGGAAGCCGCGGAAGTCGGCGGTCATCGGCTGGATGCCGACGCGCACGCTGTCGAAGTCGTAGTTCTCCGACACATCGCGGATGTGGTAGTCATAGAACGCCGCCTGCAGACCGAAGTGGCGATCGCTGCGGCGCGTGCCGCGGCGCGGGTCGACGTTCAGCGCCAGCGTCTCTTCGAGATCGACACGGTTGTACTGGAAGGCCGGGGTCAGGCGGAATTCGTAGTCGGGCGGGCGGAACACCGTATTGCCCTTCAGGTACACCAGCTCGACCAGGAGCGTCTCGACGAAGACCTCCTGGCGCGACTGCCCGAACACGTCGTTCGCGCCCGGCCGCTCGGTGCTCTGGAAACCGACCGGCGTCGGCGAGCGCTGGGTCTGCAGCACGGTGTCGGAGATCGCGGTGACCGAGAAGAACTCGTCGCCATTGCGGACCGGCCGATCACCCTTCAGAACATTGCGGTTGTACGGGTCCCACAGATTCACGCCGTACAGGGCGTCGACGATGCGCCAGCGATCGGGCACCGGCACGATGTCCGGCGAAGCTGCACCCAGCGGCGAAGGCATGCCGTGGTCGACGCGCGGCTCGATCAGGGACTCGTCGCGCAGGCGGGCGCGGGTGCGGGGATCAGCGGCCTCGTCATAGGTCGGAACGCAGTCGAGACCGGCATCGCCGGGGCGCCGTCTTGAGCGCACGCGGAGGTCTTCGGCCTTGAGCGGCTCGCAGTCGGGCAGAAGGCTGCGGCTGAACTGCGGCGGCGAGGCCTGCGCCGGGTCATCACCCGCGCGCGTCGGCTCGAAGCCGTCGGCGCTGGGCAATCCCGTCTGCGGCGTCCGCGCTGCGGGTGACTGTGCCGGCGTCTGCGCCTGCAGCGATCGCGCGGCCAGCAGGCCAAGCAACACGCCCAACACCAGCAGGGTTCGTTTCAACGGCGCGTGGGTGGAGGCCATGTCGATGCTCACAGTCCGGCGCAGACGTTCTGCGCATTCGAGCCGAGGAAGGGCGCGTACGGGCACTGCACGTAACGCAGTCGTGCCCCCAGCGGGCTGAGCTGGTCGGCGCGACGGGCTGCGGGCGCGTTGCCGAGACCGCCGCCGACGCGCTGCACGGACAGAAACGCGATCATGTCGTCCTGGTCGATGCCGTCACCCGACACGCCAACCGCGCCGATCATGCGATCGCCGCGGTACACAGGCACCCCACCGGGGAAGATCTGCAGCCCGTTGGCGAGCTGGCGCGTCGGCGCCGTCGATGCGCCGCTGCCCAGTGCGACGCCGGCGCAGTTGTCCGGCGTGTCGTTGACGAAGCCCGGCAGACCCGCGGTGTGGGCCACGTGCTGGACGATACCGTTCAACACCAGATCAAGCTGGAAGCCGGTGGCGAAGGGGCTCCACTGGCCGCGCGGCGCCGACAGCGGGCCTGGGTTGGCGGTGAGGATTCCGTCGGGATAGAACGGGCGCGCGAGATTGCCGATCGCGCGCGCAGAGAAGGCGACGCTGCCGTCCAGCGCGGCGCGGCCGAGAAAGGCCTCGAACGTGGCGGCGGCTGGCCGCAGATCGATCGTGCGGCGCGGCGCGAGACTCGCGTCCAGCAGCACCGTGGGCTCACTGAGGCTGCGAATGAAATCGCCGGCGTTCGGCGCGCTGAAGAACGCCGCTGAGCGCGCCTTCTGCAGCGAGACGTCAGCGCCGAACACGGGGGCATCGCGTGAGCGCACCATGCCGAGGATCTCGCCGCTGCTGTCGACCACGGCGATCGAGACCCGCGCGTTCGAACCCAGCGGGCGACGGATCTGCGCGCGGCTGGCTTCGGCCACCGCAAGTGCTTCCGCCAGCAGCGCGCTCACCTCGGCTTCGCTGAGCGCGCCGCTGCTCTCACTGCCAGCGCGCGGCGCATGCCGCGCAGCATCGAAGGCATCGACCCAGACAAAGGCCTCGCGGCCGTTGAACTGGCCTGCCGGTGCAGCGCGCAGGCCGGATTCGGTCAGGCCAAACGCGGTGCCGTCGCGCGGCACGCCGCCGCCGTAGCCGGGCACGTCGAGCAGGGTGCCAGCGCTTGCATTGAGGGCAGAGAAACTGGCGCCTGCCACACCGCTGGCGAGCTGCCCGGCGGTCGCGTCACTGAAGCGCAGCACCTTGCCTTCGACGGTGATCCGGCTGGCTTGAATATCGCGCGGGGCCTCGAAACCGCGGGTGGCCGCGAGCGCGATCAGTTCATCGAGATCTTGGTCGAAGTCGGCGACGCTGGGGTCGAGCGTGTAGAGGCCATCGGCACTGACGCCGACGCCGCCGACCAGCACGCCCTGCTTGTACAGGGGAAAGCCGCCCGGGTCGGCCGACAGGCCCAGCGGCGAGCGCTTCGGCCCGGTCATGCCCTGCATCAGACCTTCGCGACGCATGAAGTCCGAGCACGCGAGCTGGCTGAACTGCACGCCGAACAGCGGGCCGCCAGGCTGGTTGACCTCGCCCGGATTGAAATGCTGCTGCACGATCTGGCTGGCCGTGCGGGTGCTGAAGGCGTTGCCGCCGCTGGACAGATAGGCACCGGTCACGGCCTTGGCGATCGCCGCCAGCGCGGGGCCGCCCACAGCGGCGGGCAGCACGATGCCTTCGAGGCCGCCGTCGATCGTAGGCGCGCCATTCGCTGTGCTCGACACGCGCACGTCAAGCGCGTTGCCGGACATCGCGTACACGCCGAGCACATTGCCAACGCGGTCGACCACCGCGATCGTGGCCACTGCGTTGCTGGCGCGCGCCTGCGCCACGGCTTGGGCGATGACCTGACCGACATCGTCCGCGCTGAGCGTGTGCGAGGCTTCGAGGCCGGCGGCCTGCACGCAGGTCGCACAGATCGCGGGCGCAGGGGCGCCGCGCAGCTGCGGCGCCTCCAATCCCAGCCCCGCGCCTTGCCCGCGCAGGCGGCCCTCGCGTTCGGGCAAGGGGTCGGAAGCGCAGGCCAGGCCGGCAAGGCCGGCGAGCAGAGTGAACAGCCACAAGCGCACATAGGGTAGGCCCCGGCCCACCGTGGGTACACACCTTCCGCAGTCGACCGGCGCAGGGCGAATCGATGGACGGACGGTGCCGCTTGCAACCGGATCCGCAGCGCGGGAAACACCGGGTCGGGCAGGCGCGGCACCGAGGGCAGGGAACAGGGGAAGCGTGGAGCTCCGGTGGGCCAGGGCCCACCCTATGTGCTTCGTGGATCGATTGACCGGCGCGAGCGTCGAGCCTCGGTGGGCCGGGGCCCACCCCATGTGTTTCGTGCATCGGATGACCGGTGCGAGCGTCGAGCCACGGTGGGCCAGGGCCCACCCTGTGCATCCGCGGAGCAGATCACCAGGACCAAGCACATAGGGTGGGCCCTGGCCCACCGTGGCCTGTGCGAGTGCAGACGCTTGACTGCGCAGCGCAGCGAACAAACGCGACAAGGACCGTTTCACTCCCCACCTCCTGCAGCCGCAGATGCGGCCGGGTGTGTCACCGGCAGCGCCGCCTGCATCGGCGTCGCCCCCGGCAGATGAAAGCCGTGGCAGCCGGTGCAGGCGAGCTGCACGTTCTGCGCACCGCGCTGCTCGCCGTGGCATTCAACGCAGTTGTCGATGCCCGGCATCAGCACGTCGTGGCTGCTGCTGGATTGATCTGCCGCATGACAGCCGAGACACGTAGCGTCGTCCTGCGCCAGGGTGTCGCGGCGGGTCAGATGGGCGACGTGGTCAAAGCGCGCCATCGGGTGGAAGTCCGCCACCAGCTTGACCGGCAGGATCTGCCAGCGCTCGTAGACACTGCGCTCGGGATGCACGGTGATCTCGTGGCAGGTGACGCAGCCGGAGCGCGTGAACTGGTTGTGCGCCTCGATCTCGGCGCGCTCGCGTCCGCAGGCGAGGATGCCCTCGGGACAGGGATCGCGCTCGGCCTGTGCCGGGCGGCGGCGGTTGCGCTGGCCGACCTCGATGGTCTTCGCAGTGTCCGCGAACTGGCGGATGTAGTGCTCCTCCAGCGCCAGCACGGCAGCGCGCACTGCCGCATGCGGCAGCTGACGCTCGGGCTCGTCCTCGTCGAAGCCCAGGCCATGACAGCTGCGGCAGCTGTTCTCCATCGTGATCGGCTCGAAGTGCTCGCCGTCGACGTTCAAGGTGTGGCAATCGACACAGGCGAGCGCGCGATCGCCTTCGCCGCGCACGTACACACGCTTGGGGTCGAGGTGCAGGTCATGCGGAAACTTCAGGTTCGAGCTTTCGCGCGGCTCTGCGTCGGCGGCGGGCCGAACGCGCTCGGTCGACCACAGCGATGAGCTCGCATCGAAACGCAGCAGGCTGAAGCGGAACGGCGGATGCGCATCGGCCGTGAAGCCGTTGACCGCCAGCGCGAAGGACTGCTCCGCACGCTCCATGCCCCGATGCGTGGCGACCTCGGGCAGGGCGCGATGGCAGTCGACGCACAGCGCGGTGTCCTCGCGCACCAGCATGGCCGGCTCGTTGTGCTCCTTGTGGCAGCCGGCGCAGTGGGCGTCCTCAAGCCTTGGCACCGACAGCGCGGCCAGATCGACATGGCCGGGCAGGCCCTTGTGGCAGTCGAGGCAGCCGCGGTCGGGCGTGGTCTCGAACAGGCGCAGGTGGCAGGCATTGCAATCGACATCGATCTCCAGCGTGTGATGGGCATTCGCCAGCGGCCCGCTCGACCACACCGCATCTGACAGCAGCGGCGCATGCGCGCGCAGCCAACCGCCCAGTGCGGGATTGAAGTAGCCCGCCAGCGGCAGCGCCAGCAGCAACAGAGCGAACAGCGCCGAGGCCCAGGCCAGACGGCGCATCGGCAGACGGGTCTGCTTCAGCTCGATTTGAAAATGGGTCGCAGGGCCGAAGCTCTGATCCTGCTCGACCTGGGTCAGCTGCAGGGCGCCATTGAAGCCGGCTGGGGCCTCGATCACGCGCAACTGCTGGGCGCCGATCTCGATGCTCTCGCCCGGGCTCAGCACCACGTTCTGCACGCTGGCCCCGTCCCGCTGCAGGCGCGCGGCACCCACGCAGCGCAGCGAGAAGCGACCGCCGCTCAGCGGCTTGAGGGTAAGGTGGCGCGGGGCGATCGAAGGGTCGTGCAGCGGCAGGGTCTGATCGTTGCGATGGCCAAGCGTGATCAGCCCGCCCTCATGGCTGGCTTCAACGAGGGTCTCAGCCCCCTTGCGATCGCGATACACCCGGCGCAGCAGGATCAGCACGGCGGCCTACCAGTACAGAAAGACGACGAGGATGTGCACCAGCAGCGCTGCGATCAGGCCGACGGTGAGCGGGATATGCAGGTACAGCCACAGCTGCAAGCGGGCCTGCAGGGACACGCTGGCGCGCAGCACCGCAAGCGCGCGCGCGCGCTGCGCGGCGAGCCCGAGCAGGCCCTGCAGCGCTGCCGCCTCATCACGCTTGCGTGCCTGCGGCACGCGTGCGGCGAGGTAGTCCAGCAGCGGCTGCTGGAAGCGGTTGGAACAGGTGCGCGAACCGGCCGGCTGGGCGGCGGGATCGAGCATGCGCGAGTGGTCGCGACCGAGCACCTGGGCCAGCACACCGCCGCCGAGGGTGGTGCGATCGATCGCGCTTTCCACCACGGCCAGCGTGGTGGCATCGGCCTGCTGGGCGGCGCGGCGCATTTCGTCGTCGATGCGGTTGAGCGCGGTCAGCCAGTCTTCGCGACGGCGCCCGGCATGCACCGCAGCCAAGCGCCGCGGCAGGCGCAGATAGACGTACAGCCCATACACACCGCTGCCAATCACCACGCACATCAGCACATAGGCCAGGGTGTGAACATTCCAGCCGACCTGGAACGCACTGTGCAGCGTCGCCACCACCAGCAGGGCAAGACCGAACATCACGTGCGCGGCGACCCAGCCCTGCACGGTTCCGAGCGTGCTGCGATAGCGGCGCTTGCGCAGGCCGAGCAGGGCGAGCCAGAGGATCAGTAATGCGCCCAGCGTACCCAGCACATAGCCCTGCCAACTGCCACCGTTCGGCGGCAGGCTGGCCGGCTGCGAGATATACAGCCCGATCGAGGCAACGCACAGGCCGCTGGCCCAGAGCGCGTAGCGACGCGCCTGTGGCCCGAGGAAGCTGGAGCCCGACTCAGCCATGCAGGCGTTTCTCGACCAGAGCGGCAAAGCCCGCGGGTGAGGTGCGCACCGCAGCCCCGGTCGGACAGGCGCGCACGCAGGCCGGGCCGCCATCGATGCCTTGGCAGGCGTCGCATTTGACCGCCTTCTTGCCGGCCGCCTTGGCGGCCTTGTCGGGTGTGGCGCCAGTGTCTTCGCCGGGCCCATGGCCGGTCGCGAACAGCAGCCAGCTGAGCAGGCCGGGCTTCCTGGGCGCGGCGTATTCCATCCGGATCACGCCGTAGGGGCAGTGGGTCTGGCAGTTGCCGCAGCCGATGCAACGGTCGTCGATGAAGACTTCGCCGCCGATCGCGCGGTGGATCGAATCGGTCGGGCAGTCCTTCATGCAGTGCGGATGCTCGCAGTGCCGGCACGAGATCGGCACCTGCACGGCGGCATGCGAACGGCCGCGATGGCGGTCCAGCCGCGACAGCCCGCCGTGGGTCTCGGCGCAGGCCTTCTCGCAGTTGTCGCAGCCCACGCACAGCGACTCGTCGATCAACAGCGCATTGGTCGCCTCGCCCAGGCCTTCGGCCATCAGGAAGGTCACCAGCTCGCCGCCCTCGGGCAAGGCTTCCAGAACCGAGAAATTGCGCAGCTGCTGGCTGGTCTCGGCCTGCAGGGCACCGACCCGCTGCGGGTCCTTCTTCAGCAGCTCCAGGAACTCGGCGCGGCCGAGCTGGATGGTTTCGGTGCGCACCGATGCGCGCGCGGTTTCGCGGCGCACGGGGTCACCCATCAAGGCCATCTGCCCGCATAGCTGGCCGCTCTGGGCGTGGCCGACCAGGGCGCTGCCGCGGGTGAGCGCGATGGTGCCGCTGCGCACCAGGTGCAGGCAGTCGCCGGCTTCGCCTTCGCTGTACAGCAGCTCGCCTGCGGCGAAGCTGCGCACCTTGGCGGCCTGCGCGATCGCGCGCAGTTCGGCCACCGGCAAGGAAGGCGCGAACTGGCCCTGCAAGGCCCGCACGATGAAGATCCAGTCGACGCCGGCACGCACCTCGTCGTTCGAGTTCAGCAGCTTCACCATCGTGCGTCGAGGCGTCTCGATCAGGATGGTGTCGGCGCCGATGAAGGCGTCGCCGCTGCGCGGCCGCCCCGAGATCAGGCTCATCTCGCCGAAGAACTGCCCCGGCTGAAGTCGGATTTCGCTGCTGCTGCCGCCGTGGCGCAGGCGCACCTCGCCTTCCAGCACGGTGTAGAAGCCGTTGCTGTAGTCGCCGCTGCGGAACAAGGCGCTGTCGGCCTCCAGCACTTCGGTGGCGCGTGGCTCGGGCGGATCGGCGAGATCGCTCTCGGACGGCTGTTCGCCCGCACGGCGCATCTGCTCCAGCTGTGCCTCGCGGCGCGCGCGCTGTTCGGCGCGGCGTGCGGCGACGCCCTTTTCGACCTGCGCACGCGCCGAGCGCACGCTGTCGGCATCGCCGAAGCTGACGATCAGCCGGCTCTCGATCAGCAGCTCGCGGAACGCCAGCGCGTTCATGCGCCGGAACATCGGCACGCGCTGCTGATACAGGCCGAGGATCTCCTCGACCTCGGCCACGTAGGGCAGGCCGGCGAACTGCAGGGCCAGCAGCACGTGATCGACCGGGCGCACCGCGCGGCCGAGGATGCTGTCGACCACATCCTGGCCCTGATTCATGGCCTGCTTGATCAGCGGGAAACCGGCCAGCGAGCCGATCACATACAGACCCGGCACGCTGCTCTGGTACTGCGCGTCGAGCGTCGGCAGCGCGTCGGGGCGCGTGCTCGGAAACGCCATACCGCAGGCTTCCAGGAAGGTGCGCGGTGGCGTGCCACCCAGCCGCGCCAGCACCTTGTGGCAGGCGATGCGGCGCTGGCCTTCGGGGGTGTTGAGCACGATCGCGCCGAGGCCGTCCGCACCCGCGGGCTCGATACGTTCGACGGTGGCGCGGTAGTGACAGTGGAAGTCGAGGCTGCGGTCGTTGATCGCGCGCAGCACCGCGTTGAGGTTGCCCTCCTTCGCACGCGAGAACTCATCGCGGCGGTTGACGATGTGCACGGCGTTGTTGCGCGACAGGCCGAGCGCGTTCTCGATCGCCGAATCACCGGCGCCGATCACGACGATGGTCTCGCCGCGCCAGGCCTCGGGATCATCGAGCTGGTAGTGGACGAGGCCGCCGTCCTCACCGGGTGCGCCGATGCGGTTCGGCTGGCCCTCGAGCCCGATCGCCAGCACCACATGCTCGGCGCGAACGCTGCTGCCATCCTTCAGCGTGATCTCGAAGGCACCGCGCTGGCCGCGGATCGCCGCCACCTCGGCGCGATAGCGGACGTTGATGCCGAGGCTCTCGATGCCCTGCGCCCAAGCCGCAAGCACGGCCTCGCGCGCACCGGCTCGGAAGCGCAGCGGGCTGCGCAGGTCGAGAAAGCCGGGCTCGGCCATCACGAACTTGCCCTTCTGATAGCGCTGGATCGTGCGCGCATGCGCGTCGAACGCTTCGAGCAGCAGATGGCTGGGCGGCTGTCCCGGGCGTTCGGCGGCGTCAATCTCGGCCGCGCGCGCCGCCGCGCTCAGCCCGGCAGGGCCAGAACCGACGATGACGATCTTGAAGCTGGCGTGCGGGTGGCCCGAGGCGGGTTCACCGTTCATCCGTCACCCCCGTGGCGGATATGGCTTGCGTGAAGGCAAGGTAGGCGTGGCGTGCAAGCCATGTCAACGCAAATCCAGCAGGTGGAGACCCATGCCGCAGCGCGAAAAGCTGACAGCGCAGGACACGCGCAGCGCGGAGCGTGCCGCTACCATGCCGCTCATGACGTGCATGCACACAAGCCCCAAACCCGCACCGCCCGGCACCTTCCTCGTCGGCGGCGCCGTCCGCGACCATCTGCTGGGCCTCGAACCGAAAGAGCGCGACTGGGTGGTGGTCGGCAGCACCCAAGCCGCGATGGAAGCCCTGGGCTTTCGCGCAGTCGGCGCCGATTTCCCGGTGTTCCTGCATCCGCAGACCCATGAGGAATATGCGCTGGCTCGCACCGAGCGCAAGTCCGGCCGCGGCTACCGTGGCTTCGTGGTCGACGCCGCGCCCTCGGTGACGCTGGAAGAGGATTTGACCCGTCGCGACCTGACCATCAACGCGATCGCGCTTGGGCCTGACGGCGAACTGATCGACCCCTGGGGCGGCCGGGCCGATTTGGAAGCGCGCCTGCTGCGCCATGTGTCGCCGGCCTTCGCCGAAGACCCGGTGCGGGTGCTGCGGGTGGCACGCTTTGCCGCGCGCTTCGCGGCGCTGGGCTTTCGCGTGGCCGACGAAACCGTGGCGCTGATGCATGGCATGGTGGACGCAGGCGAGATCGACCACCTGGTGCCCGAGCGGGTGTGGAAGGAACTCGTCCGCGGTCTGGCGGAACCTGCACCGCAGGCGATGCTGGGCGTACTGCGTGAATGCGGCGCACTGGCCCGCCTGCTGCCGGAAGTCGACGCGCTGTACGGCGTGCCGCAGCGGCCCGAATACCACCCTGAGGTCGACACCGGCCTGCATATCGAGCTGTGCCTTGAACAGTCCGCGCGGCTGGCGCCCGGCGATGCGCAGATTGCCTTCGCGGTGCTGGTGCACGACCTCGGCAAGGCGCTGACGCCCAGCGACGAGCTGCCGCGCCACGTCCGCCACGAAGAGCGCGGGTTGGAACCGATCGAAGCGCTCAGCGCGCGCCTGAAGGTGCCGACCCACTTCCGCGAGCTGGCCCTGCACGCCTGCCGCGAGCACCTGAATGTTCATCGTTTGACCGAGATGCGCGCACCCAAGATCGAGGCCCTGATCCAGCGCTGCGACGGCTACCGCCGGCCCGAACGCATCGCCCAGATCGGCTGGGTCTGCGAAATCGACAAACGCGGCCGCGCCGGTCTCGCCGACCAGCCCTACCCCAACCGCGACCTGCTCGACCGCTGCCACCGCGCCGCGCTGGCGGTGCAGGCGCGTGATCTGGACCTGTCAGGGCTCAAGGGCCCGCAGGTCGGTGAGGCGCTGCAGCGCGCACGGGTAGAAGCGGTGAAGCTGGAACTAGGGATTAGGGATTAGGGAAGCGCAGCGCACCCCCGATCGCCCGCGACGCCAGACGCGCAACGGCAACAGCCAGCCAGACAATGCACACGGCCCTGATCGACGCGCAGCACAGAGCCTCGCCTCGAACCGCCGTGGCGAATCCCGAATCCCGAATCCCGAATCCCGATTCCCGGGTCTAACCAGGCATCCACAGCTTCTCAAGCTGTGGGAAGTTCCAGACCTCCGGTGATTCGATGCCGGCGATACGGTCGCCGCAGCTCGGTGCAGCGAGGTCGAGGTCGCGTACGAACACCGCTTCTCGCCTTTTCGCGCTGTAGAAGATCCTCACCTTCGGCGTCAGCAGCGCATCTTCGTTCTGCTCGGTGACAACGGCCAGATGCTCTGATTGCAAGCGCACCAGGGCGCCGACCGGATAGATGCCGATCGACTTGACGAAGGCGTTGAACACCCGCGGATCGAAATGACCTTTCCAGGCGGCCATGCGCCGCACCGACTCGGCCGGGCTCCAGGCGTTCTTGTAGGGCCGGTTCGAACTGATCGCATCGTAGACATCGCAGACCGCGCCCATCCTTGAAAGCACGTCGATCTGCTCACCCGATTGGCCGTGCGGATAGCCCGTGCCGTCGAACTTCTCGTGGTGATGCAGCGCGATCTCCAGCGCGGCGGCAGAGGCGCCTCCGCCCTCCTTGAGCATCTCGAAGCCCCGCTCTGGATGCGCCTTCATGATCCGGTACTCGGCATCCGTGAGTGCGCCAGGTTTGTTCAACACGTTCAGCGGCATTGCAGCCTTGCCGATATCGTGCAGCAACCCGCCGACGCCGGCTTCGCGGATCTGGTCTTCGGGCAGTCGCAGTTGCCGCGCGAGCGCGATCATCAGCGCACAGACGGCGACCGAGTGCAGATAGGTGTAGTCGTCGTGACGCTTGAGTCGGGCGACACTGATCAAGGCATCCGGGTGACGGATCACCGAGGCGCTGATTTCTTCTACCAGCGGCGCGACCGCGGCTGGGCTGACCGCGCGGCCCATGCGCGCTTCGCTGAATAGCTCGATCATCTGGTCTTTGGCGGCCAGGCAGAGCTTGTGCGCAGACCGGAGCTCTGCCTCTATCGCACGCTGGTTGCGCGGCACGGGTTTGCGCGGGGTTGGCGGGTCAGGACCCTCGCCCTCTGGGCTTCTGGCATCCCCGACTTCATCGCCGACAGAGGCCTGCAACGGATCCGACACCGATGCCCGGCCAGCGGGAACAGCAGGGGCGGTATCGTCTTCAGCATCGGGCGGCGCGGCCGGACTGGCACTGAGTTCGACCTCAGCGTCCTCGATCGCAGCGGTAGGGCCGGGGACTCCCGGGGACTCAGGCGGCGGCCAGTCGGGGCAGTCCAGGCCCTTTTCGCTGTCGATCAGGATTTCCTCAACCCCTCCGCGGCGCAGCACGTCGATTTCCTGCGCTGTAAGCAAGAACGAATGCCGCACGAACACCGGATGCGTGCCATCGCCGCCGAGGCGATGGAACCACATGCCCGGACGCGCACGCGCGATGGGGATGGCCTTGATCATGGCCGCGACGGAAATCCTGAAGAAGAAGACGCCTCAGGATCGGCGATGCAAGCACCGCGCCGCCATCAGGGCGTCACTGACGCGGCGATCGCGCCAGTTGACCGGCCAGCTGGCCGCGCAGGCGGCTGAACCCCGCGCACAGACCCAGCGCAACCCCGGCCGTATTCGCCAGTGCGTCCATCCAGTCGAAGCTGCGCAAGCCGCCCGCACCCTGCAGGAACTCCATCAGCAGACCATAGCTGGCCAGCGCCAGGCCCGCTACCAGAAGGCCCGGTAGCCCGCGAAACAGCGGCACGCAGGCCAAAGCCGCCAGCGCATAGCCGAACGCGTGCCAAAGCTTGTCGAAGCGGCCGGGGTCCAGCGGCAGATCGGGCGGAGGCAGCAGCGAGGCCAGAGCGATCAGGCCGAGGTAGGCGATCAGACCGGCGATCCACAGCCTGCGCAGGGTCGCACGATGCTGTTCGACAAAAGCTTCGAGGCTCATAGCCGATGGCTCAGATCACCGAATGCGAACTGCGCTTCGCAGTCGACGCCGCGCGTCAGGCCCATGGCCTGGAAGCGCTCGCCCATCTCGGACGGCAGGATCAGACGCTTCGACTCCAGCGCCAGCCGGTGCTGGCTCAGCGTATCGACCGAGCCGCGCTCGACGTGCTGCTGCAGGCCGTTGTTGAGCAGGAACGCCGCCTGGCTGGCATAGCCGGCGAGCTCGAAGCCGGCGTGCTGGCCGGCCTCGGCCAACGCGGTGAAATCCACCGAGGCGGTGATGTCGGTCAGGCCCGGCAGGTGGAAGGGATCGGCATGCACGCGGTGGCGGTAATGGCACAACAGTGTCCCGTCCGAGCGCTCGGGCAGGTAGAACTCGGACCGCGGGTAGCCGTAGTCGACGAACAGCGCCAGACCCTCGGCCAAGGAGCCACAGACGGCGTCCAGCCAGTAGGGCAGCTGCGGCAGCAGCTCGCTGGTATAGCCCTCGGCGAAGCCACGGCCGAGGCTGCGTTCGAGGTGACGCACCGCGCCGCCGCTCAGCAGGTCGGCCGGGCGCTCGCAGTAGCGGAAACCGCTGCCCACGCTCTCCACATGCTGCTCCATGACCTCACCGGCACGCATCACGAAACGCGTGGTCGGAAGCGCGTCCAGCACCTCGTTGGCGAACAACACGCCAGCCCAGTCGTCCTCGGGCAGCCGGTCCAGCCAGCGCAGACGGGCGAACAACTCGTGCGGCAGCTCCGCTTCCAGCCGCTCGCGCTGACGCTGGCGCAGGTCGGCGCTGGGTTCAAGAATGCGGTACTCGGCCGGCAGCGCATCGCGCGCGGCCAGCGCGGGCAGCGCATGCAGGGCGAAGGCACCGCTACCGCCGCCGAGTTCAAAGAAGCAGCCTGCACCCTTGTGGCGGCGAATCACTGGGGCGGTGGCTTCGGCCACGCAGGCGGCGAACAGGCCGCCGAGTTCGGGCGCGGTGATGAAGTCACCGGCGGCGCCGAACTTGGTGGCGCCCGCGCTGTAGTAGCCCAGGCCCGGCGCGTACAGCGCCAGCTCCATGTAGCGCGAGAACGGAATTGCGCCGCCGCTGCGCGCGATGTCGGCGTGGATCAACGCACGCAGGCGTTCGCTGTGGGCCTGCGCCTCGGGTCCGGGCGCTGGCAGGTCAAGGGGGATCATGCGGGCTCTCGTGATGGAATCTTCAGCGGCCAGCATCGACACTGCGGCCACTACGCACCAAGGATACCCCGATGCCTGCACCCTCCTCCGCCGCGCCGGTCGCGCTGATCACCGGCGCCGCGCGCCGGGTTGGCGCGACGATCGCGCGCCGCCTGCATGCCGACGGCTTTGATCTGGCCCTGCACTACCGCGACTCCACCGACGCGATGATGGCGCTGGAACAGGAGCTGGAAGCCGCACGCCCCTCCAGTGTGCTGGCGATCCGCGCCGAACTGGCCGACCCTGGCGCCAGCAACAGCCTGGTGTCGGCCACGCTGGCGCGCTTCGGCCGGATTGATGCGCTGATCAACAACGCGTCGAGCTTTTATCCGACGCCGATCGGCGAAGCCAGCCAGGACGACTGGGACCTGCTGTTCGCCAGCAATGCGCGCGCGCCCCTGTTCCTGAGTCAGGCCGCCGCCCCGCACCTGCGCGCGACGCGCGGTTGCATCGTCAACATGGTGGACGTTTACGCCGAACGCCCGCTGGCCGAACACACGGTGTACTGCATGGCCAAAGCGGCGCTGCTGATGATGACGCTGTCGCTGGCGAAAGAGCTCGGCCCGGAAGTGCGCGTCAACGCGATCGCGCCGGGTGCGGTGCTGTGGCCGGAGGGCGGCAAGCCCAGTGCCGAGCAGCAGGCCCTGCTGGACAAGACCACGCTCAAGCGCCCCGGCAACCCCGAGGATGTCGCCGAAGCCGTCGCCTTCCTCTTGCGCGCGCAGTACACCAGCGGGCAAGTGCTGCGAGTGGATGGCGGGCGGGCGGTGAATATCTGAAGAGCCGGGATTCGGGATTCGGGATTCGAAAAAGCGTGCGGCATAGGGTGGGCCCTGGCCCACCATGAGCTCCACCCTCGCCTCGGGTTCGCTTGTTCGCTGCGTTGCTTGAAACGAAGAGCAAGAGCTTTCGGTCCGTCCTTCGGCCGGCCCGACCTACTTCTCTTTGCGTGGCCAAAGAGAAGTAGGCAAGAGAAAGGCCACCCCTCGTCCGCGCCCATCGCGCATCCTTGCGCTCAGGGTTCGCGTGAGTCGGTCGGGGTTTTCGGACAGGCCCTCCCTGGCCTGTCGAAAACCTTGGCCGCATCCCTGCGGCCAACCCTGCGGGCGATTCGACCGCCTCCCGCCGCTCCCCAGGGGCCCCATAGAAGAGCGCGGGCTCCTGCCCGCAGAAGCCAGAGCAAGAGCGGAAGCGGGAAGCGGAAAGCGGGAACCCTGATAGGGTGGGCCCTGGCCCACCATGAACTCCACGCTCACCTCGGCCCCACAACACGCCGCACGGGGGGCACTGGCCCACCATGGGCTCTTCGCTCGGGTTCCGACGTATTCAAGGCTCGCGGTTTCGGCTCAACAAAGCGCCACCTGGAACACGCCTCGGGGAACCGACCTTCGGTCGATTCCCCATTCCCGATTCCCTATTCCCGGCCCTCAAGAATCTCATCCGCCAGATGATTCGCGTCGTACACCTTGCGCAGCGCCTCGACCATCGCCGCCGAATGCACGCTCACCGAACGGTTGATGCGGGCGTCATACCAGAAGGCGCCGCCGAGGCTGTGGATGTTGCCGTCGAACACCAGGCCGACCACTTCCGCCTTGGCATTGATCACCGGGCTGCCGGAATTGCCGCCGATGATGTCGTTGCTGCTGACAAAGTTCATCGGCAGATCAAGATTGAGCTTCTCGCGCGAGGCTTCCCAGCTCGGCGGCAGCTTGTACGGGTCGGAGCCGGTAGCGCGCTCGTACAGGCCGCGGATCTGGGTCATCGGCGGCACAGTTTCGCCGCCCCACTCCCAGCCCTGCACGGCGCCGTAGGACAGGCGCAGGCTGAAGGTGGCATCCGGATAGACGCCGGTGCCGAGCTGAGCGAAGCGGGCGCGGGCGATCTTCTCGGCCGCTTGTTGCGTCACCGCCTGCACCTCGCGCTCGAAGCGCGCGCGCAGCTCACGCGCCGCCGGGTCAACCGCGCGCGCCAGCGCGATCATCGGGTCGTCAGACTTCGCGATCGCATCCGCACCGCCTTCCCACAGCGCGCGGCGCACTGCCGCATCGCCAAGCTTGGTGCCGCGGATCACCCGCTCAGCCAGCTGCTGCGGGCTGTCCTTGCCCAGCACCTGGCGCACCACCGGGTGATCGGCGCCCAGCTCCTCGCGCAGCTTGGACAGGCTCCAGCCGAGCTTGACGATCTCGAAGTCGGGGTACAGCGGACGCTCGGCGAACAGGCCTTGTTCGACGCGCGGCAGGCCGGCGTCGCCGAACTCGCGCAGACGGTCTGCATTCGATTTGGCGCGCTCATCAGCGCCGCGCACGAGCGTGCGCGCCAGACCGAAGTAGCCGGTGCGGAATGCGCCCGCGCCTTCGAGCATGTTGTACGCGGTCTCGATCTCGCGCGAGATGCGGGTGGCCTCGGCGATCGCCGACCACGGGTCGCCAATCTCCTCGCTCAAGGTGGGATCGGCAGCGACGAAGGCCTTCAGCGATGCCTCTTCCTCGCGCTTCTGCTCGAACACGGCTGGGTCGTTGAGCGTGCTCTGGCGGCCACGCAGCGCCTTGAAGCTGTTCTCGACGCCGAACAGATCGTTCTGCGCTTGACGCGCCTGCTCCTCGCCAAGCGCGCCGAACTGCAGCAGCAGCCCGCGCATCTCGGCCAGGCTCAGCAGGCGGTCGATCAGCGACTTGTCGCGCAGGGCTTCGAGCTGGGCCACGGTCAGCAGGCGCTGGGTCGAGCCCGGGTGGCCGGTGATCATCACCAGCTCGCCCTCGGCCGCACCGTCGGGGTTCAGCGGGAAGAAGTCCTCAAGTTCGACCGGCTTGCCGTCTTCGTAGACGCGCAGCAGACCCATGTCGAGGTTGTAGCGCGGGAAGTTGAAGTTGTCGGGATCACCACCGAAGAAGCCGGCGGCGAACTCCGGCGCGAATGCCAGACGCACGTCCTGGAAACGGCTGTAGCGGTACAGATGCTGCACGCCGCCCTGGTAGAGGTCGACCACATCGCAGCGTACGCCCGTGCGATTTTCGCCCGCGCATTCGGCCTCGATCGCCGACTGCGCGGCGCGCTTGGCATTGGCGAAGGCCTCGCCCGACAGGCCCTTGGTGGCTTCGCTGACGCGGCCGCTGACGTCGCTGATCGACTCCAGCCGGTTGATCTCGAAGTTCGGGCACTGGCGCTCGTCGGCACGGGTCTTGGCCAGAAAGCCATCGCGCATCAGGTCTTCGTCAGCGCTGGACAGATCACCGATGCAGCCGACGATGCAGTGGTGGTTGGTCAGCACCAGGCCGTCACCAGAGATGAAGCTGCCCGAGCAGCCGCCAGCCAGACGCACCGAGGAGCGCATCACTTTCTGCACCCAGTCGTCGGTAGGCGTGAAGCCGAATTCGGCCTGCATGCCCGCCTTGGGCAGGTTGTCCAGAGTCCACATGCCTTCGGCGGCAAAAGAGGGTGAGGCGATCGCGAGTGCGATGCTGGCGGCGATAAGGCGCATGGGGGCTCCGCTGACGGGGATGAAGCCCTCAATTGTAGGCCTGCACCGATTCCACGGATGTGCCGGAAGCCTGCGCCGCTCAGGCCGCGGGTTTCGGTGCTCCGGGTGAAGCTGCGGGAAGCTCTTCCGGCAGCGGCTGCTTCTGCAGGCGGATCAGGCTCCAGGCAGCCGCGGTAAGCCCTGCGGCCAGCACCGCGCCAGCGAGAAAGACGGCGGTCGAGCCCAGCAGCGCAAGACCCTTGTGGACCCAGGCGAAAGTGATGTCGCTGCCGCGATAGATCAGCGTGTCGACGACGGCCTTGGCCTTGTAGCGCGACTCACGGTCGACGCGGGTGTAGACCGTCTCGCGCGCCGGTTTGGCCATCGAGAATTCACCCGCCCGCGTCGCCACCTGCACGATCGCCACGAACAGCGGCAGCGGCGCCGCTGCCAGCGCGCAGTAGCCCACCAGAATGGCAAACGCCGGAATCAGCAGCAGGGGTGCGATCCCGTAGCGGACCAGCAGAAAACGAGTCAGCAGCACCTGCACCGTCAGGGTGCTCACGTTGATCGCGAAGTCGAGCGTGGAGAAGAATTCCGTGCGATCGACGTCATTCGCGAACAACGTGCTCGCGATCCTCGCCTGCTCGAAATACAGCAGGGTGCCGACACCGACGCCGCAGAACATCAGGGCCGCCATCGCGCGCAGCACCGGCCGCTCCCAGACCAGCCGCAGCCCGGCCAGAATGCTGCCGCCGATCGCCTCTTCGCCGCTGCGGGTGCCGTCTTCGATCTCGCGCCGACGCGCGTAGGGGGCGAGCCGGACGATGCACAGCATGCACACGGCGATCAGGCTCGCGGATACCAGCAGCAAGTTGGCTACGCCAATCTGCTCCACGGTCAAACGGGTGAACCCCGGGCCGATCAGTCCGCCCAGGGTCCCGCCCGCGCCGATATAGCCGTAAAGACGACGCGCATCGGTATTGCGGAACACATCCGCCATGTAGCTCCAGAACACACTGACCGCGAACAGATTGAACACCGCCACCCAAATGAAGAACACCGCGTTCTTCCAGGCGTAGTCGCGGTTGAAGATCCACCAGAAGGCGATCAGGCAGGCGATGAAGAACACATACACCGCCGGCAGGAACACGCGGCGCGGAAAGCGACTGACCAGCGCCCCGTAGGCCGGTTGCAGCAGCAGCATGCAGACGAAGGTGCCGGTGAACAGCAGCTGGAGATTCTGGGTGCTGCCCATCGCATCGCGCACCGGCCGCAGGATGTAGTAGCCGCAGAGCAGGCAGAAGAAATAAAGCGCCGCCCACAACAGCGGCGGGAAATCGCGCAGCGCGTCGCGCAGGCCCGAGAGCTTGCCGAGGCTGGCGCCCGCGTCATCACGCGCAGAGGTCGCTTCGCTGGAAGTGGGGGCGTAAGGGTTCAAGCGGCTCTCGGCAGGCTGACCGCGATGGCGGCGGGCGGACCTTACCTGATCACCTGTGAGCCTGCGACCTTGGTCGTGGAACACTGCTTTCCGCGGCGCGGATCGAGTCTTTGCTCTAGGCATGAGGTCTAGGGTCCGGGCAGTCTTCAGAAACCCCGCAAACCCGCGCTGCGCCTCGCTGCAGCGCAACATCAGGCTCTCCCATGTACGACTACATCATCGTCGGCGCCGGCTCCGCAGGCTGCGTGCTGGCGAACCGGCTGAGCGCCGACCGCGCCTGCAAGGTGCTGCTGATCGAAGCTGGTCCGCGCGACTGGCACCCCTTCATCCACATGCCGGCCGGCATCGCCAAGCTGGTCGGCAAGAAGAACGCCAATTGGGACTACTCGACTGAGCCCGAGCCTGAGCTTGGCGGCCGCCGTCTGTGGTGGCCGCGCGGCCGCGTGCTGGGTGGCTCCAGCTCGATCAATGCGATGTGCTACACCCGCGGCCACCACGCCGATTACGACGAATGGGAGCGGCTGGGCGCGCGCGGCTGGAACTGGCAGAGCGCCCTGCCCGCGTTCCGGCTGGCCGAGGGCAATGCGCGGGGCGCCAGTCAGTACCACGGTGGCGACGGCCCCTTGAGCGTGATGGACCACATCCACACCAATCCGCTCTCGCAGGTCTTCATCGAGGCCGCGCTGCAGGCGGGCCATGCGTCGACCAAAGACTTCAACGGCGCGCAGCAGGATGGCTTCGGCTTCTACCAGGTCACCCAGCGCAAGGGCGCGCGCTGCTCGACCGCAGTCGCTTACCTCAATCCGGCGCGCGATCGCCCCAACCTGACGATCGTCACCGGCGCGCAGGCGCAGGGCCTGATCTTCGAAGGCCATCGCGCGGTCGGACTGCGCTACCTGCAGGGCCGCAGCCCGCGCGAGGCGCGCGCGCAGCGCGAGGTAATCCTCTGCGGCGGCGCGCTCAACTCACCGCAGCTGCTGATGCTGTCGGGTATCGGCCCGGCCGCGCAGCTGCGCCGACACGGCATTGAGGTGCGCGTGGATGCGCCCGGGGTCGGCGCCAACCTGCAGGACCACCTCGACGTCTGCACATTGACCCAGGCCAGCAATGATCTGAGCTACGACAAACTCTCGGACGTCGCCGTGGCCTGGCAGTACTACCTGTTCGGCAAGGGCCCGGGCACCAGCAATGTGGCCGAGGCGGGCGGTTTCCTGCGCTCGCGTCTGGCCGAAGATGCGCGCCCCGACATCCAGTTCCACTTCGTGCCGGCCATGCTCGACGACCACGGCCGCAACCGCCTGCCCGGCAGCGGCTACACCCTGCATGCCTGTTTCCTGCGCCCGAAAAGCCGCGGCCATCTGGAACTGGCCTCAGCCAACCCGAACGACAAGATCCGTATCCACGCGAACTACCTGAGCGACGCCGAAGGGTTCGATCTAAAGGTGATGGTCGAATGCGTGAGGCTGTCGCGCGAGATCCTGTCGCAGGCGGCTTTTCTGCCGCATCGCAAGCACGAGCTGATGCCCGGCGAGAGCGTGCAGGACGAGGCCGGCATCATCGACTTCATCCGCCGCAAGGCCGAGACCATCTACCACCCGATCGGCACCTGCCGCATGGGCGAGGACGCAGCCGCCGTGGTCGACTCCGAACTGCGCGTCCGCGGCGTCGATGGCCTGCGCGTGGTCGACGCCTCGGTGATGCCGACCCTGGTGGGCGGGAACACCAATGCGCCTACGGTGATGATTGCTGAACGCGCCGCGGCCTTCATCGCTTCGCGCTGAAGGCCGCTGCGCGTTGGGATTCGGGATTGGGGATTCGCTTTGAAGCTGGGATTCGGGATTCGGGATTCGGGATTCGTTGAAGAGCCCGTACCGTCGTGTGCTTCTTCAACCCAGTCGACGCGGCCTTCGCTCTTTGCCTCAGTCTCAGCGTCTCGCGCTGTTACGAATCCCGAATCCCGAATCCCGAATCCCGGCCTCTAGGCCACCGGCGGCAGCGGACACCGCAGATACGCACATACCGCGCGCAGCAGTTCGGCTTCTTCGAGGCTGACGCGGCCGTCGTGGGTGATCGCGACGACCAATGCCTCGATCAACAGGCGCTTGCCGGGCGGGTCGACGCGGTCGAGGGCGGGCAGGGCCTGGTCGAGTCGGTGCTGCCAGTCCTGCGGTGGAGTGTAGGGCCGGGCCATCTGCGGCAGCGCGGCGTGCAGGGCCGACAGATAGGCACGCCGGGCGTCGATTTCGCTGTCGTGGCCATACCAGGCCAGCACCGCCAGCAGATCAGCCGCGGCATCGCCCGCCTCGTTGAGCTTGACCATCCGCTGGCGCGCACGGGCGCGCGGGTCGAGGCTGTCCTCGATCTGGCGCGACAACAAAAGACCTGTCATGTGCTCGAACAGATCGAGCTCGCCGTCGGCGTGGATCAGAGCGTCGACCGTGTCGATCAGGCGCTGTTGACCCACGCGGCCGAGGTGGCGGATCGTGCCCAGCGCCAGCAGCAGCACGGGCAAACGCAGGGCCGGATGCAGGCCGATCAGCAGGGCGGCCTCAACCGGCACTTCTTCGGCCGCCTCGGCGCCCAGCAACTCGCGCACTGCGTAAAGCTGCTGCGCACGCAGGCCATCGTCACGATCCAACAGCAGGGCCAGCAGCAGTGCCTGCGCGCGCTCGGGCTGCTGCAGGGCAAGATCGATCGCCGGTGGAATCGCCGCGCGCACGTCACCGGCACGCAGGAAATCCTCGACGTCGGGCGTACCGACCTGCTCGACCACGCGCTCACCCTGCAGCTCGACTTGGACATCGCGCCGCGGAAGTTCGCCGCGACTGCGCTGGGTCAGGCCCAAGGCGAGGTCTTCCTCCATGCCGTGCGGAGGCTGCTTCAGCCACTGCACCTGCAGACGCTGCAGCTCGGCCGGGTTGAACGAAGGGTCCAGCGCCTTGATTCGCGCATGCAGCGGCGGGTGAGTGGCGAACAGGCCCGAAAAGCCCATGCCCTCGCCGAACAGCATGTGGGCGACCTCTTCGGTCTCGGCCGATGCCAGCTTCGAGCCGACCTGCAGCCCGCCGATTTTCTTCAGCGCGCCGGCGATGCCATGGGTCTGGCGGGTGAACTGCACGGCGGAAGCGTCAGCCAGAAATTCGCGCTGGCGCGATACGCCGGCCTTGATCAGGCGGCCGAAGAACAGTCCGACATAGCCGACGACCATCAGGATCAGAGCGATGATCACCACCGGAGCGGCATCGCGACTGTTACGCCCGCCGCGGGTCAACTCGAGCACGCGCGCGCCGATCACACCCAGCGCGAGGATGCCGAACAGCACGCCCATCAAGCGGATGTTGATGCGCATGTCGCCATTCAGAACATGGCTGAACTCATGCGCGACCACGCCCTGCAGCTCATCGCGATTCAGATGCAGCAGGGCGCCGCGGCTCACCGCCACAGCCGCGTCACCAGGCGAATAGCCGGCGGCGAAGGCATTGATGCCGGGCTCGTCCTCCAGCACGAAGATCGCCGGCACCGGCAGCGAGGACGCGATTGCGATCTCCTCGACCACGTTGCGCAGACGCCGCAGCTCGGGATCACGGGTGTCTTCAGACACTTCGCGTCCGCCCATCGCACGCGCCACCGCGACACCCCCGCCACGCAGACTGGCAACGCGATACAGCGATGCGGCGGCGATCACCAGCGCGGTGGCCAGCGCGGTGAACAGCAGCAGACCCGCGCTATCCGAGAGCAGGCCCGCGGTGCCGCCGAGTCGCTCCAGCTCACGTGTATCGGCGCTCAGGCGCAGCATCAGGAAAACACCGCCGGTGACTGCGGCGATGATCGCGAAAACAGCGCAGGCGAACAGCAGCAACAGCCGCTTGGATTGACTGCGCGCTGCCGCCTGGCGTTCGAAGAAGTTCATGTGTTCGGAATCGCCTGAAAGAAAACAAACAGGAACCCATAGGGTGGGCCCTGGCCCACCGGAGCTCCACACCGCCCCAGTTCGAAGCACCTTGGCCCAGCGGAGCTCCACGCGCGCGCCGGTAGCTCCAGGGCCATAGGGTGGGTCTCGACCCACCGGAGATCCACACCGCCCCGGTCAGAGCGCCCCGAGGCACACCCCACGCTTCGACCCAACCGCGCGCACTCGCCGACGGCCGGATGCGCGCGCCATCAGCGCGCTATCAAGCGCCTCAGAACTGCACTTTCGGCACTTCGCGCTTGTGCGCCTCTTCTTCGCCGATGCCGAGCAGCGCCGCCTGCTGGAAGTTGAAGGTGCCGGCCAGCAGGTTGGCCGGGAAGACCTCGCGCTGGTTGTTGTAGGCCATCACCGCGTCGTTGAACGCCTGACGCGCGAAGGCCACGCGGTTCTCGGTCGAAGCCAGCTCTTCGGTGAGCTGCGCCATGTTGGTGCTGGCCTTTAAGTCGGGATAGGACTCGGACAAGGCAAACAACCGCCCCAGGGCACCGCCCAGCGCGCCTTCGGCCTGGGCCAACTGCTGCATCGCGGCGGGATCACCGGGATTGCCCTTGGCCGCGTTGAGCCCACCAATGGCGCTGTTGCGCGCGCGAATCACTGCTTCCAGCGTCTCGCGCTCGTGCTGCATGTAGCCCTTCACCGTCTCGACCAGGTTCGGAATCAGGTCGTGGCGGCGGGTCAGCTGCACGTCGATCTGGGCGAACCCATTGCGGTAAGCGTTGCGACGGGTGACGAGGCCGTTGTAGATGCCGACGGCCCAAAGTACGAGGGCGATGCCAACGCCGAACACGATGAGCAGGAGCAGCAGCAGGATGGACATGGTTCCTCCAAAGGTGAACAAGGGACGCGGGTCGCGATCGTGAACCGAAACTTGGGGGCTAGAATGCGGTGGCTTGCCCTTCCGCGCCAGCTTGGACTCGCCGTGCCTACTCGACCCCACGCCCTGCCCCGTGTGACATCGCGCTTTGCCCTCGGCCTCGGCCTTGCGCTCTCCGGCCTGTGCACAGCGGTGTCCGCGGAAGTCAGCAGTGCACCGGCGCGCCAGCCTACGGTCGAAATCACCGCCCACGCGAGTCGCGCGGAAGACACCGCACGCGAAGTTGAGCGCCTGGCGGAGCGCCTGGTGCGCGAGTACGGCGTAGTCGGCATGGCCGTGAGCGTCGTACACGGCGACCGGGTGCTTCTGGAGCGAGGCTTCGGCCATACCCAGGTCGGTCGCAGTGAAAGCGTCGACGCCGACACTTCCTTTCGGCTCGCATCGCTCTCCAAGGCCTTCGCCGGCACGCTGGCCGCGCTGCTGGTCGAAGAGGGCGCGCTGCGCTGGGACACCCGCGTGGCAGACCACCTGCCTGCGTTTGCGCTGGCGCGCGCCGACACGGCGATGGGCACCACCGCTGCGGATCTGCTCAGCCACACGGTCGGCCTGGGCTTCCACACCTTCGACCGCGAGCTCGAAGACGATCAGCCCTACCCGCTGCTTGCGCAGCGTCTTGGCGAGGCACCGATGCTGTGCCCCGACGGCAGCTGTTATGCCTATCAGAACATCGCTTTCAGCCTGATCGGCGATCTTGCATTCGCGGTGACCGGCGACTTCTTCACCCATCTGGTCGAGAAGAAGATCTTTCACCCGCTGGGCATGTACGGGGCCACGTATGGACGCGAGGGGCTGGAGGGCAGCCCGAGCTGGGCGCGTCCGCATGTGAGGGCCGGCGGTCGCTTTGTGGCCTTGCGTCCGAAGGAGAACTACTACCGCGTGCCGCCCGCCGCCGGCGTCAATGCCAGCGCGCGCGACATGTCGCAGTGGCTGATGGCGCAGATGGGCCGCAGGCCGGAAGTGCTCTCGGCCGATCTGCTGACCGAGATCCAGAAACCACGCGTGGCGACCCCGAGCGAACTGCGCGCGGTGCCCTGGCGACAGGCGCGCCTGCAGGCGGCGCACTACGGGCTGGGTTGGCGGGTGTTTGATTATGCCGACGAGACCATGATCTTCCACGGCGGCGCAGTGCAGGGCTACCGAGGCGTGATCGGCTTCCTGCCCGAGCACGGATTCGGCATCGCCATCCTCGTCAACTGCGAATGTCGCCTGCAGAGTGGTCTGCTGCCGACCGCGCTGGATGGCTTTCTGGGCCTGCCGCGGCGCGACTGGCTGGAGCTCGACGGCCAGCCGCGCAGACGTCGGCGCTGAGCGTCGCTGGGCGCGGTAGGCGCCTGTCACGCATCCCTGCCGCGCGTCCATTTCCGCGCGCGCACTTCGCCTCCCACGGCGATCATCACCTGACATCCAGTCCGCCCGCGACCCGCCGACTTGGTGCCTCCCGTTCGCGCCCACTTCAAGCGTCGCTCACTCCAGCAGTTGGTTCAGAACATGCTGCTTCGTCTTGGGCGCACCGTCATTCGTCGTTGTAGGGTGCGCGTGTCGCGCACCAACCGCTGCGGCAGAAGAGATGCATACAGGCTGCAGCGGAGGCCTTGCAAACACGGAAGCCGACCCAGGTGCTGCGCCCGCCCATCACAGGCACGAATCGATCGTCTGCGTTGACCTTCGGTCCTGGCCTGCACGATCGCGAGGCAATGCTGACTCGTGCGCCACAGGCGCACCCTATGTCGGGCCGCTCCACGATGCGATGAAGGCGAACGCCGTGCGCTCGCAGGGTGCGCCGCGGTGCGCCGCAGGCTCCACCTACATCGGGGCGTTTGGCGCTGGGCCGCAGGGACATGCCAAGCGTCGGGATCGTTCGGCGATGAATTCAAAGTCGCGCGTGCGACTGCACACGTGCTTTCCGTCGCCTCACCCGTGATGCCGCATCCTCACCGGCGACCAAAAAGAAACCCCGGCGCGAAGAACGCACCGGGGTTGATGTTCTGCCGTGAGGGCAGCGACGTGCGCCGCCTCACTGACGAGCACTGGGCTCGAGGTTTCAGGCAGCAGGTGCGACCGGCGGCGGAACAAGCGGAGCAGCAGGCTTCTTCTTTGCGGCCGTCTTCTTGGCAGCAGGCTTCTTTGCAGGAGCGGCCTTCTTGGCTACCGGCTTCGCGGCAGCCGGAGCAGCCTTCTTGGCAGCTGCCTTCTTGGCGGGCGCAGCCTTCTTGGCCACGATTTTCTTGGCTACAGCCTTCTTCGCCGCAACCTTCTTAGCAGGCGCTGCCTTCTTGGCAGCAACCTTCTTCGCCGGTGCCTTCTTGACTGCAGCCTTCTTCACCGGAGCAGCCTTCTTGGCAGCGACCTTCTTGGCCGGTGCTTTCGCTACGGCAGCCTTCTTGGCCGGAGCAGCCTTCTTTGCAGCCGCCTTCTTGGCGGGCGCGGCAGCCTTCTTGGCTGCAGCTTTCTTGGCAGGAGCCGCAGCCTTCTTGGCGGCAGCCTTCTTGGCCGGAGCGGCCTTCTTCGCAGCAGGTTTCTTGATAGCCATCGTCGGGTTCCTCGTCAGGGTTGATCGCAACACTTCAAAACACGCGTCCTGCGGCGCGGACATCCGAGTCCGCTACCGCTCCACTCCCGGACACCGCGTCCGGATCCGCGTCTGGGCCCATTCCATGAGCGCCCAGCCGATCACGCGCAGCGACATCGAAGCCACCACGCCGGAAACAAAAGGCGAGAGCTGCGGCAGCTGCCGCGAGCTGCGTGATGCGGGCCGGGTTCGGACCGCGGTTCCGGCGACGCACCGCGTGCGGTGTCGTTCCGGGCGAGCGTGTTTTCGGAAGAGAACGCGACACCTCCCGTTGCGGGGATTCGCAGAGCAGGCTCTGCCGGATGCCGTTTCGATGGCTCGCTATGTTCGATGCCATGTGTTCTGTTCTTGACACGCTGCGCGAAAGCTAATCAGCGCTTTTCGCAGTGTCAACAGAGTGCGCGCATCGAATGCGCTGAAAGCCTTCGCACAGGCCGCTCTGCGAGCCTTCAAAGGGCTTGCGAAGGCACTCCGAAGCGCGCCCTTCCGCTTTGATAAGTACCAGAACTAAACGCCGAAAGCCTTGGCGTTGCTCACTCTGCACGATAGCGATCGCAACAATCGTTCACGCACAGGCTCGCAGGACGCGGAAGGGTGCGAGATCGCATCGCGCTACGCTTCGGTTCATCGCGCAAACGCATCGCGATGCCCTGTTTGCGCGAAAGTGCGCAGACTTGCGCACGCATCGAGCGCATCGAAGCGAGCCGTGGAGCCTTCGCGATGAGATTCGCGGTGGAAGCAGCACGCTCTGATCGCACCCTCCAATGTTCGATCAGGCGCCCTGACTTCGATGCACACCAGCTGCGTTGAAGCCTTCGCCACACGACGTGAGAAGGAGTGACTTCTGCAGCGAGCGCTGCGGTGCGTATCGCTCGACTCCGCGTTCACGACGCAGGAAGGCATACGCGAGACTGATGCCGCACGTCAGGGGCAGCCGTGACTTCGCTACGCCCAAAAACAGAACGGGGCGCACTGCGCCCCGTTCCTTGGTACCGATTGCATGCCCGCGTCCGCGGTGCTCGCGCGAACTCACTCCGCGATCAGTTCCTCGTACTCATCCGGGCCGAGCAGCTCGCCGAGTTCGCCGATATCGGAAGGCTGCAGCACGAACAGCCAGCCCTTGCCGTAAGCATCGCTGTTGATGGTCTCCGGCGCATCGGCCAGCTCATCGTTGACGGCGACGATAGTCCCCGAGACCGGCGCATACACGTCGCTGGCGGCCTTGACCGACTCGACCACGGCCGCGCCCTTGCCGGCCTCGACCTCGTCACCTACGCCGGGCAACTCGACGTACACAAGATCACCCAACGCAGCCTGTGCATGGTCGGAGATGCCGACGGTGATGCGACCGTCGTCCTCCAGCCGCGCCCACTCGTGGGACTTCAGAAACTTCAGATCACCGGGGATCTCGCTCATGGGTCTGCTCCTTGGCAGGCGGTGTTTCGGTTTGGAGGGTGGTGGCGCGCGCGACGCCCGCCACGGGCGCCGCGAGTTTATCAGTGGAGTCGAGGGGAACTCGGATGCTCAGATGCCTTCGCGCGGCTTGCCGTCGCGCACGAAGGGTGGCGATACCTGGCGCACCGGTACGTCACGGCCGCGGATGTCGACCGCCAGCGCGCCTGGCTCACCGGCGGGGATGCGTGCGAACGCGATCGCCTTGCCGAGCGTCGGCGAGAACGTGCCGGAGAGAATCTCGCCGTCGCCGTGCGCGGTGCGCACGACCTGGCCATGGCGCAGCACACCTTTCTCGTCCAGCACCAGACCGATCAGCTGGCGCGGAGCGCCCTCTGCTTTCTGCGCTTCCAGCGCAGTGCGGCCGATGAAGTCGCGTCCTTCGTCAAGCACAACGGTCCAGGCCAACGCGGCTTCCCAGGGCGTGGTGTCTTCATCCATGTCCTGGCCGTAGAGGTTCATGCCCGCCTCCAGCCGCAGGGTGTCGCGCGCGCCCAGACCTGCGGGCTTCACGCCGACCTCGAGCAGCCGATCCCACAGCGCCACGGCCTCGCCTTCCGGCACGATGATCTCGAAACCGTCTTCACCGGTGTAGCCGGTGCGCGCGATGAACAGGCCGTCGGCCTCGGCGGCCACGAACTTGCCGATCGGCTCGACCGCGGCGCGACCTTCGGCGGTCAGCAGGCCCAACACGCGCTCGCGCGCATTCGGCCCCTGCACGGCGATCATGGCGAGCTCCGGGCGCTCACGCACTTCGATGTCGAAAGCCTGCGCATGCCGGGTGATCCAGGCCATGTCCTTGTCGCGGGTCGCTGCGTTGACCACCAGCCGGAAGAACGACTCGCCGAGGAAGTACACGATCAGGTCATCCACCACGCCGCCGCGCTCATTCAACATGCACGAATACAGGGCCTTGCCGGGCTTCTTCAGCTTGTCGACGGCGTTGGCCAGCAGATGACGCAGGTACTCGCGAACGCGCGCCCCGTGCAGGTCGACCACGGTCATGTGCGAGACGTCGAACATGCCGGCATCACGGCGCACCTGATGGTGTTCTTCGATCTGCGAGCCGTAGGCGATCGGCATGTCCCAGCCGCCGAAGTCGACCATGCGGGCGCCGAGTTCACGGTGGCGGGCGTTCAACACGGTCTGCTGGCTCATCGGTAACTCCGGTGCGGGGATGCGAAGCCGCGCATTATCGGCCTTCGCCCGTGCAGGTAAACCCTTCGCCGCCGTAGGGCATCCGGACACGTATGCTCACCACCTCACTGACCCTGCCATCGATCACCTCCGTGCACGCACCTGCCTTGAGCGTGGCCACAGCCAATGATGCGATGGTCGGCGATCCGCTGGCGCCGCTGGCGCGACGCGCGGCGGCAGGTGACGCAGTGGCGTTCGAGGCCCTGTACCGGGCCGAGCATCGGCGTATCTATGCCGCGATCTGGCGGCTGGTGGGCGGTGTCGACGCCCGCGCCGAGGAGCTCACCCAGGATGCTTTCGTGCGCGCATGGAAGGCGCTGCCCGGCTTCCGCTTCGAAGCCCCGGTCGGGGCTTGGCTGCACCGGCTGGCGGTGAACACGGCGCTGATGGATCTGCGCGCACGCCGCGAAGCCGAAGACCTGGAGACCGACGACAGCCTGCTGGAACTGCAGGCGGCACCGCGCCAGGGCCACGAGCATCGGATCGATCTGCAGGCCGCGATCCTGAAACTGCCGCCGCGGGCGCGCGCCGTACTGGTGCTGCACGACATCGAAGGCCTGACCCACGAGGAGATCGGCGCGGCACTGTCGATCGCCCCGGGCAGCTGCAAAGCCCATTTGCATCGCGCCCGCCAGCACCTGCGGCGTGCGCTGGGAGAAACACCATGAACGCACCACTGCTCGACGACGAAGACCGCCGCTGGCAAGCGCGCTTGCGTGCGGCCGATCTCCGCCCCGCGCATACGCCGGATCTGTGGCCGGCGATCGCCGCGCAGCTCGAACCGCGTTCGCAGGCTCAGGGGCCAGGCAGCACCCCGCCCGCGGCGTTGGGGGCCCTCACGCGTCACCGCCGCTTGCGGCGTCGCAGCCTGATTCAGTCAATGGTCGCCGCGGCCTGTCTGGTGATGGTGGTAGTGCTTGCGCTGCCGCTGAAAACGCCGGTGCGGGAAGGCGCTTCGCTGTTCGCGCAGGCGCATCCGCTCGACACCCTGCTGCTGCGCGAAGCGGAAGGGCTGCAGCGCGAGTACGCCGCCGCCTTCGCGCAGTTCGAAGGCGCCCCCATGCCGGCCGCATTCGCGCCCGGGCTGCTCGCACTCGATCGCGAAGGCCAACGCATCCACGCAGAGCTGACGCTGAGCCCCGATCAGCCGCGCTTGCTGGACGAGTTGAGACGGGTCCACGAGCGCCGACTGCAACTGCTGCGGCGCGGACTTGAGCTCACCGCATGAACCGACACCCACACACCTGGACGCGCTGCATGCGCGCCACCAATTTTCCTTATCCAGAAGAGCCCACTGCCATGAATCGAAACTCGAGCCCCTCACTGCTGAGCGCATTCCTCGCAGTGCCGCTGCTGTGCAGCCTTTCGTTGGCACACGCGCAGACCGCGCTTGACGAAACCCGAGCGCTGGCGGCGGACGCCCGTGTGGTGATCAGCAACGTCAAGGGCAGCATCCGCATCGTCGGCGGCGAGGGCGATGCGCTCAGGCTGCGCGGCGAGCTGGGGCAGGACGCCAAGCTCAAGCCGCTGGGCAATGACCCGAGCAGCCTGAAGATCGAAGTCGAGTATCCGAAGAGCTCCGGCTGGGGCTGGGGCGCTGCGCGCGGCGGCGATACACGTTTGGAGATCGAACTGCCGCGTGGGGTCTCGCTCGACGTCGATGCGGTCAGCGCCAGCATCGATGTTCGCGGCGTCTCCGGCGAGCGCATCAAGGCCGCTTCGGTCAGCGGCAGCATCGAGCTGCGCGACAGTGCGCCGCAGCGTCTGCAGATTGAAACGGTCAGCGGCGATCAGCGCATCGACAGCGGCGCGCCTGCGATCGAGCTGGAGTCCGTCAGCGGCTCGATCGAGATCGACGCGCCTGCGGCCGATTCGCTTCGCGCCGAAGCGGTCTCCGGCGCGATCGACGTACGCCTGCAGCAGCCGATCCACGAGCTGCGCATGGAAACCGTGTCGGGCCGCGTTCGCATCAGCGGTGGCCCTACGCCGGACGGCAGCCTGCGCGTCGAGACACTGAGCGGCGCCCTGCGCGTGGAGCTGCCTGCCAACACCTCGGCGCGAATCGAGGCCGAGAGCTTCAGTGGCCGCATCCGCAGCCCGGTCGGCGAAGTGCAGCGTCCGGAGTTCGGCCCGGGCTCCAGCCTCGACGCGCGGCTGGGCGAAGGCCGCGCGCGCATTCAGCTGGAGACGTTCTCGGGCGCGCTCGACATCAGCCTGCAAGGCCAACGCTGAAACCCTGATCGCGGGCGGCTCTTCTTTAGGCTGCTGCAGCGTACTGACGGAAGCGCTGCCCCTGACCGCCCCCTGCGAGCGACGCATTGCCTCAGACGAAGCCAGAAGCCTGATGGCGCAGCTCACAGCTTCGATCAATCAAGCCCGCGAGTGACGCCTCGCGCAGATCGAAGCCAGGGCGTGCGCGCGAGTAGGGTAGATAAGCGCAGCGCATCTGCCAGCGCGTCCGAACGAGGACGACCCAGGATCGAAGCCGAGGGCGCATTCGAATCAATCTGCTGGCCGATCGCCTAGGGGCGGGCATGAGTTATCCATGCGTGAGCCCACCCGCGCGCGCCAGCTTGATTCGAGCCCAGGGACGTCGTGGGCTGCCCCTACCGTGTGTCGGAAACTCCCCTCCGGGACTCTTTCAAGTCAGCGGTTTGCTGCAGGTCCGTAACGCCTCACGACAAAGCTATTGATTGCGCGCTTGCTTGATCGCCCCGGCCCTCCCTGACCGGGCTAGCAGGCCGCTTTTCCAGAGCCTGTTACAGAGGACACCCGCTTGGCGACTGCGACACTGGGCAGCGCCCTTCAGCGCATCCGCGCGCGCGCCCGCCGGCACAACCCCAGAAGCACCATCGAGCTCGCCGGCCACAGCAGCAGCCAGAACGGCCTCCAGCCGATCAGGGGGTCGTCGCCGCGCAGCTCCGGAAACAGCACGAGCCCGATCGCCCCACAGCACAGCCATGCGTAGAGCACCGGCAGCAGCAGGGTGCAGGGCGTGGTGTGCGCGAGCGATACGACCTCGCGGCGGGCTCGCGGCGCGGGCGCTGCCGGGGCAGCAGGCAACAGTACACGGTGGCGCAGCAGGGACATGGCGGGCTCCGGACGGGGTGGGCTGGTCCGGAAGACTGGGTGCGGGGTTTCTCAGCGGCTGAGAACGTCGCCGCGCGCGGCGGGTCGATCCCGTTGCGCTCAGCGCTCGCGCTGTCCGGCCTCGAAGGCATCAATTGCTTTGAGGGTGCATTGACGGCCCAGCTCGATCAGCTCGGCGGCACGCCAGAATTCGTAGAACGCGCAGCGATCGCGCGGCATGCGTATCAGCAGGTCCGGCGGGTCCAGCGCCAGCTGCATGCGCGCGATCTGCGCCTGCATGGTGTCCAGCGAGCGGCCCATCAGGTCGATCAGGCCGGGCTGGGCCTTGGCCTCTTCAACCTCGGGCTTGCGCGAATCCGAAAAGCTCGCGCCGATCGATTCAATGAAGCTGGCGATGCGCTCGCGGTAGCTCGGGTCCGAATCGGGCTCGGATGTCGACTTGGATACTTCGGTGGCAGGCTCAGCAGGCGGCAACCGGGCCGCAGGCGGGCCATTGACGTCGATCGCGATGACCAGATCCGCCCGCATCAGCCGGGTAGCGGCGATCGGCACCGGCGCGAGCAGGCCGCCATCGACCAGATCACGGCCGTCCAGGCGATGTGGCGTGAACACCATCGGGATCGCGATCGAGGCACGGATGGCGTCGAACAGCGGCCCGTGGTTCAACCAGACTTCGCGCTGGCGTTTGAGGTCGGTCGCGACCGCGGTGTAAGGAATCGGCAGCTTCTCGATCGCGTGCTCGCCCACCAGATCACGCAGCGCGCCGATCACACGGTCGCCGCGGATCAGGCCAGGAAACCCGAAACTGAAATCGAGCAGGCGCAGCACGTTCGAGCGTTCGAGCGCACACGCCCACTCTTTGTATTCCGCGAGTCGTCCAGCCGCGTGGATGCCGCCCACGAGCGCGCCCATTGAGGACCCGACAATGCCAACGATGCGATAGCCGCGCTCCAGCAGCACCTCGATGGCCCCGATGTGACCCAGCCCACGCGCTCCACCCGCGCCCAGCACCAGCGAGATGCGCTTGCCGGCCGCGGCCTTGGACAGTTCAGTCGCCATACGCGGAAGCGGCCAGCTTCAACAGGATGCGGGCTTCCTGCCGCAGCGGCGGCGGTGCCAGCACCTCGGCATCAGGGCCGTACTTGAGGATGTCCATCAGCAGCTCCTTGGGATTGCTGTAGGGCAGCCTGAGCTCGTAGCTGCCGTCCTCAAGAAAGCGGCCCTCCTGCTTGGAATGCCAGTGTTCTTCGGCAACCCAGCGCGCGGCATGCGGCGAGAAGCGGATCGTTGCCACCGCCTTGGGCGTGCCCGAGAAGATGCCGTAGCTGGAAGAGAGCTGCTGGTCGAGCTCGGCCTCGGCCATATCGATGGCGGTCTCGTCCTGAATACGCGGCACGCGGATGCGATCCAGCGCGAAGCTACGCAGACCCTCGCGCTCGTGGTCGAACGCATCCAGGTACCAGTGATTGCGATAGTGCGTAAGCCGCTGCGGCGATACCTGCCGCCGCGTCGGCGTATCAGTAGAGCGCGCGCGGTAATCGAAGCTGAGCCTGCGACGCTCCAGCACTGCACTGGCGACCGCTCGGAAGCTCTGCTGTTCAAGCGGCCGGGTGCCGTGACCGAGCACGCGCACCCGCTGCAGTGGCCAGCGCTTGCCGCCGCTCTGTTCGGCCAGCAGGGCATCGATGCGCCCTCGCAGCGGTTCGATCGCCTCGCTGAGCACGCCGGCGCCGGTGCGCTCCAACAGTTGCTGTGCCGCGAGCAGGGCGTGCAATTCGTCGGAGGTCAGCCAGAGCCCGGGCAGCTCGAAGCGCTCGCCTTCCTCATCGGCATAGCGGAAACCGGAAGGATCCTCGCTGGACTCCACCGGCGCGCCCAGGCTGTCACGCAGGAAAGCGATGTCGCGGTAGAGGGTGGCGCGCGAGCACTGCAGCTCGTCCATCAGCCGCTGCGCCGATACCGGATAGCGCGCAACCTTGAGGATGCGGTGCAGGGTGAGGGTGCGTTCGTGTCGGTCCATGGGCGGCTATTGTGCCGTAGAGGCCCGCTGCCGCGTTGCAGCGCGCGCCGCGGCCGCGGCCTCGGTATGCTGCGCGCCCCGAACTTCGTCACGAGCCGGAACAAGCATGCGCATCGCACCCTCGACTCGACTTGCCCTGCTGATCGGCTTTGCCGCCGGCCTCGCCCTCACCCTGCCCGCCGCGGCTGCCGTCTTTGTTGTCGACTCGGCCGAAGACAGCGGTGAAGGCACGCTGCGCGAGGCAATCGGGCTGGCCAATGCCACGCCGGGGCCGCACACCATCTCGATCCAGGTGCCGGGCACCAATGTCGCCCTCAACTTGCTCTCTGCGCTGCCGGCAATCACGAGCTCCGAGCTGTCGATCACGGCCACCGACAGCCCGGGCTTCCGCATCGATGGACAGACCTTGCATCGGATTTTCGAGACCAGCGCTGGCAACCAGAGCCTGGAGCTGATCGACCTGCAGCTTCGCCGGGGCAAGGCTGCGCGCGGTGCTTGCGTGCTGGGCCACGCCAACGCCGAGGCCAGCCTGCGCTTCGAACGCGTTCGCTTCGAGGCCTGTGCTGCAGAGGGCAGCGCCGGCGAGATCGTCGGCGGCGCAGTGTTCCAGCCGCAGGGCGCAAGTCTTGAAGTCGCGGCCAGCGCGTTTTTGGACAACAGCGCCATCGGGCCCAGCGCAGCCGGCGGCGCCATCGCCACCACCGCCGCTTCGATCGACGTGCGCGACAGCCGCTTCGAGCGCAATACCGCGCTTGGCAATGGCGGGAACTCAAGCTCGGGAGGTGCATTGGCGTTCGGCCTGCCCGAATTCGGCAACGCCTTCCTGAAGGGCAACCGCTTCATTGACAACAGCGTCGACGGCGTTCAGTTCGCCTTGGGCGGCGCGGTTTCTGGCAGCTGTGCGCAGTGCGTGATCCGCATCGAGCAGGGTTACTTCGGCGGCAACAGCGCCCGCAACGGCGGAGCGCTGTCGATCTTTTCGGCCGCGATGCAACCTTCCCCACCCGCGCTCAGCTTGGAAAACCTGAGCTTCGAGCGCAACGTCGCCGGCGTGCGCGGTGGTGCGATCGAGCTCGTTCAGTTCTCGCTGGACGCACGCAACCTCAGCCTGCAGCGCAATCGCGCGCCGGGCGGCGGTCACCTGGCGGCGAGCGGTTCGGTGGTGATCGAGCGCTTCACCGGAACGGTGCTCGCGGCCACGGATGCCAGCGCCGGCGGCACGACATCGAGCTGCGACTTCACCGGCTCGAACGTGCAGGCCAGCGGCCCCTTGAGCGGCAACCTGTTCGCCGAGTCGCCCAGCTGCGGCGCGCTGGCCGCGAGCGGAGCGCAGCCCATCGCCAGCAATCAGCTGGGAAGCCTCGACGCCGCCAACGGCCTGATGCCGGTGCTGGTCTTCGGCCTTGCCAGCGGCGTGATCGACACCCTCTCGAACTGCCCGGCACAGGACGCGCGCGACACCGAACGCCCCATCGACGGCAACGGCGACGGCGAGGCGCAGTGCGACATCGGCGCCTACGAGCACCCCGCTTCAACGCTGATCTTCCGCAACGGCTTCGAGGAGATCCGCTGAACATCTGCAGGCGCAGCCGTCGCGATCGCACGGGATAACGCCGCCTTGCCGGTTCGCTAACCCGGGTTTAATGCGACCCTCACCAGCATGCGCGGTCGTTAACATCCGGCCCCCGCATGCCCCGCATCGCCGACGCCCTGCACCGCATGCCGCACCCGCCGCCGCGCTCACGCCTGCGGCGGCCGCTGCCGGCATGGCTGCAGCGCCCGATCGCGGCGGTCGGCCTCACCCTGGCGGTGCATGTCCTGATGCTGCTGTGGCTGTTGGCGGGCGACCGGCAGTCGCTGCCCACCGCGGATTCGACGCCGCTGCAGATTCAATGGATACAGCGCGTGCCCGAGCAGTTTCCGATCCCACCCATGCCACAAGCACCCGCCCGCGGTTCTGTACCACGGGTGCGCTCGGCGGCGGTGACGCCGGTGCGCAGTTCGCAGCCCGTTCTTGAGGTGGTGGAGGCGCCCCCGCTCGAGACGCCACCCTCGCCCGGCCCGGCGCGACCGCTATCCGCCCAGATCGGCGCCTTCGTCCGCGAGGGCGCGCCCGCCGCCCACTACGAACGCGGACCACTGGATCGACCTGCACCGACCCTGCCCGGCGGCGGCGAAGCCATCGTCGAGGGCTTCCACGTGCGCGAGGAAGCCAGCCCAGCGGACCGCGTACAGATGGTGTTGAGCCTTGTCGGCCTGGGCAGCGGTGGAGGCATCACCTGCACCGACCTCCGCCGCAAGATGGCGTCGGACATCAGCGACGCCGAGCGCCGCAAGCTGATCCATGACGAGCGTCGGATCTGCCGACGCGGACAGGCCGGCACCTTTCGCTGAGGCGTGCGCGCGAGTTCCGATCCACCGATCCGCATCGAGCCCTGCGACCACCCCAGTTTTACGCCCAGCCCCTTTGGGTGCTGACGCACGAAGCGCTGACGCTCGAAAGTTCGAAGCGTAAAGCGCATAGGGTGGGTCTTGACCCACCGGGGCCGTGAGGCGAACCGTGGCGACATCGCAACAGCGGAGCGAGAGCCGTGAGGTGAAGCGCAGCGGCACCGCAGCAGCGAAGTGGGCGCGAAGCTCCGGCGCGTCAACACCTACCCAAGGGCGTCCCTGCCCTCGAACTACGCGCCCAGCCCCCGCCTCAGCGCTCCAGGCGGTAATTGACCGAGCCGCGGGTTTCGCGCTGCGAGGCCTCGACCTGCAGGTCCCAGTGTTCGGTCAGCAGATATTTGATGCTGAAGACTTGGCCCTCGCCAAACAAAGCCACCCCATAGGCCACGTACAGACGCGGCGAGAGGTATTTGCCGAGCATCAGCGCAGCACCGCCGAGGGTGGCGGAGTCTTCCACGCTGGCCTGGTCGAAGCCGAGCCGCGCACCCAGCCGTTCGGCGATGTAATTGCCGCCCGCACCCAGCGCCGCGGCCGCGGCATTCAGCTGCTGGCCCTCACCGCCGCGCGCTGCGCGTACCGGTCGACCGAGAATCAGATAGCTCAGTACATCCGCCTGGTCGAGGCTCGGCTGCGACCACAGGCTCACCACCGGTGCCGCCGCGGTGCCCACCACCCGGATACCGACGGTGACGTCTTCGACTTTTCGCTCGGCGCGGATGTCCAGCCCGGGATTGTCCAGCGGCGACTGTGCGAACGACAGCCGACCGCGGGTGATGTCGAGATCCTGGCCATAGGCCTTGTAGCGACCGCTGACGTTCAAGCTGCCGCTGGCGCTGGTGGCGCGGCCCGGGCGGTCGCGCACGCGCAACTCCCCCGTCACCGCGCCGTCCAGGCCGAAGCCCTCCAGCTTGACGTCATCGCCAAGCGCAAGCCGGATATCGGCGTCAATGCGCTGCGCGACTTCGGCCACACGCTCGGGCTGAGCAGGGTCCAGTACCACCACATCGGCGCTGACCTGCTGGCTGCCTTCGAAGCGGTCAAGGCGCACCTGCGCACGCGGCACGTCGACCCGGCCGCGCAGCCGCAGCAGCTCACCGCGCTGCTCCAGCTGCAGGTTGGGAGACGCCACCAGCCGTATCTGGGCGGTGTCCGAGACCAACACATCGCTGCCTTCGATGTCGAGCTGCAGCGGCATTTCGGCCCCGCTCGTCCAGTCGAGCCGGCCCGAACCACGCAGTTCACCTTCAGAACGGAAGGCCAACGTGAGGTCAGCCGCGCTGCTGCCGTCGAGACGCAGCTCGACTCGGCCCTCACCCGGGGCAATACCGAGTGCCGGCAGCTCTGCGCTGAACCCGCTCAACGCGGCGCCGCCGCGGAGCTCGGGCGCCGCCAGAGGGCCGTCGATCTCGATCTCCGCGCTGAGGCGGCCCACCGGCGCGATGATGGCCTCTTCGCTCAGGAGCTCGAGCACACCGAGCTGCTCAAGCTGCAGCGACAGTCGACCCTGCAGCTGCGCGGCATCGCCACCCAATTCCGTGGCCACCAGTGCGCCCTCAAGCCGACCGCCGTCTCCGAAACCGGCACCGAGGTCGACCTGCAGGCGGGTGTCGTTGCCCTCGATGTCGAGCGCCAGATCGCTCCAGCTCAACAGTTCGCGGCCCTCGCCCTGGCCCATGCGCAGCGTGCCCTGCGCTGAGCCGACGCGACCGCTGACGCGCCAGCCTTCGGCCGTGGAAACATAGTCGAGTTCGCCGCCGAGTTCGCCCTGCCAACGCGGCCGTCGCAGCGCAGACTCCTGGAATATCAGGCCCATCGGCAGCGCCAGCGGCACCGATTCCAGCTGCACTCGCGCCTGCAGAGTGTTGGCGTCGCTGCCGTCGACACCCAGGCACAGGCTGCCGAGACGACGGCCGCCGCGCGCGCCATTGCTGCCGATACCCAGCGCGAGCGCGGGCGTTTGCGAATCCTCGTCATCGTCGGCCTCGTCTGCACTCGTCCGCGCCGCGCCGCGGCCCCAACGCTGCCGGCCTTCCAGGCAGAGCGTGTCGACGCGAATGCGCTGCGCGCCGAACTCCAAGGCCACCGGCTCGGCCAAGGTCCAGTCGCCACCTTCGGCGCGTCGGCCGGTGCTGCGCCAGTCGAACTGCTGCAAACGACCCAGCCAGCGCTGCTCCGATGCGCGCCAACCGCCCGACAGTTCGAGCGCGAGCCCGCCCGCCTGCAGGGTCTGGCGCAGTTCCAGCGCATGCGCCGTGGTGCTGCCACGCAGGTCCAAGGTCACGGCGCCGAGTTCGCGCGCATCCAGACGCGCGCTCGCGGCCGCGACCTGCAGTTGCAGTGGCGCGTCCTGTGCTAGTCCGAGCTCGCCACGCAGGGTCAGGTCGGCGAGTTCAAGCCCCTGCAGGGCAATGGCGGCCGAGTCGAGATCCACCCCCAGGCGCGGCGCCTGCGGGGATCCGGACACACGCAGGCGACCGCGCAGCTCACCCGCCAGACCTTCGGCCAGACCGTCCAGATGCAGCGGCTGCAGGTTCAGCTCGGCGCTGAGCGTGTCGCCGAGGTCGAGGCGCCCGGCCAGCGCGCTGCGGCCCCAGCGCAGGTCCAGCTCAGCCTCGGCGGCGGCTACCGGCAGAAGGGGTTCGGGTGTCTGTGGCAGACCGTTCCAGCGGGCAACGACTTCGCCGCTCAAGGCTTGCCCGCGCAGTTCGCCGTCCAGACCTTCGATGCGCAGCGCGCCGCGGCGCAGGCCCTCGCCCTCGGCACCGCTGCTGCGTAGTCGCGCCGACAGGCGGCTGGGCAGCTCGGGCGAGAGCAGTGCTGCGTCGAAATCGGCCAGCGCGGCCTCGATTTCCCAGGTCAGACCGGCGCTCCAGTCGACTTGGCCGTCGACCGTCACGTGGCCCTCTTCGGTACGCAGCTGCAGGCCCTGCAGTCGGGCCTGCTCGCCCTGGATACGCAGACCGCCGCGCAGTTCGCCCGACAGCTCTGCGCGCACCAGGGAAAGTGCCAGCTCGAACTCCGCGTCATCAAACGCGCCGCGCGCACCGAGCCCTCCGTCGACGCGCAGCGGCGGCGCTTCCGGCAGCGGCAGGTCGAAGCGCTGGAACGCCAGATCGATCTCGAACGTGGCCGATTGCGCGGTGTCGGCATCGGCATGCGCTGGGGCCACCGGCAGGCGCAGCCAGCCCTTGAGCTCTGCGCTGCCCTCGCCCTGCGTGAGCCTCAGCGCATCGACCCGCAGGGTCGAGGCCTCGGCCTGCAGCGTGGCGGCCTCCAGCGTGTAGTCACGGCCGTCGAAGACGAAGCCGCCGCTGAGCTCGGCGCGATCGAGCGCGCCCTCGCCCTGCACACTCAGTTCGACCAGCCCCGCCGGCCAGTACGCCTGCAGGGCCGCGGGTAGCGCCGGCGCGTGCAGGTCCAGCTGCCACTGCGGGCGCGGCAGCCCGTCGCTCAACTGCACGTCAATGGCGACATCCGGCGCATCAGGCAGTCGCAGCTGAAGGCGCATCGACTGCAGCGCGCCCTCAACGGCCAGATCGAAGGGCTGCGCCTGCTCCAGCCCGGCACGCCATTCGCCCCGCAGACGCAGTGCGCTCTGCCAGTCCTGCTTCGTGTCGACGCTGCCCGACAGCTCCAGCTGCGCGAGCTCAGAGTCCAGCTGCAACGTCGTCAGCACGAGACGCCCGTTTTCAAGCGTGCCGCTGAAATCCAGTTGTTCGGCCTGAAACACCGACTCCGTTGCGACGCTGGAGAGCGCCACTGCAGCAGTCTCGGTCTGCGCTTCAGAGGCGGCAGTTTCGACGGCAGCGTCGGATGTCGCTGCCACCGCGTTCAAGATCAGTAGCCGGCGCAATTGCGCGCGCCGAACATCGACCGCCAAGGGCAGATCCAGGCTGGGCAAGCTATCGGGAAGCTCCAGCGCGAACGGCTCGCTCGGAGCGACATCGGTCGGGGCCGGAGTCAGGGTGACGCGCACGCCCTCGGCATCCAGCTGATCGATCTGCAGACGCGCGCTGAGGGCCTGGATCAGCCGAGCCTGGAGCTCGATCTGTTCGACCTCGACCGTCATCCCCTCGATCTCGTAGCGCAGCCCCTGCAGGCGCAGCCCGCGCGCCAGACTGCCCTGCTGGGCCTGCCAGCTCAGGCTGCCTTCGGGCAGCGCCGACTGCGCGCGCGCCAATGCGAAGCGCGCGCCTGCCTCGCTGCCCAGCAGCCAGTACATCAGCACCGCGAGCAGGACCAGCACACCGCCTACCGCCAGCGCGGCCCACAGCAGCCAGCGACGCGCGCGACTCACAGCTCGGGCCCCAGGCTGAGATGGAACTGCACGCCCTGGCGCGGATCATCCAGGCCGCGCGCGACATCCAGCGCGACCTGGCCGACCGGGGAGCGCCAACGCAGGCCAAGCCCGGCGCCGCGACGCGCGTCGATGCGGCCATCATTGAAAGCGCTGCCGGCATCCACAAATACGGCCGCGCCCCAGGTCTGGGTGAACATGCGCTCGTATTCGATGTTGGCCACCGCCAGATTGCGGCCGCCGATCGGATTGCCGCTCAAGCCTAGCGGGCTGATTTCCTGGTAGTTGTAGCCGCGCACGCTGCGGTCGCCGCCGGCGAAGAAGCGCAGCGAGGACGGCAGCCGCAGGAAGTCGTCGGTGAAGGTTCGCCCCACCTGACCGCGCAGCAGCACCCGGTTGCGCTCTCCGAAGCCGTGGATGTAGCGGGTTTCGAGGAGCAGCTGGGTGAAGTCGGCGTCCGAACCCAGCGCCTCAACGCCCTGCTTGAGTTCAGCGGTGAAGCTGAAGCCACGGCTTGAATAGTTCGGGTCGTTGTAGCGCTGCCAGCGCGCGCGCAGGGCGGGATACACAAGGGTCGAAAGGCCGCTGGTGTCGAGCGTGCGCTCGACGCCGATTGCATAGCGCTCGCGCAACAGGTGCATGCCAAGCGCGAGCTGCCAGTCGCCGAGTCGGCCGACGCGATTGGCGAACAGTTCGGCAGACTCACTTTCAACCAGCTCGCTTTCATCCTCGCGATAGCTGGCGCCGAGCTGGTACCAGCCGTGGATCGGTTCAAAGGCCGGAATCCGATACAGCGCGTTCAGTGAACTGCGGCGCTGCGCGAAGTCAAGACTGGAGCTGAACTTGTGTCCGCGCAGATTGACCCAGCGGCGATCCAGGCCCAGTTTCAAACCGGCGCCGGAATCCGTGCCGTAGCTGACGCCCGCGGTGTAGACGTTGCGCTTGGCCGGAGCCAGCTCGATCTGCACCGGAACATCGAGTGTGTCGGGATCAGGCTCCGGGCGGATGTCGATGAAGTTGAAGTAGTCGAGATCACCCAGCCGCTGATGCAGCCGAAGCAGTTCGTCCTGATCGAAGGGCTGGCCCGGATCGAGGTCGATCCAGCGCTCGATCAGACCCGGTTCGAACTGGCTGCCGTCGACGCTGATGTCACCGAACCGGTAGCGTACGCCGCTTTCCCAGCGCAATCGGATCTCGGCCCGGCTGTCGGCGCGGGTGACTTCGACACTGTTCTCCTGCAGACGCGCGTCGAAGTAGCCGCGCGCGGCCAGCTCACGTCCGATCGCCGCCTTGCCGCCTTCGTAGCGGGCGTGGTTCAACAGGTCGCCCAGGCGGGGCTGGAAGCCCGTCACCGCCGAGGCAACACGCGCATCCGCCGCGGCATCACCGTCCACAACAACGTCGAGCCCGCGCACCCGCACCGGCGGGCCACGCTGGATGATGAGGCTCACCGCCAGCCCGGCTGCGGTTTCGTCCACCTGCACATCCACATCGACTGCGTAATAGCCGAAGGGCTCCAGCGCGCGGCGGGCCTCGGCCGGCGCACGCCTCAGCAGCAGCGCCATTCGACCGCGGCCGACGTCGGCGCGGTCGGCCTCATCCAGTTGGAACAGTCCGACCTGGGCGCGCACGTTGTCGGCCTGGGCGGCGCTCAAGCCCCGGACTCGGGTGCTGGCCAGACGCACCGGCGCGCGCTGCGCGCGTTCGCGCTGGCGTTCCGGGGCGGCTGTGCGCGGAGCAGTCTGCGGCGACACCTGGGCGTCGGGTTGAGCCTCAGGCTCGACCTGAGCCTGCGCGATCGGCCCAAGGCAGATCAGCGGCAGCAGCAAACCGACGGCTCGGAATCGGAAGGCAGACACAGGGCGGGAGGCTCCTGATCGAAGGCAGGCGAGCAGGATACCCAGTCCGCGCAGTCCGCAAGTCAAGCCGTCATTCAGCCTCGGGCATGCGAGTCGCGGGCGAAAACGCTTGGGCTGCACACCCGGGTCCGGGACAATGGCGGCCCCGCGCTCCATGCGCCGATCCTGAGCCCTAGAACACCATGAGCCTCAACTCGCGCCTTGCCACCGAACTTGACGAGATCCGTACCGCCGGACTGTTCAAGTCCGAACGCATCATCGTCTCCCCGCAGTCGGCCGAGATCGAGCTGGCCGATGGCCGCCGTGTCCTGAACTTCTGCGCGAACAACTACCTGGGCCTGGCCGATGATCCCGGCGTCATCGAGGCCGCCAAGCACGCGCTCGATACCCACGGTCATGGCATGGCCAGCGTGCGCTTCATCTGCGGCACCCAGGACCTGCACAAGCAGCTGGAGGCGAAGATCGCCGAGTTCTTCGGCAAGGACGACGCGATTCTCTACGCGGCCTGCTTCGACGCCAACGGAGGCCTGTACGAGCCGCTGCTGGGCGAGCAGGACGCGATCATCTCGGATGCGCTCAACCACGCCTCGATCATCGACGGCGTGCGCCTGTGCAAGGCCAAGCGCTACCGCTACGCCAACTGCGATATGGCGGATCTCGAGAAGCAGCTGCAGCAAGCACGGGCCGACGGCGTACGCGACATCCTGATCACCACCGACGGCGTGTTCTCGATGGACGGCTTCATCGCCCCACTGGATGAGATCACCGCGCTGGCGCGGAAATACGATGCCGCCGTGCATATCGACGAATGCCACGCCACCGGTTTCCTTGGCGACAGCGGCCGCGGCTCGGCCGAGGTCAAGGGCGTGCTCGACCAGATCGACCTCATCACCGGCACGCTCGGCAAGGCGCTGGGCGGTGCCTTGGGCGGCTTCACCTGCGGCTCGCGCGAGGTCGTCGAGATGCTGCGCCAGCGCTCGCGTCCCTACTTGTTCTCGAACGCGCTGCCGCCTTCGGTGGTAGCTTCGGGCCTGGCGGTGTTCGAGCGCATCGATGCCGCCGGCGAGCTGCGCGCGCGACTGCGGGACAACACCGCGCGCTTCCGCGAGAAGCTCGCAGCGGCTGGCTTTGATCTGAAGCCGGGCGAGCACCCCATCGTGCCGGTGATGCTCTACGACGCGCCGCTGGCGCAGCGCTTCGCCGCCGAGCTGCTGGAAGAAGGCGTGTACGCGATCGGCTTCTTCTTCCCGGTCGTGCCCAAGGGCCAGGCCCGTATCCGCACCCAAATGAGCGCCGCGCATTCGCCGGAACAGATCGAGCGCGCTGCAGACGCTTTCATCAAGGTCGGCCGGCGGCTGGGCGTGATTCCCGCGTGAGACGGCCATGCGCCCGGTTCTGAAGCGCCTGTTCGTGCTCGCGCTGAGCCACGACCTGCAGGCGGAAACGCTGCCAGACGGACGCTGGCGCACGCGCTGCCTGCACTGCCGGGCGCGTCTTGAGTTCAAGCCTGACGGCGAGCCCTTGGGTGCGGGCTCGCTTGAGCACGTGGTGCCGCAGGCCTGGTTCGGGAAGCGCGCTGCAGAGGCACTGTGCGCGCGCGTCGATCACTCAGCGAATGACGCTCGCAATCTTGCCTTGGCCTGCGCGACCTGCAACCAAAGCAAGGGCAAAGGGCCCGACGCGCGCGGCCCGCAGGACGCACGCGCGCTGGAAGTGGTCGGCCAGGCCCTGGACCGACGGTTGGCGCGATGGCGATGTCTGGCTGCGGGCACGGCGATCGAGGGCTGAAGCTTCGCGTCTACGCGCGACACCGCTGCCGATCTGGATCGCCGCCTCCGACCGGCGCCCCTTCCTGTGGCAGCATCAGAAGTGCGCGGCAACCCGGCTCTGCGCTGCGGACACACGGCATACTCGCCCGACACCGCCGGACCCTCGCTGCCCATGGCCTTTCCCGATATCGCCACCGTGCTGCTGGTCACCGTCAGCAGCAATGTGCTGGTGGCGGTGTTCATGGCTCTGATGCACCGAACCAAGCCGCAGGCCGGCTACTTCCACCTGCTCGCGCTCGGCGCCCTGTCGACCGCGATTGGCTGGTCGCTGTATGCCACCCGATTGTGGGGATGGCCGCCGCAGGTGTCCTACGTGCTTGCCCACCTTCTGGTTGCGAGCTTTCCGGCGCTGTTGCTGGTGGCGCTACGGCGCGCGCTGGGCCTGCCGGAGTCGCGCCGCTGGGCCTGGGGCGTGGTGTTGGCGATGAGCCTGCTTGCGATCTGCCTGTGGTGGGCCGTCGGCTCGCGCTACTGGATGACGCTGTGTGCCACCGGCGGCAACGCCGTACTCTTCTCGGCTGCGGCGACCGTGCTGGTGCGGAGCGGTCGCCCCTTTGATCTGGCCCGCTGGACAATCTTCTCTGCGATCGCGGCGAGCGCCTTGATGCTGTGGCTGCGGGTGATCTCGGTGCTGGTTCGCGAGTTTCCGTTGTCCGGTACCGATCCACTGTTCGTCAGCCTGGGCTTGCTGGTGCCGCTGCTGTCGAGCTTCATGCTGGCCATGGCATTTCCCGTCAGCGAGTTGGTGCGCGATGCGCGCCGCCTGCGGACGCTGTCCGAAACCGACGACCTGACCGCCCTACCCAACCGCAGTCAGGCGCTGCGCCGGATCGACCAGCACCTCGCCCTCTCGCGGGGGCCGCTGGCGCTGGGCTTTCTAGACCTCGACGGTTTCAAGCGAATCAACGACAGCCTCGGCCACGCCACCGGCGACGCACTGCTGAGCGCTATCGCCAAACGCCTTACGCCGCTGTTGGAGCGCGAGGAGCTGCTGGCGCGCTTCGGTGGTGACGAATTCCTGGTGCTGCTGCCCTACCCGCCGGAACCGGCCGAGCAGCGCATGCGCGTGCTGCTCGCGGCACTGCAGGCGCCCTTTCAGCTCGACCTGCGCGAAGTCCATGTCGCCGCCAGCGCCGGGCTCAGCGCTTTCCCACTCGACGCTCTGGACGAGCGCGAGCTGCTGCGTCTCGCCGACATCGCGCTGTATCGGGCCAAGGCTGAAGGGCGCGGCGACGTGCTGCGCTATCGCGCTTCGATGGGCGAGGCGGCGAGCGCGGAGCTCGCCGCCGAGCTCGAACTCCGGATCGCGTTGGAACAGTCGCGCATCTGCGTTCAACTGCAGCCCCGTTTGAGCTTGGTGGACGGCATCTGCCGATCGGCCGAGGCGCTGGTCCGGATCGAACGCGTGGAAGGCGGCCTGATCGCCCCCGGCGAGTTCATCGGAGTGGCCGAGCGCTGTGGCCTGATGCCGCTGCTGGGCGCGCGCGTGCTGGAGCTCGCCTGCGGTGAGCTGCAAAGGCTGCGTGTGCAGCATCCGGACTTCTGTCTGTCGATCAATCTTTCACCGCTGGAACTGCAGGACTCGCAGCTGGCCACTCGGGTGCTCGACGCGCTGTCCGCATGCGGCTTGCCCGCCGACTGTCTGGAGCTGGAGCTGACCGAGTCGGCCCTGATCCAGAACCCGATGCTCGCCGCGCAGCGACTGGCCGAACTGCACGCATGCAAGCTGCGGATCGCGCTGGATGATTTCGGGGTCGGCTATTCCGGTCTGTCGCACCTGCTTGAGTTTCCGATCTCGGTGCTGAAGATCGACCGCAGCTTCATCTCACGCATGCGAGCGGACGCGACGGCAGGCGCCCTGGTGGAAGGGCTGTTGACCCTTTCCAGCCGGCTGGGCCTGCGCGTCGTCGCCGAAGGCGTCGAGGACGAAGACACCCTGCGAGCCCTGCGCGAACTGGGCTGCGATGAGGCGCAGGGCTTCCACATCGCGCGGCCGATGGCGGGAGTGCAGCTGTCAGCCTGGCTGCTGGAGCGAGACCAGAACCGCGCTGTCGCGGCCACCGGATAGCGCATGGAACCCCCGCCAAAACCGGGGGCGCGTCGGGCCTGCCTGGATCGCACTCGCCGATAGCCGTGTGTTGCGGTCGTGGCGCACCTGCACGAGCACAGTGACCCGACAGGCTTCGCACAAACGATCCGAGCCCGGTCCTCAGCACTGAACGCGGGCGGAGCCTGCTTCGGAGCAAGGTTTGGCGCCGGTGAATCACGCCACTCGAAACAACGGGCAAGTGCCGAGCTGCGGTGCGCAAAGGCCCACCCTATGACCGCTGTACTGACGCGCGGACAGCGGGCTCGCACGTGTGCTTCAGGCTCTTGCGAGTCCCGAATCACAGCCTCTCAGCGATTGTCGCGGGTGTAGACGACACCCCCTTCCAGCCGGATCGGAAACACCGCGATCGGCTCGTAGGCCGGCGCGCAGAGCGCTTCGCCCGTGCGCAGGTCAAAGCGTGCGCCGTGGCGCGGGCATTCAACCACGCAGCCATGCACCGGCCCTCCGGCCAGTTCGGCACCGTCGTGGGTGCACACGTCTTCCACCGCGAACCAACCTTCGGCCGTGCGATACACCGCGATCGCGGTGTCGCCATCCCAGACCACTTGAAAATCCCCCTCGGCCATCTGCTGCTCGCCGCACACCGCGATCCAACCCTGCATCACTTGCCTCCTCAAATCCGACGCGCGCACGCGCAAAGAAAAAACGGCCGACGCATCGCTGCGCCGGCCGTTCAAGTATCCACTGAGTCTGCAAGCAGCCCGAAGCCCAAGGGCTCCGGGCTGCCGGGTCATCAGAAGCGGTAGCGCAGGGTGACCTGGGCGGCCCACTGGGACTCACCGCGGTTCTGGCGGGTGACGAAGTCCTCAACGGTGTTGGTCAGGCTGTAGATATAGCGGCCCTGTGCGTCCATGCCGTTGTAGTTGACGAAGCTGCGTGCCTGAGCGCCGTTGCCCTGGAAGCCGATCTCGTCAATACGACCCCACTTCTTGTTGATCAGGTTGCCGACGTTCAGCAGGTCCAGCACGATCTCGGTCTTGTGGCCATCCATGAAGCCGGGCAGCTGCTGGCTGATACGGAAGTCGAAGCTGTTGGTCCAGGGCGAGTAGTCGGAGTAGCGATCAACCACCGAACCGGCGAAACGGTCGAGGCCGTTGTCGCGAACGATCTGCCAGAAGGCAGCTTCTTCTGCCGCACCGCCGCGGAACACCACGTCGTTGCTGCCCGGGCCGGACGGGATGTACATCAGATCGTTGCCGCCAAGCGCGTCGCCGTTGGCATCGTTGTTGAAGGTCCAGCTGTAGGGCTTGCCCTTGCGACCTTCATAGAACAGGCCGAAGTCGGTGGCGTTGTCGCTGAACAGGAAGGCGCGGTAGCCCAAGGTGGCCACAAAGCGGTCACGCACCACGTAGGGCGAACGAGCGGTGACTTCTTCGTTCGGGTTGAACACGGAACGCCCGGCCCAGCTCGAGTTCGCCACCGACGAGGTCAGCGGGCTGACTTCACGGGCGTCCGAGTAGTTGTAGGCCACCGACCACGACCACGGATCGTCCTGGCGAGCGCGCGCCAGCGACAGCGTCAGGTTCTCACCGCTGCCTTTGTTGGTGTTCTCGGCAACCAGCACGTTGTTGAACGACCCGTTGTTGCGTGCGCGAGCGCGTGCACCGTTTGCGCCGGCGCAGGCTCCAGTCCCGTTCGTGGTGCCATTGGCATTCCAACAGGCAGGGTTGTAGCCACCGTCGGACCAGAACAAAGCGCGACCGTCCGGACCGAGGCGGGTGGCCTCGCCGAGGTTCAGATGACGGTAGAAGATGCCGTGCTCGGTCTGGGTGAGCAGAAGCTCGGCGCTGAACACCGCACCCCAGAACGGGGTCTCGTGATCGAAGGCAAGACTGGCCTTCCACACCGAAGGCATCCGCAGATCGCTGGACAGGAAGTCCACATTGGAGGCCGGCGGCGCGCCGAGATTCGTCGCCTGCTGGTTCGGTACCGGGCTGAACAGCGACGTGCCTGCCGGGCAAGCTGCGAACTGTGAACCCACCTGGGCATTGCCGCAGCCTACGACCTGGGTGGCACGGCCGGTGTTCGAGTAGGGGTTTGACAGCCAGACATTGGCCGCCGAGCCCTCGAACAAGCCGATGGCCGCACGTAGCTGGGTCGCGCGCTCAGTGTCGAAGGTGTAGTTCATGCCCAGACGCGGCTGGAACAGACCCTTGCCGTCGATCGTGGTGCTGTTGTCCAAACCGAAACCACCGGTGGCGCGGCCATTGACCAGCGCGCCCGGCGCGGCGGCTGCGGCCGCATTGAACTGCGGGCTGTCGGGCATGCGGGTACGGTCGTAGCGTACGCCGAAGACGATGCTCAGATTGTAGTTGACCGCCCAGGTGTCCTGCAGGAACAGGCCCCAGTTGCCGAGCTCCCACTGCGCCACGCCGTTGTTCAGCGTCTGACCGGACTGCGCTGTCTGGACCTGGTAGCCGACGGGGGCGCCCGCCTCGAAGCTGGTGGCACACGAGGAAGCGGCGATGCAGCCGAACAGATAGGTGCCGTTGGTGTCCTGCAGGAACGCGTTGTAGACGTCGTTGTTGGCCCAATCGAAGCCGGCCTTGATCTCGTGATCACCTGCATACCAGTTGCCCGCGAAGAAAATGTCGTCGGTGACCGTGGACAGCACGTTGAAGTGCCGCGAGCGCTCGGTACCGAAACGCAGATTGCGCGTACCGCCCTGCACGCCGGCCGGCGGGGTGCCGCCGGTAATCTGGATGGCGACCTGGGGCAGGTTGCTGAAGTTGATCGGCTGGCTGTCGTACTCGCGACGACTGGCGCGGAACTCAGTCGAGAAGGTGTCACTCCAGTCGGCGTACCACTGTCCGACCAAGGACTCGATGGTCTTGTCCTGGTTGTACCAATGCGAGCTGAAGGACAGGTTGCCGCCGTTGTTGTTCGGGAAGATCGGGTTGGATTCTTCCGTCTTGGTGTAGCGCAGGTTGGCGCGGTGGTTGTCGCTGATGTTCCAGTCCAGCTTCAGCAGGATGTCCTCAACGGCCAACTCGGCAGTGGTCGGCGCCTCGATCGAGCCGATGTCAATGCCGTAGCGGCTCTGGGCGATCGATCGCACCTGGGCGACCTGCTCAGGCGTGATGAACACCTGGTTGCCGGTGCCACCCAGTGGGACGAACTGCGAGCCCACGCGCGAGGACTTGTAATCCTCGTACGACAGGAAGAAGAACAGACGATCCTTGATGATCGGACCGCCAAAGGTGACGCCGACGGTTTCGTCCTCAGACGGGGGGGGGGCGAAGAAGTTGTCACCCGCGCGGTTGTAGCGATCGCCCGAAAGCCGGTCATCGCGCCACACGTAATACACGCTGCCCTTGAACTCGTTGGTACCCGACTTGGTGACGGCGTTGATGTTGGCGCCGGTGTAACCCTTCTGGGTCACGTCAACATTGGAGATGTTGATCTGCACCGCGTCGATCGCGTCGATCGAAATCGGCTGCTTCTGGGTCGGCAGATTGTTGCTCTCCAGACCGAAGGTATCAGAGATGGACACGCCGTCGACGGTGATGCTGTTGAAGCGGCTGTTCTGACCAGCGACCGAGATTTCGCCGCGGTCCTTGTCGGTCTGCGACACGCGCGGGTCGAGGCGGGCGTAGTCCTGCAGGTTGCGCTGGATCGACGCAAAGCTGTCGAGCTGCTCACGGCTGATCTGGGTGCTGGTGCCCATGCGCTCGGGCGAGAACACCGAGCCGGCCGAGCCGACCACGGTGACGACGTCAAGCTGGGCGGCTTCAGCGGCCAGGTCGACGTTCACTGCGGTCACTTCGTTCAACTGCAGGAACACGTTCTCGGTGGTCTCGGGCTCGAAGCCCGGGCGCAGCACGGTCACGGTGTAGGGGCCGCCGACGCGCAGGCCGCGGGCGGTGTAGCGACCTTCGCCGTCAGTGGTGGAGCGCACGGTGGTGCCGGACGGGGTGTGGACGATCACGACCTCGGCACCAGCCAGGGCTTCACCCTGCTCGGAGGTCACGCGGCCCGCCATCTGGGCCGAGGTGGTCTGCGCGAACACCGGGGTGGAGGTCGCAAGCACCAGCGCCAGGGCGCCGGCAAGTCGGGTGACCCGCATCTGCTTGTTCATCGTGCTGAGTTCCTACGTTTGGAAAGGGGGGAGCTTGCGGGGCCGGGATCACGCGTTCCGTTGGGAAGGCGCGACCCCTGGGGCCCTTGTCGTCCGCATCGACGACTTGAGGCCGCCCAAGGGCAGCCTCGTAAACCGCGGGTTTGATTGGCTTTGCTCACCCCAAGCTGCCTGCTTCCATACGCAGGCGTCTGTAAAGGGTGCGCGTTAACTCAAGTTTAACCGGACTATATGACAGTTTTGTAGCGCTTAAGCCAAGCCGTCACGTATGGCTGCAGGTACCGAGGGCGACTCGGAGCGCCCGCGACCCCGCCATGCAAGTTCCGTTCACGACGGCAATCCACCGAGGTAGCGGCTGCGCTTGGCCGGCTTGAGGCAGCCCAGATCGACGCGAATCAGGCCATCGACGCAGTGGCCGAAGTCGGGGTCGAGCCCGAAGTCGAGGAAGCGCACGCCCTCGGGCTCGCACAGCTCGACGTACTGGCGGTACAGCACCGGCAGCGTCGCGCCCAGTGTGTCCAGCTCCTGTCGCAGACGCGAAAGGCCCTGCTTCAAGTCGAGGCCCTGCAGGGCCAATTCGATGCGCGCGGCCAGCGCAGGCTCGATCTGGTGGGGGTTGCGCGCCCGCGCCAGGCCCTCGCGATCGCCCAGGAAATGCCGATGCACCTGCACGGTCCAGTCGCGCGCGAGCTCGGGCAGCTGCGCCGATAGGCTGACCGGGCCGATCAGATAGCGCACGTCTGGATGCCGGGCCAGGTAAGCGCCGATGCCCTGCCAGAGGTAGTCCAGCGAGCGGCTACCCCAATAGCGCGGCTGTACGAAGCTGCGCCCCAGCTCCACGGCACTGTGCAGGAACGGCATCGCCGCCGGCGTGTAGTTGAACAGACTGGCCGAGTACAGCCGATCCAGACCGCCTTCCGCCAGCAGGCGACCCACTTCGACCAAACGGTAGGCGCCGACGATTTCCAGCTGGGCTTCATCCCACAGCACGATGTGGCGGTAGTGCGGATCAAATCGGTCGAGGTCACGGCGCAGGCCGGTGCCCTCGCCTACGCGGCGAAACGACAGCTCGCGCAGCCGGCCGATTTCCTTCAGCGCGGGGTTGTCGGACTCGGCATCGAGCAGCAGGATTTGCCGCCCGTCGGTGGTGGCGCCCAGCGTTTCGGCGCAACGCAGGGCCGCGCGCACGTCCCGCGCCGGCTGCGGGTGCGCGATCGCGCTGGAGGTCGCGAACACCGGCGGCTTGCGGCGTCCGACCCGGTACACATGCATGCGCATGCGCTGGGCGATCTGGCGCTCGTTGAGCGCGGGTGCGACCAGAGCCTCGGGCGGCACCGGCGCGCCGAGCGTGAGCGTGATGCGCTGGCTGCGCGCCAGAAAGATCTCGCGCGGCAGCAGCAGGGTGGCCAGCGGCTTGGACAACATCGACAGGCCGTAGAACGCGGCCGAGTTCTGCGCCTCGATGTGCACCGGCACCACCGGCGCGCCGGACTTGCGGGCGAAGCGCAGAAAGCCGTCCGACCAGCGGCCGTCGCGGACGCCCTGCGGGCGGATCCGACTGACCTCGCCGGCCGGAAACACGATCAGGGCCTGCTCCGCCGACAGCGCACGGTAGGCCTCGCGCAGGCTGGAGCGCGCCTGGCCGCCGAACACATCCAGCGGCAGCAGCAGTTCGCGCAGGGGCTCCAGCTGGGTCAGCACTTCATTGGCGAGGATGCGCACATCGCGGCGTACGCGCCCGACCAGATGCAGCAGGCAGAGCGCATCCAGCGCCCCAAGCGGATGGTTGGCGACGATCACCACCGGGCCTTCGCTGGGCAGATGCTCGATGTCGGTCGGCGCCACCCGATAGCTGAACTGCAGACGCTCCAGTGCGCGCTCGACGAACTCCAGCCCGGTGCTGCCCTGCAGTGCGCTCAGGGTGTCATTGACCTGGGCCTCGCAGGTGACTCGCCGCAGCAGCTCGACCACCGGACGCGACAGGGTGCGGCCCGCGCCTTGGGCCAGTTTTGGAAAGGCCTGATAGAAACTGCGTTCGACGCTGATCATGGCGGCCGACTCCGGCGGGGGTTTCCGCATGCTCGCCGCTGCGCTTTGCGCGGCGATGACAGTTGCGTCGGCTGTGTGGTCCTGGCTGCTTCAGACCCGCGCCACCACCGTGTGTCAGCGATGCATCGCGCGCTGCCGCAGGGATGACTTTGTGAGGCCCACGACGCGTTGTGAAACAGGAAGCGCCTGATGCTCAGCTCGCGTTGCAAGATAGGGTGCGCCTGTGGCACACCACGCAGTGGGAAGTACGGTGCGTCCGTGGCGCCCGAACCACCTACGCGAATCCGCGATGAGCCGCTTACATGGACAGCAGGCTCAGCCGCGGACGTCGCTGTCCAGCAGAGCCAACAGCGCCTCCAGCCAGCCGGGTTCTCCCGCTTGCCCCAGGCGCACAAATGCTCCCCGCAAGGCCTGTTCGTCGCGCCTCTCGCGGCCGCCCGCAGCCACCCAGGCCGCGACCACCTTGAGCATCGCGGCAGCGGATGCAGCTGCATCGCCCGGCCCTGCGGTCGGCGTATCCAGCTGACGCGAGAGAATGCCGGCGGCAGCCCGCCAGGCCGGACGCGCATCGAGAAACGCGGCCGCCACTTGCGGATGTCCGCTCCAGACCCGCCGTCGCGATTCCTCGCCCGGAGCGCGCTCGAGCAGACGCAGGTCGGCGGGAAGCTGGGCACGGCCGACGTTCCAGAGCAGGGCTGCGGCCAGCACCTGATCAACCACCAGATCGCCGCCGGCAGCAGCGTACAGACGCTGGGCCAGCTGCTCGCGCCACAGCGCCCCCTCGGGATCGCGCTGCAGGCGTGCGTCGGCTGCACAGCCGATGCGCCTGAACATTTCCATGTCGGCTTGAAGGCTCAGCGCCTGCGCAGGTGACTGCGGTGCGCTCCACGGATCAAGCAGCACCTGCACCACCACGAGCTGCTCTTCGCGCGCCGGTCCCGCCACCGGCAGCCGCTGCAGCGCACGCGTGATCGGCACCAGATCAAGCATGTAGGCCGGTGCATTCAGCGCGTGCCGGTGAAGGCTGTGATCGAGCAGGCGCGCGCACAGCATAAGCACTTCAGCGACGCGCTCATCCAGCGGCCTGCGGCCCGCTCGGGTTGGCTCAAGTACATCCTCCAGCGCATGCACCAGATCGGCTGCGGCATCCAGACGCAGCATGCGCAGACCGCTCTTCTGCGAATGCAGCGCGCGAAACAGGGCGTGCACCGGCTCCATTGACCTCGGGTCAGCTTCAGCCCTGGCAAGCGCGAAGCGCAGGGCAGCGCTGGCTTGCGCCCACTCGATCAGGAACTCGGCGAACAGCCGCTCTTCGGCAGTCGCAGAGTCGATCCGGGCGCGCAGGGGGTCGATCCACATCGGGGTGCGCCAGTTCCTGAGCAGGGGCCAGGGCAAGGCCGCGGGCGATCATCGCAATTCCGGGGCCTCGCGGTCCATGCGTGCGCGATACAGGCCTACCGAGGACGCTGACTATTCGCGCCCGGTGACGATCCGCAGGATCGCAGGAACATCGCTGTCCAGAACGCCGCGCCGCGCTCGGGCCGCATGCAGGCGGTCTACGAACTGCTGGGCATCCTCCGGCAGGGCGCCAACCAGCTGACTGTCATCGCCGCGCAGCAGCAGCGCGCCCTCGCCTGCCGCGCTGTACAGATCGATCCGGCTGCGTTGATCGCCGCGCACGTGCACGACCAGCGCCGGGGGCTGCGGATCGGCGCGCAGGAAGCGGCCCTGATCGCTGCGGTGGCAGGCTTCCGCGGCAATCAGCTGACGCAGTGAGGGCAGCAGGTCGGTCTGCTGGAAGGCGGCCGCGATCTCACCGCGCGGCAGACCGCTGGCGCCGGCCACCAGCATCGGCACCCGCGCCAGCGCACTCTCGCCAAACCGGGCGCGCTCCTGCGGCCACAGCGGCGTCATGCTGCGGTGGTCGCCGAGCACGATCAGCACGCCGTCGTCGAAGAAGCCGCGGGCTTCAAGCGCCCGATAGAACTCGCCGAAGGCACGATCGGCGTGGCGGAACGCGGCCTCTTCGCCCAGCGCACCGGTCGCGCGATCGAGAAACGGCGGGTGCGACTCGACATTGAGCAGGAAGGCCAACCACGGCTGCTCGGGGGCCGAGTCCATCCATTGCAGGGTGCGCTGGTACAGCGCGCGATCTTCCGCGGCAGCGAAGGGCCCGCGCGGCATGCCCTCGTAGAACGGATGCTCGGCACCTTCCCAGTGGTCGAACTCGAGCGCGCGGAACCAGCTCGGCTTGTCCAGGAAGCCGAGATCCCCGGTGGTGAAGAAGCCGCTCCAGTAGCCGTGCTCGCGCAGCTGACGGGGCAACGCGGTGGCCGGGTCCTCGAACCCGGCAAAGGCCTTGAGGCTGGCATAGCGACCCGGCTGTGGCACCGGGTAGTCGCCTGCGATCAGCGCGATCAGGCCGTGGTCGGTGGTGAAGCCGTTGGCGTGGAAGGCGCTGAACCAGGTGTTCGCGCGCGCGATCGCATCGAACTCGGGCACCCAACTGGTCTCGGCAGCGTCGCGCCCCAGCGCCGAGTGGTAGGTCGACAGCGATTCCCAGATCAGCACCAGCACTCGCGGCCGCTGCGCTTGCCCGGTCTCGCAAGAGAGGGCGGGCTCCTGCAGGCGTTCCTCCAGGGCCTGCACGAAGGCCGGGCTGTAGGTGCGCGACACGCCCTGTTCGCGATGCAGCTGCCACAAGTTCATGAAGGAATCGCCGTTGACATGCGCCGGCGCGGCACCGCCTACGCCCAGCGCCACGCCCAGCATCAGCAGGCCCGAAACCGCCAGAACGCGCGCGCTGCGTGGACGCCGCGGCTGCGGCCACAGGCTCAGCACGAGCACGCCGAGCCCCAACAGGGCCAGGCCCGGCAGCAGCATGGGCTGCTGCTGCAGGATGGCGCGGGCGAAGCGTTCGGTGGCATCCCACTCGGCGCCGAACTTGAAGACGTCGAGAAGATAGAGGCGCGTATTCAGCACGCTGATGATCGAAAAGTCGGCCAGCATCAGCAGCAACAGCAGCACCGCGAACAGCATCGCCAGGCCGCGCAGCACGCCGCGCTGCAGCCACAGCCCCAACGCCACGCAGGCCAGCCCGAGAGCCAGCAGCCAGGCATCGTGACCGATCGCGGCCCGACCCATGCAGCCGCCGCAGTTGGCATTCGGGCCGAACACGGCTTCCACCTTCAAGGCGCGCAGCACCGCCACCAGCACCAGGCCGATGCCCAGCAGGTAGGGCGTCAGCCGGTGCGCGGCCTGGAGCATTCGTGTGATACGTCGGGGGCGTGCGTTCGCCACGATCGAGGTGTGCCGGCATAACCAAATGGGGCGCCATGATAGGCGCGAAGCCGCAGCGTGGCGCCAAACCACGGCGCGCACGCCGCAAGGGATGCGGTCTGACTAAACTGGCAACCATGCGCTGCCTACCCTTCGCCTTACTGCTGCTGTTCTGCGCGGATGCCCCCGCCCAGACGGTCTACAAGATCGCCCGCCCCGACGGAACGGTGCACTACACCGACCGGCGCCCGACCGATGTAGCGGATGTCCAGCAGATCCAGGTGCGCGCCGAAGTGCAGCAGATCGCGCGTCTGCGCGTCGATTCCGATCAAGAGCTGCGCCACGCGGTGGTCGGCAATGTCCTGCACGGCCCACTGCAGGTGCAGTTGACCGCGGCCGAGGCCAGCAACCTGCAGAGCGAGCCCGCCCTGCCCTTGCGCACCGTCCTGCCCAGCGAAGGGGAACACCGCATCGCCGTGTTCGGCCCGCTGGATCCGCGCCAGGGCTGGGGGTTCTCGCTGCAGCTGCAGGCGATTCCCGGCGACCCACGCGCGCAGCACGAAGACGTCGACTACGCCCTGCCCGTGCAGGGCAGCGACTGGCGCATCGGTCAGGGCTGGAACGGTCGTTTCAGCCATACCGCGCCTGAAGCGCGCCACGCCATCGATCTCGGCGCGCCGGAAGGCACGCCCGTCCTGGCCGCGCGCGAGGGCCTGGTGATGCAGATCGCCGACGATTTTCGTGGCGCCGGGCTGGACCTGGAGAAGTACGGCGCACGCGCAAACTTCGTACGCATCCTGCATGCCGACGGCAGCATGGCGCTCTACGCCCACTTGCAGCCGGAGACTGCGCAGGTGCGGCCCGGCACCCGAGTGCGCGCCGGGCAGGTGATCGGCGCAGTCGGCAACACCGGTTTCTCGACGGGGCCACATCTGCACTTCGTGGTGCAGGTCAATCGCGGCATGCGGCTTGAATCGGTGCCCTTTCGCATGCAGGGGCCGACTGGCGCTCTGCGCATTCCGGGCAGCTGAACCCACAGACCGGGGCCAGCCGCAGCCCCTGCGGTAGAATCCGCGCCCCTTTGCTGCCCGAGCGTCGCCGCACCGGCGACCGCCTGCCCATGATCACCGAAGCCGCGAAAGAGGCGATGCGTCGCCGCACCTTCGCCATCATTTCCCATCCCGACGCCGGCAAGACCACGCTCACCGAGAAGCTGCTGCTGTTCGGCGGCGCGATCCAGATGGCCGGCTCGGTCAAGGGCCGCAAGGCCGCGCGCCATGCGACCTCCGACTGGATGGCACTGGAAAAGGAGCGCGGCATCTCGGTGACCAGCTCGGTGATGCAGTTCCCCTACGAGGGACACATCGTCAATCTGCTGGACACCCCCGGCCACGCCGACTTCGGCGAAGACACCTACCGCGTGCTGACCGCGGTCGACTCGGCGCTGATGGTGATCGACGTCGCCAAGGGCGTCGAGGAACGCACCATCAAGCTGATGGAGGTCTGCCGCCTGCGCGACACGCCGATCATGAGCT
>CAZPHV010000002.1:0-199354 GCA_964586455.1 uncultured Aquimonas sp.
ACCACCTCTGGCGCATCGACGCCTCAGCGAGGGGGTGAGTCCATGTGATTACGAAGTGTGGCTTGCGTAAGGGGGCTGAGCGCGGCGACGCCCACCATGCGGCTTCACATCCGCGGGAACCGGGTCGGTGCGGGCGGGGCCTCGATGCGCTTGGCCGGGTTGGCTTCCAGCGCGCGCAGCAGTTCAGCGACACCACGTTCCAGGCTGGGGTCGCGTCCAGCGGCAATCAGCTCGGGCCGGTCGATGACTTCGATATCCGGTGCCACGCCTTCGTCCTCCACCGCCCAGCGGCCATCGGTGTCCATGAAACGGAAGGTCGCCGCCAGGATCGCGCCGCCATCGGCCAGCCGTGGATTGCCGCTGATGCCGATCAGACCGCCCCAGGTGCGGGTGCCGATCACCGGGCCCAGACCCATCTTGCGGAAGTAGTAGGGCAAGGCGTCGCCGCCCGAGCTGGACAGTCCGTTCGCCAGCATCACCTTTGGCCCGGCGTGGTGCAGCAGCGGGGTCGGGTTCGGCTCTAGGCCACGGCGCTTCCAGAAGTTCAAGGGTTGGCGCGTCAGCAGCTCGATCATGCGATCAGGAATGAAGCCGCCGCCGTTGTAGCGGTCGTCGATGATCAACGCATCCAGATGCGCATAGGCCAGCATGCCGCGGTGCAGCTCGCGGTTGCCGTCGACCGCCGTGTTCGGCAGGTGGATGTAGCCGACGCGACCTCCGGACAACTCAGCGGCCAGACGCCGACGAGCGTCCACCCAGTCCTTGTAACGCAGGCCTTGCTCGCTGGTCAGGGTCTGCACACGCACTTCGCGCGCGCCGGCTTCTTCGGGTCGACTGTTCACCCGCAGGCTGACCACCTTGTCGCCCTTGCCTTCCAGCAGCTGATAGAAGTTCGCGACCTCGCGGGTGCTGACATTGTCGACGGCGAGAACGAACTCGCCCTCACGCACGTTCGCATGCACCTCGGTCAGCGGGCTGCGCAGGGCGGGGTTCCAGTTCTCGCCCGCGAAGATGCGGCCAATCTGGAAGTAGCCGCTCGCATGCGCGCGGATGTCCGCACCCAGCAGACCACCTGCGCGACGCGCCACCTGCGGCTCGTCGCCGCGCTCCACATAGACGTGCCCGGCATTGGTCTCGCCGGCCAGCTCGGTCAGCAGGTAGTCAAGATCGGCGCGACTCGCGACGTGCGGAAGAAGCGCTGCATAACGATCGCGAATGGCGTTCCAGTCCTGGCCGTGCATGCCGGGGTCGTAGAACCAGTCGCGCAGGATGCGCCAGGCATCGGTGTACTGCTGCACCCATTCGCGCTTGGGGTCGACGCGCAGCTGCAGGCCATCGAGCTTGAGCGCGCCGGCATCGAAATCAGCCTCAGGCTTGGCTTCAACGATGGCGAAGCGCTCGCCGCGGCGCAGCAGCAGATGACCGCCGCCGGCCGCCAGCGTGTAGCCCGTGATCTGGCCGGCCACGGTCTTCGGCTGCTCGTCGTCGAGGCCGAGATAGCGCAGCTCGCCGGGGCCCTGGCCGCTGCTGGCGACGAAGAACACGCCCTTGGCGTTTGCCGACAGGCCCTGGTAGTTGCCGGCCGGCGCCTTCAGCGCGACCACGCGCTGGTTGAAGCCGGGCACGTCGATGCGCACGCGCTTGGGTTCGGTCTTGGCACTGCCGCCGCCCGGCTTGGTCTCGGCGGCGGCGCGCGGCGTGACTTCATCGCTTTTCGGCGCATACAGCACAGGGCCGTCGGCAGCCAGCGAAGCCGCATAGATGCGGGTCGCGTTCTGGTAGAGGTAGTTGAACTCGTAGGCCGAGAAGCCCAGGTTGAAATCGCGGTTCGACAGGAAGTACAGGTAGCGGCCTTCCGGGTCGAACACCGGCGCGAACTCGCCGCTCTCGTCCGAGGTCAGCTGTTGTGCGGCCGAACTTTCCAGGCTGTACAGCCAGATCGATCCGTTGCGACTGCCGCCGGTTTTGACGTAGGCGACGAAGCGGCTGTCCGGCGACCAGCTGTGCTGGGTGATGTCTTCGCGGGTCGAGCTGTCAATCTCGGAGGTCACGCCGGTCTCGGCGTTGACCAGGCGCAGACGCTGGCGCTTGTCGCCGTAGACGAAGTGGCGGCCATCCGGAGACCAGCTCGGCGCGAAGCGCCAGATGTCGCCGTCGGTGGTGACCCGCCGCGCCGGGCTGCTGCCGTCCTGCGCCTGCACGTACAGCTCGTACTCACCCGAGGCATCGGACAGGTAGGCGACGAAGCGGCCGTCCGGCGACCAGCTGACGCTGTGCTCGCGCGCATCCGGCGTGCGGGTGAGGTTGCGCGCCTCGCCGTGCTTGGCCGGCACGCTGAAGACTTCACCGCGCGCACCGAACAGGGCGCGCTTGCCATCGTGGCTGAGGTCGAAGCTCTCGACATTCTTCGAAGCATCGACAAAGCGCGGCTGCGTCTCGGTGAAGTCCGCGCGCACCGTGATCGGAATCTGCCGGGTCTCGCCCGTGGCCGGCAGGAACTGCCACAGCGCGCCGCCGTTCTCGAACACCAGGCTGTCCGGCCCGGCGCTGGGCCAAAGCACGTCGAAGTCGGTGAACTGGGTCAGCTGCTGCGCCTCGCCGCCGCTGGCGGGCATCGAGTACAGGTTCAGCGTGTAGTTGCGGTCCGAAACAAAATAGATGGTGTCGCCGATCCACATCGGCTGATGGTCGGTGGCCGGGTGGTTGGTCAGCTGCTGCGAGGTGTTGTTGACGAGGTCATAGGTCCAGACCTCCTGCGCGCGGCCACCGCGGTAGCGCTTCCACGCGCGGAAGTCGCGATCGATCGGGGTGTAGACGAACTGCGTGCCGTCCGGGCTCAGCATGCCGCCACCGCTCTCGGGAATCGGCAGCGGCTGCTCCATGCCGCCAGCCACCGGGACGAGATACGGGCGCCCGCTGCGTTCGTCGTAGGGCACGCGATTCATGCGCACCACCACGTGCTGGCCGTCCGGCGTCCAGTCGAGCACGCGGTTGTCGGTACCACCCCGGGGCGGCATCGGGCCGACATCGTTGTACCAGGTCAGCTGCCGCGGCTCGCCGCCAGAGGCCGGCATCACGAACACCTGGCGGGTACCGTTGTACTCGGCCGAAAACGCGATCTGGGAGCCGTCCGGGCTGAACTTCGGATACAGCTCGCGTCCCGGGTGCGAGGTCAGCCGCTGCGCCAGCCCGCCTTGAGTCGAGGCGATGTAGATGTCACCGGCATAGACGAAGGCCATGCGCTCGCCGTGCACGTCGGGAAAGCGCAGAAGCTTGGTCTCCGCGCTGGCCTGCCCGGCCGCAGCGAAACCGGCGAGAACCAGCGAAGCGCGCAGCGCGCGGCTCAAGATCGAGGGGGCCATGGAGCGTCCTTTGCCGATGGGATGGCGCGGAGTATGGACGCGGGGTGGCGCGGAGGAGAGGGTCGTTGGTTGGGGCGACGACCGTTGGCCTCGTCGAGCGTTGCGCGCTGCGGAGGCGGGCTCGCAGTCGCACGGTGCGGTGTTCGAGCGCATCCGGAACGCGCGATGCCTCGATCGCAGCACCGGGGCGGGTGCATACCTCTGGAGGATAGATTCCTGAGGGCTCCGCGAGGTTTCGGCGGGTCGAGACCCGCCCTACCAGAGCTTCTCGCTTCTCGCTTCTCGCTTCTCGCTTCTCGCTTTTGCTCTGGTTCTTGCGGGCAGGAGCCCGCGCTCTTCCCTGGGGCCCCTGGGGAGCGGCGGGAGTTCGTGGATCAGCCCGCAGGGGCGGCCGCAGGGATGCGGCCGATGTTCGTGACAGGCCAGGGATGGCCTGTCCTCGAACACCCACGGACTCACGCGAACCCTGAGCGCAGGGATGCGCGCAGGGCGCGGACGAGGGGTGGCCTTTCTTTTGGTTACTTTTCTTTGGCCACTCAAAGAAAAGTGACTCGGGTCGGCCGAAGGGCGGACCGAAAGCTCTTGCTCTTCGCTTCAATACGACGAAAGCACAGAGCCAAACCGAGGCGAGCGTGGAGCTCATGGTGGGCCAGGGCCCACCCTATGCAATCGCCGGACCGAGGCGGGTTTTGCGCCCGACGGGCGAGAGCCCGCCCCATGGCCCTCACGCCATCCGCACCCACCTCACCAAGGTCGCAAAATTCGGCGGCTTGCCATGCATCAACAGGCCAACGCGGAACACCTTGCCGGCGATCCACATCGCAACCACGGCCGAAGCAACACCAATCAGCAGCGCCAGCCCGATCTGCCAAACCGGCGGCGGGGTGTTCGAGCTGATCCGCATCACCATCACGAAGGGGCTGACCGGTGGGGTCAGGCTGAGCACGGTCGCCAGCGTGGAGTTCGGGTCGCTGCGAATCGGCATCCACAGAATCATCGGCGCGACCGCGAGCAGCACGATCGGTGTCAACAGACTCTGCGCCTCGCGCAGCTCGTTCACGGCCGCGCCCGCGGCGGCCATCAGCGCGCCGAAGGTGGCGAAGGCGATCAGGAAGAACAGGGCGAACACCGCCAGCTGCCAGAACTCAACCAAACCCGTCAGTGCGAAGCTGAGCAGGGCCAGCACGCCGAGCCCCGCGTAGACCGACATCATCAACAAGCCCACACCGAGCTGGCCGAGGATCTTGCCGGCCATCAGCTGGGTCGGCGACACCGCCGCCAGCAGCACTTCGACCACGCGGCTGGATTTCTCCTCGACTGTGGTGGTCACCAGCATCTGGCCGGCGGTCATGATGGCGATGAACATCAGCATCATGAAAGCGACCGGCAGGATCTCGCCGACCGCAAGCGCGGCGCTGCTGTCGCCGTCCTCGCCAACGGTGATCGCGCGCACCCGCGGCAGCTCGTTGAGCGCGCGGACCTGCGCGGCGTCCAAACCGCTGGCCTGCATGCGCGCGTCGATCAGGGCCGGGCGCAGGGCGTCGCGGATCTCGCCGACCACGCGATCGTCGAGCTTCTTGCGAATGAAGAACTCGTAGCTGCCGAGCGTGCCCGAGTCACCCGCGCGCACGGCATCCGGTGCGATCACCAGCAGCGCCAGACGCCGGGCGTCGCCTTCTTCCATCGCGACCAGACGCGACTTCTCGGCGTCGAGATCGGCGTCGGACGACAGCGTGGTAACCCGCAACGTGGGCACTTCGCCCAGCGCCGTATCGATGCCCGCCTGAGCCTGTGCACCGCCCTGCAGGCCGCGGATGGCGTCGGGCATCACCGCGTCGATGCGCGCCTGGGTTCTGCGACGTCGCTCGGCGAAGGCTTCCGGTGACAGGGTCTCGGCCAGACGTGCGTCGATTCCCGCGCCGGAGAGGTCCAGAACGGCGACTTCGCCACGCACCGCCGGCGTCTTGAAATTGGTCAGCAGGGGAACGGCCAGCATCGCCATCAGCATCATCACCGGGACCGCGACGAGGCCGATCATGAAGCCCTTGGTCAAGGCCGTCGAAACGAACTCGCGCCATGCGATCTGCAGGATCTTGCTCATGCCACGTGCTCCTGTGCGAGATCCGCGCCGACGATGTCGATGAAGATGTCCTCCAGGCTCGGGCGCACGATCTCCAGTCTGGCCGGCGGCCACTCGCGGGCCAGCGCCGCCAGTGTGGCCGGCAGCCCGGTGCCCTCAGCGAGTGCGATGCGGTAGCTGCCGTCCTGGGGTTCGACGCTGAGCACGCCGGGTAGCGCGCGGACGCTGGCAGGCACCGCGCTGCTCGGGTCCAGCGGCTCCAGCTGAATCGCATTGGGCTGATGTCCGGCGCGGATGCGGCTGAGCGTGTCGTCCAGCACCTTGCGGCCCTGGTGGATCATCACGATGTGCTCGCACATGGCTTCGGCCTGCGGCATCACATGGGTCGAGAACAGAACGGTGCAGCCGCGCGCGTGCTCGGCTTCGATCAGACTCTTGAGCAGGCGCATGTTGACCGGGTCGAGGCCGCTGAAGGGCTCGTCCAGGATCAGCAGCTCGGGCTCATGAATGACCGCGGCGATGAACTGCACCTTCTGCTGCATGCCCTTCGACAGCTCTTCGCAGCGCTTCTTTGCGACCTCGGCCAAGCCAACACGCTCCAGCCACTGCAGGCCGCGGCGCTTGGCATCCGCGCGCGACAAGCCTTTCAGCACACCCATATGCAGCAGGAAGTCGACCACCTTCATCTTGCGGTAGACGCCGCGCTCTTCCGGCAAGTAGCCGATGCGGTCCTTGGCCTTGAGCGCCGAATCCAGACCCAGCACCCGCACCTCACCGCGATCGGGAAACAGGATCGACAGCAGCATGCGCAGCGAGGTGCTCTTGCCCGCACCGTTCGGGCCGATGATCCCGTACAGCGCGCCGCGCGGCACCGTCAGATGCAGATCGCGCACGGCCTGTTTGGGGCCGAAGGACTTCTCAAGGCCGATGAGTTCAATCGCAGGGGTCACACGCGGCTCCGGTGGTGTCAGGGACAGCGCGCCGGAGTATGCGGGAGCGCCAGCTGTGACAATACGGAGTCCCGCAAACCTATGCCGTTGCCCGCATCTGCAGAATGCAGTGCGAATACGGTATGCGCAGCAGGTCGTGGCGCACCTCGCTTTCGACTTGGTCAAACACCGCGCAGACCAGAGCTCGATACGCTTCCGGCGAGCGCACGTTGCGGCCGCGGTCACGGCGGGCGACGAAGGCGGCGATCGGGTGTTGGCCATGGGTCAGGGTCGGGTCGATGGTGACCACTCTGCCGCCCGGCTTGAGCAGGCGCTTCAAGGTGCGCAGCAAGCCGCGCACTTCGTGGTCGTCGAGGTGGTGCAACAGGCCGAAGGCGAGCGCGAGATCGATGTTGTGGATATCGAGGCTGCCAGCCTGGGCGACGTCAAGGCACTCGAACCGTGCCCTGTCGCCGTAGCGCGCGCGGGCAGAATCGATGTAGCGCTGCGACAGATCAAAGCCAACGTAGCGGATGTCTGCGGGCAGCGCCTCCAGCATCTCGCCGGTGCCGCAGCCCACATCGACCATCAGGCATTCGGGCTGCGGGCGCAGGTAGTGGGCGCTGAGCTCGCGCCGTGCGCGGCGTGCACCGACCAGGTTCTGCACGAAGTCATAGACCGACGGAAGGGAGAGAGCGGCGCGCAGGCCGCTGGTGGTCTGGCTCATGAAAATTCCTATGCGAATGACAAGGCGAAGGGCCCTTGTTGCGCACGCTATCTTCACTTTCGTCAGGCGTCAAAGCTGGGTGAGGCCCTGTCGAGCCTGTGCATTTCCTGTCGGATCCGTTCGAGGGCGGGAACGTCTTCGCAGCGTGGAAAGCAGATCAAAGCCCGCGCAAGCTGTCTTCGAATTCAGGGATGGCCCCAGTGCGCCCTGAGGCGGCGTGCAAGCGAATCCACTTCGCGATGATCGATCCAGCGAGACCGAGCACACCGGGAGCGCATCCGCGCAGCAGCTGAACAGCGCGGTCGAGCACGGTAGTGACTGCGTCCAGATGGCCAAGGGACGCAACTTTTGGACCGTTGCTAGGCCTGCACCCAGCGCCCGCGCCAGCCATCACCGGCCTCGAACTGAGCGCGGCGGTGGCCGCTGTGGGCGAGGTGCAGCCAGTCGACGCGCTCTAGCTGAAACTCGACCATGGCGAAGTTCTCGCGGCCGAGTTCATGGAGGGCGGGTTCGAGCCCGGGCGGTAGGGCGTCGGCGGGCGATTCGCTGTCGGTCTCGGATACAGCAGCGCCGGGCGCGCTGTCGACGCGGTAGCAGCGGCGGCCGAAATCGGTCGTACGGGACCACGCGGCATCAAGCCGCTCCACATCCCGCACAGCAAGAGCGCGGCCTGCGAGACGCAGCTGCACGCCTTCGCCGAAAAAACACCAGCTGGCGCGCGGGTCGTTCTGCAGCTGCGCGATCTTCGGCGAGCGTTTGTCGGTGTGAAATGCCAGGCGCGCATGTTCGCGCTCGGCCCGACGCAGCACCACGTATCGCGCTTCGGGGCCGTGCTCGCCGAGGTTGGCGAACACGCCCTGATGGAAGGGCGAGTGGCGGCGAGCAGCGCCCTCGATCAGCAGGCTCCAAACCTGGTCGAACACCGTATCCAGGCGATCGGGCTGCGGCAGTGTGGTCATCGGGGCGCCTGTGGGATTCGGCCAGAGGCTTGGGTGTGCCTCACAGCCGACAGACTATGGCGGGAAACCGCGGCGCCTCGTGAATCCGTTCGATGCTTGGCAACGAGAATCGGGGCCGCCAAGAAGACTCAGCTCCCGATCAGGCTCGATGCGCTCAGCGCCGCAGCTCGCGGAAGTCGAAGTCGGGCAGCTCGTACTCGTAGTCCGGCATCAGGTAGTCGGGCAGGTCGCCGCTGCAGTCCTCGATCTGGCAGCGGCGGCGCTGCAGGTAGGCGTCGCGGATCAGCAGGTAGTCGTCTTCCGCTTCGGCCAGCAGGTCATCGAACTGCAGCGCCGCCGCGCGCGCGTCCAATCCGTACATCACGCTGACGCCCACGCCGTACTCGCGCGCCGCCCAGCTGATCGGACTGACGCGGGTGGTGCCGAGGCGCCCGCCGATGTCGCGAACGGTGCCCGGCCCGAAGACCGGCATCACCAGATAGCGCGAGTTTTTCCAGCCCCAATGGCCGAGAGTTTGGCCGAAATCGGCGTCGCGGTAGGGGATGTCCATCCGGCTGGCGGGGTCGAAGAACCCGGCCAGACCGATGGTGGTGTTGATAGTGAAGCGCCCCAGCGCAGAACCGGCCGGGCCAGGCTCGCCCTGCAGCAGCAGATTGAGGGCGGCCAGGGGTTGCTGCAGATTCGAGTAGAACTTGCTCACGCTCTTGCGGATCGGCGCCGGCGTGATGCGCTGGTAACCCTTGGCGACCGGCCGTAGGGCGACGCGATCGAGCGTCATGTTGAAACGGTGCATGGGGCGGTTGAAGCGCTCCCAGGGGTCACCGAGCGCGGGGTTGCCGAGCCCGTTTGACTCGGGCGGCGCGCCGCTGCGCGGTCCTGAGTTTTCGAGGTCGAGCCCGGGGCCCCAACTGAGGCCTTCCGTGCTGTCCTGGGCGTGGCCGTCCTGGCTGCTGCCCAGCATTCCCAAGGCCAGCGCGGTGGCGGCCAGGGTACGTGTGATGGCGATGCTCATGGGCGCTCTCCTGCGCTCTGTGCGGTGCATGTAGCGGAAGCTACGGCGGGTGCAGCTATGCAAGCTGTGACAGTAAGGAACCGGAACGTCGCAAGTGTACGCATCAGCCGATCGACAGTCGGTGGGCGACACCGATCGCCCGGTAGCGCTCCGACACCGGCTGCAAGGCCAAGCCGCGCCCCGAGGTGCGTGCCTGTCGCTGCAGCAGATGCAGGCTCGCCACGCCGGCGCTGTCGATGTCATCCAGCGCCGCGAGGTCGATCCGCTCAAGAGCGGCGCCGTGACGCGCCGCCTCGGCCAGCAGCGCGCTGGCCTCGTCAGCGCCAAGCCGACCCGCCAGCGTCAGTACGCCGGCCTCGAATCTGCAGCGCAGCGCGGTCTCAGCCTTCGACATCGATCTCGCCGCGGTTCAGGCCTTCGATCACCTCGTCGAGATTCTGCCGGCGCAGACGCTCGTCGAACTGGGTGCGGAAGGTCTGCACGTAGGACACGCCTTCGACGATCACGTCGAACACCAGCCACTGCTCACCAACCGTGCGGAACAGGTAGTCAATCTTGACCGGTGCACCGCCGCGGCGATGAATCTCGCTGGCGACGCGCACGATCTGCCCGCCGCGCAGTTCGGTCTCGCCGACGATGCGGATGTCCAGATTGGGGTCCGCATCGAGCATGGCCGCGCCGTACTTCTTCAGCAGGCTCTTGACCAGGGCATCCGCGAACGCGCTGACCTTGGCCGGGTCGGCCTCACGACTGTGCCGGCCCAACACCAGGCGCGCCGAGTATTCGCGATCGAACAGAGCGTCGAGCTCGCTGTCGACGAAAGCATCGAGCTTGGCGCGATCGGCAGTGAAGTCCGCGCGCTGCTCGACCAGGGCCTTGAGCACGATCTGGGTGCGCTCCTGGACGATCGCACTGGGGCGAACGGAAGCAGCGGCCAAGCCGGCCGCGGCGAGAAGCAGCAGGGTGAGGCTGCTGCGTAGGATCCGTTTGATGCGCATGGTGTCTCCTTACTCCGAAGCGCTGGGGTTGGAGTCGGCCTTGTCGCCCGACCCACCGTTACCGAACATGAATTGGCCGATCAGCTGTTCAAGCACCACCGCCGACTGGGTCAGCAGAATCTCGTCGCCATCCTTGAGCGGTTTGGGGTCGCCGCCTGGCGCAAGGCCCACATAACGATCGCCGAGCAGGCCACTGGTGTAGATGGCAGCAGCGGTGTCACCCGGCAACTCACCGGCCGAGGCGCTGATGCGCAGAGTGGCGATGGCATCAAACGATTGCGGGTCCAGCACCACGCTGGCGACCTCACCGACCTTGACGCCGGCGATGCGCACCGGCGCGCGCACCTTCAGCTCGCCGGCGTTGGAAAAGCGCGCGATCACTCTGTAGCTGTCGCCGGTCAGTCCGTCCTGCGCGTTGGTCGACGCAAACGCCAGCACCAGCGCGCAGGCGAAGCCCATCAGGATGAAGAAGCCGACGCTCCATTCGGTTTTTGCGGAAGTTGTCATGGCGTCCTCAGTACAGCGTAGCGCTCAGGATGAAATCGAGGCACAGCACCATCAGCGAGCCCATCACCACCGAGCGGGTAGTGGCGATCGAGGTGCCCTCAATGGTGGGCGGCGCGTGGTAGCCGGAGTAGGTTGCGATCAGGGTGGTGACGATGCCGAAGAAGATCGATTTGACGATGGCTTGGCCGAAGTCGTCGACCAGGTCGATGTTCTGCTGCAGCGAACTCCAGTAAAAGCCGCTGTCCAGGCCCAGTACCAGCACACCCTGCACGTAGCCGCCGAGAATCGCGAACGCGCAGAACACCATGGTCAACACCGGCAGACTGATCACGCCGGCCAGGAAGCGTGGAGCCACCACTTTGCGCACTGGGTCGATCGCCATCATCGACAGCGCGGTGATCTGGTCGGTGGCCCGCATCAGGCCCAGCTCAGCCGCCATCGCCGAACCGGCGCGGCCGCAGAACAGGATCGCCGCCAGCACAGGGCCCAGTTCTCGAAACAGGGTCAGCCCCAGCAGAGTGCCCAGAGAGCTACCCGCACCAAACGTGCTGAGCGTGCGGTATCCCTGCAGGGCCAGCACCAGACCGACGAAGGCGCCGCCGACGGCAACGATCGAGACCGAGCGCGAGCCGATCGAATAGATCTGCGCGGCGGTGTCGCGCACGAAGCCGTGGCCGGGTCGGATCGCGCCCAGCACACGCAGCAGGAACAGGCCCATGCGGCCCAGCGAACGCAGCATCTCAAGCATTCGATACCTCCGCCGAACCACTGCGCCGGTAGTCGAAGCCGATTGGGCCGTCGGGCGCGCCATCGAGGAACTGGCGCAGCAGCGGATCCTGCGTCGCATTCAGCTCGGCGGGTGAACCGGCGAAGGCGATGCCCCGCTCCGCGATCACGACGACGTGGTCCGCCATGGCCAGAGTCTCCGCCACGTGATGCGTGATCACGAGGCTGGACAGGCCGAGGCTGTCGTTCAAGTTGCGGATCAGCGAGAGGATCACGCCGCAGGCGATCGGATCCAGCCCGGTCAGCGGCTCGTCGTAGAGCATCAGCGGCGGATCCAGCACCAGCGCGCGCGCCAGCGCCACGCGCCGCGCCATGCCGCCGGACAATTCCTGCGGCATCAACGCACCGGCTTCGGCCAAGCCGACCGCATTCAACTTCATCTGCACCAGCTCGCGCAGCACCGGTTCCGGCAAGCGGGTGTGCTCGCGCAGCGGCAGGGCGACGTTTTCGAAGGTCGACAGATCCGACAGCAGCCCATTGCCCTGCAGCAGCACGCCCATGCGCCGACGCAGGCGAAACAGCTCGGCGGTGCTGCGTGTCGGGTGCTGGTGATCCAGCACGCGTACGCGGCCGGCGCTGGGTTCGAGCTCGCCGGTCACCGCATGCAGCAGGGTCGATTTGCCGGCGCCCGAGGGGCCGATCACCGCCGTGACCTTGCCCGCCGGCACGTGCAGGCTTGCATCGCGCAGGATCACGTGTGCGCCGCGGGCAAGGGTGACCTGGTCGAATTCGATGGCAGAAGCTGTGGTCATTCGGGGATTCGTGATTCGCGCGGAGTTCGCGCGGACGGCCCGCAGGGGCCGGTCGTTCGGGAAGCGGCGCATCTTACGGCCTGCGGCGATGCAGCAAGCTTAAGACTGGGTGAGTTCGCGGGGAGTACGGTCTGACAGCGGTGGTGTCCAACTGCCGGATTCAGACCGTGGAAATCGGGGCTTTCAGTCCATAATTCAGACGCTTGCGGGACGCAGCCGCGTCGCGAACCTGGGCCACCGGGACTGAAGCCCGGCTGAAAGGGGGCAGCATCGGCCGCGCGGGCGCGTTCGGTGTCGGAGCGCGAATGCGCCAGGTCCGGCGGTGCGGCGGCGGTCACTGATCCGCAGCGCCACCCTTGCGAGGGCTCACAGGCGCCCCAACCCCTGCTTTCCATGGACCTTCCCCTTTTTGAACCCCACCCCGACCCCGCGGCCCAGGCGGCCGCGGACCGTCGCCGCTTCCGCCACGGGCTGCTGGTGGCCGGCGGATTCATCGTAGTGCTGTGGTGGATCAAGGCCTTTGAGCTGGCCTTCGACACCGACTTCGGCGTGCTCGGCAATCGCCCGCGCGAGTGGACTGGCCTGCTGGGCGTGCTGACCGCGCCGCTGCTGCACGGTTCGGTGGCGCATCTGATGTCGAACACGCTGGCTTTGCTGGTGCTGGGCACACTGGCCTTCGCCTCGTTTCCGAAGGCGAGCTGGCGCAGCCTGCCGCTGATCTGGATTCTGGCCGGGCTCGCGGTCTGGGGCTTCGCCCGCGAGAGTTTCCACATCGGCGCCAGCGGGCTGACCCACGGCCTGATGTTCCTGCTGTTGACGCTCGGGCTGATGCGCCGCGACCGCATCGCCATCGCCACCGGCTTCATCGCCTTCTTCCTCTACGGCGGCATGCTGTTGACCGTGCTGCCGCGCGAACCGGGCGTGAGCTGGGAGTACCACCTTGCCGGCGCCGCGTTCGGCGTGATCAGCGGCCTGCTGTGGGCGCGACTTGACCCGCTGCCGCCGCGCAAGCGTTACAGCTGGGAGATCGAAGAGGAGCTCGAAGCCGAGCAGCGCGCGCTGGAGCAGGCGACCTGGGAACCTGCACGACCCAGCGAGGTGCAGCCGCTGTGGAATGGTCCGCGCTCGGCGGGAGGATCGGCCGAGACACCGCCGCGCGGCGTCGTGGTGCAGTTCCCCCTGAGGATTGAGGCGGGTGAAGTGCAATTCACGCGTGCCGCGGCGCCGAGCACGGAGTCAGGCTCGGGCTCGGCGGACCCGCAGGATCTGCCGCCGCGCGCGTGAGTTTTCGTGTGGCCTGCTGACTTTGGCAATCGCGAAGGGTGCGCCTGTGGCGCACCGGATGTCGTCAGCTGACGGTTCGAGAGGTGGCTTGTAGAAGCGCGTAGACGGCATTGCGGCTTCGTTGTTCGCAAAGCGTCCTTTGGAAGCACGTAGGCGGCATTGCGACTTCGTTGTTCGCAACGCGTCCTTCGCCTGCGTAGGTGCGCGACACGCGCACCCTATGCGTCTGCGGGGCGCAGCCCGGTCGCAGGTCGGTGCGGTCACGCGCGGCGGGGTTTGGGCGTGGCGTGGCAGGGAGTGGGCGCCACGGGGTTTGGTCGCGGCGGGGTTTGGGTGCGGCGTGGGTTTGGGTGCGGCGTGGGTTTGGCGCGGCGGATCAAGATCCGCCCTACGGAGATCTTGCCCGGCGCCGATGGAGCTCCGGTGATTCGTGGGGTGCGCCTGCGATTCGTAGGGTGCGCCTGTGGCGCACCAGCTTTCGAGTGGATCGACTCGCCGACCGTTCCACCGACTCGCACCTGTCAATCCTCAAGCTGCGGCGCGCCGCAGCAGGTCCATGAAGCCGGCGTCATCGATCCAGTCGCGGCCGGCCACAAAGCGCGGTAGCGCCCAGCGGTCGTCGCCGTCGCTCAACGCGCGCGGCTCGGTGCTGAAGGCCGCTTCGAGCCCGATTTCTGGCCCACGACGCGGCAGCCAATCAGCACGTAGATATTCAGCGACGTGGCCGAAGGGATAGGCGAAGTAGCGCGGGCGCCTGCCGATCGTGCGCTCAAGGTAGTCACTGGCCGCGGTGATCTCGGCCTCGGCTTCCGCCTCGGTCTCGATGTCGAGAAAGCTGCCCCGACGGTTGTCGCGCTGGGCGGTCCGGGTGACCAGCGGATGGTTGTGATCCCAGCTGTGGTTCTCGATGTCCATCAGCTGGGACGCCTGTGCCGAGGGCCACCAGCGCTCGTGCATAAGGTCATCGCCGTAGTCGGCGCACAGGGCGGCCGCCATATCGGCGCGCGCGGCCGGCGAAGCGATCACGAAGCTCGACGCGCGCAACTGCGGCAGCCGCCGTTTCGCCTGCGCCAGCACCTGCAGCATCGAGGGCAGCAGGCCCAGGCCCGGGTGCAGATGCGGTTCGCCGTCAATGCGGGTGCCGTCGTCCAGCGTGATCGCCACGCCCTCGCGGCAGTCCGGCGCGAGCAGTGATTCCAGTGGCAGCACCGGCAGCCCCGCATCGGCCAGTAGATCGAGATCGGCCAGCAGTCTCAGCAGATCGCAGCCGCTGCGGTCGAGCCGTTCCAGGCGGGTGGCGTGATAGGTCAGGATCAGACGCATCGGCCCGCCCTCATGGCGCCACATCGGGCGCGCGCAGCTGGTGCGGGAAGAACGAGTGCGCGATCGAGAAGAAGCGCCAGCCGGTCGGGTCGCGCAGGATCGAGGCGCTCAGCAGATCGGCGAACTGCCGCACCTGGTCCTCGGGCGTGCCGTCGACCGCGCGCTGGATGTGGACGTGCCGGTAGCCGGTCGCAAGATCGGTATCGGAGGAGAACAGGAAGATCGGCACGCCCTGAGCCTGCGCGATCTCAAACATGTTCTGCGCCAGACGCGTTGACCAGCCGGCCAGCCGCACGTCGACCGCGTCGGGCCGATTGGTCGGCATGTCGCAGGCACCCCAGCCGACTTCGCCCTGGGCCAGCAGATCGGCCACCTGGTTCCGTGCAGTGCCGTCGCGCACGATCATCGGCCGCCCTGAAGCGCGCGCCAGCAGGTAGTAGCGCAGGCGCAGGTACAGCCAGCCGAGCAGGCTGGCGCGGGCCAGATGCGGGCCAAGCTTCGGAATCACGATCGTGGGGCTGCGGCCGATCGAATCGGCCCAGGGCACGAACCAGTAGCCGCAGCCGTGGTGGCTGCCGATCAGCTGGAGGCCGCCCGTCGCAGGCAGGGTATCGCCGTGCACGCGCACCCAGCGGCGGATATAGCGGCGCGAGCGCAGCGGCACCTGGAAGCAGTCCATGTGCTCGACCAACAGACGGAAGCGCAGGCGCCGCCAGAAGGCTTCCGTATCGTTGGTCACGCCCAGCGCCTCGGCATGGCGCACCGACACGATCGCCTCCTCAAAGTACCAGCCGCGAAAGCGTGAGAGCCGCCACAGCAGTCGCCGGCTGATCGGCCAGGGCAGCAGGGCGCTGCCGATCGGCACCAGCCACAGCTCGACGATTTCGCGCAGGCGCTTCTTCCATTGCTGCAGGCGAGTTCGCGGCATGGTGCTCAGCGTTTCACGCAGTCGAGGTAGAGGCTGATCGCGTTGTCCGGGCTGCGCTGGTCAAGCCCGCGCAGTTCCGGCCACGCACTTTCGTTGAAGCCCACGCGCTGCACCTCGAAGCCGATCGGCTCCAAGAGGGCGCGCAGCGTGGCTTCGTCGTAAAAGCTTTGCTGGCCAGCGAAGGTGAGGGCCGCGTGGATCAGCTCGCCCAAGGTATCGGTCACCAGCGGAATGCCGACCTCGCGATGCCACAAGTCCAGCACGCGGGTGTCGCCGCGCCGGTAGCAATCGATCAGCACCGCCAGATCCGGCGTCAGCAGGCGCAGCACGCCGCCGCGCTTCAGCACACGATGGCAATCGCGCAGATGCTCGCGGGCCTGGGCGAAGCTCAGCTGGCCGATGAAGTCCTCGGACTGCAGGAAGTCGGCGTAGTCATCGGTGAAAGGCAGCGGCTGCGACAGGTCGGCAAGCACGTCTGGCTGCCACTGCGCATCGGCGTCGACATGCAACCAGCCTGGAAAGCGCACGCCACCTGCGCCAAGCGAAATCTTCATGGAGGCTCTCGATGCGCGCAGATCAGTCCGCGCGGAAACGCTGCGGAGTTTAGCGGATCAGGCTCAAGCCGCCGGCAGCTGACGCGCGTGCCAACTGCCCAGCAGCAGCTGCGCCGCGATCGCACCGCACAGGGCCAGGAACATGTCCCACTGGGTGTCCCAGACGTCGCCCTGAGTCGCCAGGAAGGCATCGGCCTCACCGCCCCAGACCAGGGCCGCCCACCACTCCAGCATCTCGAAGAAGGCCGAGAAGGCCAGACAGGCCGAGGTCACCAGATAGAACAGCCAGGCGCCTTCGCGCAGCTCGGTCTTCCGCAGCAGCAGCTCGCGGCCGAGGATGGCCGGGACGAAGCCCTGAGCAAAGTGGCCGAGCCGGTCGTAATGGTTGCGCGCAAGATCCAGCGCGTCCTGGACCCACAGGCCCAGCGGCGTCTGCGCATAGGTCCAGGCGCCGCCGTAGATCAGGATCAGACAGTGGATGGCGATCAGCCAGTACAGCAGCCGGGTCAGCGGAAAGCGCCGGCGCGTGGCGATCAGCAGCGGCAGGGCGGCGATCACCCAGACCACTTCCAGCAGCCAGGTCAGGCGATCGGTGGGGTCGATGGAGGACCAGAGCAGCGCAGCTGTGACCAGCGCGACGAGGACAGCGAATTCGATGGCGCTGGGGGTGATTCGGGGGGCTTCGGCTCGCATGTCAGCGCGCTCGGAAGAAGGCAAGCCAGAAAACCAAGGCAAGCACCGCGATCAGGAGAAGAGCGATCACGCCGCGCTCAAGCGCGCTGCGCCGGTAGCGCAGATGCGCGGTGGCGGCGCGCACGCGGACGTAGTCGGGCGACAGCACCGTGCGGCCCTTGGCGCAGAACATCAGGTAGAGCACGTAGGCGTTGATCAGGGTGCCCAGCGGAACCAGGAACAGGCCGCCGATAGCAAGCGCGGCGCCCGGAATTCGGACCCATGAATGTAGACCACGGAATCCGAAGCCCATCGCGACGAACACCGCGATCAGTGCAATGGGCACGAGCGTGATGACCATGTACCAAGTCGCGTCGGATTCGGCGCGGGCAGTGGTCAAAGGCCGGGACGAATACAGCGAGAAGGCGACCAGTCCAACGAGGATTGCGCCGAGGAAGTACAGACTCCCCACTGATTTCAGCTGCACCTCGTGCTGAAGATGCGCCTGCCGGAGCGCCACATCCGCCCACTCGGCGCCGGACACTTCCGGGCTCAGGTCGGCCGAAGGGGCCGCATACGGGTTATGGCTCATGAAAATTCCAAGTCTCGGACACGTCCGCGCACTGTAGCCTCCGCCTGCGGCCCCCAACAGAGGGTGTCTGCCGCCGCCGTTCACTCCGCACCGAAGCGCGCCCCGCAACACTGCGCGCCCATGACGACGCCCACCACCCTGGTCTGGTTCAAGCGCGATCTGCGCGTGCAGGATCATGCGCCCCTGGCCGTTGCCGCCGAACGCGGCGCGGTGCTGCCGCTGTATGTGGTCGAGCCCGGCTACTGGCAGCTAGAGGACGTGGCACCGCGGCACTGGCGGGTGTTGCGCCCGGCGCTGAGCGAGCTGCGCGAAGCGCTGGCAGCGCTGGGCCAGCCCCTGCTGGTACGCGAGGGCGAGATCTGCGCCGTGCTCGACGCCCTGCATCGCGTCCTGCCCTTCGACGCGCTGTACGCGCACGAGGAAACCGGCAACGCCTGGACCTTCGCCCGCGATCGCGCGGTCGCGGCCTGGTGCAGACAGCGCGGGGTGGTGTTTCGCGAATGGCGGCAGTTCGGCGTAGTGCGCGGGCTCAAGCGGCGTGCGCGCTGGGCCAGCCAGTGGGAGGCGCTGATGGAGGCACCGCTGATCGATGCGCCGCGCGCGCTGCGTCCGCTGCCGGCGCAGCCAACGTTGGCGCCGGGCGCGATTCCCGACTGGCCGCGCGGGCTCGCTCGATCGCCCGAGGATGAGACCGTGCAGCCCGGCGGACGCACCGTCGCGCTGCGCTGCCTGCACGGCTTTCTGCATGAACGCGGCGAGCAGTACACCCGACAGATGTCGAGCCCACTCACCGCCGGACGCGCCTGCTCGCGGCTGTCGCCGCATCTCGCGCTTGGCACCTTGTCGATGCGCGAGGCGGTGCAAGCGGCGCGGCTGCGGCGCGCCGAGCTGCAGCAGCTGCCGAAGGAACAGCGCGGTCAGTGGCCGCGGGCGCTGGCCAGCTTCGAATCGCGCCTGCATTGGCACTGTCACTTCATCCAGAAGCTCGAATCCGAGCCGGCGATCGAGTTCTACAACGTCAACCCGGGCTACAACGGCCTGCGTGAGAACGATTTCGATGCCGCGCGCTTCGAGGCCTGGACGCGCGGAAACACTGGCTGGCCCTTCGTCGATGCCTGCATGCGGGCGCTGGTGCAGACCGGCTGGTTGAACTTCCGCATGCGCGCGATGCTGGTGGCGATCGCCTCCTGGCAGCTGTGGCTGCACTGGCGGCAGCCGGCCCTGCATCTGGCGCGCTGCTTCACCGACTACGAGCCCGGCATCCACTACAGCCAGGTGCAGATGCAGGCCGGGGTCACCGGCATCAATATTCCGCGCATGTACAGCCCGGTGAAGCAGTCGCAGGACCAGGACCCGGACGGCGACTTCATTCGCCGCTGGCTGCCCGAACTCTCAAACGTGCCGGCGAGCTGGATCCATGAGCCCTGGAAGATGGGCTCGGCTCAGCAGGCGAGGTACGGCGCTGTGATCGGCCGCGACTACCCCGCACCTCTCGTCGATCATGTGCAGGCTGCGCGCGAAGCGCGCGCGCGCTTGAGCGCGTGGCGCCTGCAGCAGCCCGAGCTGTCACGGCTCAATCGTGAGGTGCTGGAACGACACGGCAGCCAGCGCCGGCGGGTGGCGGTGCGGGTGCCGCCGGCCTCACCGCAGCAGGAACTGTTCTGAGAATCTGCATCGTGCTTCCGGTGCGAACTCGGCTTCGGCTTCGGCTTAGGTATCGAGCGTTACCGGAACACTCGATTCGCCGGTCCCACCCCCCGTCAGCCTGGAACGGTTCACGCAGGGCGGATCTTGATCCGCCGCCTCGCGCACCTCGACGACCGGACCGCGCGAACGCCACCCTGGCGACAGCCCCCGCATGGGCCGCATTCAACGCAACGTGATCGCCCGCCGCCCCAGCACCTTGCCGTCACCGCTGACCAGCCTGATCTCGTAGGCGCCGGCGGCCTCGGGTGACTTCAGCTGCACGCTCATCGGGCTGGACTCAAGCCCGGAATACTCTCCTTCCCAAGCGCCGTCGTCGGCGCCCACCGGTGCGAACCCGACCCAGGCGCCGCCGCCTGCCGGGCCTTCCACTGTCACTGCCACGAGCATGCCGGCAGTCGTCTCGGCAGGGGCCTCGATCCGCACCTGCGGGGCGACAACGCGAATCGGCTGGCTGGCAGCGATAGATTCCGCTTCGTTCAATACGTAACGCAGTTCGTAGTCGCCCGGTTCGCCGGGCACGCGCAGGCTGTAGCGGGTCTGGCCTTCGACCGGACGGGTGTAGTCGCGGTAGCTGCCGACATCACTGCCGGCCGGGGCGAAGCCGATCCAGTGATTCGATTGGCTCGGGCCCGAGGCTTCGATCTCGACCACCCCACCGGCGGCCACTTCAGCCGGACCGCGTACGTAAACGCTGGCGGCGACCACCTTGATCGGCCGGCTGACCAGCACGCGCTCGGCCTCATTCAGCACATAGCGCAGTTCGTAGTCGCCGGGTTCGGCCGGAACGATCAGTTCAATCTCACTTTCCGGCCCGGTGGGGCGCTGGTACGCGAGGTAGGAGCCGATATCGCTGCCGACCGGGGCGAAGCCGATCCAGTGCCGACTGTCGAATGGCCCGCGTGCCTTCACCCGCACGCGGTCGCCGGCGCTGACTTCAGCCGGCGCCTCGATGGCGCCTTCGACTTCGGTGACCGTGATCGGTCGCTGCGCCAGCACCGCGCTTTTACGCAGCGGGCTGACATAGCGCAGCTCGTAGGCGCCGGCCTGCGCCGGTGTCGGCACCTGTACACGACCGTCTTCGGCGGCGGCCACCCAGGCATAGAAGCGCTCGCCCTCATCGGCAGTGGCCTCGGCGCGGTAGATGCCGATGAAGTCGCCGCGATCGGCCGGGCCGGTAAAGCGGACCTCCACGCGGGAAGTCGCCGCCGCGCGGTCAGCGGCCTCCAGGGTTGCGCTGGCCGGCGGCAGCGCGGGCTCGGTGCTGACCGCGACCACCGCGCCCAGCGCACCGGACAGTTCATCTGCATTACGAGCGTTGAAGTAGCGGCCGCCGGTGTTTTCGGCCAGACAGCGCAGCTGGGCCTGGTGCTGCGGATTGCTGACGTCGAAGCCGATCACGTGGGCGGTGAAGTCGACGCCGGCGGCTTCCAGCTCGCGGCCGACCTGGCAAGGGTCGAGCTTGCAGGTTTCCTCGCCGTCGGAGACCAGGATCACGGTGGCCTTCTGCTCGGTGTGGCGCAGCGACTCCGCAGCCTGGATCACCGCGGCCGAAAGGGGCGTCATGCCTTTCGGGTTCAGTGCGTTGACCTGGCGCAGAAAGGCGGCCGAGTCCAGCGGGCCGGATTCGATCAAGGTCTCGATGTCTGCACAGTCGCCCTTGCGGCGGTGGCCGTAGGCGACCAGACCCAAGCTGTTCCCAGGCTTCCATTCGCCGACCAAGCCGGCGACCGTGTCGCGGGCGATCTCGATCTTGCTGCGGCCCTCGACCTGGCCCCACATCGAGCCGGAGGCGTCCAACACCAGCACCACGCGCTCTTCGGCGGCTCCGGCGGACAGGGTCAGAGTCAGGGCGGAAGCAAGCAGAGCGGTGCGCAGCATGGCGAAGCCTCGGCGGGCAGGTGGTAGTGGCCGAGGATACGGAGTTCACCGGCGCTTTCAGACACGGCCGGTTGGCGAGTGCGCGCAGCGCCGCCAGCCGCGCAGCTGCAGATAGTGGCCGAGCGCGATCAACAGGGCACCACCGCTGACCGCCGGCACACTCCACAGGCTGTGCGCCAGCGGCGAATACCACAGGCCCATGCTCACGGCGCCTGCACCGAGCACCAGCAGACTGCGTGCCCAGGGCGCCTGCAGTTTTCGCAGGGCCAGCAGGAAGGCGAGCGCGGCCAGCCCCAGACTGACGCTGGCGACCCAGCGCTCGGCCTCGAACACCCACAGGTACTGCGGCGCCTGATAGCGCAGTTTCAGCCACAGCGCCGGATAGCTGATCAACACGATCGCGGTGCCCAGACAGTGCACGGCACAGGTCAGGGCCAAGCCGAGGCCGAGGCGATCCGCCCAACGGCGCGGGGAACTGCGTATAGCTGCGGAGGTCATGAGCACGTTGCCAGACAGCGAAAGAGTTATAACATAACTCAATTACGGGCCTGGTCGTCCCTTGCGTGATACTTCGGCCCAATCAATTGCAGCGCGCCGGTCACCGCGCGCAACCCCTTACCGAATGGAGACCCGCATGTCCCGACTCAGCTTGAACTCCACCCTTGCCCTCGCCATCGCACTGGCCCTGCCCGGGATCGGATTTGCGCACCCGAAGAGCGGTCACGCCTCCACGGGAAGTGCGAACGCCGAAGGCAGCCACGCAGGGCACTCGGACACGCGCGAACACGGCGCGCATGAGCACGGCGCCGCTCGACTCGACGTGGCGCTGTCAGGCGGGACGCTGGAGCTGCAGATTGACGGGGCCGCGTTCAATTTCGTCGGGTTCGAACGCGCGCCCGAGGGCGCAGATGAGGTCGCGCGCGTCGAGCAGGCGCGGCTGATGCTGAACAACGCGAGCGCCCTGTTCGGCTGGGAGGCCGCCGCGGGCTGCAGCTCGCAGTCGTCGCGGATCGACGCCACCCTGCCCGAGGCTGCAGCCGAAAAAGCGCATGACCATGGCCATGAGCACAAGCACGATCACGAGCACGATCACGACGGCCATGACGATTCGCACGGCGGCCACAGCAACTGGCGCAGCTACCATCGGTTCTCCTGCAGTCGACCCGAAGCGCTCGGCGCGATCGAGGTCCGGCTGTTCCAGCATTTCCCCGAGCTCAAGCGGCTGGATTTCCAGCTGGTGACCGATACGACCCAGACCGGCGGCCGACTTGAGCCCGGCCAAAGCGTGATCCGCCTGAACCCATGAGCCTTGCGAACGCGCCGGCAGCGGCGCTTGAACTGCATTCGCTGCGCTTTGCGTGGCCCGGCACGCCGCAACCCACGGTGGCGATCGAGCGTTTCGTGCTGGCTGCCGGCGAGCGATTGTTTCTCGCCGGCCCGAGCGGTAGTGGCAAGAGCACGCTACTGGGCCTGATCGCCGGCACGTTGGCGCCGCAGTCCGGACAACTGGCGATCGCCGGCAGCGCGGCTGAAGGTCTGTCGCAGCGACGTCGCGACCGCCTGCGGGCCGACCACATCGGCGTGATCTTCCAGCAGTTCAACCTGCTGCCTTTCCTGTCGGCGCTGGACAACGTGCTGCTGGCGGCGCGCTTCTCCAAGCGCCGCAGCGCGCGTGCGAGCACGCGTGACGGCAGCGCCCGCGCCCAGGCCCTGCGTCTGCTCGGTGAACTCGGGCTGCGCGATGCGCTGGTGCAGCGGCCCGCAGCCCAGCTCAGCGTCGGCCAGCAGCAGCGCGTGGCAGCCGCACGCGCGCTGCTGGGCGCGCCTGAGCTGATCCTGGCCGATGAGCCCACCTCGGCGCTGGATTCCGATCTGCGCGAGGAATTCATCGCCCTGCTGCTGCGCGAATGCGCCACCGCCGGCAGCGCCCTGCTGTTCGTCAGCCACGACCGCGCGCTGATGCCACTGTTCGACCGCAGCCTGTCCCTGCCCGAGCTGCAGGCCCAGGGCGCGGCCACCGGGGCCGCGGTATGAGCGCGCTGTTTCGCCTCGCTTGGGCCAGCCTGGTCAACCGTCGCTTCACCGCGCTGGTGACGGTGGCGACCATCGCGCTCAGCGTGCTGCTGCTGCTCGGCGTCGAGCGACTGCGCACCGAAGCCCGCAACAGCTTCCTGCGCACCGTCGCCGGCACGGATCTGATCGTCGGCGCGCGCGCGCATCCGGTGCAGCTGATGCTGTATTCGGTGTTCCACATGGGCGACGCCACCAACAACGTCAGCTGGAAGAGCTACCAGGAGCTCAGCGCCCGCGATGACGTTGCCTGGACGGTGCCGATCAGCCTCGGCGACTCGCACCGCGGCTTCCGGGTGGTCGGCACCACCACCGGCTTCTTCGAACACATCCGTACCGGCGGCAACCGCGAACTGCGCTTCGAGCACGGCCAGGCCTTCGACGGACTGTTCGAGGCCGTGGTCGGCGCCGAAGTGGCGGCGCGTCTCGGCTACTCGATCGGCGATTCGATCGTGCTGGCGCATGGCACCGGCGCATTCACGCCGAACCAGCATGACGATCGTCCCTTCACCATCGCCGGCATCCTGGCCCGCACCGGCACCCCGATCGACCACAGCGTGCACGTCAGCCTGGAGGCCATCGAGGCCATCCATCTCAACTGGCGCTCGGGCACGCGCATTGGCCGCGCACCCGATGAAATCCCACCCGAACGCCTGCAGCCGCGATCAATCACGGCCTTCTTCGTGGGCCTGGAATCGCGCATGGCGACCTTCAACGCCCAGCGCGCGATCAACGAGTTCCGCGCTGAACCGCTGACTGCCGTGCTGCCGGGCGTTGCTCTGCAACAGCTCTGGGGCATGCTCGGCGTGGTAGAGCGCGCGCTGATGCTGACCGCGGCCTGCGTCGTGGCTGCCGGCCTGCTGGGCATGCTGGCGGCCCTGCTCGGCACCTTGAGCGAACGCCGCCGTGAGATGGCCATCCTGCGCGCGCTCGGCGCCGGGCCCGGCACGGTGTCGGCGCTGCTGCTGCTGGAAGCCGTGCTGCTGACCGCGGTCGGCCTGCTGATCGGCTTGGCGCTGCTGCATCTGGGCGCATGGATCGCAGCGCCCGCGATCGAGACCAGTACCGGCATCGCGCTATCGCTGGGCTGGCCCAGCGCGGCCGAGTTCAAGCTGCTCGGTCTGGTGCTGTGCGCCGGCGCCACCGTGGGCCTGATCCCTGCCTTCCTGGCCTATCGGCGCTCGCTGGCCGACGGCATGATGGTTCGCCAATAGGCCGCCCGGCGGCTTGTCCTCCCCCAGGAACCCCACGAATGAAACGCATGCTGTTCAGTGTTGCCTTGGCCCTGCTGGCCGCTCCCGCCTTGGCCGAGGTACGCACCTTCGACTGGCTGGAGCTGATCCCGCAGGAAGAGCTGAAGCTGCTGCAGGATCAGCCGGTGGTCGACCACGACGGCGAGCCGGTGGTGCCCGACTATGCCGAATCGACGCCGGTGCTGGCGCTGAACGGTGCGCAAGGCCGCCTGCCCGGCTACATCGTTCCGGTGACGATCACCGAGGACAACAGGATCAGCGAGTTCTTCGTGGTGCCCTACTTTGGCGCCTGCATCCACGTGCCGCCGCCGCCGCCGAACCAGATCGTGTTCGCGGCCCCCAAAGAGCCGATCGAGATGACCGAGATCTGGGCGGCGTACTGGGTGTACGGAAAGATCGAAGTGAAGCCGACCCGCAACAGCGTCGCGCAGTCGTTCTATGTGATCGACGTGCAGAAGGTCGAACCCTGGGAGTGAGTGCGGGCGCCCTGCGCTGAATCAACGCCTGCCTGACGCGTGTTCCGCCGAGCCTGGCTGCACCGCACCGAGCTCCGCCGCCCAGGCCTCGCTGGCGAGCTGCGCGGACGGTGACTCGGCCATCGCCGCAATCAGCGCCTCCAGATTGCGAATGAAGTGTTCGCCGTCTTCGAGCAGGGCCGTCCGAAAACTACGGGCGCTCTCGATGCCGCCTGCCGCGTAAGCCGCCGCGGCGGCATCGAACTGCTGGTGGAGCTGCTTGTAGCGCTGCCAGACCTCGTGACCCGCCGCGCTGTCACCCACACCCTGCGGCAAGCCCGACAGCCAGCGCCCCAGCCCGCGCGCAGGCCGCAAAGGCGGGGCGAGGTCATCTGCGTCCAGCCAGGCCTGGATCTGCTGCAACCAGCCGCGGTGCGCGGCCTGCACGAACATCGCCATGTGCCCACCCGCCGGCAGCTCATGGATGCGCGCCCAGCCGGGATCCGCACGCCAAGCCTGCAACCATCCCGCCAAGGCTGCGGCCGGCATTGGCCGGGCGATCCCATAGCCCTGCGCATGGGTACAGCCGATGCGCAGCAGGGCGCAGGCGTGTTCGGCGCTTTCGACGCCTTCGGCCACCAGGCGCAGATGGAAGGCGCGGGCCAGACCGACCACGCCCTGGATGATCGCGAGATCTTCCGGATCGACCAGCATGTCGCGTACGAAGCTGCGGTCGATCTTGAGTTCGGTGAAGGGCAGATTCTTCAGGTAAGCGAGCGAGGAGTAGCCGGTACCGAAATCATCCAGCGCAAAACCGACCCCGAGGTCGCGGCAGCGCGCGATGACCCGGGTCGCGCGTTCGAGATCATCCAGCACGCTGCTTTCCAGCACCTCCAGGATCAGGCTGCCGTACTCCAGCTGGGGGTAGCTGCGCAGCAGCTCCTGCAGGCGCTCGGCGAAGCCGGGGCTGAGCAGGTGGCGCGGCGCGATGTTGACGCTCACGCCCAGCTCCCAGCCCTGCGACTGCCAGCCTGCGAGCTCCGCCAGCGCACTCCGCAGCGCCCATTCGCCCAGGTCCACACCCAGCGCTTCGCCATCGGTCACTGCGAGAAACGCGTCCGGCGTCAGCAGCCCGCGCTCGGGGTGGTTCCAGCGCATCAAGGCTTCCACACCGAGCACGCGACCTGAGCGCAGGTCGACGCGCGGCTGGTAGTACAGCTCCAGCTCGGCCGCCTCCAGCGCTTCGCGCAGACGCAGCAGCAGCTTCTGCCGGCTGCGGTTGCTGGCATCCAGCGCGGCGTCGAAGTAGCGGATATGGCCCTTTCCGCCATGTTTGGCCTCGTACATCGCCTGGTCCGCCTGCCGCAGCAGCTGCTCGGCTTCGAGCTCGGTGTCCTGCGGATACAGGCTGACGCCGATGCTGGCGGCCACCGGCAGCACCAGTGCGTCGAGCGGCAGCGGCTCCGAGAGCGCACGCGAAAGGCGTTCCAGCAACTCCTGCAGGATCTCGCCCTCGGGCAGGTCGACCAACAGCACCACGAACTCGTCGCCACCGATGCGGGCCACGGTGTCCCACTCGCGCAGGCGGCTACGCATGCGCTCGCCCACCGCGCGCAGGAAGCGATCGCCCGCATCGTGCCCGTGCTGATCGTTGATCGCCTTGAAGCCGTCGAGATCGATGTAGGCCACCGCCACGAACTGCTGCTGGCGGCGCGCGCGCGTCATCGCCTGGCGCAGGCGGTCGGCCAGGAGCACGCGGTTGGGCAGGCCGGTCAGGGCATCGAAATGGGCGATCCGCTCGAGATGCTGCTGGTAGGACTTCTGCGCGGTGATGTCAGCGAACAGGCCGACGTAGTTGACGACCTGGCCCTGATCATCGTGGACGGCATTGATCTTCAAGAACTCGGCAAACAGCTCACCGTTGCGCCGGCGGTTCCAGATTTCGCCGGCCCAGTGGCCATGCTCGCGCAAGCCGCGCCACAGGTCTTCGTAGAGTTCCGGGCCGTGCCGATCCGAGCTGAGCACGGTCGGCGTCTGTCCCAGCACGTCTTCCCGCTGGTAGCCGGTGATGTCGCAGAAGGCCTGGTTGACCTCGATGATCCGCGCCTGCGGATCGGTAATCAGCACCCCCTCCTGGGTGTGGGTGAACACGCTGGCGGCCAGCCGGAGCTGCTCTTCCGCCCGACGCAGGGGGCCCAGGTCGATGTCGATGCAGAACAGTTCCCGGCTACCGTCGGCCGCGCGCTGCATGACGTGGCTGGACAGCACCAGCACCTCGCTGCCGTCGGCGCGCAACAGGCGCAGTTCTTCCGGCGCCGCGACCTCCCCGCCGGCGAACCATTCCGCAGTCAGCTGCTGGACCTGCTCGCGAAACGGCGGCGGGATGATCAGCTCCGTCAACAGCCGTCCCAACGCCTGCTTCCGGGTGTAGCCATACAGCCGCTCGCTGCCTTTGTTCCAGAACGTCACCTTGAGCGCACTGTCATAGCCCTGCACGGCGATGTCGGGCAGAGCCTCAAGCAGCTCGCGAAAGCGCTGCTCGCTTTCAGCCAGCGCGCGCTCAAAGCCTTTGCGAGCAGTGATGTCGCGCGAGATCGCCAGCGCCCGGCCAGCATCGAGGCGCACCAGCCGCAGCTCGAAGTCGAGCGGGCGGCCCTCTACCTCAAGCCGGTAGTCGAAGCGCGCCGGCATACAGCCTGCCAACACTTCGGACAGGGTCTCGCGTGTCTGCGCCGCCAGGGCCGCCGGCAGCACGGCCTCCAGCGGCCGCCCGATGAACTCGGCCGGCGGTAGCAGCAGCGGCTCGGCGTCACCGCCCTTGAAGTCAAGGAAGCGTCCGTCGGCGTCAACTACGAAAATCAGGTCGGGTATCGATGCCAACAGCGCATCCAGCTCCGTCAGGGCTTGACCGCGCTTGCGCTCGGCGCGAGCGCGCAGCAGGGTCTGGCCAAGCAGTTCGCCGACTGCCTGCAGCAGATCAATGTCGGCTTCGCTCCAGCCCGCGCGCGGCGCGATCGAATCGAGGCCCACGAAAGCCGCCAGCTGACCGTCTGCCTGCAGCGGCAAGCGCAGCATCGCGCCAAGGTTCTGTGCGGCCATGCTGCTGCGGTCGGTTTTGGCCTCGGGCGTCAGCGCCTCGCGATCCGCCACCTCCACGGGCTGGCCCCGACGCAGACGCGCGGATGACCAGGGCCAGTGTGCATCGAGCTCGAAGTTCTGCAGCTGATCGATCAGTGCCGGCACCCCGGGGGCTCGCCATTCATGCGTACAGTCGACGCGCAGACCGCATTCGCGCATCAGGAACAGGGCACTGCGGTCAGCGCCGGTGACGCTGGCAGCCAGCCCAAGCGCGCGACTGATCGCGGCTTCGGCCTCCACCGGTCCGCCGCTGACCAGCTGCCGTGAGATCAGCAGCAGTTCGCGGTGCAGCGCATAGCGCTGCTGCAGGCGGCTGTCGGCCTCGCGCTGCGCGGTGACCTCGATCGCGATCGAAACCACGCCCCGCGCGCCTCCGCAGGCATCCAGCACACGCTGCTTGGACAGTTCGTAGTGCCGACGCCGGCCAGCGGCGTCCGCTCGGGCCATCTCGCTCCGCACCGGCTCGGCATTCACCAGCGCCTGCGCATCGGTATCGGCCATGCATGCTGCTGACTCGGGGTCGAACGCGTCGGCGAAACGCGGCAGAGCCTTCAGCTCGGACTCGCTGCGGCCCAAGGCCTCGCACACCGCCGGGTTTGCGAACAGCAGGCGGCCGTGGGCATCCGTGCGCCAGACTTCCGCCGGCAACGTGTCGAACATCTCCCGTGCCTGGCGAGCATCCTCTTGTGCGCGCCGCAGCCGTCGACGCGCCCGCAGCCAAGCCAACAGAAGGACCAGGCTGACGACACACAGCGCCGCGGCGAGCGTGAGCAGTAGGCTGGTGTCGAGGGCAGGGCCTGGATCACCGCGCGCCCCGGCCATTCCCGGCGCAGCCAATACAAGAACACCGCAGAACCGGGCCACGCCCGCTCGCGTCGACCGCGTTCGCACACGCAAGGCAGCACAAACCGACACCGCACGCGGGTCGGGCTGCAGGGCGCGGAACATCGGCGGAACGGTCACAGGCATTCGGGATTTCTCAAGCAATCCGCGTGCCGAAGGGCGGGGCAGTGACCTTCGGCCCTTACTGGCGCGGCCACGACCGCCAAAGTAGTCGGCCGATCTCGTGCCCGCCAGGAAACCTTCACATGCCGCGTCTTCCTCTGACCCATGCCCTTGCCGGCGCGCTTGCGCTGGGCCTCGCGGCCTGCGCCCCCGCACCCCAGCCGCCCGCCGCGCAGGTCTTCGACGAGGCCGGCGCTGCGCGCCGCATCGAAGCCGACCTGCGCTTCCTGGCCGATGATCTGCTGGAAGGCCGCGCCGCCGGCACCCGCGGCTTCGATATCGCTGCCCACTACGTCGCCGCCGAGTATCGGCGACTTGGACTTGAGCCCGGCGGCGATGAGGGCAGCTATTTCCAGCGCGTGCCGCTTATCGAAGCCCAGCGCGTGCCGGGTGCGGCCGAGCTGGCCTTGACCGGCACCGGCGACAACGCGGGCCGCAGCGAGCGCTTCGAGTTCCAGGCCGACTTTCTGCCCGGCGTGAACTTCAACGCCAACACACATTCACTGGAGGCGCCGCTGGTCTTCGTTGGCCAGGGCGTGGCTGCGCCCGAGTTCGAGCACGACGACTTCCGCGGCCTCGACGTGCGCGGCAAGGTGGTGGTCGTTCTGGGCGGTGCGCCTGCGCGGTTTCCGAACGACGAGCGCGCCTACTACAGCTCGGGCATCGTCAAGAATGCCGCCTTCGTCGAGCGTGGTGCGCTCGGCGTGATCACCCTCGGCGACCCCGAGCGTGAGTCCAAGTCGCCCTGGGCGCGCGGCGCCCGCAACTGGCTGGTGCCGGGCATGCGCCTGCGCGGGCCGGACGGCAAGGCGGTCGACAGCTTTCCTGAGCTCACCGCCACGGCCAGCCTCGGCGCGCATGCGGCCGAGCGATTGTTCAGCGGCGCGTCGATGTCCGCCCAAGAGGTGTTCGCGCGGCAGGAGCGCGGTGAACTGGTGGGCTTCGAGCTGCCGTGGCGCGTGCGCATGGCCGGACAGACCCGGCAACAGCAGGTCGACAGCGTCAACGTGGTCGGCCGCCTGCCCGGCAGCGATGCGCAGCTGGCCGGTGAGCACGTGGTACTGACCGCGCACCTCGACCATGTCGGCATCGGCGCGCCGGTCGACGGCGACAACATCTACAACGGCGCCTTCGACAACGCGCTCGGCAGCGCCATCCTGATGGAGGCCGCGCGTCAGGCGATGGTGGCCGCGCGACCGAAGCGCTCGCAGCTGTTCATCGCGCTGACCGCCGAGGAAAAGGGCCTGCTGGGCGCCGAGTACTTCGCGCGCTGGCCGACCGTGTCGAAGGAGGGCCTGATCGCCAACGTCAACATGGACATGCCGGTCATGCTGACCGACCTGCGCGATGTGATTCCGATCGGCGTCGAGAACAGCTCGCTGGCCCCGATCGTGAAGACCGCCGCCGCCGAGCTCGGCATCGAACTGTCAGCCGATCCCAAGCCCGAGGAAGTCGTGTTCGTGCGCAGCGACCAGTACGCCTTCATCCGCCAGGGCATTCCGGCGGTCTACATGGACGGCGGCGTAGTCGCCCGCGACCCGGCGGTGGACGCGCTCGGCCAGCTCGATGAGTTCCTGCGACACGGCTACCACCAGCCCAGCGACGACGCCAACCAGCCGATCCACTACCCCAGCGCCGCGCGTCTGGCACGGCTCAACCAACTCGTCGCCCAACGCGTCGCCGACGACAGCCAGCGCCCGCGCTGGAACGAGGGCAACTTCTTTGGTGAGCGGTTTGCTCAGAGCGAAGACTGAGCACCGAACTGTCTGCTTGGAGCCCCTCTCCCCTTGTGGGAGAGGGGTTGGGGAGAGGGGGCGAGGTTTGACGCGATCGCCCCACTCCCCTCGTTCGCCCGATGTGTTCACTTTGCTCGGGCTCAGGAAGCCATCGGCCGCTGGCGGCCGATGACAATCGCCTCCCATCGCTGCCGAAGGGAAGGTCGCGAGCTACCGCTCTCTGTCGACGCCGCGAGCTTCGATTGAATCCCGACCGCGATCGCCATGCCAGGCAGTCGCAAGCCCTTCGATTCGTAACGAGACCTCGGCTGCGATCGCGAACACGATGCTCCGCTCGATTCAACGATGCCGGCACGCCCACCCGATGCGTTAGGCTCGTGGCGAATGCACGCGCTTGGCGCGCTCAAGCTTCGGCCACAGGGGGCGGCTGATGGATCTGATCGACAACATTTCCCGCCGCCTGGGCGATGACCTGAAGTTGAGCATGCAGCCCGGGGGGCGGCTCAGGATCGCGGCATCCTGCTTCTCGATCTACGCCTTTGAAGCTCTGCGCGAGGCCTTGGAGAGCGTGGAGGGCGTGGATTTCATCTTCACTTCGCCGGCCTTCGAGCTGGAGGACGCAACAGACAAGCTCTCCAAGCACCGTCGCGAGTTCCATATCCCGAAGAGTCAACGCGAGCGGGCCTTTTTCGGCACCGAGTTTGAGATTCAGCTGAAGAATCGACTGACCCAGCGCGCCATCGCTCGCGAGTGCGCGGCCTGGATCGAGCGCAAGGCGCGCTTTCGAAGCAATCGCACCGGCGCCGCCATGCAGCAGTTTGCCTGCGTACGCGAGCAGGACAGCGCACTGGTGTACGCCCCGATCTCGGGCTTCACCACGACCGATCTCGGTTTCGAGCGTGGAAATGCGATCTCGAACTTCGTCAACCGCATCGATGAGCAGCCGTTCACCGCGAACTACCTGCGCATCTTCGATGAGATCTGGGATGACCCCGGGCGCGTGGAGGACGTCACCGAGCGACTGCGCGAACACATCGCCTCGGTGTATCGGGAGAACTCGCCCGAGCGGATCTACTTCTTTCTGCTCTACAACATCTTCAACGAGTTCCTCGAAGACTTGAACGAGGACGAGCTGCCCAATGATCGCACCGGCTACCGCGAAAGCCTGATCTGGAAGAAGCTCTTCAACTTCCAGCGCGATGCCGCGATTGGCATCATCAACAAGCTCGAGACCTACAACGGCTGCATCCTTGCGGACAGCGTGGGTCTGGGCAAAACCTTCACCGCCCTGGCCGTGGTCAAGTACTACGAACTGCGCAACAAGTCTGTGCTGGTGCTGTGCCCGAAGAAGTTGGCCGACAACTGGATCACCTACAACCGCAACCTCAAGACCAACCCCTTCGTCGGCGATCGCTTCAATTACGACGTGCTCTGCCACACCGACTTGCAGCGCGACAGCGGCGAGTCGCTCGGCATGCCCCTGGATCGCGTCAACTGGGGAAACTATGACTTGGTCGTGATCGACGAGTCGCACAACTTCCGCAACAACGACGCCTTCAAGGACCGCGACACCCGCTACCAGCGCCTGATGAATCGCGTGCTCAAGCAGGGCGTCAAGACCAAAGTGCTGATGCTGTCGGCCACCCCGGTCAACAACCGCTTCAACGACCTGCGCAATCAGCTGGCACTGGCATATGAAGGGCAGGAAGAGACACTGCGCGAGCGGCTGGAGCTGCCGCGCAGCATCGAGGAAGTATTCCGGCAGGCCCAGCGTGCGTTCAACGATTGGACCCGCCTGCCGCCTGCCGAGCGCACCACTGAAGCCATTCTCGGCATGCTCGACTTCGATTTCTTCGAGCTGCTGGACAGCGTGACGATTGCCCGCTCGCGTCGGCACATCCGCACCTTCTACGACACCGCCGACATCGGCAACTTCCCTGAGCGTCTGCGCCCGATCTCGATCCGCTCTCCGCTCACCGAGCGGCCGGATGTCATCGGCTTCGACGAGATCTTCCGGCGCCTGTCCTCGCTCAAGCTGTCGGTGTATGCGCCCACCAGCTACCTGCTGCCCAGCCGACGACAGAAGTACGAAGATCTCTACGACACCGAGGTTGCCAGCGGTAGCACCCTAAGGCAGGCCGACCGCGAGCGCAGCCTGCTGCGCCTGCTGACCGTCAACTTGCTGAAGCGGCTGGAGAGTTCGGTCGAGTCCTTCCGCATCACCTTGGGCAAGCTGCAGGCAAACCATGCCGAGACGCTGGCGCGCATCGAGCGCTTCAAGGCCACCGGCGGCGCGGCCGACGTGCTTGATCTCACCACCGCGTTCGAGGATTCCGAAGCCGAGGACGACGATCTGCCCGACTTCGAGGATGCCAGCACCGGCGGCAAGATCCGCATCGACCTGGCCGACATGGACCTGCCTCGCTGGCAGCACGATCTGCAGCAGGATCTCACCGTCGTCGATGCGCTGATGTCCGAGATGGAGAAGATCTCGCCGGCCGACGACACCAAGCTGCAGAAGCTCAAGCAGTTCATCGAGGACAAGCTCACGCGCCCGATCAACCCGGGCAATCGCAAGCTGCTGATCTTCACTGCCTTCGCCGACACCGCCGAGTACCTCTATCAGCATCTGTGCCCGCATCTGTGGCACCACCAGCTGCACTGCGGTCTGGTGACGGGCTCGTCCTCGCCGCGCAGCACCCTGCGCAAGGGCATGGATTTTCAGACTCTGCTGACGCTGTTCTCACCGCGCTCCAAGCAGAAGGACAGCATCCTGCCCGACGAGCCCGGCGAGATCGATCTGCTGATCGGCACCGACTGCATCTCGGAAGGCCAGAACCTGCAGGACTGCGACTGCGTCATCAACTACGACATCCACTGGAACCCGGTGCGAATCATCCAGCGCTTCGGTCGTGTCGATCGCATCGGCTCGCCCAATGCGTGCATCCAGCTGGTCAACTTCTGGCCGGATATCAGCCTTGACGAGTACATCAAGCTGAAAGAGCGTGTCGAGAACCGCATGGTCATCGTCGATGTCACTGGCACCGCCGATGACAACGTGCTGAGCCCGCAGGACAACGACGTTGCCTACCGCCGAGAGCAGCTGCGCCGTCTGCAAGAGGAAGTCATCGAACTGGAAGACGTCAAGACCGGCGTGGCCATCACCGATCTGGGCTTGAACGACTTTCGCATCGCCCTGCTGCACTACCTGCGCAGCAATGATGACCTGGGCCGCCTGCCAACCGGCCTGCACGCCGTGGTGCCTGCCGAGCCCGCGCGTGGCCTGCACCCCGGCGTGATCTTCGCCCTGCGCAACCGCAACCACGCGGTCAACATCCAGCAGCAGAACCGGCTGCACCCGTACTACCTAGTCTACGTCGGCAGCGACGGCCAGGTACTGGCTGACCACGCGCAGGTCAAGTCCGTGCTGGATCTCGCCCGCGCCGCCTGTCAGGGGCGTAGCGAACCGCTGCCCGAGGCTTACCGCCGCTTCAACCGCTTGAGTGACGACGGCCGCGATATGGCCCACTGCTCGCTGCTGCTCGACCGCGCCATCGCTTCGATCATTGAGCGCAAGGCCGAGGGCGATCTCGACAGCCTGTTCCGCAGCCGCCAGACCACCGCCCTGCAGCAGCGCGTCGACGGCCTGCAGGATTTCGAGCTGATCGGCTTTTTGGTCGTGCAGTCGCTGGCATGAGCGGCCCGCTGTTCGCCTATCCGCCCAGCGCGCGGCTGGAGCGCCTGCTACCCAAGTCGCGCCTGCTGGCACAGGCGCCGAACCGGCGCGGGCTCAAGGAGCGGCTCAGTCAGCAAGTCGAAGAAATCGTCTGGGCTTACACGCTGTCGCCGGGTTCGCTGAACTTGCCGGCCAGCCCCGACGTGGCCGAAGTGCAGGTGTTCCGCCTGCGCCTGAAACCCGGCCAGCCGCGGCCCGAACATGCGCGGCCCGATACGGCCCTGCTGCACGCGATTGATCAGGCCATTCCCTCGCCCCTGCTGTTCGAGCTGCAGGGCGATGCGGGCCTGTGCACGGCGGCCGCCTACAAACGCCCCAGCGAGGCCGATGCCAGCCGCTGGGTGCTGGGTGAAACGCTGTTCGGCGACTGGCTGCCCGCCGACAGCCCGCGTCAGGCGCTGCCCGTGGCATTGGACATGGCGGGCCTGTACCGTGCGCTGCTGCGCGCGCTGATCCCGCTGCCTGCACGCGCCGGCGAAAGCCTGCGTACCCAGCTGGAACGCTTGAGCCAGCTGCGCCAGGTCGAACGCGAGTGTCAGCGCCTGGCCGCGCAGATGGCCGCCGAACCCCAATTCAATCGCAAGCTGGATTTGAACCGCCGCCTGCGTGTTTGCCAGGACACCCTGGAACAACTGCGCCGCTGAGCCGGTGCTGCGAGAACGAGAACGATGGACAAGCTGAAGATGCACAGCCCCGACGGCGTTGCCGCCCAGATCGAGCGGCTGGCCGAACTGTTCCCCGGCTGTGTCACCGAAACCCGCGACGCGCAGGGCCAGCCGAAGCGCGGCATCGACTTCGACCTGCTGCGCCAGGAGCTGTCAGACCATCTGATCGAAGGCCCGCAGGAGCGCTACCGCCTCGATTGGCCCGGCAAGCGAGAGGCCCTGCTGGCGGCGAACGCACCGATCGCCAAGACCCTGCGGCCCTGCCGCGCGGAGAGCGTGGACTTCGATACCACCCAGAACCTGTTTATCGAAGGCGACAACCTGGAGGCGCTGAAGCTGCTGCAGGAGACGTATTTGGGCCGGGTCAAGATGATCTACATCGACCCGCCCTACAACACCGGCCGCGACTTCATCTACGACGACGACTACGCCGAGCGCAGCGAGGACTACAAGCTGCGCACCAGCGAGAAAGACGAGACCGGTGCGCGCCTAGTGGCCAACACCGAGGCCAATGGTCGGTTTCACTCCGATTGGCTGTCGATGATGTATTCGCGGCTACATCTCGCTCGCAACTTACTCTCCGACAACGGCGTGATTTGCATCTCGATCGATGATCATGAGCAAGCCAATTTACGAGCTATTTGCGACGAAGTCTTTGGCGCAGAGAACTTCGTTGCAACCATCATTTGGCAGAAGCGCTATGTCTCGAATGTCACCGCGCGCTGGCTTTCCGACATGCATGATTTCATCCATGTTTACTCCAGGAACAAGGAAAAGGTATCTGTCTCGCACTGGGATCGAACAGATGAGCAGCTTGCTGCCTATAAAAACCCAGACGATGATCCCAGAGGGGCATGGCGCGCGCAGGATCTTTCCGCAAGCAAGCCTTACTCCGCCGGCATGTTCCAGATTACCGGCCCCACAGGGCTCCAGTTCAATCCGCCACCTAACAGGTACTGGCGATGCAACCAACAACAGTTTGAGGCTTGGAGAGCAGATGGGCGCATCTGGTGGGGAGTCAATAACGACGCACGACCGATGCTGAAGGCGTTCCTCTCAGAAAGTGAGCGAGGAATTACTCCGCATACTTGGTGGTCTCATGAGCTGGCCGGTCACAACAAAGAGGCGACACTTGAACTCAAGGCTCTGTTCGATGGGGATGCCCCTTTCGATACTCCGAAGCCTGTGCGCCTCATGCAGCGACTTTTGGATTTGTTCTGCAAAGACGGCGACTTGGTCCTCGACTACTTCTCTGGCTCGGGCACCTTTGCGCATGGGGTTTTTGCGTTTCAGGCAGCTAGGGGAGAACAACTGAGGAGCATCCTCGTCCAACTTCCTGAGGCCATCTCGAGCTCTCGATTTAGGACCATCGCAGATATCGCCAAAGAGAGAATTAGAAGGGCTGGTCGGGCGGTTGCTGACAGCGCCGGTGAACTGGCGGGAAGACTGGATACAGGCTTCCGCGTCCTAAAGATCGACACCTCCAACATGGCCGAGGTCTATTACCGTCCCGACCAGCTGCAGCAGGCCGATCTGCTGGGCATGGTCGAGAACATCCGCGCAGATCGCAGCGCCGAAGACCTGCTGTTCCAGGTGCTGCTGGACTGGGGTGTCGACCTGGGCCTGCCGATCCGCCGCGAAGACATCGCCGGGCGTGAGGTGTTCTTCGTCGATGGCAATGCGCTCGCGGCCTGCTTTGTCGCCGATGGCAGCGTCGATGAAGCCTTCGTGCGCGAACTCGCGCAGCGCCAGCCGCTGCGCGCGGTGTTCCGCGACCGCGGCTTTGCCAGCGACAACGCGCGCATCAACGCCGAGCAGATCTTCAAGGCGCTGTCGCCGACCACCGAAGTCCGCACCCTGTAAGCAAGGTCCTCACGATGGAAAAGCCCCTGATCGAACAGCTCAAGACCCGCTTCGATGCGCTGGCTCACACTCTGCCGCAGCAGGACGTCGAGTTCTGGTTCGCCCGCGACCTGCAGGAGCCGCTGGGCTACGCGCGCTGGGAGAACTTCACCACCGCTATCGAGCGCGCGATAAGCTCCTGTATCACAACGGGTTTCGAGCCGGACGATCATTTTCGTGGCGTCACGAAAATGATCGAGCTGGGAAAGGGAGCGGTGCGGGAGGTCCCGGACTTCATGCTCACCCGCTATGCCTGCTATCTGATCGCTCAGAACGGCGACCCGCGCAAGGAGCCCATCGCCTTCGCCCAGGCCTATTTCGCGCTGCAGACCCGCAAGCAAGAGCAGATCGAAGACCGCATGCGCCTGCAGGCGCGCCTGGACGCGCGGGGGCGTCTGCGAGAGTCAGAGCGGGCACTGTCAGAGAACATCTACCAGCGCGGGGTCGACGATGCGGGCTTCGGCCGCATCCGCTCCAAGGGCGACGCCGCGCTCTTCGGTGGGCACACCACGCAGGACATGAAGGACCGCTATGGCATCGTGAAGTCTCGACCTCTAGCGGACTTCCTGCCCACGCTGACCATTGCCGCCAAGAACCTGGCCACCGAAATGACCAACCACAACGTGCACGAGGCTGATCTGCGGGGAGAGCAAGCGATCACCGATGAGCACGTACAGAACAATCGAAGCGTGCGCTCAATGTTGGGTGAGCGCGGCATCAAACCCGAAGCCCTCCCCGCAGAGGAGGACATTCAGAAGCTGGAGCGCCGAGTCCGAGGCGAGGAAAAGCGTATCGGGAAGCAGGTGCCCAAACTGCCGCGAGGGCAGGATGGCAGCGATGTCTAGCCGAGCAACCACCCGCCAGTTGCAAGATAAATTCGGCGCTGAAGATAAGTGCCGACGACTGAAGTCTCTTTCTGATCAATGCCTTGCGCTTTTCTGCAGTGGCCGCACAGCATCGGACTTGCAGAATAAGCGAGCACGCGGCTCATGAAGCTCAAATTCAAGGTCCAGCCCTACCAGACCGCTGCAGTCAAAGCAGTCGCCGACTGCTTTGAGGGCCAGCCCCTGGCGGACACCTCGGCGCGCAGCTACCGGATCGACCCGGGTCGTGCGGCTGCCGGCCGCACCGAGTCGCTGCTGGAGGCCAGCGGTTTCCGCAACGCCGACCTGCGGCTGAGCTCGCAGGAGTTGCTGGCCAATGTTCAGAAGGTGCAGCGGCAGCAGAACCTTCCGCTGTCTTCGGCCTTGGTGCCCAGCCCGCCCTGCGCGCTGAACCTCGATGTCGAGATGGAAACCGGCACCGGCAAGACTTACTGCTATATCAAGACGGTGTTCGAGCTGAACCAACGCTACGGCTGGAGCAAGTTCATCGTGGTGGTGCCGTCGATCGCGATTCGCGAGGGCGTGGCCAAGACCTTCGCGATCACCGCCGAGCATTTCTTCGAGAGCTATCGCAAGCGCGCGCGCTGGTTCATCTACAACTCGAAGAGCCTCCACGAGCTGGAGAGCTTCTCGTCGGATGCCGGCATCAACGTGATGATCATCAACGTGCAGGCCTTCAATGCCACCGGCAAGGACAACCGGCGCATCTACGAGGAGCTCGATGCCTTCCAGTCGCGCAAGCCGATCGATGTGATCGCTGCGAACCGGCCGATCCTGATCCTGGACGAGCCGCAGAAGATGGAGGGCAGCAAGACTCTCGATTCGCTCAAAGCCTTCAAGGCGCTGGCGATCCTGCGCTACTCGGCGACCCATCGGACCACCCACAACAAGGTTCACCGCCTGGACGCGCTGGACGCCTACAACCAGAAGCTGGTCAAGCGCATCGCCGTGCGCGGCATCACCGTGAAGGGTCAGACCGGCACGCATGGGTATCTGTACCTGCAGGAGATCCGTACTCATGTTGGAAAGACACCGCAGGCGTATGTCGAACTCGAGGTGCGCCGCAACACCGGCATCAAGCGCGAACTGCGCCTGCTGAAGCGCGGCGACAACCTGTTCGATCGGTCGAACGCACTGGACCAGTACCGCGGATACGTGGTCAGCGACATCGACGCACGTGACGGCAGCCTGCATCTGAGCAGTGGGCAGGTGTTGCGCCTGGGCGAAGCAGTTGGCGATGTCAGCGAGAGCATGCTGCGGCGGATCCAGATTCGCGAAACCATCAAAGCGCATCTGCAACGCGAGCGTAGCCTGCATGCCCAGGGCATCAAGGTGCTGAGCCTGTTCTTCATCGACCAGGTCGCCAAGTACCGCGACTACCAGCAGACCGACGAGAAGGGCGAATACGCGCGCATCTTCGAAGAGGAATACGCGCTGCAGCTGAACGAAGTGCGCGAGCTGGGGCTGGATGCGTCGGAGGCGACTTATCAGGCCTATCTGGCCAGCATCGACCCCGCGCGCACGCACAGCGGCTACTTCTCGATCGACAAGCGCAGCAAGCGATTGGTGGACCCAAGCATCAAGGCGCGCGGCGAGGAAGCAGGCCTGTCCGACGATGTCGATGCCTACGACCTGATCCTGAAGGACAAGGAGCGCCTGCTGTCCCTGGCGGAGCCGGTGCGCTTCATCTTCTCTCACTCGGCACTGCGCGAGGGTTGGGACAACCCCAACGTGTTCGTGATCTGCACGCTCAAGCACAGCGACAACTCGGTGTCGCGCCGGCAGGAGGTGGGCCGCGGCCTGCGCCTGGCGGTCGATCGGCACGGAGAGCGCATGGACCACCCCGCGACGGTGCACAGCATCAACGTGCTGACCGTGGTGGCCAATGAGAGCTATGCCGACTTTGTGGGCGCGCTGCAGAAGGACATCAGCACATCGTTGTCCGACCGGCCGCGCGTCGCGAATGCGGCCTACTTCGAAGGCAAAACCCTGCACACCGCAGATGGCGATCAGGTGGTGTCCGAGGAGCTGGCGACCGATCTGGAGTTCTATCTGATCCAGAACGGCTACGTGGATAAGAAGCGTCAGATCACCGAGGCCTATCACGAGGCGCGTCACGAGGGGACGCTGGCGGACCTGCCGGAGGAACTGAAGGCACACGCAGACGCGGTGTTCGAGCTCATCGACAGCGTGTTCAGCGAGGCGCAGCTGCCCGTGCCTGAGAACGCGCACCGCAGTCAGCCGAATCGCCTCAATGCGAACTTCCACAAGCGTGAGTTCCAGGCGCTGTGGAGCCGCATCAATCGCAAGGCGGCGTACACAGTGCACTTCGACAGCGGCGAGTTGATCAGGCGCTGTATTGCGGCGCTGGACAGGGAACTGCGGGTGCAGCCGCTTCAGTACCGGGTGGTGCACGGCCAGCAGAGCGAGAAGGTCGACGCCGAACAGCTCAAGCGTGGCGCCAGCTTCCGCATTCGCGAAACGCATACCGATGCCCACGACGGCTCGGTGCGCTCGGCCGTGCACTACGACCTGGTGGGCAAGCTGGCGGAGGCCGCCGTGCTGACGCGTCAGACGATCGCCTCGATCCTCGTCGGCATCGAGAAGCCGGTATTCGCGCAGTTCGCCACCAACCCTGAGGGCTTCCTGATGGAAGCCACGCGCCTGATCCGCGAACAGAAGGCCAGCGCCGTAGTTGAGCACCTCTCCTACAGCCTGCTGGAACAGCGCTGGGACTCGGCCAGCATCTTCACTCTTGCGCAGGCAGGCAGCGACGCCACGCGTCTGGTGGGGCCGCTGCAGCGGCATGTCTACGACTTCGCGGCCACCGACTCCGAGGTCGAGTCGCGCTTCGTGCAGGAGCTCGATGCCGCCGCGGAAGTGGTGGTCTACGCAAAGCTGCCGCGCGGCTTTGCCATCCCAACACCGGTGGGTGATTACAACCCGGACTGGGCGATCGCCTTCGACGAGGGCAAGGTCAAGCACATCTACTTCATCGCCGAGACCAAGGGCAGCCTGTCCAGCATGCAGCTGCGCAAGATCGAAGAGGCCAAGCTCGATTGCGCAAGGCAGTTCTTCCGCGATCTCAATCGCGATGTGTCGATGGGCACTATCCGCTACGAGGTGGTGGATAGCTTCGAGAAGCTGCGCGCCCTCGTCGCGTAGAGTCTCGAAGACCTAATGCCCCGGAGCCCCGCAGCTATCGCAGCGCGCGGCGCTGTCCAACATGGCAAGCGCCGCTGACGAATCCCGAATCTCCAATGCCTAATCCCGGCTCTTGACCGGCCTCTTCCACTCCGCAAACGACTGCTGCCGCGCCCGCGCCACCGTGAGCTGGCCTGCCGGGGCGTCGCGGGTGAGCGTGCTGCCGGCGCCCAGCGTGGCGCCTGCGCCAACGGTGACCGGCGCCACCAGTGCCGAATTGCTGCCGATGAAGGCGCCGTCTTCGATGGTGGTGCGGTGTTTGTTGGCGCCGTCGTAGTTGCAGGTGATGGTGCCGGCGCCGATGTTCACCTTCGTACCTATCACGGCATCTCCGAGATAGCTCAGGTGGTTGGCCTTGCTGCCCTCGCCCAGCGTGGTGTTCTTGGTTTCGACGAAGTTGCCGATGTGCACGCCGGCGGAAAGTCGCGTGCCCGGCCGCAGGCGGGCGAAGGGGCCGATCGTGCAGGGCCCTTCGGTGACCACGCCGTCGAGCTCGCAGTGGCCATGGATGACGGTACCGGCGGCGAGCTGTGAATTGCGGATGCGGCAGAACGGTCCAATTTGCACGTCGTCGCCGAGCGCGATGTGGCCTTCCAGCACCACGTCGATGTCGATTTCGACGTCCATGCCGACCTGCACCTGACCGCGCACATCGATCCGCGCGGGGTCGGCCAGGCGCGCGCCGGCCTGCAGCAGCGCACGCGCTTCGCGGCGGCGATACAGGGCTTCGAGCTCGGACAGCTGCAGCGGGTCGTTGGCGCCGAAGCTTTCGCTGGCATCGGCGACTTCGACGCAGGCGGCGCGCGCGTCATCACGCGCGGCCAGCGCGAAGATGTCGGTCAGGTAGTACTCGCCCTGCGCGTTGTCGGCGCGAATCTCGGCCAGCCAGCCGCGCAGGCTGGCGCTGTCACAGGCGATCAGGCCGGTATTGATCCAGCACACCGCGCGCTCCGCTTCGTTCGCATCCTTGTGTTCGACGATCGCCTCGACGCGGCCCTCTGGATCGAGCATCAGGCGGCCATAGCCGCTCGGGTCATCGAGCTGGGCACCAAGCACGGCCAGTGCGCCGCGTGCGGCCAGCAGCGCGCGCAGGGTTTCGCTGCGGATCAGCGGCACGTCGCCGTACAGCACCAGCACGCGGCCCTGCGTGGGCAGCGCGGGCAGCGCCTGTTGCACCGCGTGGCCGGTGCCGCGACGTTCGGCTTGTTCGATCCACGACAGGTCGGCCTGGTCGGCGAAAGCCGCGCGCACCTGGTCACCGGCGTGACCGTAGATGATGTGGATGCGCGTCGGCTGCAGCGTGCGGGCGGCTTCGATCACATGCGCGAGCATCGGCCGGCCGGCGATCGGCATCAGCACCTTGGGCTTGCGCGAGCGCATGCGTTTGCCTTCGCCGGCAGCGAGGATCAGGACATGCAGGTCGGCGGGCTTGGCGGTCATGGGCGGTCTGGTGGCGTGATGGAGTTCACGCATGATCGCGGCTCACACCCGCGAGTGCCAAGGGGCAGCGTGAGGCGACGCGCTGAGCCCCCACCTGCGGGACGCAGGGACCAGTAGGGACAGCCACGCTCGATTCCGCAGTGCCTCGCGCGCGGACTTCCGTCGTGCTGCGATGCGGGAGATTCCGGACGGCGCGGCGCCTGCGCGGAAACGAGGCGGCCCGTCCGCGCGCGAGCGGGGCCCACACAAACAACTCGACTGCGACCTGAGCCGCAGCCCGGCTTCAGCCGATACCGGTGATCCGCTGCTTGCTGACGGGGCTGACGCTGCCCGGCTGCAGGGGCAGGTCGACTTCGATCGAGCTGCCTTCGGGCTCGCTGCGGCGGCGCAAGCCATAGCCCTCGCCGTACAAGCGGCGAATGCGCTCGGCGGCATTGGCGACGCCGACGTCGGTTTCAGGCTCGTCGCTGCAGACCGCCTGGTCGACCACCCTGAGACGCAGCTTGCCGTCGACCTCACGGGCGATCAGCTTGACCGCCACCAGGGTCTGCTCAGGCTCATCGCTGCGGCGCAATGCGCAATCCAGCAGCGGCTGCAGCAGCAGGCGCGGGATCCGCATCGCGCGCAGCGGCTCGGGCACGTCGATCTGCACGAACAGGCGCTCGGCGAAGCGCAGCCGCATGATGTCGAGGTAGAGATCGAGCACGCGCAGCTCTTCGGCAAGCGAGGCTTCATGCTCGCGCGCGGGCGCGAAGGCGTGCTTCATCAGGGCCGACAGCCGTCGGATCATCTCTTCCGCCGCCGACGGCCGCGTGTAGATGAGTTCGCTGACGGCGTTCAAGGTCGTGAACAGAAAATGCGGTTCGAGCTGCCGGCGCAGCGCTTCGAGCTGGGCCTCGGTCAGGCTGGCGCGCAGGCGCTCGGCCTCGAGCTCGCGGTTGCGCGCCGCGCGGTAGCGGTCAATCTGGTGGGTGATCGCGATCACCAGCGCGTACACGATCAGCTGATTTGGCAGAGCCAGCAGCACCCGCTGCAGGTCGGGCAGGTAGCTTTGGTCCGAAAAGCCGGGCAGGCCGACCAGCAGGGTGCGCAACAGCGCTGCCAGCGCGGTATGGGCGGCGCCCACCGTCAGCGCGAAACAGGCGTGCAGGCCGAGGTGCTGCAGCCAGCGCCCGCGATGGATCGGGAACCGCCGCGCCACCATCACCATCAGCGGCACCAGCAGGGCCGCAGCCCAGGCGCCGGACATTTCCTCCAGCAGAACCCGCAGCAGGTCCGCCGAGCGGCCGCCCGCAATCCGGCTGAGATAGCGGTCCATGAAGGTCAGCAGTCCGAGCGCCGTGCTCAGCAGCAGCAGACCCCAGGCCAGTCGATGCCGACGCAAGCGGCTGCGTTCGGGCTCGCTGGTGGGCTGGCGGGAACTGCTGGAAATGGGCATGGGCAGGCAGCTGGGGCGGGCCCCGCAGCCTACCGGCTGGGCGGGATGGCGTCATCCACGATCCACGCGTCGGCGCCCGCGCGCTTTCGCGCCTGCGGGGCGGCCGCTATACTCCCGCGGTTTCCGCGCCGCCCTGAAGTTCTGGGCAGCGACCCCGCTTACCGATCTCTCCCGCAGGTGATGCCGTGGTCAATCACGATCAAGTTTTCCTGAAGCGCTTCTCGGCCATCATCGCCGCCCTGGCGCTGCTGACCCTGGTGCTGATCCTCGGCGCACGCGCGCTGTACAACTCGGCGCCCAAAGAGCCGAACACCCTGGCCGAGCAGCGCACCAACGAGCGCCTGCGCCCGGTGGGTGCGGTCTACGCTGGCGAGACCGGTGCTGCAGCGATGGCCGCTGCCGCCGAGGCCGCCGCCAAGGCCGCGGCCTCGATGGTCGCCTACGGTGGCAGCCTCGACGGCGAATACATCTACAACCAGCTGTGCGGCGCCTGCCATACCGCCGGTGTGGCCGGTGCGCCGAACATGGAGCGCGCCGCTTGGACGGATCGCTTGCCGCAGGGCGTGGAAACCCTGGTCAGGCACGCCATCGAGGGCTACCAGGGTGCCGCCGGTGTGATGCCCGCCCGCGGCGGCAACCCGTCCCTGACCGACGAACAGGTCGAGGCCTCGGTCGTCTGGATGCTGGACAACCTCAAGTAATCTGCTGCCGCCGCGTGCGGACACCCAGCCTGCGACGCCGCCCCTGAGGCGGCGTCGTCGTCTCTGCCGGAGCCTCTATCCGATGTTGCTGTCCGCCTTTACCCGCTTCGCCCTTGTGCTGGCCCTGCCGCTCCTGCTGCCAGCCTGCTCCAGCGAGAACAGCACCCAGGTGCCGTCCGCCCCGCGCCGCATTGGCGACCTGCAGGGCGCGGCAGAGCGCAGCCCCTTCGAGGGCCAGCGCCTGCGCATGCAAGGCGTGGTGACCGGCACCTTCAGCGCCGGGCTGGGGGGGTTCTTCATGCAGGACGCGGTCGGCGAGGACGATGGCGACCCCGCCACCTCGGACGGCGTGTTCGTGCAGTGGCCGCGCGAGGCCGAGCCCCGTGTGCGGCGGGGCGATCGGGTGCGGGTGAATGCCGTGGTCAGCGAGCTGGGCCCCGAGGGTGCCACCATGACCACCCTGACCGAGGCTCAGGTCGAGGTGCTGGGTCGAGCCGCCGCCGCCGCCGCCGTACTGAGCGAACCGCCGGCGCGAGTACAGGACTACGAACGCTTCGAAGGCATGTGGCTGCGTATCGAGGCACCGCTGATGGTCAGCGGCAATGACGGCCTGCTGCGCTTCGGCGAGCTGGTGGTCAGCTTCGGCGAGCGCCTGCGCCTGCCCACGGATGTGTTCCCGCCCAGCGCTGAGGCGCGCGCCTTCGCGCAGGATCAGGACCGTCGCACCCTGATCCTGGACGACGGCCGCCGCAGCGAGTATCCGGAGCGTCTGTGGTTTCTGCCCGAACCGCTGTCGAACGCAGCGCCGCTGCGCTCAGGCAGCACACTCGCCGGCGCTGAGGGCCTGCTCGAACAGCGCGGCAACCGCTGGGTGCTGCAGCTGCGACGCGATCTGGAGGTCAGCGCGCAGGCGGCGCGGCCGCCGCTGCCGGAGCTGCAGCCGGGTCTGCGGGTGTTGAACTTCAATCTGGAAAACTTCTTCAATGGCAACGGTCGCGGCGGTGGGTTCCCCACTCCTCGCGGGGCCGCGACGCGTGCGGACTTCGAACGGCAGCGCGCCAAGCTGGTGCAGGTGCTGCTGGAAACGCGCGCCGACATCGCCGGACTGGTCGAGATCGAGAACGATGGCTATGACCCGCGCAGTGCGCTCGCCGATCTCGTGAGCGCATTGAACGCGACCATCGGCGAAGCCGAAGGCGCGCAGGGGCCCGGCGACTATCACTTCGTGCAAACGCCGGCAGCGCCGGGCGGCGACCAGATCCGGGTCGCGCTGATCTACCGCGCCAGCGCGGTCGAGCCGATCGGCGAAGCGGCACTGTTGCAGGGCGGCGCGTTCGAGCGCGGCAGCCGCGTTCCGATTCTGCAGACCTTTCGTCCGCTGGCCGGCGGTGCCCCGTTCTCGGTGGTGGTGAACCACTGGAAATCGAAGGGAGGCTGCGACGGCGCCGAGGGCGGCGACCGCGATCAGGGCGACGGCCAGGCCTGCTGGAATGCGTCACGCGTGCTTGCCGCCCGCGAGCTACTGGCCTGGCTGGCCACCGACCCCAGCGCCGGCGCCGATGCCGGCCGTCGGCTGATCCTGGGCGACCTCAACGCGTACAGCCAGGAAGACCCGGTGCGCCTGCTGCGCAATGCCGGCTACCGCGACGCGCTGGAGCTGGCCGGGCGCCGCGGCCAGTTCAGCTACAACTTTCGCGGCTATGCGGGCAGCCTGGACCACACCCTTGCCAGCCCCTCGCTGGCCAGCGATGTGCGCGACGCTGCGATCTGGTCGATCAATGCCGACGAGGCCGAAGCCTTCAAGTACCGGAGCTATGCCCGTAACGCCGACTGGTACAGCGCTGAGGCCTGGGCCAGCTCGGACCACAATCCGCTGCTGGTGGTGCTGCGCCAGCCACGGCCCGCCGGCCCCTGAGCGTAGAATCCGAGCGCCGCGGCCAACGCGAACGCACAGTGTCCAGCCCTCGATCCGTGATCAGCCGATGAGCGCAGCCCCCGCCCCCGCCCAATTCCCGGACAGCGCGGCCGAGTTCCTTTTGCCCGGCCCGGCCGGCGCACTGGAAACCGTCACCGACCTGCCGGAGCCGGAACTGGCCCGCGCCGGCACGGTGATCCTGTGCCATCCGCATCCGCTGCACAGCGGCACCATGCACAACAAGGTGGTGACCATGGCCGAGCGCAGCCTGCGCGAGCTGGGCCTGCGTACGGTGCGCTTCAATTTCCGGGGGGTCGGCGCCTCCGAGGGCGAGTACGACGACGGCCGCGGCGAAACGCTGGATCTGCTGGCCGTGGCCGAATGGGTGCAGAAGGTGCGGCCCCGCGACGCGCTTTGGCTGTGCGGCTTTTCTTTCGGCAGCTATGTGGCCCTGCTCGGCGCGCGCCATCTGCCGATCAAGCAGATGGTGTCGATCGCACCGCCGGCGGGGCGCTGGGATTTCTCCGCGGTGCTGCCGCCGACCTGCCCCTGGCTGGTGGTACAGGGCGAAGAAGACGACGTGGTCGAACCGCAGGCGGTCTACGACTGGGTCGAGAGCCTGCCGGAAAAGCCGACCCTGGTGCGGATGCCCGAGACCGGGCACTTCTTCCACCGTCGCTTGATGGACCTGCGCGGCGCGATCAAGAACGGCGTGCGCGCCCAGCTGCCGCCGCTGCTGAACCCGTGAGTCTGGCCGTGAAGGCCGGGGCCGCGCCGGCCGGCCCGGTGCGCGCCTATCTTGAGGGTGCTGCCGCTGGACGCTGGCTGCAGGACTCAGTTCAGCTCACCGCGCTGCGCGAGCTCGAACGCATCCATCACGCCCTGCTCGACCCGCCCAAGGCGGGTCTGCTCGATCGTCTGCGCGGGCGCCTGCCGCCAGCCCCGCGCGGCCTCTACCTGTGGGGCGGCGTCGGTCGCGGCAAGACCTTTGTGGTCGATCTGTTCTTCGAGCAGCTGCCGATTACCGGCAAGCGCCGGGTGCACTTTCACCGTTTCATGACCGAGATGCATGAACGCCTGCGCGCCCTGCCCGATCGCGAGGATCCGCTGGCCGAGGTCGCGGATGCGCTGGCCGGCGAAATCCGGCTGCTCTGTCTTGACGAGTTTTTCGTGGTCGACATCGGCGACGCCATGATCCTCGGCCGACTGCTGCAGCACCTGATCGCGCGCGGCGTCTGTCTGGTCACGACCTCGAACACCGTGCCGGACCAGCTCTACCGCGACGGCCTTCAGCGCGAGCGCTTCCTGCCAGCGATCGCGCTGCTGAACACGCACTGCGTGGTCCACGAAATGGCCAGCGTGACCGACTACCGCCTGCGCAACCTGCGCCAGGGCCGGACCTGGCTGGTGCCGGACGATGCCGCAGCGGAGGCCGAACTGCAGGCGCTGTTCTCCCGCCTGACGGTAGAAGCCGAGCCGGGTCCGACGCACTGCGAGATCAACGGGCGACACATTCCGTGTCGCGCGCAGGCCGAGGGCGTGGTCTGGTTCGACTTCAAGGCTCTGTGCGAAGGGCCGCGCGCGGTCGCCGACTACATCGAGCTGGCGCGCGACTTCCACACCGTTCTGCTGTCCGGCCTGCCGCAGCTGGACACGCCACGCGACAACGCGGCGCGTCGCTTCGTGCATCTGGTCGACGAGTTCTACGATCGCGCAGTCAACCTGGTCGTCTCCGCCGCGGTACCGATCGTCGAGATCTATGTCGGTGAGCGCCTGCGCCACGAGTACGAACGCGCGGTCAGCCGTCTGATCGAGATGCAGAGCGAAGACTATCTCGGCCGCGAGCACCGCCCGTGAGCCTCAAGCCGTAGCAGGCACTTCCACTCCGGGCGAGTGCTTTTGAGGCAAACCAGCTGCCGGCGAGCTTCGTGATTGCAGACTGGTGCGTGTGACCGTTGCGTGGCCGTCGGGTCCGATCACAGGCGAACGTTCAACCCGCAGCCGCCTCCACGGCCGGTAGGCTCTCCGGCTTCAGCATGTGAGCATTCAATGCGCGCAGCAGAGCCTTGGCCGAGGAGTGCAGCTCGCGATTGACGTTCAACAGGGTCGAGAACTCCAGCTCGTCCAGCTGGCGTTGGCCGGCCGATCGATAGAGGTCGGCCAGGACCTGGTCGCGGGTTTCGCGGATCTCGTTGCGCAGGCGCGAAATCAGCTCGATGGTGCTGCTGTCCGAGTGCTCCGGCTGCAGGCTGTCCAGGCGCTGATAGAAGTGTTCCGTCTGGTGCTCGAAGCGCGCGACCCAACGGTCGGTCGGGTCACGCAGGGCCAGCCGCAGGTCGACCAGATTGGCGCGAATGTCCTTGATCGATTTCGCCGAGATCACAGCGTCGCGTAGCGCCTGCAGTTGTGCGTGCAAGCGTCGCAGCAGGTCCGCCGGCAGCTCTCGGGTTTCCAGCTCCAGCACGTATTCGGCCAGCTCGCCTTCGAGGCGCTTCAAGCGCTCGTAGCGATCGCCGAAGCTGCGTCGGCCTTCCGCCGGGTCACGCGCATCCACATCCAACCAGGGGCTGCGTTCGGGCGGGTGCAGACGCAGCGCGTAGCGGTTCAGGCCGATCGCCATGCACAGGCCGCGCCGGGCTTCCTTCTCGACCGCCTCGACGGCGGCCTCGGGCACTTCGGCGCCGGTCCCATGCAGGTAGCGGTTGATCTGTTGCTGCGCGCCGCGGAAGCGACGCTGCAGCACGGCCGCCGCGCCGCTGATAAAGGGCCAGGCGAGCAGGATGCCGATCACGTTGAAGCCGGTGTGGAAGGCGACCAGTCGCAGCAGCGGATCGGCCAGCGCGGGAACCAGGGCGAGTGCCGCCAGCAGCGGCTTCAGCAGGAGCAGCGCCAGTGCACCCTTGAAGAAATTGAAACCGACGTGCGCCGCGGCCACGCGCTTCTTGTCCGGGCTGCCGCCGACCGCGCCGATCATCGCGGTTGCGGTCGTGCCCACGCCGGTGCCTGCGGCGAACGCGGCTGCAGCCTCCAGCCCGAGTACGCCGCCATGCAGGGCCGAGAGCACGATCATCATCGCCGCCGAACTGGACTGGATCACCGCCGTCACCGCCACCCCCAGCAGGGCCATGGCCCAGAGCGGCAGATCCGCGAACGGGCTGACATCGAACTGGCCGGCGAAGCGCTCGACGCCCTGCTTCATCAGGTCGAGCCCGAACAGCAGCAGACCCAGACCCACCACCAGGGCCGAGATTTCGCGCAGTCGCCCGCCACGCGGCAGCAGCACACTGCCGAGGCCACCGACGCCCACCAGCGCCAGTGCCAGGGTCGAGAGGTTGAGCTTGAAGCCGAGCGTAGCCACCAGCCAGCCGGTCAGGGTGGTGCCAAGGTTGGCGCCGAGGATCACCCCGATCGCACCCGCCAGCGGCAGGATGCCGGCGCCAACGAAGGCCAAGACCAGCAGGGATACCAGCGAACTGCTTTGCAGCACAGCAGTAGCGCCAGTGCCAACCACGATGCCGCGCAGAGGGGTGTTGGCGTGGTCGCGCACAAATCGGCGGAAGGTCACACCGGCCAGCGCGGCGATGGCTTCCTCAAGCTGTTTCATGCCGAGCATGAACAATCCGAGGCCAGCGAGCAGGGGCAGCAGTTCCATGGGATCAGCCGAAGCGTGGGAGCAGTCGCGAGTATGCCGCGGTCGGGCTCAGCCCTTGTCCGAGTTCAGCTCGGCAGTGCTGTCGGCCTGCAGCGGCGGATCGCCCTCGCGCAGTCGCTTCTGCAGCCAGGCGACGTCCCACCAGCGCCCGTGCTTGAAGCCAGCCTGTGCGAACACGCCGACCGGCCGGAAGCCCTGGCGGGTGTGAAACGCGAGGCTGCCCGGGTTCGGCTGCACGATCACCGCCAGCGCATTGAAGTAGCCCAGCTCGGCGAGGCTGGGCAGCAGGCGCGCGTACAGGGCCTGACCAATCCCGCATCGCTGGGCCGTCGGCGCCAGATACACCGAGACCTCGCAGCTGTAGCGATAGGCCCCGCGCTCACGATGCGGGCCAGCATAGGCATAGCCCAGGGCCTCGCCGTCGGCTTCTGCCAGCCACCAGTCCCAGCGCGCACGCGCGCTGCGGATGCGCTGGGCGAACTCGGCAGCATCGGGGCATGCCAGCTCGAAGCAGTAGCCCGGGGCTTCAACGTAGCGCCTGTAAATGGTGAGCAGGGCATCGGCATCGCTCGCGTGCGCGCGACGCAGCTGCAGTTCCGTGGTGCGCATCAAGCCTCTACCTTGGTCCAATACGGAATGTGATCCAACCCGCAAAGTTGGCCGGAAGCGGCCGCCAGACTGGCAATCCGGAATTGTGGGGGTTTCGTGATGATCCGCGTTGAAGTGGTCTCCGACGCGCCGATGCGCGTGCTGCTGGCGGCGCAGCGCCCGCTGCTGCGTCGAGGTCTGCAGCATTGGCTGAGCGAACGCTATCCGAAGATCGCGCTGCAGGCGATTGAAGATGCGGGCGCGCTGCAGGCCGCGCTGCAGGCTCAGCAGCCTCAGCTGCTTTTGATCGAACCCGAGCTGTTCGCGCGCGCGCAACTGCCGCCGGAGCAGCTGCCGCGCGTACTGCTGCTGAGCGCGACCCCGCACGAGGTGCTCGACCGCGCGCCCGAATCGGTCTCGGCCTGCGCGCAGATCTGCGAGAGCGCGGACGAGCCAACCCTCGAGCGTGCACTGGAGCGCGCCTTGGCCTGTCCGCTGCAATGCGCTCGCAACTGTGCCAGCGATGCCTGCGAGCTGCGCATCAGCAGTCGGCCCGCAGCGCTGGGCTTGAGTGGGCGCGAGCTGGAGGTGTTCCAGCGCCTCGGTGCGGGCGAAGCGCCGCGCGAGATCGCGGCGGCGCTCGGCCTGTCGGTGAAAACCGTGGAGCACTACCGCGCTCAGATCAAGGACAAGCTGGCGCTGCGCGACTCACGCGAACTGCTGGAGTTCGCCGTGCTGTGGCGGCGTGGCCTGGTCTCGCGGCCTTCGGAACTGCGCGGAGATTGACCGCTACGCGGGCACGGCGCGGATCAGAACCCTGCGAGCACGGCCAATAGGGCATCGCGACGAAGGCCACGCGCAAACCGCTGCTGCACGCCGGAATGCGCACGCATTTCAGTGCGCTGCATCGCTATGCTGGGCAGCCCTGCAACTCGCGAAAGCCCGCATGAGCCTTGCCCATCGCCTGCTGTGCGCCGCACTTGTCGCGCTGCCCGCGCTGTCGGTCGCGTTTGAGCCGCGGATCGAAACTCTGGCCGAGGGCCTCGAGTTCCCCTCCTCGGTGGCCGAGCTGCCCGACGGCCGCCTGCTGGTCAGCGAACGCAGCGGACGCCTGCGGGTGTGGACGCCGGAGGGCCTGTCGGCACCGCTGGCCGGGGTACCAGAGGTGCGCTTCGCGAACCAGGGCGGCCTGCTCGACGTGTTGCCCGACCGCGAATTTGCGGAAAACCGTGTGCTGTATCTGAGCTACGCCGCCGGCACCCGCCGCGCCAATGGCACGCGACTGGCGCGCGCCACGCTCGGCGACGGCCTGCAGGACGTGCGCGAGATCTTCGCAGCCCAACCCGACAAGCCCACCGACGCCCACTTCGGCGGCCGCATGACCCAGCTTGCTGACGGCAGCCTGCTGCTGACGCTTGGCGACGGCTTCAGCCTGCGCGAAGCCGCGCAGGACCTGCGCAGCCATCTCGGCAAGATCGTGCGCGTGAACCCCGACGGCAGCGTGCCCGCCGACAATCCCTTGGTCGGTCGCACCGACGCGCTGCCCGAGATCTACAGCTTCGGCCACCGCAACGTGCAGGGCATCGCCTTCGATGCGGCGCGCGGAATCCTGTGGTCGCACGAGCACGGCCCGCGCGGCGGCGACGAACTCAACCGCATCGAACCCGGCAGCAATTACGGCTGGCCGGTCGCCAGCGCCGGCGTCGACTACAGCGGCGCGCAGATCAGCCCCTTCGCCGACTACCCCGGCATGCGCAGCCCAGCGCACGGCTGGACCCCCTCGATCGCGCCCTCGTCGCTGGCGATCTACCGCGGCGCCGCGTTTGCGCACTGGCAGAACGACCTGCTGGTGACCGCACTGGCCGGCCGCGCCCTGCACCGACTGCACGTCGACGACGACGGCCGCGTGTTGGAAGAAGAGGTCCTGCTGCGTGATCTCGGCGAACGATTGCGCGATGTCCGCGTGGACTCACAAGGACGCCTGCTGCTGCTGACCGATGGCGCCGACGCGAAGCTGCTGCGACTGTCGCCCGCTCTGTAGGCAACACCTGCTCAGCGGGGCTGTCGAGACGAATGCGCGGCTCGGGTCCGGTTCGCAGTTCAACCGATCGAGGGCACGCGAGCTGCGGTCACAAAAAACCCCGCGGATTCGCGGGGTTCTTGGCTGCATCGACCTGGTGGCTATGGGTGGACTCGAATCTCTGCCTTAGGTCATTGATTCAACTGGCTTGCGGCCGGTCAGATTCGCTTGCTACCCCCACGAAATCCCCAACTTTTTTCGGCCTAAATGGGACCTGAATTGGGTGGCTACGCGCCCCTCAGACGGTCGATTCAGAGCGCTCGCGCGCTGCATGCGGAGCGCCTGAAACGCACCGCTCCTGCACGACTGTATGCCGCGTAACGCTGCCCTTGGAACAGAGTAGCGAACCGCTTCCTTGGGCGTCCGTACATCTTCTCTGCTGAGCCCCTCGGCGGCCTCGTTCCGACCAACACCTGCTGGCGGATTCGCTGCGGCGGATAGGCACTCACGCACCCTCCGCCTCGACCACCTCCCAATGCCCACCCTTCCGGGGGCCGGAGTGACGGAGCCATGCCTGGGCCTGCAGGTTCGCGGCCGCGCGCTCCACGGTGCGCACGGAGCAGCCAAGCACTGCCGCGACATCGGCCAGGCTGAGTTCGGGCTGGGCGCGCAGCAGGCGCAGCACCTGATCGGCGGTGGATGCCCGGCGCCTTGCCGGTTTGCTGCCGCCGGTTTCTACCGACATTTCCACCGGCGTTTCTACCGACATCTGTGCAGCGATTGCCTCGCGCAGGCTGTCGGCGATGGCCTGCAGCATGAACTCGATAAAGCCGCTGCAGTCGCTACGGGCGTCTGCCTCCGCCAGCGCTGCGTAGTGGTCCTGCTGCCGCTGGCGCACGACGCTTTCCACCGGCAGCCAAGCCAGCATGGGCTGCCATCGGCTCAGGATCAGGGTCTGCCACAGCCGCCCCATGCGGCCGTTGCCGTCCGGGAAGGGGTGGATGAACTCGAACTCGTAGTGGAAGGCCGTGGACGCCACCAGCGGGTGGGCGCCGCTACGGCGCAGCCAGCCCAGCAGTTGCTTGATGAGCGAGGCCACGCGACTGGCCGGTGGTGCCATGTGCAGCAGCCGCCCGCCGCGAAAGATGCCGACATCACCCGCACGCAGCTGGCCGGGGCTGTCCACCAGCCCGCGCATCAGCAGCGCATGTGCCTCAAGCAGGTCCGCCGGCCGGTGTGGCTGCCAGCGCTCCATCGCTTCATAGGCCGCAAAGGCGTTGCGGACTTCCTGGATCTCCCGCGGCGAGCCCAGCACGGCCTTGCCTTCCAGCACCGCCGTCACCTGCTCCAGGCTCAAGGTGTTCTGCTCGATCGCCAGCGAGGCCTGCAGCGTGCGGATGCGGTTGCCGCGGCGCAGTTCCGGCACCAGCGCGCCACGATGCGCGGCCTTCCAGGCGCCAAGCTGCTCGGCGATATCGGCCACCAACGCGGTGATGCGATGGCTGAGCTGGAAGGGAGGCTGGTAGGTGGGCATGGTCAGTCACAGGCTTGGAAGGCAGATCGTGCATGCATTTGGTCTTGCCGCGGCGCCTCTCGCGAGATCCGCGTGCAAGCCTGAGCGCGATCGAGCGACACCTTGCCCCTTCCGAAAGGGTCCGTCCTCGCTGCTAGAGTGCCGCAATGGCCAGCCTCGCCAAGACCAACACGTATCTCGCCACGGCCGAGCAGCGGAAGCAGGTGGTGCGTATCAGTATCGCCACCTCGTCGGCTATCGATGGGATCTGCGCGCCCTTCAAGCAGCCCAAGGCTGCGAAGAAAGCGCCTGCCGAAGGCGTCAAGGCTGTCAGAAAGGGCCGCAAGCCTCCCAAGGCGTAGTGCGCGCAAGCGACGAGTCTTCGGGGTGGGTTCCTGCCATCAGCGAGCGGATTGCCTGCCATGCTCTCGGGTAGGGGGCAGCTGCTCCTCCTGGATGTCCGACCTATCGCGCAACAGGCTGCCGATCCACTCGTCGTGGATCTCGTCGGCCCAGCGTGCCATTGAGTTCGCCACGCTCAGTAGCCCATGCCGAGCTCTTGCGCGTCGCGGGCCAGCTCATCCAACGCTGCCTTGCGGTTGACCTGCGAACGGGCGCGGTACTCGACCAGATCCTTGAACATCACGCGCCGGTGGGCCCCCACCTTACGGAAGGGCAACTCACCCGCTTCCAGCAGCCGGACCAGGAACGGCCGCGAAACTTTGAGGAAATCGGCCGCGTCCTGAGTGGTCAGCTCGGCATGGATGGGCACGACGCTGACCGCATCTCCGCCAGAATGTCGACCAGCATCCGCAGCGCTGACGCCGGCACTTCAATCTCCTGGTCGCCATCGATTACCCGCAGCCGAGCCGCAGCGCCATCACCAATGCAGGCCGCCAGCCGGCGGCTGCTTTCGCCGGCAAGGCGGGCTTCCTGCTCGGTAGACAGCTGAGACGGAAGCTGCGTGGTGATCACGGCATTCATGGCCTTGCCCCTTCGGAGAGGTAGATGGTGAGGCTGGCACCCAAACGAAACAAAGGAAACATGCGAACCCAAAGGACCGCTGAAGGGCACGCTGGGGAACCGGCGGGGCCAGACTCCGGCCCATTGACGGGTAGCGGCCGACTCAAGAATCAGCCCCGCCCCGCTTTGGATCCGCGACGCCCCGCCAACTAAAGTCCAGCTTAGGTTCGTAGGCATCACCGCACTGAACTCGCCCAATCTAAGCCCAGGTTTAGATTTACTCCCCCTCGCACATGGCTTAGTTTCTGCTGCAGACCGCCCATGGCGCGTCGAAAACTAAACCCACTCGGGGATCCCACCATGGATCGCGCCATCCGCACAGCCGAAGACCTGGGCCGCCTGATCCGCGATCAGCGCAAGCGGCAGGGTCTGCGCCAGACCGATCTGGCCGCCATCATCGGCGCCAGCCACGTGTTCGTGGGCGACGTCGAGAAGGGCAAGCCCAGCGTCCAGTTGGGTCGCGTGCTGCGCCTGCTCAACGAGCTGGGTCTTGAGCTGCGCCTGTCGGTGCCGGATGCCGAGGGTTCCGACTGATGGTCGGGGCGCAGCGATCGCTGCAGGTCTGGTACCGGGAGCGGCGCGTGGCGGTGCTGGATGACGCCGGGTCGCACTGGTCGCTGAGCTACGACGAGGACTGGCGCCGCGCCGCCGACGGCTTCGACCTGTCGCCCGCCCTGCCACGCGCGCAGAGCCGCATCGAGGACGGCGGCTCGCAGCGCCCGGTGCAGTGGTTCTTCGATAACCTGCTGCCCGAAGAGGGCGCGCGCGAACTGCTGGCGCAGGAGGCCAAGCTGCCGCAGGCCGACGCCTTCGGGCTGCTGACCTACTACGGCGCGGAGTCCGCCGGCGCGCTGACCCTGCTGCCACCCGACACCGCCCCCGCTGCTGGTGGACTGCAGCCGCTGCCCGACGCCGAGCTCTCGCGCCGCATCCGCGCCCTGCCGCGGGAGTCGCTCAGCGGCAAGGCGCCGAAGCGCATGTCGATGGCGGGGGCCCAGCACAAATTGCCGGCGATCCTGCTGGGCGAGGAACTCTATGAGCCCGTCGGTGCAGCGCCGTCGACCGTCATCCTCAAGCCCGACCACGTGCAGGTGGAGCAGTACCCGCACACGGCGGCGAACGAGTGGTTCTGCATGCGTCTCGCCAAGGCCGTCGGCCTGCCGGTGCCGGACGTCTTTCTGCGCTACGTGCCCGAGCCCGTCTACGCCGTCGCGCGCTTCGACCGCGAAGGGGAATGGCCAAACGTGCGGCGCCGCCACGTGCTGGATGCCTGCCAGCTGCTGTCGCTGGATCGGGTGTTCAAGTACCAGCAGTCCACGCCGGAAACCCTGGGGCGACTGATCTCACTGTGTCGCGAGAAGGCGCGCACCCGCCTCGCCCTGCTGCGCTGGAGCCTGTTCAACGCACTCATCGGCAACGGCGACGCGCATCTGAAGAACCTGTCCTTCCACGTCGATGCCAAGGGCATCGTGCTGGCGCCCCACTACGACCTGCTCTCGACCACAAGCTACGCCGAACCCGGCGCCTGGGGCGCGGCCGAACTGTCGGTGAGGATGGGCGCCGCGCGTTGCTTCGGCGAACTGCGTCGAACCGATGTGCTCGGATTCGGCGAAGCCTTGGGCCTGCCGCCGAAGCTCACCGGTGAACTCTTGGACAACCTGCTGCAAGCGCTACGCAACACAGCGGCTGAGATGCTCGCTCGCCTCGAACTTGGCGAGGAGCCGGTTCGCCATCCCGGAGAACATCGTCAGCTGCGGCTGATCGTAGGTGGCGTGTTCAAGGATATGGCCCGGCAGCTCACATGAGTCAGCGCCCCGCACACACCTCCATACCCGCGCCGCACCCTCGCGAGCACAACAAAACCTCCCAGCCAACGGCGCGGAGGGCGCCCCGTGGCTATGTTCAAGTGCCTGGATTCGCAGGTTCGCGCCGCGCCAGCCCATCCACCGCCTGCTCAGGCCCGCCGCCAAAATCAGACGTATAGCCACGCCGCCGCGCCTGACCTCCGCCATCAAAGCACCACAGAACACGCATCAAGGAAGCACCACCCACCATGCCCCTCAAGAAGTCCGATCTCTACGCCTCCCTCTGGGCCAGCTGCGATGAACTGCGCGGCGGCATGGATGCCAGCCAGTACAAGGACTACGTCCTGTTCATGCTGTTCATCAAGTACGTCAGCGACAAGTACGCCGACTCCGAAGACTTCGCGCCCCCGGTCGTCATTCCTGCGGGCGCGAGCTTCAAGGACATGGTGGCGCTGAAGGGCAAGCCCGACATCGGCGACAAGATCAACACGCAGGTCATCCAGCCCCTGATTGATGCCAACGCGCGCCTGGCGCGCAGCGACTTCCCGGACTTCAACGACCCCAACAAGCTCGGCCAGGGCAAGGAGATGGTCGATCGCCTGACCAATCTCGTCAGCATCTTCCAGAAGCCCGAGCTGGACTTCTCGCAGAACCGCGCAGAGCACGACGACATCCTCGGTGATGCCTACGAGTACCTGATGCGCCACTTCGCCACCGAGAGTGGCAAGAGCAAGGGCCAGTTCTATACGCCGTCGGAGGTGAGCCGCGTCATGGCCCAGGTGATCGGGATCGGGCCGGACAACACCAAGGCCTCGACCACCGCCTACGACCCGACCTGCGGCTCGGGCTCGCTGCTGCTGAAGGTGGCCGAGCAGGCGGGCCGACACATCACCCTGGAAGGCCAGGAAATGGACGTGACCACGGCCGGTCTCGCCCGCATGAACATGATCCTGCACGACTTCCCGACGGCCAACATCCAGCAGGGCAACACCCTGGCCTCGCCGAAGTTCAAGGACGGCGAACAGCTGCGCACCTACGACTACGTGGTCGCCAACCCGCCGTTCTCGGTCAAGACCTGGAGCCTGGGACTCACCCCGGAGGAGGACCCCTACCAGCGCTTCGCCTGGGGCACGCCGCCGGCCAAGCAGGGCGACTATGCCTTCCTGCTGCACATCATCCGCAGCCTGAAGACCATCGGGAAAGGCGCCTGCATCCTGCCGCACGGCGTGCTGTTCCGCGGCAACGCCGAGGCCGCCATCCGCAGGCAGCTCGTCCGCAGCGGCATCCTCAAGGGCATCATCGGCCTGCCGGCCAACCTGTTCTACGGCACCGGCATCCCCGCCTGCATCCTGGTGCTCGACAAGGAGAACGCCACCGCCCGCCGGGGCGTCTTCATGGTCGATGCCAGCAAGGGATACATCAAGGACGGCAACAAGAACCGCCTGCGCGAGCAGGACATCCATCGCATCGTCGACACCTTCAACCGCCAGATCGATGCGCCGCGCTACGCCCGCATGGTGCCGCTGGATGAGATCGCCGACCCCAAGAACGACTACAACCTCAACCTGCCGCGCTACATCGACAGCAGCGAGCCCGAAGACCTGCACGACATCGAAGGCCACCTGCGCGGCGGCATCCCGCAGCGCGACCTCGATGCGCTGGCGGACTACTGGCAGGTGCTGCCCAGCCTGCGCGCAGCGCTGTTCGAAGCGCTGCGCCCCGGCTACGCCCGCCTCACCCTGCCCTTGGCCGAGGTGCGCCCCGCCATCCTGAACCACCCCGAGTTCACCGCCTTCAACCAGACGGTGACCCAGCGCTTCGCCGGCTGGCGCACGGCCGCCAGCCGCACGCTTCGCGACTTCGGGAAGGAAGGCCATCCCAAGGCGCTGATCACCGAGATCTCCGAGGCGCTGCTGGCGGCCTTCGTGGATGCGCCCCTGCTCGATGCCTACGACGTCTATCAGCACCTGATGGACTACTGGGCGGAGACGATGCAGGACGACGCCTACCTGATCTCGGCCGACGGCTGGGTGGCCAAGCCCACGCGCATCCTAGAGACCAACAAAAAGGGCAAGATCCAGGACAAGGGCTGGGTCTGCGAGCTGATCCCCAAGCCGCTCATCGTTGCGCGCTACTTCGCCACCGAGCAGGCGGCCCTTGATGCGCTGCAGTCCGAGCTCGAGGCCGTGCAGGCGGCCCAGGCCGAGCTGGAGGAGGAGCACAGCGGCGAAGACCAGCCCTTCTCCGGCTACGACAGCATCACCGCCGCCGCCGTCAAGGAGCGCAGCCGCGAGCTCCGCAACGACCCGGACGGCGTGCACGAACTCAAGATCCTGAGCCAGTGGCTGGATCTGGCAAACCGCATCGCCGCGCTCAAGAAGCAGGCGCGCGATGCCGAAGCCGAACTGGATCAGCGCGCCTACACAAAGTATCCATCGCTGACTACCGAGGAGATCCAGTCGCTGGTGATCGACGACAAGTGGATGGCGCGGCTCGCCAGCGACGTTCAGGGCGAACTGGAGCGCGTCTCGCAGACCCTGACCGGGCGCATTCGCGAGCTGGCCGAGCGCTATGCCGCGCCGCTGCCGCAGATGATCGACGAGGTGGCGGCACTCGCCTCGCGAGTGAAGGAGCACCTCACGAGGATGGGGGCGGCGTGGACGTGAGGCCTGGGTACAAGCAGACGGAGGTGGGGGTCATCCCGGAGGAGTGGAAGGTTGTTCCTCTTGGGGACTTGGCGGAGTTCATCACCAGCGGCTCGCGTGGCTGGGCTGCGTTCTACGCGGATAGTGGCGCGCTCTTTATCCGTAGTCAGAACGTCCGAGATGGAAGGCTCAGTCTCGAAGACACGCAGCACGTTCGCCCACCGTCGGGAGCGGAAGGAAACAGAACAAAGGTTGCTCGAAACGACCTTCTGATAACGATCACGGGTAACAGCGTTGGAAACGTCGCACTGGTCGAGCGGGAATTTGAAGAGGCTTACATAAGCCAGCACGTCGGGATGGTTCGGCTGCACGACGCGGGATTGGGCGATTACGTCTGTCGGTATCTGTCCCCAAGTTCGCCAGGCAATCCGCAGATTTCGGGCAGCCAGTCAGGCCAGAGCAAGCCAGGATTGAACCTTCAGAATCTCAGAGACTTCAAGATTGCCGTCCCGCCGTCTGACCCCGAACAGCGCGCCATCGCGGCGGCGTTAAGCGATGTGGATGCGCTGCTGGATGGAGTGGACCGGCTCATCGCCAAGAAGCGCGACCTCAAGCAGGCCGCCATGCAGCAGCTCCTCACCGGCCAGACCCGCCTCCCCGGCTTCCATGGGGAGTGGGGTGTAAAGCCCCTTGGCGCGCTAGTCAGTATCCAGAAGGGTCAGCTCATCACGGCCAAGACCTTGGCCTCAGGAGATATTCCTGTCATTGCTGGTGGCAAGCAGCCTGCGTATTTCCACGCGGTTGCCAATAGGTTTGGCCGCACGATCACGATCAGCGCTTCGGGAGCAAGTGCAGGCTACGTGGCCATCCACCAAGGACCGATATTCGCTTCGGATTGCTCAACGATCAGCGAGGCTAATGGCTACTCGTTGGACTTCGTTTACTATCAGCTTCTGATGAAGCAGGGGCTCATCTACAAGTCTCAAACGGGTGGCGCACAACCCCACATTCATGCGAAGGACGTGAACCCAATTCTGCTTTCAGTGCCCCAGGTCGATGAGCAGTTAGCGATTGCGGAAGTACTTCGCGCCATGGACGCTGAACTCACTGCCCTCGAAGCCCGCCGCGACAAGACCCGTGCGCTCAAGCAGGGGATGATGCAGGAACTGCTCACCGGAAGGAAGCGCCTGATATGAGCGACCGCGATGCAGACTTCGAAGCACTGTGGGCCTACTGCACCGCAAACAATCGGTTGGTACCCATGCCGCCGCAGTGGAATGAACTATATCAACTGCTCAGGAACAACCGGCAAGAGGCCGCTGGAGGGTGGCATCCCCCGGCGCCGCTGATCCTCGCCGCATGGCACCACTCAATGCCACTCGAGAAGCAACTGCGATTCAGAGAGCACTTGGAATGGGCACAACAGCACGGCCAGATAGAGCAAGTTGCCGCTTTCCTGCACGCACTGCCAGAGATGCAGTGGTGCCACTTCGGCGAGGTTTGAGATGAAGATCTCCACCATCCTCGACCACATCGACAGCGGGCACATGGCGCTGCCCGAGTTCCAGCGCGGCTATGTTTGGAGCCGGGACCAGGTACGCGGGCTTTTCGACTCGCTATACCGCCGTCATCCGGTCGGAGGCTTGCTTGTCTGGGCGACGGAGTCGACGACGGCGACGCATCGTGGCGACGGCGCAATTGCTGCTGGCGTGGTGAAGCTGCTGCTCGACGGCCAGCAGCGGATGACCTCGCTCTACGGCGTCGTGCGAGGCAAGCCGCCCAAGTTCTTCGACGGCAACGCGCAGGCATTTACGGGGCTGCGCTTTCATCTCGACGGCGAGAGCTTCGAGTTCTACCAGCCGGTGAAGATGAAGGATGACCCGCTCTGGGTCGACGTGTCGGAACTGATGGGCAAGGGCACCGCAGGTCTGGGTTCGTTCGTCACGCGTCTCGCCGCACAACCCGAACTCGCGTCGAAAGTCGGGGAGTATGTGGCACGCCTGAGTCGCCTGCTGTCCATCACGGACGTAGACCTGCACATCGAGGAGGTCACCGGCGCCGACAAGTCGCTCGACGTGGTGGTCGATATCTTCAACCGCGTCAACAGCGGCGGCACCAAGCTCTCCAAGGGCGACCTGGCGCTGGCGAAGATCTGCGCCGAATGGCCCGAAGGCCGCGAGGCGATGAAGGCCAAGCTCAGGGAGTGGGCCAAGTCGGACTTCCACTTCAACCTCGACTGGCTGCTGCGTTCGGTGAACACGGTGCTGACGGGAGAGGCCAAGTTCCAGCACCTGCACGAAAAGAGCGCGGCCGAAGTGCAGGATGCGCTGGCGCGGGCTGCCAAGCACATAGACACCAGTCTGAACCTGATCAGTGGCCGGCTGGGGCTGGACCACGACCGCGTGTTCTTCGGGCGCTTCGGCGTGCCTGTGATGGCGCGCTACTTGGACCAGAGGCTGCAGGCCAAGCTCGGCCCGATGGGTGAGAAGGAGCGCGACAAGCTGCTCTTCTGGTTCGTGCAGGCGGCGATGTGGGGACGGTTCTCTGGGTCCACCGAGTCGTTCATCGACCAGGACCTGGCAGCGATCGAGGGTGGTGGCGACCGCCTCGATCGACTTCTTGAACAGTTGCGCCTGTGGCACGGCGGCCTGCGCGCGGAGCCGGGACACTTCACCGGCTGGAGCCTGGGCGCGCGGTTCTACCCCGTGCTCTATCTGCTGACGCGCATGGGCCAGGCGCGCGACTGGGGCACCGGGATCCCCCTCAAGGCAAGCCTGCTTGGCAAGATGAGCCGTCTGGAAGTGCACCACATCTTCCCAAAGGCCCAGCTCTACAAACGCAAGCACCCGCGCCCGGAGGTGAACGCGCTCGCCAACTTCTGCTTCCTCACCAAGGACACGAACCTCAACATCACCGACCGACTGCCGGAGGAGTACTTCCTCGAGGTGGAGGCGGCTCATCCTGGCGCGCTCGCGTCGCAGTGGATCCCGGAGGACCCCGCGCTCTGGAAGATGGAGCGGTTTCGCGAGTTCCTCGAAGCACGCAAGGTGCTGCTGTCTGCGGAGCTCAACCGCCGCATGGAGGAGCTGCTGCACGGCGATACCCGCTGGCTTGCCGGTCCGGCGTCGGTCGTGCCGCCTACGATTTCTGTGGGTGTCGGCGTCACCAGCGAAGACGAAGAAGCGGAGATCGAGGCGCTGAACGACTGGGTTGAATCGCTGGGTCTGCCGCGCGGTGTTGTCTCCTACGACTTTTCCGATCCGCAGTCTGGTGAACAGCGGGCCGTCTTCGATCTGGCCTGGCCCAGCGGATTGCAGGAGGAGTTGAGCCAGCCAATCGCGGTGCTCCTCAATCAGGACGCGGTCGCGATCAGAATTGCTGGCGAGGCGGGATTCCGGTGCTTCTCGGAAGCGAAGGCGTTCAAGCGCTACGTCAAGGCTGAAGTACTTGGAGAGGCAAGCAGTGCCTGAACAGCCCCGCTCTGAGCGCAGAACCCAGAACCGCGTCATCGCACGCTTCACCGCGCTGAGGTCATCGGGCGGCTTGGCCTATGCCTACCTCGGTGACCGCAGCAAGCGCGAGGGCAACCGCGGCATCGAGGTCGAGGCGCTGCGCGACAGCCTGCGCCAGCGCAGCTATGCCGAGGCCCAGATCGCGCAAGCCCTGCAGAAGCTGCTGGCGGCCGCCGATGCCACCGGCATCACGCCCTACCAGGCCAATCTGCGCACCTACCAGCTGCTGCGCTACGGCGTGCCGGTGCAGGTGGCCCCCGGCGCACCGCACGAGACGGTCCATCTGATCGATTGGGCGACGCCCGCCAACAACCACTTCGGCGTAGCCGAGGAAGTCACCTTGAAGGGCGGGCATGAGCGCCGTCCGGATCTGGTGGTCTTTCTCAACGGCATCGCCGTGGTGGTGATCGAGCTGAAGCGCAGCTCGGTGGACATCGCCAACGGAGTCCGCCAGCTCATCACCAACCAGGAAGCCATCTTCAACCAGGGCTTCTTCAGCACGGTGCAGCTACTGCTTGCCGGCAGCGACTCGCAGGGCCTGCGCTACGGCACCACGGGCACGCCGGAGAAGTTCTTCGTTGAATGGAAGCAGGCGCCGGCAAAGGCCGAGCCTGTGAAGGAGGGCGCCCTGCTTGATGGGCCTCTGTTGGAGATGCTGGAGCCCAGCCGCCTGCTCGATCTGATCCGCAACTTCGTGATCTTCGATGCCGGCCAGAAGAAGGTGCCTCGGCTTCACCAGTACGAAGGCGTGAAAGCCGCGCAGGAGCGCATCAAGAAGCGCGAGGGCGGCGTGATCTGGCACACCCAGGGCAGCGGCAAGAGCATCCTGATGGTGCTGCTGGCCAAGTGGCTGCTGGAGCACGACCCGGAGGCGCGCATCCTGGTGGTGACCGATCGCGACGAGCTGGACAAGCAGATCGAAGGCGTCATGCGAAACGCCGGGGTGATCGGAACCCACGAGCCCTCGCCCCGCATCCAGTCACGCCGCGAGCTGGTGGAGAAGCTGGGCACGGCGTCGCCCCGCCTGATGTGCGCGCTGATCCACAAGATCGATGTGTCCGACCTGAAGGGCGACCCGCCCAAGCTCGCGGGGCGCTTCTTCGTCTTCGTGGACGAGTGTCACCGCACCCAGGGCGGCGACATGAACAAACAGATGAAGCGCTGGCTGGCGAGCGCCATCTTCATCGGCTTCACCGGCACGCCCCTGCTGCGGCGTGACAGGCAGACCACGGCCGAGGTGTTCGGCACCTTCATCCACACCTACAAGTTCAATCAAGCGGTGGAGGACAGGGTGGTGCTCGACCTGAAGTACGAGGCCCGCGATGTGCCGCAGAGGCTCACCTCGCGCCAGGCCATCGACGACTGGTTCGAGGCGAAGACCAAGGGGCTGAACAACTTTCAGAAGTCGGTGCTGCGCCGCAGCTGGGCGACGATGGAGCAGCTGATGAGCGCCAGCGAGCGCAAGCAGCGCATCATCGCGGACATCATCCACGACTTCGGCGTCAAGCCGCGCCTCAGCAACGATCGCGGCACCGCGATCCTGGTGGCCTCGTCGATCTACGACGCCTGCCACTACTACCGCCTGTTCCAGAACACCAGCTTCGGCCCCTACGTCGGCCTGATCACGTCCTACGAGCCGAACCACAACGCGATCTCGCAAGAGCCCAAGGATAGCGACGAGCGCTACAAGTTCGACACCTACACCAAGCACGTCTTGGGCAAAGGCCAGACGACCACGCAGTACGAGACGGAGATGAAGCGGCGCTTCATCGAGGAGCCCGCCAACCTCAAGCTGCTGATCGTCGTGAGCAAGCTGCTGACCGGCTTCGACGCGCCGAGCTGCACCTACATCTACCTCGACAATGAGCTGCGGGACCACAACCTGTTCCAGGCCATCTGCCGCACCAATCGCCTGGACGGCGAGGACAAGGACTACGGCCACATCGTCGATTACAAGGAGCTGTTCGGGAAGGTGCAGGACGCGATCGCCGTGTACACCTCCGAGGAGCTCGACATCGAGGCCTGCGGCGAGGGGTCGAACGTCGAGATCAAGGATTGGCTGAAGGAGGGAAGGGTCAAGCTGGACGCGGCCCGTGAGGCGATTGGCTACCTCTGCGATCAAGTGCTTCCGCCTCGGAGCATCGAGCAGTTCATCCACTACTTCTGTGGCTCTGCCGCGGACCCCTCGGCGCTGGAGACGACCGAGCCGCTGCGCATCGAGTTCTACAAGGCGGTGGCGGCCTACGTGCGTGCGTATTCGGGTCTGGCTGGGCATCTGGAGGAAGCCGGCTACAGCGCGGCGCAGGTGGACCTCCTCAACAGGGAGACGGCCTTCTATGCCGAGGTGCGCGCCGCCATCAAGAACCACTCAGGCGAGGAGCTGGACATCAAGCCCTTCGAGGCGGACATGCGCCACCTCATCAACACCTACATCCAGGCGGACCCCTCATCCCTGCTGGGGGACCTGAGCGCGCTCTCGCTGACCGACCTGATCATCAAGACCGGCATCCACGATGCCATCGCCAAGAAGCTCAACGAGAAGGGGCGCCTGTCGAAGGACGCGGTGGCCGAGGCGATCATCAACAACGTCCGCAAGGCGATCGTCAACGAGCGCCTCGCCGACCCGCGCTTCTACGAGCAGATGTCCAAGTTGCTGGAGGACTTGATCCAGCAGAAGCGCGACGACACGGAGTCGTACGAACAGTTCCTCAAGAACGCGCAGGCGCTGGTGGAGAAGCTGGCCAAGGCCGAGCCGGACGAGGCGCTGCCCGCTCCACTACGAGGCAACCGCCCCGCCGCCGTGCTCTACAACAACCTGCCCGAAATCCTGGCGGCCATCCCTGTTCGCGAGAAGTGGGCGGCCACCGAGGCGCCGGCCTACGGGGACGAGTGCCTCGCAATTTCCTTGAAGCTGGATGAAGCCATACGCGACAAGGCGCCAGCCGACTGGAAGGGCGATCCAGCTCGCGAGGCCATGGTGCTGAACGCGATCTACCCGATCATGAAGAAGGACAAGGCGGCGACCCAGGCCATCTTCGAGATCATCAAGCAGCAGCCGGACTACTGATGACCGAAGTTATTCAACTGGGCGAGGTCAGCATTGAGTTGACCCGCAGGGCGGTGAAGCACGCCCACCTCGCCGTGCATCCGCCTGCCGGGCGCGTGACTCTGGTCGCCCCGTCACGGATGCGTCTGGAAGTGGCGCGTGCCTATGCCATCTCCAAGCTTGGCTGGATCCGACAGCAGCAGAGCGCCCTGAAGGGGCAAGCCAGAGAAGCACCGCGCCGGTTCGTGACCCGCGAAAGCCACCAGCTATGGGGGCGCCGCCACCTGCTCAGCGTCGTGGAGCGGGACGAAAAGCCCAGCGTGGTCGTGGACCATCGCCGCATCAAGCTGACAGTGCGACCGGGCAGCGACCTCGCCAAGCGCGCCGAGGTCATGCATGCCTGGCACAAGGCCCTGCTGCACGCCGAGGTACCGCCGCTGATCGCGCAATGGGAGCGCAAGCTCGGCGTGCGTGTCTCGGCTTACTACCTGCAGCGCATGAAGACCAAGTGGGGCAGCTGCAACCCCAAGTCAGGGAACATCCGGCTCAACACCGAGCTGGTGAAGAAACCCAAGGACCTCGTGGAATACGTGATCGTCCACGAGATGATCCACCTGCTAGTGCCCAACCACGACGAGCGCTTCGTGGCACTGCTTGATCGCCACTACCCGACTTGGCGGGAAGCGCGCGACGAGCTGAACGCCCTGCCGCTGGGGGCGTGAGGGCTCGGAATTTGGGATGCTGGGCTGCAGGGGGGGCGATGGCTTTAAATAGCTTCGCGAATCCGGAGTGTCTACCCATCTTTTCCAAGCCACCGCCCCCTGTAGTGCCTACTAGCCATTGTCTGCCAACAGCTCTCTCGCCTCCTCATCCAGACCCAGTGGATCCAGGCACATGGATGAGATGCTGGCCTCAACCGCTCGCGTTACCCAGTTGGTGTGGGTACGCGTCGCCAACGATAGCTGCAGGCTTTCGAAAAGATCGTCGATTTCTTTCCTACATTGAGCATCGAAAGGCATTGGAAACGCCTCATACCCTGTGTGCAAGCGAGCAAGACGCTCCTGCGAATCGCGCAAGCTTCTAATCCGCCGGAGCCAGTTTTCGAGGTGGTCGCTATCAACTGGAGCGATCAAACCGTCGCGAACCAGTTGCTCTTGTCGGACGCTAGCCTCACCAACGAGTTTCGCAAGAACTTCATCGGTGGTCGCCGCCTTGAACGCTTCCCAATAGGCTTCGGACTCCGGACCAGCTACCGCGGCCCAAGCATCGGCAGGGCACCAACGGCCCAGCGAAGTATCGACGGTGAAGTTGCGGATGAACTCGCCCGGCAAGCTGCGCTTCGGCAGGTCATCAAGCTTAAGCACGTGCCGCGTGAGCGTCTTCGATAGCTCAAAGCCCTCAGCCTTCAAGTCTTCGGGGAGCTGTGCCCACTTGTCTTCATTGACGAGCCTGTAGCGTATGCCCACCAACTGGCGAAGATTGCCGTCCCATTTGTGCAGAAACACACCCGAACTCAACAATGCGAACTTGAAGAGATCACGATCTCTGGCCAGCACGGCATCATCTACCTTCTCCGCCCCCAGATCATCCCAGAGCGCACTGAAAGTCTGCTCGAACGAACGGAGTTGCTTTACCTGGCGAGTCAGGGCCCCCAACTCGACATTCCTCCCATCCATGAACCCGGGCAATGTCAGATTGGCCGAACCAAGCAGCAAGACACCATCAACCACCTCCTCATCCACGCGCTGGAGCACAGCAAAGCCCTTTGCATGCACAAGTCCGCTTGGCGCAGCGAGAAATCGCACGTCAAAGTCAATTTCTTGCTTGGTGCATGACTGCCTCAAGGCTCCCAGCTCTCGATTAAGCTTGCGTGGCCCGTATCGATAAACTTCGCTGTAGTCAAAGGCCAAGTACACCTCCACCAGCCGGACGCGTTCGGATAAATCGCGGATGATGGACCTCACGGCCTTGAGATCGACATAGCAGGACAGGATCCATAACTCATGACGCCGCTGCTGGCGTTTATCGAGATCTTCGACCTCGGTCAGAAGCCAATCTCTGGGCGCCGTTCCATGCTGCTTGCTCAGGGGCAAAATCTTCATTTCAGTTCGCTCTCCCAATTGTTTAAGTCAAAGCACCCTGGTCCTCATGCAAGCAGCGAGCCCAAGGGCACATTCCACACCATGGCTGCCATCTGTTCCGCCGCAAGACTTCGAATAGGGCCCTGCAGGCGCACCGGTACGGCACTGACCTCGCCCCACCGCTGGCAGCCCCAAGAAACAGCGCGCCAAGCCTCCGGGCCGAGACGTTCCAGCGTAGCGCGCGGGTTCTCACTAAGGTTGCAGTCGTCACCTTCGCTGGCGATGGTCTTGACCTCAGTGTGGCGGCGCTCGCCGTTCCGTATCGACATCAGGGCACCATCGCAACCAGCCCAGCGGTGTCCATCAGGCAATACTTCTCCAGCGAGCTCCGTAGCACGGCGCCTTCCTGCGACGAGAGCCCCCCGTCGAGCAGTTGCAGGTAGGTCACCTGGGCATCCAACCCATTCGCGACCTCCAACCCCTCGTGAGCCAGTCCGGGGGCAACAGCAGGCAGCACCGCCTTCAACGACCAAGACCCCCGCTGCTCCGGGTGGTAGTAGTGCTCCCGGTAGAGCGGCAGCAAGTCCACGAGCCGATCCACCATCCCCAGCAATCGCTTGCGTAGCTTCGGCTGCGCATCCGCCATCTGTCGCAGGATCTGCGCCTCGAAGGCTCGGTTCCAGACGAGGATGGGGCCGGTATCGCCGATGCACTCCACAAGGCGCTTGGCGACGCGCGCTTCGGGGTGGCTGTCCTCGGTGTCGAGGTAGCCATGGTGCCGGGGCTTGGCGCGGGCGCTGGTCTGCACATGGCAGGAGAACTGGAAGGCGATCTGCTGGAAGGGGCGCGTGCCCAGCCAGCGTGGTACCGGGAAGCTGATGGCCTCGAAGTCGAGGAAGTAGCGCGGCCAGGGCACGGCCTTGATGGCCTTGCGCAGCGCCGGGTCTACGAAGGGTTTGCCCGTGCGGGTCGCTTCGGCAATGCGGTGGTGGCGCGGGTTGTCGAAGCGATCCTCCGGCACCTCCCTGAGGTCACGATAGCCATCGGCCAGCAGCGCCTCGACGAACTTGCCGCCATTGGGCAGCAGCGTGACAGGGAACTCGGGCTGCGGCGGTTCCATCGACTGGCAGTGGCCAATGAAGGGGCAGTCGTAGGGGCTGCTGCACTGGGCGCCGGTCGTGATTTCCGGCATCGGGCCTTGCACGACCTTCTTGAGCTGACGCACCAGCGCCGGGATGTCCGGCTGCAGGGCATCCACCTCATCGGTGATGTCGGTCAGCGCGAGCAAGCCTTCATAGTCGCCCTCGCGCTGGTACACGAAGTCCTTGTTCAAGTGACCAATCTGCACGCGCTTGACGGGTCGACCGGCACCGCGCAGCACCCAGGTTTGGATGGCAGCGTCCCAGACGTGTTCTGCCTTGGCGCCCGTCGTCGACTTCACCTCGATCAGAGTGTCGCAGCGAGGCTCGCGGCGCAGCACATCGACCCGTACACGCACGCGTTCGTGCTCGAACGCGGCCTCGAAGATCTGCGGCGCCCGCGCCCGCGGGCGCGCCAGCAGGCGCTGGGTCTCGGCCTGCGCCTCGCGGGACTGCGCGTAGTCCGCCTCGACCAGATGCCCGCCGCCGAGCAGCGCCTGCGCCAACTCGCCAAAGGCCGTGCCCTGCGCCAGCCGAAGCTGGGAGGCCTCGCCCCACTCCGCAAGCTCGCGCTGGTGTACGTCCAGCCAGAGCCGCTTGTGGCACTGGCGGCCGTTCTGGATGCGGGTTTTGGAGAGGTGGAGTTGGTTGCGCTTCATTACGTCCCGCGACGCTTCTTGGGCAGCAAGTACTTGGAGTTGAGCATTCGCCGAACAAACAGGAGTTGGTCCGGTTTCGACGTGTCTGCATGGAGGACTTGCAAGACCTCTGCCCAGCCGAGTGTCTGAACCTTGGCGCCGTCAAGCCCCGCGGGGTCGAGACTTCGCCCGCTCTCCGGCGTGAGGAATACGAAGTGGGCCTGGTAGCCGAGCAGCTTCTCCAGAACGTGTTGCTGCAACTCGGTCTGCGAGCGAGAGTACTTCGCAGCGGCCACGTCATCGTCATGGCTCGCACTGTACTTGGCCTCCCCCGAGGCGACCTTGATCTCCACGCAGACAGCGCGCCCGTCGGGCAGGTGGATCACGATGTCGGCCTTGGCGTTGAAGGCCCACTTGAGACAGCAGATGCGCTCAGCAAAACGCAAGGCCTCGTCCCTTTCGGTGTACCAGCCGCTTTCAAGTGCGATTCGGGCCCATTCGCCAAACCGGCGCTGATCCCACTGGTTGGGCATCTGGATCTCGCGCAAAGAGGCACGGCGGGTCTCTCCAATGAAGAAGCGGTTGAACTCAGCGATGGTCAACGTCGCGCTCTTGAGGCCCGGCGGCGCATCGATCAGAGCAAGGATCGCCCTCCGGAAGCCCTCTTCGCGCTTGGCCTTGGCCGAAGGGTCCTTGCCGTCAAACTGTTTGCCAAAGCCGTGCCAGAGATCGCGCGCATGGGCGTACTCGAAGAACACTTCCGCGCGTTCGGGATGCTCGATCGGGCCGATGCCTTCGATCCGAGCAAGAAAGGCCTGCAGGCCCTCAGGCCGCAGCAGCTCCGCGTACAGGATCGCGGAGAAATTTCGTTCCTCGCGGCAATAGTCGGCGTAGGTCGGCGAGGCTTCCAAGCCCTCACTGCGTTCGAGCGGCAAGAGGCTGCGGAGGTTGGGGGCTGAGCTGGTCACGTAGGAATCCTTCTGCGGGTGGGTCGGATGGAGGGGTTTGCCTTGTGCGATGCGGGTGCGGGGATCGCTCGCTGCCGCCGGGAGATCAGGCTGTCGCCAAAGCTGTTGAGGTAGGCCTGAAGCCTAGGAGAGTCCTCGAGGGTTGCGGTGACGTGATAGCGCTTGGCGCCGCGCTTGAGCTCTCGGATCACGACCTCTTGGTCCGGGGAGAGCTTGCTTTCGGTGAACAGGCGTCCCGCAGATTCATCGAACACAAGCGTCAGCCGCACCCACTGTCCGTCGCCCATGCCCAAGGCACCGCTGTGGGCGTAGCCCTGAAAGTCGAATTCGACGGGGATCTGTGCGTTGCCCGCGAGCATCTCGGCTGAGTGCATTCGGTGCAGCGGCAGTTGATAGGGCTGTGAGTTGCCACCGAAAAAGGCGACCAGAATGTATTGGCCGTCGCGGGCCACGAGGCCTGCTGGATGCACCTCGCGCTCACGTGCTCGCTCGGCATAGCGGGCCTGGTAGCGGACCCTCAATACGCGCCGCTCCAACAACGCCTGCAGCACGATGCGCTGCACGACAGGGTTCACCTCCGGTGGGATCAGTGGCTGTGAAAGGGGAATCACCGCGACGCGCTCATGCCAGCGGGCATAGTCCGAGTTGGGGTGCTGGCCCAAGGTTTGTCGCGCAGCCTGGAACCGCTCACGCAGTTGGGCGCGCACCGAGGGCGGCAGCAGGTGGCCTGAATAGCTGGCCAGAATCTCAAGCGCCAAGGCTTCGTTGGGATCTCGAAGCTGCAGCCCCAGCGCGGCGCTTCCTCGCGCCCAGCCTTGGGGCTTGCCGGAGCTTGTTGCGTACGCCAGGCCACGCTCCCTCAGCTTGCACAGGTCGCGCTCGACCATGCGTTGGGTCATCGAGTAGCCCTGCTGCTGCAATGTCGCTCTCAGCTCTGTCGCGGATCGCTTGCCGCTGGAAGGCAAGGCCTGCAGCAGGTCGAGTAGTCGCATCGCGGTCGAGGTGGCATCTATGGCCATGGGAGTCTCCTTGGGCTTGATGGAGCTTGGGCAACACATGCGTCACTGAGTGTCGCATTGTTTTCCAGTTTGCATGCGACACCCAGTGTCGCGACGCTGATGGACGCTGTCCTCCCATCCAAGAGGACGCCCCGATGCGCAGCCGCGTGCTGAACCTCCCCGTCGCGCCGATCAGCGACACCCTGCCCTGCCCCGCCCCGATCCGCGCGCTGACCCGCGCCTGGACCGTCGATCTGCTGCTGCATCTCGGCTTTGCCGCTGCGGTGGATGAGCTTACCTATGAAGATCACAGCAATGTTCTGTGGAAGATCATCGGCCATCTGCCCGATGTCCAGGGCAAGCGCAGCCCGAGGCGACAGCGGCTGCATGCCCGGCTCAAGGCGATGGCGCGCGAGGTCCACCTGGAGTCCATGTCCTCGCTGGAGACCGCGCTACCGGCCGTGGCGCGACTGAGCGAGGCGTTGGGACTCACCTCCGCTGAGTGCAAGGTGCTGAGTGCATTGGCCGCGCGCGATCTGGATCGCGAGTTCTTCGATCTATTGAACAGCCTAGATCGCGAGAACGAGCTGTCCACGCCGCGTCTGGTCGCACGCTGGACCGGGCTGCCCGAATCCGAGGTGCGGCGGATGCTCTCGAACCGCCGGGCGCTGGTGGGTCTGGGCCTGGTGTCGGAAAGCCTGCGCGAGCGTTCCGGCACTGCGCACAACGTTGATGACCGCTTGCTGGCCGTGCTGGAGGCGGGTGACGCCAACCCGTCGAGCTTCATCGCCACTTTGGTGAAGCCCGCCCCGCTGGCCAAGCTGAGCCTGGAAGACTATCCGCACCTCGACACCTTGCTGCCGAGCTGGCTCGCCGTTCTTGGCGTAGCGCTGCGCACGCGGACGACCGGATTCAACGTACTGATCCACGGCACGCCGGGCACCGGCAAGACCGAACTGTGTCGCGCGATGGCGCACGCGCTGGGCGCGGAATTGCTGGAGCTCAACCCCGAAGACGCCGATGGCGACCCCTTGGGCGAGCATCGCCTGCTGAGTGCCGTTCGCCTCAGCCAGCGCGCGCTTGGCCAGCGCGCCAACACCCTGTTGTTGGTAGACGAGGCGGATGGCCTGTTGCCGGTCAGCCAAAGCATGGATCCCTTCTTCGGTACGCGTCGGCGGGATCCAGGCCGCTCGCACAAGAGCTGGCTGGTCGACCTGTTGGAGACCAACCCCATGCCCACACTGTGGGTCGCGAATGAGCTCGACGGTGTCCATCCGGCGCTGCTGCGACGTTTCCAGCTGGTGCTGCATCTGGACGAGCCGCCCGCCGCGGTGAAGCGTCGCCTGATCGACACCGCGTTCGGCGAGCAGTCTGTCAGTGCAGGGCTGCGCCAGCGTCTCGCCGATCTCGATGGATTGCAGCCCGGCCACATCGAGGCTTTGGCGCAGCTGGGGCGCCTGCTGCCGGAGTCCCTGCCCCTGCAGCCCCTGATCGAGCGTCAGACACGCGAGCTGCGCGGCCTGCTCGACCTGCCGCCAATGCCGCGGGAAACACCGCGGCCGCTGGGCCCCTTCCGCTTGGACTGGCTCAACACCGATCGCCCAATCGAACCCCTGCTGCTGCGTGCCCTGCGGGCGGGCGAGGGCCGCTTCTGCCTGTACGGTCCGCCCGGCACCGGCAAATCCGCGTTTGCCGCGGAACTGGCGCGCCAGCTGCAGCGTCCTCTGCATTCCTGTCAGGGCGCCGATCTGCTGTCCTGCTTCGTAGGCGAAACGGAGAAGGCCATCAGAAGCGCCTTCGAACGTGCAGAGTCTATGGGCGCGGTGCTCCTGATCGATGAGGTCGAGGGTCTGCTGTCCGACCGATCAGCCTTGCGCCAGAGCTGGGAGTTGACGATGGTCAACGCGCTGCTGACCGCACTGGATAGCTTCAACGGCTACGTGGTGTTGACCACCAACCTCTTCCAGCGGCTCGATCCGGCTGTGCTGCGCCGGCTGGAGCACAAGCTGGAGCTTCGGCCGCCGAACGCAGATCAGCGTCGCAGCCTGTGGGGTCGGTTCCGCGAGCACTTCGGGTGGGTGCAGGGTGCAGACCTCGAAGCCCAGGTCGACGCTCTTGATGGACTCACGCCGGGCGACTTTCATCAGGTCGCGCGCCAGTACCTCGGCGATCCGGTTCAAGCCACACCCTTCGCGGTGCTGCAGGCCCTGCGCGCCGAGCTCGCGCTGAAGTCGAAGGTGGCCGCATGAGCGCGCGCCTCTTCCTTCGGGCCTGTGCCATCCATACATGCGTGCTCAGTCTGGTCGGCTGCATGCCAGCGTCCCTGCCCGACTGCGAAGACCCGGACATCGTCCTGACTGCGCGGCAGATCAGCATCGACTCGATGATGCGTGACGCCGCAAGCATGCCCGAACTCCAGCGGCAGATTCGCGAGAACCTGGAGATCGACGTGGTCGACGCGAGCACGCTCAGTCGCGCCGCTTCCGGCGAAGAAGTGCGCTGCGCCGGCACGCTGTGGATGCGCTTGCGCGCGGGCGATCGAAACCCGAGCGGCAGGGGCCCCGCGCCCGATCAGCGCATCCCCTTTGCGTATCGCCTGAGCTTCAACGACCGCGGAGAAGTCTGGGTGGAGGTGCAGCAATGAGTTCGACCTGCCCACCGAGCCGCCCAATCGCGGGCGCACTGTTCGAGACCTGGCTCGCACGCCGTCCTGCGCCGCTGCTGGTGGCGCCCTTCCCGGTCAAGGTCTCGCAGCTGCTCGATGCCTGGACCTGGCAGTTCGAGGACCTCAACCCCGGCCTTGAGCTGTGCCTTCGCGAGACGCTGGATATCGACTGGAACATCGAGCTGTTTGTGCGCGCTCGTCGCGGCGAGCGGGTGTGGGGATCGCTGTACTGGAGCAGCCTGCATCCGGTGCGGGTCAACGACCGCTGGGAGGATCTTGCACGCGGCGATCTCAACCCGGACGCCGTCTCGATCGACCCCTGGCTGTGCCCCCAGACGCTCATCGAACGCGAGCTGTTCGCGCCCTTCGCGCTGTGGGTGGATGAGGTGCTCTCCCAGGCGCAATGGCTACTGTTCTACGGCGGAGCGTATGGAGCAGCGGCGGAGTTGTTTCCCAGCCCGACGCCTGCGCAACGCGATGACCTGATCGATGCCCTTCGCCTAAGGGGATCGATTGATGCGCCTGCACCGTTTCCCACCCTGTACAGCCGACTGGTTCGAAACCGGATGCGCTTGAGATCAAACTGACCCGAGGTGAGCCACATCAAGACCCAAGCCGCCCTCCTCACGACCCTGCGTGTCGAGATCATCGATCAGGACAGCGTTCGTGCGCATGGGCGCGGCACGGAAACGACATGTGCACAGAGAGTGCCGCATGTGGGCCCTCGAGAGAAAAGGGCCGCCACTTTGCGGCCACAAAAAACCCCGCGGATTCGCGGGGTTTTTGGCTGCATCGGCCTGGTGGCTATGGGTGGACTCGAACCACCGACCCCAGCATTATGAGTGCTGTGCTCTAACCGGCTGAGCTACATAGCCAGGCGATGCAGGGCCCGGCCGGGCGGTGCCGGCCGAGAGCCGCGCATTCTGCGCGTGCTGGTGGGCAGGGTCAAGCGCGCTCGGGCGCGGCCTCTGCGTATTGTCCGGCGGTTGTTCATGCTTGTGCCGGCTTGCTGCGGTTGCGCTGCAGTTGCGCGAGCACCTGTGCCAGTTCGCGTTCGGCGCTTTGGTTGTGGCGCTTCCTGCCGGTGTGGCACAGTCCCTCGCATCTTGAGTTTGGAGTTCCGTCCCGTGATCGATCCGGACGGGTACCGCCCGAACGTCGGCATCATCCTGATGCACTCCACCGGCCAGGTACTCTGGGCGCGGCGGGTGACGCGGGATGGCTGGCAGTTCCCGCAGGGCGGCATGAATAGTGATGAGACGCCGCAGGAGGCGATGTACCGCGAGCTGGATGAGGAGGTCGGCCTGAAGCCGCACCATGTCGAGCTGCTCGGTGCGACCCCCGGCTGGTTGCGTTATCGCCTGCCCCGCCGCTGTGTGCGTCCGGGCAAGCGGCCGCTGTGCATCGGTCAGAAGCAGGTGTGGTTTCTGCTGCAGCTGACCGTTGCAGAGGACGCTGTGCGGCTGGATGCGCACGAGCGCCCGGAGTTCGACAGCTGGCGTTGGGTCGATTTCTGGTATCCGCTGGAGCATGTGGTGAGCTTCAAGCGGCGCGTGTACGCGCAGGCGCTGAAGCACTTGGCGCCATTTGCCGAGCGCGCGAGCGGTAATGGCATTCTGGAGTTGGCGCCACCCACGCTGGAGGCGGATGTCGCGGTGCCGCGACGCGAACGCCGTGCGGCCGCGCGCGAAGCGGCAGGTAGCCCCCGCTGAACGCAGCGTGGGGCCATCACGTTTGAGGACGCGAGTCTAGTTGACACTCATTCGCATTCGCGCTTGAATGGCGTCCATCGTCCCCGCTGGGCCTGCCCGCCATGTACGTCTGCCTGTGCCACGGCATCACCGACAAAGCGATCCGCGAAGCCGCCGAGAGCGGCGTAGAAGGCCTCGCTGAGCTGACGGCGACCACCGGTTGCGGCGGCAGCTGCGGCTGCTGCAAGGAGCTGGCTCTGCAGATTCTCGACGAGACCCGCGCCTGCGCCCTGCCCATGGTGGCGTGAGGCATCCGTCATTCGGACGCGGAGTGCTGAGTTCTCGGCGGCGCTGAATTGAAGCGTCGCATGCAGCAACGCGAGGACCTGAAACCACCGGAAACCTTGAGTTGCGCAAGCAGCTAGCATCGCCAATTCGGCGGTTCTGAGAATGCGTGCGATTGGGGTTTCGGCATCACGACCTGCGCATGGCTACAGTAAGCGGCCCACCGCCCTCGACGCAGGAGACCCCATGAAAGGCGATGCCAAGGTCCTCGAACATCTGAATCGCGCGCTCTACAACGAGCTGACCGCGATCAATCAATACTTCCTGCACGCCCGCATGTTTCACAACTGGGGCCTGAAGGAGCTCGGCGATCACGAGTACCGCGAGTCGATCGACGAGATGAAGCACGCCGACACGCTGATCGAACGCATTCTGTTTCTGGAAGGCCTGCCCAACCTGCAGCAGCTCGGCAAGCTGCTGATCGGCGAGACGCCCAAGGAAGCGCTGGAGTGTGACCTCAAGCTGGAGCAGGCGGCGCTGCCGGTGCTGAAGGCTGGCATCAGCCACTGCGAAGCGGTCGGTGACTACGTCTCGCGCGACCTTCTCACCGACATCCTCGAATCCGAAGAAGAGCACGTCGACTGGATCGAGACGCAGCTGGCACTGATCGAGCGCATCGGCGAGGCGAACTATCTGCAGACCAAGCTGGGCAGCAGCGGCGGCTGACTCTTACGCGCGCTGATGTCTACAAGGCCCGCCGAGTGCGGGCCTTGTCTTTGGGGCTTCGCGGATCCGTGTGGGTGCAAGCTGCCTTTTCGGGCAGCACGGGCAGCCCGCTGCCGGGGAGCCTCGGCTTGCGACAGGCCGCGTCGCGGTAGCCGCAGGCGCTGTGTGGCAAGGCGCGAAACCTGCTATCGAGGTCGGCGTCGGTGTGACCGCTGCCGCCGTACCCGATCGGCCGGCACCGCTCCAGATCGCCGCCCCTCCACACTCCGTGCCGAACCACGCAAGTGAGGAGCGCCAACGGCGAAGAAGTCCGCGCGATCCCCCGGCCCCCGACTTGGTGGACAAACGCGGATCGATCGCGCGGGGCTTCGGGTCTGCCAAGGCGTCTCCCGCGATCGCCGGTGCGCGGCACGCGCACCCTACGGGGACGGTCGACGCCGAGTCAGGATCGAAGCTCAGAATTCGAATCGCGTAGGGTGCGCCTGCGGCGCACCATCCCAGCCCAAGAGCACGCGCTGAGTCGCGCAAGCACGCAGCAATTACCCACACAAATCCGCGACGAGCCTGCCTTCGGCGCAGCCAGGCGCTTGCGCTCGGCTGTGCGGACATCGCGCGCGAGCTTTCAACCCGCGCGTCGGAATCGGATGGATGATCGCCCTGTCAGGACAACAGGGCCCGCAGTGCGCTTTCCACGCGCAGGAACTCCGCCACCAGTCGCGCGACCAGCAGCTGCGGCTGGTTCAGGGTGCCGGCGCGACCACCGTGTTCGATCTGCCGCGCCAGCTCCGACATGTCCAGCGCACCGAGGTTGGCGCTGGTGGACTTGAGCGAGTGCGCGGATGCGATCAGGGTCGAGTTGTCACCGACGTCGGCCGCGGCCTGCAGACGCTCCAGGGTGCGTGGCGTGTCCTCCAGGAATACGCGGATCAGCGACAGGAACTCAGTGCCCATCACTTCGCGCAGATCCTCAACCACCTCCGAGTCCAGCGCCGGGCCGCTGGCGGTGCTGAAACTGGGCGTGAGCGAGGGCGGGGGAGCAGGTGCCACAGCTGCGCGTACGGGCGCTGCGGGGGCGGGGGCCTGCCGCATCGTCGCCGACTGTCGGGTGAACGGCTCGGTGGCCGCAGTGCGGGCAGGGGGCGGCGCAAATGACGCAGCCGCGGGCGCGGGCGCGACCGCCTCGCGGTAGGGCGAGCGCGCAAGCCAGTGGGCCAGCGTTGCGTTGAGTTTGGTGCGGTCGAGCGGCTTGGTGAGGTAATCGTCCATGCCCGCGTCGAGGCATTTTTCGCGATCGCCGATCATCGCGTTGGCGGTCATGGCGATGATGGGCAGGCGCGGCAGGCCGCCCTCGGCCTCGATCTGACGCCGCCGCTTGGCCGCCGTGTAGCCGTCCATCACCGGCATTTGGCAATCCATCAGCACCAGCGCGTAGCGACCCTGCTTGAGCCGATCCATCGCCTCCTGGCCGTTCTCGGCGGTATCGACCTCGAGCCCGGCGAGGCTGAGGATGCGCGTCGCCACCTGGCGGTTGACGGGGTTGTCCTCGACCAGCAGGGCACGACCACTGAGAGCACCGCCCGCGGTGGGCGCGGTGGTGGCTGCGGCAACCTTCATCATCGGAGCGACCCGCGCTTCGAACGACTCCGGCGGGAACGCAGAAGCGCCCCCAAGCACGTGAGCCGGCGCAGGCCCGGCGGATGCGCGAGCGGGCGCTTGCGAGGTGTCGATCTGCACCTCGGCGGCGGTGCTGACCGGCAGGCTGGCGACCACTTCGCCCTCCATGATCTTGGTCAGCTGTCGACGCATTTCGGGCTCGGGCAAGGCCCGCGCCAGTGGCAGTGAGCGTCCGCCCTCGGCGAGGTCTGCGGGCGCAGGCTCGTCGCCCTTGAGGTAGACGATCTGCAGCTTGGCCAGCACGTCTTCACGCAGGATGCTGCGGTGCAGGCCGACCGCGGTGGTGCGTACGCTGCCGAGGTCCACCAGCAGCAGGTGGAAGGCCCAGTTGCCGGCGCGCTGGGCGGCCGCACGCAGCTTGAACAAGGCATCCTGGGCGCCACTGGCATGCACCAGGGTCACGCCCCAGTTCGAAGCCGCCAGAGCCAGCTTGCGCTGCAGGATGCCGTCGGCGGTGACCAGCAGCACGCGCGAACCGCCCAGCTCGCGGCGCTCGATCTCCATGTCGCCGACCGCTTTCAGCATCGGCAGCTGGAACCAGAAGGTCGAGCCTCGCCCGGGCGTGCTGTCGACGCCGATCTGGCCCCCCATGAGGTCCACGATGCGCTTGCAGATCACCAGGCCCAGGCCGGTGCCGCCGAACGTGCGGGTCGTACTCGCATCAGCCTGCGAGAAGGCCTTGAACAGTCGCGCCGCAGCTTCGGGGGCGATGCCGACTCCGCTATCGGTGACTTCGAAGCGCAGCTCGTGATGGGTGCGGGTCTCGCCGCGACGAGTCACCATCACCGAGACGCCACCGCGCTCGGTGAACTTGATCGCGTTGCTGAGAAGATTGGTCAGCACCTGGCGCAGGCGCACGGGGTCGCCGCGCATCGCCAAGCGCACGGCCGGGTCGATCTGCATCGACAAACGCAGCCCCTTGGCCTCGGCCGGCGTGTCCATCAGGCGCATGACGCCTTCCAGCACCTCGCGCAGGTTGATGCCGACTGTCTCCAGCTCGAGCATGTTCGCTTCGAGTTTCGAGTAGTCGAGGATGTCGTCGACGATGCGCAGCAGCTGCTGCGCGGACTGCAGCGCGGTGTTGAGGTATTCGCGCTGATCGTCGCCGAGGCGCGTCGACAGCAGGATGTCGAGCAGCGGGATGATGCCGTTCAGCGGCGTGCGGATCTCGTGGCTCATGGTGGCGAGGAACTCGCCCTTGGCCATGGTTGCGGCCTCGGCGGCCTGCTTGGCCTCGAACAGCTCGCGCTCCAGCTTGCGCGCCTGTGCGAGCTCCTCTTTCACGCGCAGCAGTTCACCGGGCTCCGGCTGCAGCGAGGGTTCGCGCCGGGCGCTGCCGGCGGTCGCGGTGGCTGCGATGGAACGACCCAGCACCCCGGCCAGAGCAGCGGCAACACCGCCGCCCACGGCCAGTGCAACTGCAAGCGCCAAGGGCAGGCCCATCGGCACCAGCGTCAGCAGGCCGCCGACAATGGCCGCCAAGCCACCGCCGATGGCGAGCGTCCGCGCGATGAAGGGCGACACGCTCAGAGCACCGCTGCCTGGAAGTCGAACTCAAGCTCGCGCGCGGCCTGCTGCACGAGGTTGCCCTGGATGTAGTCGATCCCGCTCATCCACAGCGTGGCTGCAGCCTGAGCGTCCTCGACACGCTGGCCGATCACCTGCAGGCCGTGGCGATGGCCGCGGTCGACCAGGGCTCGCAGTTCGTCGCGCAGAGCCGGTGTCTGTGCCGCCGCCAGGTACTTGGGCGCGATCTTGACGAAGGACAGCGGCAACCGCTTCAGCAGGACTTCGGCCGACTGTTCACCGTCGAAACGGCTGAGGCAGAACTGCACGCCCAGCGGCATCAGCTCGCGACAGAAGGCATCGACCGCGTCGGCGCGGGCCTCCACGTCTTCGAGCGGAAGCTCCAGCACCAGCGACTCACCCGGTACCTGACGCGCGGCCAGCTGGGCGCGAATCCATTCGGACTGACCCGGCGCCAGCAGGCTGCCGGTCGACTGGCTGACAAACAGACGTACCGGTCGCGAACTGCTGCGGCGCTGATCAATCATGCGGATCGCCTGGGTCAGCACCCAGCGATCGACTTCGAGGATGAGGTCGGCGCTTTCGGCCAAGGGCACGATCGCGGCGGCCGGATGCAGGCGTCCGTGGTCGTCGCGCAGGCGCAGCAGACTCTGGTACTGGGCGTCGTCGCCGCCCTGCAGCGCGACGATCGGCTGATACAGCAACTCGAAGCCATCGGTGTCGATCGCGTTGCGGATGAGGCTCAGCAGCGCGCTGGTCTGGGCCTCGGCCGGACGCTGTGCGGGCGCGAAGCGATGCACGCCGCGATCACCGCTGCGAGCCTCGCGCGATGCGCGCTCGGCTGCGTTCAACATCGCGCCCGCGTCGGCAAAGTTGTGCCGGAACGAGGCCACACCGACCACCGCGCGCAAACGCAGCGGTTTGCCCTCCGCCTTGAAGGGGTAGGTGATCAATCCGTTGCGCAGGTCGAGCGCAAGCCGCTCAAGGGCGGCTTCGTCGCGCTCGCTGGAATACACGACGTAGCAGCCATCGCTGTAGCGGCAGGCGAGTTCACCGTCAGCGAGGCCTTGGCTGACCTGCCCACCGACCTCGGTCAGCAGCTGTTCGAGCGTGGTCAGGCCATAGCGCTCGCGCAGCTGCGGCACGCCTTCGATCTCCAGGAACAACAGGCCGCCCGCCTGGCCGCGCACGTTGTCGGAGGCCAGCGTTTCCGCCAGCCGGTCCAGCATGTAGGTGCGCCGATGCAAGCCGGTGGTGGGATCGCGCGGGTCGCGCAGCTGCGCGCGCTCCTGCACCGCGCGGGCCCGGCGCACGCGATTGTTGACCGCAGCGATCAGGTGTTTGGGCCGGATCGGCTTGGACAGGAAGTCGTCGCCGCCCGCCGACAGCGCTTCGAAGTGCTTGTCCTGATCGCTTTCGCCGGACAGGAACACGATCGGCGTATGCAGGAACTCCTCGCGCTCCCGAATCAGCGCGGTCAGCTCGGTGCCGTCGCAGTGCGGCATGTAGAGGTCCATCAGCACCAGGTCGGGACGGAATTCCTCCATCGCCTGCAGCACGTCGAAGGCCTCGTGCACCGAGCGCACTTCCATGCCGGCATTGCGCAGGATCGACTCGGCGAACAGCGCCTGCGAGCGGTCATCCTCGACCACGAGAATGCGGTAGGTGGCTTCGCCTGCGGAGACCAGCAGCTCGGCCAGTTTGGCCAGCACCGCCTCGGCGCCATCCGGGCGCACCAACAGGGCGTCAGCGCCCGCGCGACGCGCCACCAGCCGGGCTGGGATGCTGTCTTCGTTCGAGATCACCAGCATCGGCAGGCGCGTACCGGTACGCTCCCGGGTAGCGCGCAGCACTGCGCCTACGCCCTCGATGTCGTTCATGAAAGCGGCATCGACGATGACGAGGTCCGGCGCCAGCGCGTTCAGGATTTCCTTCAGCTCGGAGGGTGCCTCCAGCAGCTCCAGCTCGTAGCCCAGAGCTTCCAGCCGCTGGTCAAGCTCGCAGGCGAGCTCGCCGCCGTCAGTGAGGTGGTAGATGCGGCGGCCGCCGCCGGGGAGCGCCGCCGGACTTGCGCTGCGCGGCGTCGCGATCTCGGAAGCACGCGCTACCGGCGCGGCGAGGCCCGCGACCGCGCGCGGCGCCGGCTCGATATCGGCGGTCTTCGGCGTGGCCGAGGTGGCTGCGGGCACAAGCGATTCCGCGGCGGGTGGCGCATCGCCCGCCCAGCGCCGCCAATAATTTGGCGGGGGTGATTCCGCGTGCAGATTGCGTGCGTGCTCGACGGGGGCAGCGTCCGGCGCGGTGGCGCTCTGCTTGGCAGCCTCTTCCTCCGCCGCGAGTTCGACGCCGCCGTGCTGGGAAAGGCTTTCCAGCAGGCCCAGTAGATGGCCGTTGCCAGCGTCATCCGGCAAGCCTCCGCTGTCAGCCAACTCGCCCAGCAGGGTTTCCAGCATCAGCAGCTGCTCGCTGGCTTCCAGAGCGCCGTAGCGTCCGCTGGCACCGGCCAGGCGCTGTACGTCTTCGTGCAGCAGGGTCAGGCCATTGATATCCCAGCCTTCCTCGCAAAAACGACGGGCACGGCGGCACAGCGCTTCGATCCGCTTGGGCAGATGGCGCAGGAAGGCGAGTCTGAGTTCAGTCCGCTGCTGGCTTTCGTCCTGCGCGTACATGGCTTTCCAAGGCTGCGGTCGAGATAGAAGCGCGCCGGAGACGCCAAATGTCCCGGGATGCGCCCGAACTATACCCACACGGACAGCGCGGGGGCAGTTGCCTTTGGATGCAGGTTTCGTGCTACCGCGGCCAATGCATGCAAACCGCGCGCAACAAGAACGCATTGGGGAGCGTACTCAGGCGTCGAGAAGTGCGACCCTCCATGGCATAGGCGCCATCGAAGGCTGTCAACGCCGTGCCAGCGCGCCAAGCCCCCGACTTACGCGGCGCAGCAGCCACAGCAACAGGGCGAAGCCGATCAGGGTCAGCAGCACCACAGCCAGCAGGGTCAGCCAAGGGTAGTGCACCACGAACAGCAGTGCACTGATGGCCAGGGAGTCCTCTGCCAACGAGGCGGTCCAGTTGCTGAGTGGTTCGGGGGAGGTGTTGATCAGCGCGCGACCTCCGCTCTTCAGGCCGTGGCTGAGCAAGGCTGCACCGCCACCTGCAAGCAAGCCCACGAGGCTGAGGCTCTCATCAGGGCCAGCCAAGGTTGCGCCGGCCAGCCATGCACCGACCGGCACCCGCAGCACGGTGCTCAGCAGGTCCCATACAGAGTCCACGCCGGGAATCTTGTCGGCGCCAAACTCAACCAGGGTCAAGACTCCCGCCACGCCCAGCACCCAGGGGGTGCTGCAGATTTGCAGACCGGGCGGCAGCTCGACGCTGCCGAACAGGCCGGTCAGGCCGACCGCCAGCACGGTCAGATGCACGCGCAGCCCGGCCAGCCAGCCCAGAGCCAAGGCGAACGCGAACAGTTGACTCGTCTCCATCGGACGCTCCTGGGAGGAAGTTTCGCGGGGCCGGAGTTCGCGCGGAATGTGCGGCGGCCGACGCTCTGCGGAGTCCGGAGTGTGCATCCGCAGCCGCCAGCGTCAATAATCGCGGGCTACCCCGACGGCCAGGCCCATGAGTTCCGACAGTCCTTTCGTCATCGTTCCTCGCGCTGTCTCTGGCCAGCGTCGACGCTGGCCGCTTGTCAGCCTGCTCTGGCTGCTGTCGCTGGCCGCAGTCGGCTGGGGCGTGCACTACTGGCTGCAGGTCGGTGCCGTCGAAGGTGGCGGCACCCCCGAAGAGCAGCGTCGGACGGTCGGCGACCTGCAGGCCCGCCTTGACAGCCTGCGCCAGCGCAACGTGATTCTGAAGCGTTCGGATGACATCAGCCGCGAGGCCAATCAACAGCTGCAACGCGACATCGCCGAGCGCGACGAGCGCATCGCCTCGCTGGAAGCGGATGTCGCCTTTTATGAGCGTCTGGTCGGCGGCAGCGCGCAGAGGCAAGGACTGTCGATTCACAGCCTCGGCCTGCAGGCCGAACCCAGCGGCGCCTGGCTGTTCCGCCTGACCCTGACCCAGAACGTGAAGAAGACTCAACTTTCGCGCGGTCGCGCGCGGCTGTCGGTCGAGGGCGTGCAGGACGGCCAGATGCGCGAGCTGGGCTGGGCGGAGCTGACCCAGACCGATGCACCCACACTGGAGTTCGCCTTCAAGTACTTCCAGCAGGTCGAAGGCAATGTGATGCTGCCTGCCGGTTTCACACCGCACCGGGTGAAGGTCTCGGTGGAAGGCGAGGCAGGCCGCGCCGAGCGCAGCTTCGCCTGGTCCGAGGTCATCACAGGCGCAGCTCAACCCGAGGCGAGCGCTGCGGGCTAGCGGCTTTCCACACACCCCTGTTCCAGAAATTCCACGACGGCTAAGGAGACACCCCGCCATGTTCGGCAGCGACAAGAGCAAACCTGCTCGCCCCAGCAGCACCGGCGTAGAAACCCTGATCGGCCCTCGCGTGGTGATACGCGGCGACGTCCACTTCAGCGGCGGCATCTACATCGAGGGCCGAGTGGAGGGCGCGGTGATCGCCGACGAGTCCGACCCGAACGCATTGATCACGCTTTCCGAGCGCGGCAGCATCGAGGGTGAGGTGCGCGCGCCGCATGTGGTGGTGAACGGCCAACTTCACGGCGATATCCATTCCAGCCAGCGCATCGAGCTCGCAGCCGCTGCGCGGGTGGAAGGCAACGTGCATTACCACACGGTCGAGATGCAGGCGGGCTCGATGCTGACCGGGCGCTTGATTCACCAGAATGCCGAGCCGAAGCGTCTCAGCGGGCCCGAGGGTGGCGAGTAGAGGCTTGCCTGCGCAATTTGTCCGGCCTGGCCTGAGTGAGCTGAGGCCTGGCACAGTGGGCGATCGATCACCTCTCGAGCGCTCGATTGAATCCTGCTCAGCTCGCGCTGTCCGACCGACCCTGCCGGCGATCGCCGCGTTCAGCCAACGCCGACATCGAGCGGCGACGACTGCCCTAGGCTTGTGAGGCCAGTGAATCGGCTCCATCTCTCCCCTCTCAGCAACGCATCAGGCCGCCATGTCCAGCGCCCCCAGCTATCAGTCGATCGACGCTCCTCTCCTGTTCACGGATTCGGCCGCCACGAAGGTGCGCGCGCTGATCGAGGATGAGGGCAATCCCGAACTCAAGCTGCGTGTCTACATCAGCGGCGGCGGCTGCTCCGGCTTCCAGTACGGCTTCGAGTTCGACGAGAACCAGGCCGAGGATGACCTCGCGGTCGAACGCGGCGGCGTCACCCTGCTGGTGGATCCATTGAGCCTGCAGTACCTGATGGGCGCCGAAGTCGACTACACCGAGAGCCTCTCAGGCGCGCAGTTCGTCATCCGCAACCCCAATGCCAAGACCACCTGTGGCTGCGGCTCGTCGTTCTCCGCCTGAACCGGCCCGCGCAATGTGGGGCCCACGCGAGTGAAGCACGCTCCTGAGCGCAGCCAGCGCAATCTGTTCGCCGCGCTGGCGCTGGACCGTCTGGGGGAACGCCGTGAGGATCCCACCTGGCTGCAGGCCGCCTGGCCGCAGTGCTCGGTTCTGTGCGTCGACTTCGAAGGCCGTGCGCTGGTCGAAGACGGCCGCCTGCTGCGCTGGCCAGCCGCGCGCTTCGGCGACACCCTGCCGGCCGATGCAAGCTTTCTGGGACTCGAGGGTCAAACCCCCTGGTTCGCACTGCCCGCCCAGATCGGCGCGAGCATCGAGGTGCCTGAGCACAGCCAGTGGCTGGATCTGCGCACGGCGGCCGCCCAGCTGTCCGGCTTCGAGAGCGGTCTGTTTGCCTACGCCAAGGCCCTGCTGCTGTGGCAGACGCGAGCCCGCCACTGCGGTGCCTGTGGACATCCGACCGAGCTGCGCCGCAGCGGTCACAGCGCGCGCTGTACGCATGCGAGCTGCGGACTGGAGGTCTTCCCGCGGCTCGATGCGGCGATCATCGTACTGGTCGAGCACGAGGGCCGCTGCCTGCTGGGCCGCCAGGCCGGCTGGCCTGCGGGCCGCTATTCCACCCTGGCCGGGTTCGTTGAACCGGGCGAATCGTTGGAAGACGCACTGCGCCGCGAAGTCTTCGAAGAGGCCGGCGTGGTGGTCGCGCACTGCCAGTACCACAGCTCGCAGCCGTGGCCGTTTCCGGCCTCGCTGATGCTGGGCTTCATGGCCCAGGCCTCCAGCCCGCAGATCGCCATCGGAGAAGAGCTTGAAGACGCACAGTGGTTCAAGCCCGAGGCGCTGATCGAAGCGATCGAGATCGGCGGCGTTCGCCTGCCGCCGCCGATTTCGGTGTCCAGGCGTCTGATCGAGGACTGGCTGGAAGCGCGCGGCTGGTCACTGCCGGCGCATCTGGCGAGGCGTTGAACAGAGGCTTGTGCGGGCTAACGCCGGATCTTCTCCAGGATGCCTTCAAGCTCGTCGAGGCTGAAGTACTGCACCACGAGTTTGCCGCGGCCGCCGCGACCGTGCTGCACCGCCACTTTCGCCGACAGCAGCTCGCCGAGCTCGCGCTCCAGGTTCTGGATATCGGGGTCGGCCTTCTTTGGCTCGGGCGGAGGCGCGGCTTCACCGCGCTGAATCGCCTGCACGCGACGTTCGATCTCGCGCACCGACCACTGCTCGTCGGCCGCCTGACGCGCCAGCGACTCGGCCTGGGCCGGCGCCAGCGTCAGCAAGGCACGCGCGTGCCCCATTTCAATGCGCCGGGCCTCGACCAGCTTGCGGATGGCATCGGGCAGTTCCAGCAGACGCAGCAGGTTGCTGACCGCCGCGCGTGAGCGGCCGACGGCTTCTGCGGTCTGCTGATGGGTCAGCTGGAATTCGTCGATCAGGCGCTGCAGGGCCAGCGCCTCTTCCAGCGGGTTCAGGTCTTCGCGCTGAATGTTCTCGATCAGCGCCATCGCCAGTGCGGCGTGGTCGTCGCTTTCGCGCACCACGCAGGGCACTTCGCGCAGCGATGCCAGCTGCGCGGCGCGCCAGCGGCGCTCACCCGCGATGATCTCGTAGCGGTCGCGCGCCACCGGCCGCACGATGATCGGCTGGATCAGGCCCTGCGCGCGGATCGAGTCCGCCAGCTCCTGCAGGCGGTCGGCATCCATATGGCTGCGCGGCTGGTACTTGCCGGGCTGCAGCGATTCAATCGGCAATTCGCGCAGGCGTTCGGGCTCGCTCGGACTGCGTTCGGCGCCGCCGCCCAGCAGGGCATCCAGGCCCCGGCCTAGGCCGCGTTTCTTGGTGCTCATGGGTTGGGCTCGATCGAGAATGTTTCGGACTGCGCGGCGGAGTGCTTGTCGCGGCGGATCATTTCGCCGGCAAGGCCAAGGTAGGCGATGCTGCCGCGTGAGGTGCGGTCGTATTCGATGATGCTCTGCCCATGGCTGGGCGCCTCGGCCACGCGCACGTTGCGCGGGATCATGGTGCGGAACACCTTGTCGCCGAAGTGCTGCATCAGCTGCGCGGAGACATCGTTGGCGAGGTTGTTGCGGACGTCGTACATGGTCCGCAGGATGCCTTCGACTTCGAGCTGGGGGTTCAGCCGTGTCTTCACCGCGCGAATGGTGTCCATCAGCGCCGACAGTCCCTCCAGGGCGAAGTACTCGCACTGCATCGGCACCAGCACGCCGTGGGCGGCCGTCAGCGCATTCAGAGTCAGCAGGTTCAGTGAGGGAGGGCAGTCAATCAGGATGAAGTGGTAGCGCTCGGCGACCGTGGCCAGACACTCCTTCAGTCGCTGCTCGCGGGCGAGCGCGTCCATCAGCTTCACTTCGGCCGCAGTCAGGTCGGCATTACCGGGCAACACGTCGAAGCCGCAGTTCGAACCGACGATGGCCTTCTCCAGTGCCACCTCTTCAAGCAGCACTTCGCAGCCGCTGTATTCGACTTCGCGCTTGTCGACGCCGCAGGCCATCGTGGCATTGCCCTGCGGGTCCATGTCGACCAGCAGCACGCGCTTGCGTGCTTCGGACAGCGCGGCGGCCAGATTGACCGCGGTGGTGGTCTTGCCGACGCCACCTTTCTGGTTGGCGATTGCGATGATCCGGGCCATCTCGACTCCGTGCTGTGCGGCGGTGTGTTCCGCCTGCCGCGCATCCGCGGATGCGGGATGCGTTCCGTCGCCGCTCATGCCGCCTCCCGCTTCAGCACCAGCAGGTGGCGCTCGCCCTCGACTTCCGGCACCGACAGCCGCTGCGAGTGTTCCAGCACCCAGCCCGCAGGCAATGCGGCAAGCTCTTCGCCGGGCCACTGCCCCTTCATGGCAAGCAGCCGCCCTTCAGGCTTGAGGAGATGCCCACCGAAACCGATGAGCTGCGCAAGACTACCCAAGGCGCGAGCCGAGAGACAGTCGTAGGCCGCGGGCTCGTCAACCTGTTCGGCGCGGCAATCGAACACGCGCACGTTGCTCAGCTTCAGCTGGCGCACCACTTCGCGCAGAAAGCGCGCCTTCTTGCCGACCGGCTCAACCAGGCTGACCTTGATCTGCGGTCGGGCGAGTGCGATCGGGATCCCCGGCAGCCCTGCACCGCTGCCGATGTCGATCAGGGCGTCGCCGCTGACGCTCGCCAGAATGCTGAGCGAATCCAGCAGGTGCAGGCCGAGCATTTGCTCAGGTTCGCGGATGGCGGTCAGGTTGTAGGCGCCGTTCCACTTCTGCAGCAGCGCGAGATAGGCGAGCAGGGCGGGTGTCAGCGCTTCGTCGAGCCCCAGCCGCAGCAAGCCCTCGCGCAGTCGCGGCGCGAGCGCGGCGATCGGGCCGGGCAAGTCGGGGAGGGAGCTCAAGGGAGTCTGCGCGCCGTCGAAGGGGGCGCAAGTATCGGCAGGGGCATGCTGCGACGCAAATCGGCGGGCGCAGCGCCCGCGCGGAACCACGGTTCAGCGCGGTGCCGGCAGCACGCAGCGCACCACGCGCAGACCGCGCCCGGCCAGGGCCAGATTGATGTGCTGGCGAACGCGCTGGTCGAAACCGGGTTCAGCCGCATCCGGCGCGGGCATTGTTCGGAGCGCCTCACTAGCGGTCCGTTCCACCAGCTGGTCGATGGACTCCAGCGCCTCCCCGGCCTGCTGCGGATCGATGATCTGGTAGTACACCGAGCCGTTGACCGCGGCCTCGCGCAGCGGCACCGCATGGCCGATCAGGCTCACCCGCTGGCCGATTCGCTCGACCAAGGGCAGAACGAAGCCAAGGCCGGGCGGCAGGGTGCGGGCGTAGCGACCAAAACGTCGAACCGTGTAGGCGCGGCCCTCGGGCACCCTTCGAAGACCGGCAAGCACGAAGGCAAGCAGCCCGAGACTCAGCAGGATGGTGAGGACTGAAAGACTCATTACATCAACGCCTTGCGTAAGATTTCCAGAATCCGGATTAGAAACAGGATGCAACAGCCTAACCCGCCGCTGATTAACGGCAAATTTACTAGAGCAGATTGCAACAAACAGTGAACTCGCGAGCAGATGGGCACAGCGAACGTGTCGGGCTCCCCGCGGCTTTCTTTGTGCGCTCAGTCACTTAAACGTAAAGACAACAGCATGCGCGTCGTCTGCTTTCTGTTCAGCTTCGGCATGTCAGCGTGCGCGCCTCGTTACAACGCAGCAGCCTGCGGGAGCACGCATGGATCGCCCTCAAGAACCGGATTCGCACACCGAAGCAGACGCTGAAGACGCGATGCGCCCGCCCCTGTTCATCGGCCTGTCGGCGGCCTGCGAGCGGGCAGCCACGCAACGCGGGGCACTGGGAGGCATGCTCTCCAGACACCGCAGCGCGTTGTTGGAGCTGGAGGAACTGGCCTCGGAGGACGATCAGGCTCTGGATTTGTGCGGTCGCCTGCTCGGGCTGGTGCTGGACGCGGCCAACGGCGGCGATTTGCATGCGCTGGTGCGAATGCGCCGCGGCCTGCGACTGCTCACGGCGTTTCTGCAGCTGCGCGCGCAGGGGCCGGTGCAGCTGGTGGCACGGCTCCGGGTCGGTGATCCGGATCTACGTGCCCAGCTTGGTGGCGTCTGGACTGAAATCGATTTGCGCCCGCGCCCGGTAACGGTGAGCGCACTGCCGCGCTATCGCCTCCGCCCCGGCACACAGACACCCCGGCTGGAACGCGCGGCCTGAGCGTCACCGAGCATTCGCAGGCCCGCTGCGGCGGGTTCTGGATCAGCGTTGATGACCTGCGGAGCGGCGATCAGCCGCGCGGCGCGTAGGCCCGCAGAAACAGGTCAAGCACGCTTTCGATGTGCTCGGCGCCTTCGCACTCGCTGCCGCAGAGCGAGCAACCGATCAGTTGCCGCATATGCGCCTCGCCCTTGATCAGGCAGAAGAAATGCCCGGCAGCGCGGCGTGCATCAGGCACCTCCAGGCTGCCAGCCTGCTTGGCGGCCATCAGGAAGGCCTCGAAGGCCTCAAGGATCCTGCGCGGACCCACCTGATAGAACAGCTCGCCCAGCTTGCCGCTGCTTTCGCCCTGAGCGGCCATCATCCGGTAGAAGGCCACCGATTCCGGTGACAGGATCAAGCGGTGGAAGCCGGTGGCGATCGCTCGCAGCTGTTCGCGGATGGGGCCGCGTCCGGGTTCTGCGCGGAACACGTCCTCCGGCAGCTGCTCCTCGCATTTCGCCTTTACGGTCTCCGAGAACAATGTGTCCTTGTCGCTGAAATGGCTGTAGACCGTGAGCTTGGAGACGCCGGCCTCGGCGGCGATCGCATCCATGCTGACGCCGTCGAAACCGCGCAGCGGAAACAGGCGTTTGGCCGCGTCGAGGATGGCGGCGCGCTTCTCGGGGTCTTTGGGCCGGCCAGGGCCTTTGGGCGTGCGTTGGACTTGCATGGCGCCATTCTAGCGCCTGTCACAAATCAAATACTGGACTGTGCAGTATTTTATTTCTAAGCTCTCGCGCCCTGTCCTGCTCTCGAGTCGCATCATGGAATTTCGCCTGCGTCCGCTATCCGCTTCGCTTGGACTCCTCGGCCTGACGCTGCTGGCCGGCTGCGCCGACACCACGCTGCCGACCGAGGCCATCCGTCCCGCGATCGTGGTTCAGGCGCAGCTGCCGGGACAGGAATACTCGGCCTACGCAGGCGAGGTCCGGGCCCGCCACGAGCCCGCGCTGGCCTTTCGGGTCGGCGGCAAGATCAGCCGTCGGCTGGTCGAAGTCGGCGAACGCGTGCAGAAGGATCAACCGCTGGCCGAACTTGAGCCACAGGACCTCGGCCTGCAGGTTGATGCCAGCCGCGCGCAGTGGGACGCGGCGCGGTCGGAACAAGCGCTGGCCGAGGCCGAGTTCGCCCGCCAGCAGGCGCTGCGAGAGCGCGGCCTGAACAGCGCGTCGGCCTTCGATGCCGCGCAGGCGCAGCTGCAGGCTGCCGCCTCGCGCGTGCAGGCCGCTCGCGCGCAGCTCGACGTCAGCCGCAACCAGGCCGGCTACGCGGTGTTGCGGGCGCCCGCAGAGGGCGTGATTTCGCAGCGCATGGCCGAAGCCGGCCAGGTGGTAGCCGCCGGCCAGGCCATTTTCATGCTGGCCGAGGAAGGCGAACGCGAGGTGGTGATCGCCCTACCCGAACAGATCGTGTCATCGATCAGCCTCGGCCAACCGGTGCAGGTGCAGCTGTGGTCGCAGCGCGAGCGCGCGCTGTCCGGGCGCATCCGCGAGCTCGCGCCCGCCGCCGATGCCGGCTCACGCACCTATGCGGCGCGCGTATCGATCACGGACACCACGGAATCCGTCGAGCTCGGCCAGAGTGCGCGGGTGTTCTTTCCCGAAAACGGCGGCGAGACGCTGCGCCTGCCGTTGGCAGCGGTGTCGGCGACGCAAGGTCAGGCCTGGGTGCTGAAGGTCGATCCGGCCAGTCGTCGGGTGCAGCGCACCGCAGTGTCGCTGGGGGCCTTCGGCGAGACTTACGTGCCCGTGCTGCAGGGGCTGACCGCCGAGGATTGGGTCGTCGCCGGTGGCATCCACCTGCTGCGCGACGGCCAGGAGATCCGCCCGGTGGACCGCGAGAACCGCCCGCTCGATCTGGCCCAGGCGCGCTGATCCGCCATGGCCGGGTTCAATCTTTCCGAGTGGGCGCTGCGCAATCGCAGCCTGGTGGTGTACGCGATGCTGGGCCTGGCCCTGCTGGGCATCCTCGCCTATGGGCGGCTGGGCCAGAGTGAGGACCCACCGTTCACCTTCAAAATGATGGTGGTACGCACCCAGTGGCCGGGCGCTTCCGCCGAGGAAGTCGCGCGCCAGATCACCGATCGCATCGAGCGCAAGCTGATGGAGACCGGCAACTACGAGTTCATCCGCGCCTACTCGCGCCCGGGTGAATCGACCCTGATGTTTGTCGCGCGCGACTCCATGCGCTCGCACGAGTTGCCCGAGCTCTGGTACCAGATCCGCAAGAAGGTGGGTGACCTGCGCCCGAGCCTGCCGGCCGGTATCCAGGGGCCGTTCTTCAATGACGAGTTCGGTGACACCTTCGGCAACATCTATGCGCTGACCGGCGCCGGCTTCGACTACGCCACGCTCAAGGACTATGCCGAACGCATCGAGCTGGAGCTGATGCGGGTGCCGGATGTCGGCAAGATCGAACTGCTGGGTCTGCAGCAGGAGCGTATCTGGATCGAGCTCAGCAACACCAAACTCTCTGCTTTGGGGCTGCCGCTGTCGGAAGTGCAGCGCGCGCTGGACGAACAGAACGCAGTGACCGAGGCCAGCTTCTTCGAGACGGGCTCCGAGCGCGTTCGGCTGCGGGTATCGGGCCGTTTCGCAGGCGTCGAGGACATCCGCGCGTTTCCGCTGCGCGTGGGCGGCCGCGACTTCCGCATCGGCGACGTGGCTGAAGTATTCCGCGGCTTTTCCGATCCACCCGAACCGCGCATGCGCTTCATGGGTGAGGACGCCCTCGGCATCGCGGTGGCGATGAAGCGCGGCGGTGACATCATCCGCTTGGGAGACACGCTCGAATCGGAGTTCCAGCGCCTGCAGGACAATCTGCCGGTGGGCATGTCCCTGCACAAGGTGTCGGACCAGCCAGCTGCGGTGCGCAGCTCGATTCGTGAGTTCGTGCAGGTGCTGGCGGAAGCCGTGATTATCGTTCTGCTGGTGAGCTTCTTCTCGCTGGGCTTCCGCACCGGCCTGGTGGTGGCGCTGTCGATTCCGCTGGTGCTGGCGATGACGTTTGCCGGCATGTACTACTTCGGCATCGGCTTGCACAAGATTTCGCTGGGCGCGCTGGTACTGGCGCTGGGCCTGCTGGTCGACGACGCGATCATTGCGGTCGAAATGATGGCGATCAAGATGGAGCAGGGCTATGACCGCCTGCGCGCGGCCGCCTTCGCCTGGACCTCGACGGCATTTCCGATGCTGACCGGCACCCTGATCACCGCCGCGGGCTTCCTGCCGATCGCCACCGCCGCCTCCAGCACCGGCGAGTACACGCGCTCGATCTTTGAGGTGGTGACCCTGGCCCTGCTGGTGTCCTGGATCGCGGCAGTCGTGTTCGTGCCCTACCTCGGAGATCGTCTGCTGCCCGATTTTGCGAAGCAGGCCGAGGGACAGCCGCATCACGATCCCTACGCCAAACCCTTCTACCAGCGTTTCCGTCGCGTCGTCGCCTGGTGCGTTGGGCAACGCTGGACGGTCATCGCGATCACCGTGCTGATCTTCGCTGGCTCGGTGCTGCTGTTCCGACAGGTGCCGCAGCAGTTTTTCCCGGCCTCGGCGCGACTGGAGCTGATGGTCGACTTCAAGCTCGCCGAAGGCAGTTCGCTGATCGCGACAGAAGCTGAAGCCAAGCGCTTCGAAGCGCTGATCGGCGAGCGGGAGGACGTGCTGAACCATGTCGCCTACATCGGTACCGGTTCGCCGCGGTTCTACCTGCCGCTGGACCAGCAGCTGCCGCAGACCAGCTTCGCCCAGTTCGTACTGCTGACACCGGACGTGAAGGCGCGTGAGTCGGTCCGTGCCTGGCTGCAGGAAACCCTGCCGCAACAGTTCCCGCAGGTGCTGACCCGCGTGACCCGGCTGGAGAACGGGCCGCCCGTCGGCTATCCGGTGCAGTTCCGGGTCTCCGGCGAACACATCGATGTGGTGCGACGCCATGCGCACTCGGTCGAGGAGCGCATGCGCACGCACCCGGCGCTGTTCAACGTGAATCTGGACTGGGAAGAGCCCAGCAAGATCGTGCGCCTCGACATCGACCAGCAGCGTGCCCGTGCGCTCGGCGTCAGCTCGGCGCAGATCGCGCTGTTCCTGCAGGGCTCCCTGTCGGGTTCGCCGGTCAGCACCCTGCGCGAGGACAACGAGCAGGTGCAGATCCTGCTGCGCGGCCCCGCCGAAGAGCGTGCCAGCCTGTCGATGCTGGGCAGCCTCGCGGTGCCGACCTCGAACGGGGGCAGTGTCCCGCTGAGCCAGGTCGCACGCCTGGAATACGGCTTCGAAGAGGGCGTGATCTGGCATCGCAATCGTCTGCCCACGGTCACCGTGCGCGCCGACATCGTCGACGGCGTGCAGCCCTCGACCGCGGTGGCCGATCTGGCGCCGCAGATGGCCGAACTGCGCGCAGCCCTGCCCTCGGGCTACCTGCTTGAGGTCGGCGGCTCGGTCGAGGATGCCGGCCGCGGCGCACGTTCGATCGCTGCCGGCATGCCGCTGTTCGCGGGCGTGGTGTTCACCCTGCTGATGCTGCAGCTGCGCAGCTTCAGCAACTCGATCATCGTGATATTGACCGCGCCGCTGGGTCTGATCGGGGTGACTCTGTTCCTGCTGCTGTTCGATCGACCCTTCGGCTTCGTCGCCATGCTGGGCACGATCGCACTGGCCGGCATGATCATGCGCAATTCGGTGATCCTGGTGGATCAGATCGAACATGACCTGGCCGAAGGGGTCGCGCCGGCGGAGGCGATCGTCGAGGCCACGGTGCGGCGTTTCCGACCGATCGTGCTGACCGCGCTGACCGCCATCCTGGCGATGATCCCGCTCTCGCGCAGCGCTTTCTTCGGCCCGATGGCGGTGGCGATCATGGGTGGCCTGCTGGTTGCAACCCTGTTGACCCTGCTGTTCCTGCCGGCGCTGTACGCCGCCTGGCACCGGATCCGGCCCACCACACTCGCGGAGCGCGCTTGAGGCACCCCCTGCCGGCGGTCACGGTGACTTTCCGCACTGCGTCGGCTGCCCCGCATCCGGCATCGTGGGCCATGCAAGGATGCGGGGTGCGGGCCGCCCCGCACCGCCTCGTCATTTGGCGGCGCACAAGGCCAGAGCCTACAATTCGCGGTTACGCGCCCGCGTCACGCGAGCGCCCGCATGCAGGACACCGACATGGCAGTTGATTTCGAACAGGCCCGCTTTGCGATGGTCGAGCAGCAAGTCCGCCCCTGGGAGGTGCTGGACTTCCGCGTGCTGGACGTGATCGGCAGCGTCAAGCGCGAGGATTTCGCCCCGCCGCGCCACCGCAAGCTCGCCTACGCCGACCTCGCGCTGCCGCTGGAACACGGCGAATTCATGCTTAAACCTGTCATCGAAGGTCGGCTGCTGCAGGCGCTGGACCTCTCGCCCGAGCAGGAGGTGCTCGAAGTGGGCACCGGCAGCGCCTATCTGACGGCCTGCCTGTCGTCCCTCGCCCGCGCCGTGCACAGCATCGAGCTGCACCCCGATTTCATCGAGCGCGCGCGCGCTCGGCTGCTTGCTGCCGGCTGCACCAACGTCAGCGTCGAGCAGGGCGATGCGCTCAGCTTCCAGCCGGGTCGCCAGTTCGATGCTGTCGCCATCGGCGGCGCCGTCGCCGAAGTGCCGCAACGCTTCCTCGACTGGGTCCGTCCGGGCGGCAAGTTGTTCGTGATCCGCGGCCAGAGCCCCGTGCAGGAAGCCGTGCTCTACACCCGCGCGGATCACGGCTGGGCGGTTGAAAGCCTGTTCGAAACCGATGTCCCCTATCTCCACGGCGCCGAACCCGTACAGCGTTTTGCGCTGTAGGCCACGCCCCTCGCCTCCGCTCGCCAAAGGAACTGCCATGCGATTGCCCAGCCTGCGTCCCCTCTGTTTCGCTCTCGCCCTTGCGGCCGCCAGCACCGCCGGCGCCGCCGACCTGATGCAGGCCTATGAACTCGCCCGCATGAGCGACCCGCAGCTCGCTGCGATCGAATCTCAGCGACTGGCGACGGGCGAAGGTGTCAACCAGAATCGTTCGACGCTGCTGCCTCAGCTGGGCGCGACCGCCGGCTTCAGTGATAGCCAGAGCAAGAGCTCGCGCTTCGGCCTTACCGAGCTGCCCTCCGGCGAGCTGGGTTTCGGCCGCGAAAGCTCGCGCGGCGAAGGTCGTTCCCGCGACTGGAGCATCACGCTTCAGCAGAGCCTGTACGACCACAGCAACTACGCCCGCCTGCGCGCCAGTCGTTCCCGCGCCTCCAGTGCCGATGCCGACTACGACGCTGCGGTCGATGCGCTCGCGCTGCGAGTCGCGCAGGCCTACTTCACGACCTTGACGGCGGTGGACAGCCTGATCTTCGCGCGTGCCGACGAGCGTGCGGTCAAGCGCCAGCTGGATCAGGCCGACCAGCGCTTCGAGGTGGGCTTGACCGCAATCACCGACGTGCACGAAGCCCGCGCTCGCTATGACGGCTCACGCGCGGCGGCGATCAATGCCGAGAACGCGCTCGACGACGCCCGTGAGGCGCTGGCGGAGCTGACCGGACAGTACCTTCAGAACCTGAGCGGGCTGGATGAGAACTTCAGTCCCGGCATGCCCGAGCCCGCCGATCTTGAGCAGTGGGTGCAGACCGCACTCGGCGAGAATCCGGTGCTGCGCTCGCGCGCACTGGCGCTTGAAGCATCCCAGCACGACATCGCCAGCGCCCGCGCTGCCCATCTGCCGACGCTCGGCCTGACTGCCCGTCGAAGCGGCGGCCCCAGCTGGGGCGATACCGAACTGGCAACCGGCATCGTGCGCCCGAGCAGCAGCGAAACCCTGGGCAGCTCGATCGGTGTCAGCTTGAATGTTCCGCTCTACACCGGCGGGCGCGTGCAGTCGCAGGTCCGCCAAGCCGTGCACACGCGCGATGCGACCGAGGATCGGCTGGAGCAGGAGCGCCGCGCAGTCACTCGTCAGACCCGCAATTCCTATCGCGCAGTGGTCGCGGGCATTTCCGAAATCGAAGCCCGACGCCAGGCGCTGGTGTCGGCCCGCAGCGCGCTGGAAGCCACCGAGGCCGGGTTTGAGGTCGGCACCCGCACCATCGTCGACGTGCTGCTCTCACAGCAGGTGCTGACCAGCGCCCAGCGCGACTACTCCAACGCCCGCCACAACTTCCTGGTCAACGGCCTGGCGCTGAAGCAGTCGGCCGGCGTAATCGACATCAAGGACATCGCGGCGGTCAACCGACTGCTGGTGCGTGACGCGGAAGCCGCACTGGCGGAGTTCGAGCGCGACTGAACCTTGGCGGCTCATCGCCAGAGTTGGACCAACGGGGCGCCTGCGGGCGCCCCGTTGCGTTTCCGGCGGCAGCAAAGCCCGGCGCGGGCCGGTTCAGCCAGCGATGTACTGCTGCAGTTGCTCGATCTCCTGCTCCTGCTCGCGGATCACCCACTTAAGGAGGTCACCGATCGAGATCAGACCAACCACTGCATCGGCGTCGACCACCGGCAGGTGGCGAATGCGACGCTCGCTAACGATCTGCATGCAGCGGCGGATATCCTCGCCCGGCGCCACCGTGATGACCGGGCTCGACATGATGTCGGCTACCGGCGTGTCCTGTGAACTGCGTCCTTTGAGGATCACCTTGCGGGCGTAGTCGCGCTCGGTGGCAATTCCGACCAACTGCTCGCCGCGCATCACCAGTACCGAGCCGATTGCGTGCTCGGCCATTAATCGAATCGCCTCAAGCACGGGCGTCTGCTCGGTCACGCAGACGACCTGCGCCGTCTTGCCCTCAAGGATCTGTCGGATGCTGTGCATGCCGCTGGCCTCCCCTCTGGTGTTGATGTGGCTTGGACTATACGCCCGGTGAAGCCGGGATTCGGGATTGGACTTGGAAGGCTGAGGCCGCCCTGCCTGCGCAGCTTCGCCGGGCGCTTGGGTCACTCATGCAGGGTCATGGGTCCAGAGCGCACGCCCCACACTGCTTCGGTCGCAACGAATCCCGAATCCCGAATCCCGAATCCCGAATCCCGAATCCCGAATCCCCAGCTCTCAACACGGCAAACGCAGCACGAAACGGGCGCCGCCTTCGGCGCGCGGCTCGGCCAGCAGCTGGCCGCCGTGTTCTTCGGCAATCCGTCGAGAGATCGCAAGACCCAGGCCGGAGCCCCTCGGCTTGCTGCTGCGGTAGGGCTCGAACCAGTCTGCGGAGAAGCCCTCGGGCAGACCGGGGCCGTCATCCTCGACGCTGAGGTCGAGCCACTGACGCGCACCGCTGGATGCAGGCGCCAACGCTACCCGAAGCAGCAGCCGCGGCCGCTCAGCGCTGGCCTCCTGCGCGTTCTTGATCAGGTTGTGCAGCACCTGCCGCAAGCGTCCGGCGTCGGCGCGGACGCGCGGAAGGTCGATCGGAAAATCGCGCTGCAGCTCGACCTGCGGATCGTGTTCATACAGCTCCAGCACCTCGTCGGCGACCCGGGCGACGTCGGTCTCAACCAATGCCAACTGGGGCGGACGCGCGTACTCACCGAAGGCGTTGACCAGGGTCTTCAGCGCATCGACCTGGGCGACGATGGTGTGGGTGGCCCGATCCACAACCTCGGCTTCGGCCGCCGCCAACTGCGGCAGCACGCGCCGCCGCAGGCGCTCGGCCGACAGCTGGATCGGCGTCAGCGGATTCTTGACCTCGTGCGCAAGCCGGCGCGCGACTTCCGACCAGGCCGCATCGCGGCGCGCGCGGTCGATCGCGGTGGTGTCGTCGACCACCAGCACCTGACCGCCGTCGGGCAGTCGGGCCCCGCGCAGCAGCAGCAGGCGACGCTCGCCCGCGGACTCCATCACCAGCTCCTCGCGCCACTCCGGCGCGCCCTCACGCAGGCGCTGAGCGGCCGTGTCGACCAAGGCCGCCAGCGACGGGCATCGCTCGCCCAGCTGCGCCAGCGGAAGGCCTTGCAGGGCCGCCATCGGCAGACCTGCCAGCTCAGCCGCCGCCGCGTTTGCACCGCGCAGTCGCCCCTCAGGCTCGACCACCAGCACCGCGGAGGACAGCCGCGCCAGTACGGTTTCGAGAAAGGCGCGCTGGCGCTCGGTTTCGGCCGCGCTGGCCGCCGCGCGCTCGCGGCTGGCGGCAAGCTCGACCGTCATCCGGTTGAAGCTCTCGACCAGGAAACCGAGCTCGTCGCCGCGCGGCGGGACATCTACGGGCTCCAGGCGGCCCGCCGCCACCGCGCGTGTGGCCGCCGCCAAGCGACCGATCGGCGACACCAGTCGACGCGCCAGATCGAACGCGATCAGCACGGCAAGGAACACCGACAGCAGGGCCACCAGGCTCAGGATCAGCACAAACACCTGGATCAGCGAATCGCGCAGGAACAGCGCCTGCCGGGTTCCGAAGGCGGCCGCTTCGACCTGCGCGCTCAGCTCCACCAGCCGCGGCGGCAGGGCGAAGAGCGTCTGCACCACCTGGCGGCGTTCGAAATCGGCCGCCTGCAGGACACGCAGGTAGTCGACCTCGCCAACGCGCACCTGGTCGATCACGCGGCCGCGCGCTGACAACGCCGACAGCGCGTTCTCGTCGGGTGGCGCAGGCAGCAACAGCTGCGGTGCGGCAGCGGCGATGTGGCGAATGCGCCCATCGTTCTCGAACAGTACGATCTGAGCGGCACCCACTTCGTCCAGCGAGCGCTCGACAGCATTGGCGAGTTCAAAACGTTCCGCGCGCAGCTGCAGCAGGACCCGCTCGGCGCGCGCCATCGCATCGTCGCGGCGGTCCTGCAGCTGCAGCCGGGCGAGTTCGAGCGCGCTGTCCATCGCTTCGACGGTGTTGGCGCGCAGCCAGCTGTCGACGCTGGCGCCCACAAAGCGCGCGCCAAACGCGAACACCAGCAGCACGGGCGGCAGCGACAGCGCCAGCATCAGCACCAGCAGGCGGCGGGTCAGGCGTGCGCCGGGCTCGCCGGCACGCAGCTGTCGTCGCAGTTTGAGCAGGCGGCCGGCGATCGCCAGGGCCAACACCAGCACCGCACCGCCTGCCGCCAGGAACACCCAGGGGTAGAGTCCCGCATAGCGCGTGCCCAAGCCCTCGGCGCTGGCGGCCAGGTACAGGGCTGAGAACACCAGCGCGAGAACGCCGAGCGACAGCACGATCGCGCCCGCCCGCCGTGGCCACTTGAAGCCGCGAGCGCTCATGAACCTGCCGCCGCGGCGAGCTCGAACGGCGCCGCCTGCAGGCGCCAGTCCTGCAGCCCGATCAAAGCCGGAAAACGCAGCGGTGCGGGCAGGGCCGAGCGCTCCAGCTGCAGGCTCACCGCGATATCGCAGCCGGCAGCCTCGACCGGCAGCTCGATACGGACGCGATCCAGTGCCGCCAGCAGGGCGCCGCGACGGGCAAAGCGTCGACCCTGCGGCGCGGCCTGCCAGCGCATCTCGTACTCGCTGGCCAGTGGGTAGTAGCGCAGCCACAGGCTGCGCACCACGCGCTCGCGGCCCATGCAGTAGTCGATCCGGTAGTCGAGGCGCAGCGCGATGCCGTTCGACAGTGCTTCCAGCATGTTCGGCTGAAAGTCGAGTCGCTGCTGAACGTCGAGCTGCAGCACATCGCCGCGCTGGCGCAGGCGAACGTCTTCGATCACCGCGCGCGGCGCCTGCTGTGCAGTGCAGGCGCTCAAGAGCAGGCACAGCAGGGCGAGCGCTGCGCGGGTGGGCACCGACTCAGCGCTTGAGCAGTGCGGCCACAAAGAAACCATCGCCATCGCCTTCGCCGGGAAGGCGCTGGAAGCCGCGCCCGCTGGGCCGGCCGAAGCGCGCCTCCAGGGGCAGGGCCTCGGCATCGGCGTGGGCCGCGAGGAAGGCATCGATCTGGCGCTCGTTCTCGTCTTTCAGCACGGAGCAGGTCGCATAGACTAAGCGCCCGCCCGCAGCCAGCAAAGGCCACAGCGCACGCAGCAGGCGGGCCTGCTGGGCCGCCAGTGCGGGCACGTCTTCGGCGCGCCGATGCAGCAGGATGTCGGGCTGCCGACGGATCACGCCGGTGCCGCTGCAGGGGGCGTCGATCAGGATCCGATCGAAGGGACGACCGTCCCACCACTCTTCGGTATGCGCGGCGTCCGCTGTGCGCAGCTCGGCGCGCAGGCCCAAGCGCTCAAAGGTCTGCTGCACGCGCTCGAGGCGCTTGGCGTCGCTGTCCAGCGCCAGCAGCTCGGCGCCCGTCTCGGCAATCTGCGCGGCCTTGCCACCGGGCGCTGCACACGCATCCAGCACGCGCTGTCCTGGGCCTGCGTCGAGCGCGGCAACAGCGCCTTGTGCGGCGATGTCCTGCACCACGAAGCGTCCGCGCGCGAAGCCAGGCAGGCGCGTTGGATCGCCGCCATCAAGCAGTGCCAGCGCGGCGCCTTCGATCCGCTCGACGCGGACATCGGCCTCCGCGAAATCCTGCGCGAGCTGGGCTGCACCTGATGCGCCGCCACGTGCACGCAGCCACAGCGGGGCCTGCCGAAGATTGGCCTGCAGCACTGTGTCGTAATCGTTCGGCCAATCGCGCTGCAGTGCTTCAAGCAGCCAGCCCGGATGCGCGTGCGCGGCCTGCTCCGCTTCGCTGCCCGCGGGCAGCTGAGCTCGCTCGCGCAGGAAGCGGCGCAGAACCGCGTTGACCAGGCCGACATGGCGCGGGAAACCCAGCACGCGCGCAGCCTCGGCGGTTGACGCCACGGCCGCGTGCTCGGGCAGACCGAGCTGCTCAAGCTGGGCGAAGCCGACCGCGAGCAGCAGGCCGATGCTGCGCGCGGCGGTGGGAAGAGGTTTGTCGAGCAATGCTTCGAGCAGCACTGCATCACGCGCACGGCGGCGCAGCGCGGCATGGCAGAGCGCCTCACACAGCGCACGATCGCGACTGTCGCGCAGCGCAGGCAGCCGCTGTGCCAACACGGCTTTCAGCGAGCGCCCTGCCGTGACATCGGCCAGCACCCGCGCCGCGGTGGCGCGGGTCAAGGCGCCGGGCACGGCTATCTCGCCCGAGGGTCGGCGGGGACCGCTCGAACTCGCCGGGGCGCCGGGCTTGCGCGCACTCACGGCAGCAGCGGCGTGCGCCGCGCGTTGAGGTAGTCAGCCACCGGCTGTGCTCGCCCGCCTTCGCGCTGGATGCGGGTCAGGCGCAGGGCACCCTCGCCGCAGGCGATGTCGATGCCCGCGGCACTGGCGGCGAGCACGCTGCCGGGCGCGGCATTTGCGGGGCTTTCGATGGCGACGGCGGCGTACACACGCAGGCGCTCCCCGGCCAGCTCGCAGTCGCAGATCGGCCAAGGGTTGAAGGCGCGCACCCGACGCTCAAGCAGCTCAGCCGGCAGAGTGAAATCGAGACGAGCTTCCGTTTTGTCGAGCTTGTGCGCGTAGCTGACTCCGATCTCGGGCTGCTCACGTGGCTGCAGTGCCTGGCCCGCGCGCAGCCGGGCCAGACCCTCGCGAAGCACTTCAGCACCCAGCCCGGCCAGGCGATCGTGCAGGCTTCCGCCCGTGTCATCGGGAGTGATCGGAATGCGCCTCTCCAGCAGCACGGGACCGGTGTCGAGGCCACGCTCCATCTGCATCAGGTCGACACCGGTTTCGGCATCGCCGGCTTCGATCGCACGCTGGATCGGCGCCGCGCCGCGCCAGCGCGGCAGCAGGGACGCGTGCAGGTTCCAGCAACCGAGGCGGGGGATGTCCAGCACCTTCTGCGGCAGGATCAGGCCGTAGGCGACGACGATCATCAGATCGGGCTCGAGTGCAGCCAACAGAGCGCGCTCGGCCGGGTCCTTGAAGTTCAGCGGCTGACGTACTTCGATACCGGCAGCCAGTGCGCGCTGCTTGACCGGGCTGGGCTGCAGCAGACGACCGCGACCGGCCGGACGATCGGGCTGGGTGTAGACCGCCAGTACGCTGTCCGGGCCGTCGAGAAGCACCTCCAGCGGCGGCACGGAAAATTCCGGCGTGCCCGCGAACACCAGGCGCAGGGGCTTCGTCATCGTGATGAGTCTCCGCGGACGCGTTGCGTCCGCTGCAGGTTCGATCAGGCCGCGCCGCGGCGCTGCTTGGCCAGCTTCTTGCGCACCAGATCGCGCTTGAGCGGCGACAGATAGTCGACAAACACCTTGCCGTCGAGATGATCCATCTCGTGCTGGATGCACACCGCCAGCAGGCCGTCGGCCTTCAGATCGAAGCTCTGCCCGTGGCGATCAAGCGCACGCACGGTGATCTGGTTGGCGCGGGTGACGTCCGCGAAGATGCCGGGCACCGACAGGCAGCCTTCCTGATAGACCTGATGTCCGTCGCTTTCGATGATCTGCGGATTGATGAACACCCGCGGCTCCGATTTGTCCTCGCTCACGTCCATCACCATGAAGCGCAGGTGGTGATCCACCTGGGTTGCCGCGAGCCCGATGCCGGGCGCTTCGTACATGGTCTCGAACATGTCGTCGATCAGCTGCTGCAGCGCGGGTGTGAAATCCGCAGGCAGCACTTCGCGTGCGTGGGTACGCAGGCGCGGGTCGGGAAATTCGAGGATGGGAAGCGTAGCCATGGCGGCAACCTGGGCGCGCGGGCGCCGACAATCAAGACAAGAGACGACGAAATATAGCAGCGATGCGCTGAACGACGCGTCGGGACGCAGTTGCACGCGGGCGAGGTCAGGCCTCCAATGTGTGAACCTGAACCGTTTCTAATCCACAAATCTTTACGCTATAGTGCGGCGAAACCTGCTTGGTAAATCAGGTAGATGGCCGCCATGCTTAAAAAACTCCTTTCAGTTTTCGCCGTCGCCGTGCTGACCTTCGCCACCTGCGTGGCGGCCCAGCAACTGCGCGAAGATCACCCCGACACCTATGTGGTGAAAAAGGGCGACACCCTGTGGGACATCTCCGGCCGCTTCCTCAGGCAGCCGTGGCTATGGCCGGAGATCTGGCAGGCCAATCCTCAGATCGAGAATCCGCACCTCATTTACCCGGGTGACGTGATCAGTCTCGCCTATCTGGACGGGCGTCCGGTGCTCGGCGTGGATCGACGTGAGCCGCAGATCCGTCGCGAGAGCAGCGATGCGATCCGCACGATCCCGCTGCACGAGGTCGAGTCCTTCCTCAAGCGCATGCGCGTGCTCGACGAAGAGCCCACCGGGCTGCCCTATGTGATCGCGATCGAAGAAAACCGCTTGCGCGGGGCCTCCGGGCAAGTGGTTTACGCACGCGGCGCCGACTTCCAGCCGGGCCAGCGCTGGGCGATTGTGCGTCCGACCGTTCGCTACGCCGTGCATGCGACGCCCTTCAGCGAGAATCGGCGCCTCAAGAAGGACGAGTGGAATGCCCGCGACGGGTTGACACCGCAGACGGTCGGGATGGAGTGGGCCTACTACGCCGCTTCCGACAAGAACTTCGAGGTGCTGGGCTGGGAAGTCGCCGACATCACCACCGCGGAAGTCACCGTCGCCGGTGACCCGTCGACCCTGCTGCTGGCGCCAGAGGGCAAGGAGGTGCGCGCCGGCGATCTGCTGATGCCGGTGCAGGAGCCCGCGTTCGACCTGTTCTTCACGCCCCGTGCGCCGGACCGTGTGCCCGACAACATGCGCGTGCTGGCCGTCACCGACTACTACCGCATCGCCGGTCCGCGCGACGTGGTCGCGTTGTCCGCGGGTGCCCGCGATGGCGTCGCCAATGGTCACGTGTTCGCCCTCTACGGTGAAGGCGACCGCGTCACCGACCGCATTGCCAACCGCAACGATTTCATGGCCAACCTGCCTTCGCGTCAGGTCAAGCTGCCGGACGAGTTCATCGGCCATGTGATGATCTTCCGCACCTTCGACAAGGTCAGCTACGGGCTGGTGATGGATGCGATCCGCCCCGCCGGCGTCGACAACATCGCCAAGGCGCCCGACCGTCTTCCCTGACGAAAGCTCTGCTTTGAAGCTGCGTCCCGAGGTCTGGTTCGCTGCCGTACGCGCCCCGCTACCGGGGCGCGTGCTGCGTCTGGCGCTGGAAGATGCGCAGGTCGCGCAACGCCTGGACAGCGGCTCGGCCTCGGCACTGCGCGCGCTGGGCGTGAGTGAAGCCGCCGCCGCTGCCTTCCTTCAGCGCGACAAAGAGCGTGCCGCCGCCGATGCCGAGTGGCTTGCCGAACCCTGCAACCGCCTGATCGAGCTCGGCGATGCCGACTACCCCGCGCTGCTGGCGGAATCGCCAAACCCGCCATCGGTGCTGTTCATCAGCGGTGATTCCGACCTGCTGTGGTATCCGCAGATCGCGATCGTCGGCAGCCGCAATCCGACCTCGGGCGGCCTCGATACCGCAGCCGACTTCGCCGCCACTTTCGCCCGCAGCGGGCTGATCGTCACCAGCGGGCTGGCCGACGGTATCGACGCCGCCGCGCATTCGGCCGCGCTGGATGCCGGCTGCCCGACCGTTGCCGTGGTCGGCACCGGCCCTGATCGCGTCTACCCTGCGCGCAACCGGGCATTGGCCGTCCGCATTCGCAGCCACGGATGCATCGTCAGCGAGTTCGCGCCGGGCACCGCCGCTCGGCCCGATCATTTCCCTCGCCGCAACCGCATCATCGCCGGGCTTACCCTTGGCACCCTCGTTGTCGAAGCGGCGCAGCGCAGCGGCGCACTGATCACCGCGCGCAATGCCAGCGAAGCCGGCCGCGAGGTGTTTGCGATCCCCGGTTCCATACACAACCCGCTTGCGCGGGGCTGCCATCGGCTGATCCGCGACGGTGCAGCCTTGGTCGAAACCGCCGCCGATGTCATCGACGCGCTCGGGCCTGCCGCGCAGCGCCTGGCTTCGGGTCTGCGCGGCAGGCTGCAGGCAGCCAGCCCGGAGGCCGAGCTGGACCCTGTGTCACCGCAGCGCTCGTTCGATGATCCACAGCGCGCGCGACTGCTGGCAGCGCTGGCGCACGACCCGGTCGGCATCGACCTGCTGGCCGAGCGCACCGGGTTGACCGTGGGGGAGCTGTCCTCCATGCTGCTTCTGCTGGAACTGGAGGGAGTGGTCAGCGCACAGCACGGCCGCTACACACGGCGGCCTTCCTGAATGAAATGCGCGCCGTCACAGGCAGAGGCTGGATGAAAGAGACCTTGTTGGACGTACTGCTCTACTTGTTCGAGAACTACTTCTACGACGACCCCGATGCCGTCCGCGACCGTGAGTCGCTGCAAACCAGCCTTATCCAGGCCGGTTTCAGCCCTGCTGAAGTCAGCAAGGCGTTTGACTGGCTCGATGGTCTGGAGCAGCTTCGCGACGCCAGCAACGGCGCCCATCCGATTGCCATCCCGCTGCGCCTGTATGCACCGCAGGAGCAGGAACGGCTCGACCTCGACTGCCGCGGCTTTCTGTTGTTTCTGGAGCAGATCGGCATTCTTGACGGCGCCCTGCGCGAGCAGGTCATTGACCGCGCGATGGCTTTGGATCAGGTCGAGCTCGATCTCGATGACCTCAAGTGGGTGGTGCTGATGGTTTTGTTCAATCAGCCCGGCCGCGAGGCCGCGTTCGCCTGGATGGAAAGTCATCTGTTCGCGCTCGACGGCGCAGCACTGCACTGAACCCAGCGGCACAGCGCATGCCGTGCGAGGGTGCCTCAGGTGCCGCCACGCAGCGAACGCAGGCACCGGGATTGACAGCGCCGGTGCTGAATCTTCTTGACCTTTGAATCACGGCGGTGAAGCATCCCGCGGTTCGATCCTACGGAAGCCCTGCCATGAACACGCCTGCCAGCCCGCGGACCTGGTATTACGTCGACGCCCAAGGCCAGCAGCAGGGTCCCGTCAGCGCGGCGATCCTGGTCGGTCACGCGCGTCAGGGGCGCGTGCGGCCGGACAGTCTGGTCTGGCGCGAAGGCTGGGCCGACTGGCAGCCGCTGTCCAACGCGGCTGAGGAGCTCGGGCTCAACACCACGCCGCCGGTCGGATCAGCGCCGGCGCTCACGCCTGCAGCGGCTCGCGCGACCTCAGCGCCTGCGGCTGCAGCGCCGGTCGCGGCAGCCGCATCTCCCTACGCGCCGGGTGCTGCGCGCCTCGACGTCGAATCCCAATGGTCGAACAGCGGTGACATCGTCTACGCGGGCTTCCTGAGGCGCTGGGCGGCATTCTTCGTCGACTCGATGGTTGTGGTGATTGCGTTCTACATCGTCCTGTTCGCACTGATGATGGTGTTCGCCGGCCTCAACCTCGCCGTGCCTTTCGACGAAAGCTCGTTCGCCGACGGGGGCTCGCTGGTCGCGCTCGCTGTCTATCCCGTTTGGTTCGGGATGGCGGGTCTCTATTACTCCCTGATGGAGAGCTCCTCGTCCCAGGCAACTCTTGGCAAGATGGCGCTGGGCATCAAGGTCACCGATCGCGACGGTAGGCGTCTGGGCTTCGCCCACGCGCTGGGGCGCTGGTTCGCTGCATCGATCTCCTATCTCACGTTTTACATCGGCTTCTTCATGGCCGGCTTCACCGAGCAGAAGCGCGCCCTGCACGATTTCGTGGCAAGCACCCTGGTGGTCGACAAATGGGCCTACACGCCGCACTCCGAGCGCCAGCAGTGCGGTCTGGGCGGCTGTGTGATCGTGTTCCTGGTGTTCATGGTGTTCGGCGTCATCGCGACGATCGGCATCATGGCGGCGGTAGCGATTCCCGCCTATCAGGACTACGTCGAGCGCGCGCGCAGCCGCGGCGCACAGTTTGCACCGCCGAGCCTGCAGCTCCCCGCGGCGCCGGTTGCGGCAGCGGCGCTGCCCGGTGCCGGGCGGGTCTGGCTGGCCGGGCAGGCTTGACTTGACGTCACCCGCTGTGGTGACACTGAAAAAGAACAGCTGATCCGCACGGACGGGCCCGAACAGGTCCGCCGGAAAAGCGATCACCCGCTCACGGCTTCTTCAAGCCGCTCGGGTTACCTGCACACACTTGAATGACGGGCGCATCGACAGGACGCGGCGCCCGCGTCCTCCTCTCGCCCCTGATGGATGCAAATGGCCAAGAATCTGCTCATCGTCGAATCGCCCGCCAAGGCCAAGACGATCAACAAGTACCTCGGCAAGGACTTCCAGGTCCTGGCCTCCTACGGCCACGTCCGTGACCTCGTGCCCAAGGAGGGCGCGGTCGACCCCGAGCGTGGCTTCGCGATGCGCTACGAGCTGATCGAGCGCAACGAACGCCACGTCGAAGCGATCGCCAAGGCCGCCAAGTCCGCCGACGCCCTGTTCCTCGCGACCGACCCGGACCGCGAGGGTGAGGCGATCAGCTGGCACATCGCCGAGGTGCTGCGTGAACGCGGCCTGCTGAAGGACAAGACCCTGCAGCGCGTGGTCTTCACCGAGATCACCCCGCGCGCCATCAAGGAGGCGATGTCGAAGCCGCGTGCGGTCTCCGACAACCTGGTGAACGCCCAGCAGGCGCGACGTGCGCTCGACTACCTGGTCGGCTTCAACCTGTCGCCGGTGCTGTGGCGCAAGGTGCAGCGCGGACTGTCGGCGGGCCGCGTGCAGAGCCCCGCCCTGCGCATGATTGTCGAACGCGAGGAAGAGATCGAAGCCTTCGTCGCCCGCGAGTATTGGACCGCAGAGGCCCAGCTCGCGCATGCGGTCACCCCCTTCAACGCCAAGCTGGTCAAGCTCGACGGCAAGAAGTTCGAGCAGTTCGACCTCACCAATGCGACCGACGCGGAAGCCGCGCGCGGTCGCCTGGTCCAGGCCGCGGGCGATGCGCTGCACGTGTCCGATGTGCAGAGCCGCGAGCGCAAGCGTCGTCCGGCGCCGCCCTTCATCACCTCGACCCTGCAGCAGGAGGCCGCGCGCAAGCTCGGCTTCTCGACCAGCCGCACCATGCGCGTGGCGCAGAAGCTGTACGAAGGCGTCAGCCTGGGCGAGGAGGGCACGGTCGGCCTGATCAGCTACATGCGTACCGACTCGACCCACCTGTCGCAGGAAGCCGTGGCGGAGATCCGCGAGGTGATCGCGCGCGATTTCGGCCCGAATGCCCTGCCCTCGGCCGCCAACGAGTACCGCACCAAGTCCAAAAACGCGCAGGAAGCCCATGAGGCGATCCGACCGACCTCAGCCAAGCTGACGCCGAAGTCGGTGGCTGCGCATTTGAACCCCGACGAACAGAAGCTCTACGAGCTGATCTGGAAGCGCGCGATCGCCTGCCAGATGGTGCCGGCCACGATGAACACCGTCAGCGTCGAGCTGGCGGCGGGCCGCGAGCACGGCTTCCGCGCCACCGGCACCACCATCATCGACCCCGGCTTCCTGGCGGTGTACGAGGAAGGCACCGACCAGAAATCGGCGGATGCCGAAGACGAAGGCCGCAAGCTGCCGGCGATGAAGCCGGGCGACATCGTGCCGCTGTCGGCGATCGTCATCGATCAGCACTTCACCGAGCCGCCGCCGCGCTTCTCCGAAGCCAGCCTGGTCAAGACCCTGGAGGAATACGGCATCGGCCGTCCTTCGACCTATGCCAGCATCATCCAGACCCTGCTGTCGCGCGAGTACGTGATGCTCGACAATCGCCGTTTCCGTCCCAGTGACGTCGGCCGCGCGGTTGCCAACTTCCTGTCGGGTCACTTCACCCGCTACGTCGACTATGACTTCACCGCAAAGCTCGAAGACGAACTCGACGCGGTTTCGCGCGGCGAGGAAGACTGGCTGCCGCTGATGGAGCGCTTCTGGAAGCCCTTCAAGCTGCTGGTCGACGACAAGATCGAGACGGTGGACCGCAGCGACGCCAGCGGCTCGCGGGTGCTCGGCAACGACCCCAAGTCCGGCCTGCCGGTCAGCGTGCGCCTCGGTCGCTACGGGCCCTTCGCGCAGATCGGCACCAAGGAAGACGAGGACAAGCCGCGCTTCGCCTCGCTGCGTGCCGGCCAGAGCATGCACACGATCACGCTCGAAGACGCGCTGGAGCTGTTCAAGCTGCCGCGCACGCTCGGCGCGCATGAGGGCGAAGAAGTCACCGTCGGCGTCGGCCGCTTCGGGCCCTTCGTCAAGCTCGGCAGCGTGTACGCCTCGCTGAAGACCGAGGACGATCCCTACACCATTGATCTGGCGCGGGCAGTGCAGCTGGTGGCCGAAAAGCTCGAAGCCGCCGCCAACCGCCTGATCAAGAAGTTCGAGGGCAGCGCCATCGAGGTCGTCAACGGACGCTACGGCCCTTACGTCACCGACGGCGAAAAGAACGGCAAGATTCCGAAGGACGTCGAGCCGGCTTCGCTCACGCTCGCCGACTGCGAGGCCATCATGGCCACCGCGCCGGCGCGCGGCGCCAAGCGCGGCAGCCGCTTCGGGGCGAGAAAGAGCACCGAGAAGGTCGCCGCGGCCAAGGCTCCGTCCGCGGTGAAGAAGGCACCGGCGAAGAAAGCCGCAGCCAAGAAGGCACCGGCGAAGAAGGCAGCCGCGAAGAAAGCGCCTGCAAAGAAAGCTGTAGCCAAGAAGGGGGCCGCCAGCGAAGCGCCACCGTTCTGAGTCCGACCGCTGCGCGCATCGACGAACGCGACGGCATTTGCGAACGCCACAACAGCAAAGGGCCCGCCTCGCGCAGGCCCCTTGCTCATTTCACCGCCCAGGCTGGCGCACACCCGCTTGAGGTTCCGGGTGGATACGACCACTTCACTACGCTGCCAATCGCTACGATCGGGTCTCAGGGGCCTCGGACAAGTTGCCCGCTTCGGCTGGAAACAGCTCTCGACAGGCCCAAGGCAAGGCTGAAGAATTCAGCGTTCCTGCGCGCCATGCAGGGTGCGCTCGCGGATCGCGCACGTCAGTGCTTGCTCCTGCGTGACCGAACGCGGCGAAGGCGCCGCCGCGCAGCGGCCGAACGCACCCGGGCATGTGCCGGACTCGCGACCGCTGATCCAGGCGAGGATGGGCTTGATCAGTGTTGACCTAAAGTTGGCACCCTGCCAGGCGCAGCACCTCGGCTGGCGATTCCCGCAGCATGGATCTGGCCACCAGAACACAGACCAGCCAAGCAAGTAAGCCCAGCACGCCCAAGGCAATGGCGACATCCGCCGCCCTCACGGTCAGTGCAAGCACGCCTGATGCCGATGCCATCCCGGTCAGCAGCGAGGCCGCGACGAGGCTTAAGGCAGCGCCCAGAGCGAAGCCTCGCAAGTGCCGGCTCGCCAGCGCCGAATGAACGTGACGCGGACGCGCACCGAAAGCCAGCCGAGCACCGATCTCGCCCCGCATCTGTATTCCCGCATGCGCCACCATGCCATGCAGCCCCAAGGCCGCGGTGAGGATCACCAGTAAAGCGACGAGTGCGGTGGCGGTGGCTGCGATATGGCGCGGTAGCAACAGCTCCGATTTCAGAGCATTCAGATCGTCATAGAGGAATACGCCGAGTCCGGGGTTCACTGCCTCGACAAAAGCTACCCACTGCGCGCGCGACATCGCCTGGCCGGGCCGGAAGCGCAGTACGAAATTGCTGCCTGCCTGCGCTGCCGGCAAGTACAGGTGTGGGTCGGCCGCACCTGCACCTGGGTAGCGGCGATCGTCCACCACGCCGATGACGGTGTGCGAGACCGCTCCCTCTCGCATGAGCTGTGTTCCCAGCACCTCGCCATCGCCAGCCAGCAGGCGCGCGAAGGACGCATTGACCAAGGCAAGCGGCGCGCCCTGCTGGATGTCTTCGGCGCTGAAGCCGCGACCCATCACCAGACTCTGACCGGTCAGCGCCAGATAGCCGGAATCGATCCGCTTCACGCCGACGGGCCGCTCGGTGGCTGATCGATCGGAGACGACGGCAGTGGGGATGAAATCCTGCAGAGGCGAATGCGACTGGCTGACCATCTCAACACCCGCCAGATCCGCCAGCCGTCGCCTCATTTCATCGAACTGTTGCGCGGCCGGCGCATCGCTCGCGGTCGATCCGGGGCGCTGGTAGAGGTACAGGCTGGCGCTGCGTTCCAGATCGATGCCGGGTTCGCGCAACACGACCGCAGCCTCACGCAACACTCCGAGATTGGCTGCGATCAGCACCCCGGCAAGACCCACCTGGAGGCCGAACAGCGCCGTACGCAGAGGGCGCGGCAGGCCGCTGGCACCGATCGTCCGCGCCGCTACGCCTGGGCCAGCGCGTCCCTCGCGAAGGCACACGATGTAGGCGAGGCCCGCCAAAACAAGCGCGATCAGCATCGCCGCGCCCAGGCTGAGGGCCAACGCCGGTGCGCCGATCTTCAGCTCATCCATTCGCGGCAGCAGGTGCAGCAGATGCGTGCGCATCAGAACGGCGCCGATCCACGCAACAGCGAATGCCAGGAGCGCCGCGGGCAGTATCAGTGCCAGTGTGTCCACCAGCAGCGCCTGGAACACATGACTTGAGCGTGCGCCCAACGCGCGCTGGATCGAGAACGCGTGCCGACGTTGGGCCGCTCGAGCGACCACGATATGCGCGAGGTTGACGACGGTGATCAGCAGCAGGCCTGAGGTCGCAGCCAACAGCAGAGGTGCAAGGGCAAGACCACGTCCGGCTAACGCGCGACTCCCTTCGATCAGCTGTACGCGCGGCACGATGTCAGGCGACGCGCTTGATTCGAGCCCGGTGGCCTCTCGCCACTCACGCTCGAACAACGTCGACAGTTGCTCGGTTGCGAGCGCGAGATCGAGCTCCGGCCTCAGCCGACCCACCAGCTGCAGCGTGTCGGTGCGCGAGGTCCAGCCCCACTGCCGCGGCGACGGGTTGGCAGCCCAGGGTAACCACAGGGCGGTGCGATGCCCGGGCGCATGCAGCTGCGGTTCGATGAAATCGGCAGCGGTGACGCCAACCACCTCGAAACTGCCCACGGCAGTGAGTACGTTCAGGCCGATCACATCGGCGCGCTGGTCGAACAGGGCGACCCAGGCCGCATGGCTGATCACCGCCTGGGCAGGCGAGCGCTCGCGGTGCCCAGCCCCCGGGAATCGGCCCAGGGCCATCCGGGGTGCGAACAGCTCCGCATAGCCGGGTGAGGCGTAGGCGACGTTGAGCAGGGGCTGGGCCGGATGAGACAACAAAAGATCACGCGCATGGTCCAGCATCACCGATGCGGCGAGCGTCCCCTGCGCTTCACGCTGCAGCAACTCCAGCGCCGGATAGCTGAACTGTCGGCCCTGTCCATCCTGTCCGGGCCCTTGCAGCTCGGCGATGACCAGACGATCGGATTGCGGATACGGCAACGCACCAGAGATCAACAGGTGGGTGAACAGGCCGGCACAAATCGTGGCGCCCAGGCTGAGCCCAAGGGCGAGCACGATCAGCGCGTTCGCCGATCGATGGCCTGCGAGTCGCAGCAGAGCTTGGCGAAACCACTCAGTCGGCACAGGCGCTCACTCGACTTCACGCGGATGCTTCGTCTCAGCTCGCCGAATTCCCCCGGTTAGCCAAGTGTTCGATCGTCACAGCCAAACGCCTGCCGCAGCTTCGACAAGGCAAAGGGAGTGCATGGGCTACCGGCGGCCCGCTGAAACTCTGTATGCAGAGGCCGGCGGGGTGCAAGGGCACTTACCGCACTGCGACTTCAGCATGCCCCTGCGCAGGGTTCGCAGCGCTTCGTTCTGACTCAACGCCGCCCGATGTCGCTCGCCGCTGCGCTGACGCAGAGCGGCGCTCAGCGCATGACGGACGACCAGATCCGCCAGAGGGGCCGACTCGAAGGCGATCCACCCTGCCTGGCCCGGAGGCTTCAGGGCGCGTACGCGGTTCCCGCACGCGCGGATCATCGACTCCTCGGGCCCGGGCGATGGCGGGTCATCCCGCGCCGCCAGAACGTCCCGCAGTGCCTTCGGATCGTCGCTGCGCTCGATCGGTTCCAGCCTACGGCATCGATCCCGCCGGCATCACAGCGCCTGCCCCGGTTCCGGGTCCGACTCGGCCCAGCGCTCCAGAGCAGGCCTTTGTCAGCGTTCACCTTGCCTCAGCCCACTCGCGGCGGCCACCGGACTGCATGGTGGGGCGCAGCGAGACCGGCACTTGCGATGCCTGATCGTGCCGGCGCCGTTCGAGACAGCGGGGACCAAGCGGGCTCGCGCGCTGAGCGCAGAGACCGTCGTAGCCGCTCAGACAGGCAAGGTCGACTGCGCCCCTTGGAGGTACGCCTTGGGTTGTCGAGGCCCGGTACGCATACTGGATTCATGCGCCTGCTGCTGGTTGAAGACCACCTCCCGCTTGCCGAAGCCCTCGCTGCCGGACTCAGCCGCGGCGGCTTCGCGGTCGACTGTGCACACGGCGCCGCGGTCGCGCGGCGTTTCTTCGCGGCAACGCCCTACGACCTGGTCGTGCTGGACATCGGTCTGCCGGACGGCAGCGGCCTCGACCTGCTCACGGAGTGGCGTCGCAGCCCCGGCCCTCCGGTGCTGATGCTGACCGCGCGTGGCGAGCTGCACGATCGAATTCTCGGGCTCGACGCCGGCGCCGACGACTACCTGATCAAGCCGGTCGAGGTCTCCGAGCTGCTGGCCCGCTGCCGCGCGCTGCTGCGGCGTCCCGGGGCGCGCACGGGGCCCGCCCTGGTCGAAGGCGCGCTCGCGCTGGACACCGCCACCCGCAATGTCGAACTGCACGGCCAGCGCCTGCCGCTGGGTCGGCGCGAGGTGAGCGTGCTCGAACAGCTGATGCGCCGCAGTGGCCGTGTGGTGCCGCGTTCCGTGCTGGAGCAGTCTGTCTACGGTTTCGATGAGGAGGTCAGCCCCAACGCGCTGGAGGCGGTGGTCTCCCGCCTGCGCAAGGCGCTCGAGTCAGCCGACGCGCCGCTGACCGTGATCGCGGTGCGGGGCGTGGGCTGGATGCTGGCGCCGCCGCGCGAATCCGGACCCCGGCCATGAGCGCACCGACCCGCTCGCTCAGCGCGCTGCTGACCCGACGCCTGGCGCTGATCGCACTCGGCCTGGCCCTGGTCAACCTGACCGCCGTCGCGCTGCGCTACGCCAGCCTGCCGGACGAACTCGCGCGCTCGGCGCTGCACCATCAGCTCGATCGCATTACCGATGACATCCAGCCCGGTCGCCCGTCGCCGCAGATCTCGGAGCGGGCGCGCGCCGATTTCCAGACCCATTCACAGGACTACGCCTTCGCCGTGGTCGACGCCGGCGGCCAGTACGTCGAAGCGGTGAATCCCGAGCTGCTGCCTGCCGATCTGCAGTGGCTGCATCGCAGCGAGTCGGTCGACGCCATGGTGGAGCTCGATGGCCGCAGCCTGCGGATCAGCGCCCGCGCCATCGAGCGCCCCGGCGGCCCGCTGCGCGTGATCGTGGCGATGGCCGGCGATCCCGCGCGCTGGAAGCTGCGCGCCCTGTTCGACGAACTCGCCACCCACGTCGCGCTGCCGCTGGTGCCGGTGATCCTGCTGCTGATCGGCGCCAACGCCGCGCTGGTCAGGCGCGCCATGCAGCCGGTGACGGCCGCGGCGGCCTGGGCACGCGGTCTGCGTCCAGGGGCGCACAACCCCGCACCCCCCTTGCATGCCGCGCAGCCTGACGAGATCAGGGATCTGGTCGACGCGCTGGCGCGCGCGCTGCAGCGGCTGGAGGGCGCGCTGTCGGCGGAACGGCAGCGCTCGGCCGAGGCCGCGCACGCCCTGCGCACGCCGCTGGCGGTGCTGACCGCGCGTCTGGACGCGCTGCCGCCGGGGCCCACGGAAGACGCACTGCGCCGCGACGTTCGCCAGCTGAGCCGCAGCGTGCAGCAGCTGCTGTCGGTCGCCACCGCAGAGGCGGCAGCGCCCGGCGACGCGCTCATCGATCTCGCCGATGTCGCGCATGCGGTCGTGGCCAACCTGGCGCCGTTCGCCTACGTCCAGGGCGCCGCGCTCGAACTGCAGCTCGACGCCGAGAGCGCCCACGTCCGCGCCGATCCCGCCTCGGTCGAACTGGCCTTGACCAACCTCGTCGAGAACGCGGTGCTACACGGCGGCGGGACGGTGGTCGTCACGGTCGGACCCGGGCCGCAGCTGCGCGTGTCCGACGAGGGTCGCGGGCTCCCGGCCGGGCAGGAAGCAGAGATCTTCGAACCGTTCCGTCGCGGTCCGGATGCCGCCGCGGGTGGCGCCGGCCTCGGCCTTGCGATCGTGCGCCGGGCCATGGCCTCGCAGGAGGGCACCGTCAGCGCCTGCAATCGCGCACAGGGCGGCGCCGAGTTCGTGCTCACGTTCAAGCCCGCCGCGCGCCGACCTGCTGCCGGCTGAACGAGCACGCTTGCAGCGTGGCGCGGCGCGCGGCCGTCAGTCTGTCGTCAGCGAGTGCCCCTAGCCTTTCTCCTGCCCGCCCTGATGCGGGCTTCCCCCCAAGGAGAATCGACATGGACATGCAGCAGGACGACACCCGCAGCCAAGGCCCGGCCAAGCTCGGCGACTGGATGAAACAGGAGCTGGAGTTCCGACTGCCGCGCGCCTGGCTGGCCGCCGGTGGCCTGGCCTTCTTCGTGCTTCTGATCGTGGCGCTGGACTGACCCCTAGGAGAACCCCATGAAACGCATCGCACTGCTCGGCGCACTGCTGGCTCTGGCCTCGGCCAGCACGTTCGCCAATGAAACGGTCACGCCGATCGGTGACCTGACCCGCGGCACCACCGCCACGATCCAGGGCACGGTCGAGCGCATCCTCGACGAAGACGAGTTCCGGATCGCGGACGCCAGCGGCAGCATCAAGGTCTACATCGGACCGCACATGGTCCCAGTCGACACCGGCGAACAGGTCACGGTGCGCGGCCTGGTCGATGACGACCTCAGGAAGGAGTTCTACGCCCGCGAGCTGGTGCGGGCCAACGGCGAGCGCTTCGCCTTTGACCGCCGCTACTGAACCCGGGGCGCGGCGGGTTGCCGGGAGCGGCCCGCTGCGCCTTCGGTGTCTTCCACATGGGCTGTGCACGCACATTCGCGCGTCGCCGAACGCTGGTGGAAGCCCGCATCCAGAGCGATTTGCTTGCCTCGGACAGCGCATTAGATGCATGCACGACCGGCGCGCCATTCATTGCGAGGGGGTGCGCGGCACTGAGCACATCCGCGGTGCAGCGAAGATCAGTGCAGAAGCCGCGCCAAGCTACCCGATCGGCTTTCGCCGGCCGGGCGCCGCGGTGATCCTTTTGCGCGAATCTTCATTCCTGACGGAGTGGGGCGCGGCGTCTCGCGGGCAGGTTGCAGACCGCGTGCCCGAGCAGACAATTCACCAATCGCGCTACTTACCCTTCTTCTCCTTCTTGGCCGCACGCTTTTCCTTGAGCGTTTTTGTCGGCTCCTTCTTCTGGGTCTTCTTCTGATCCATTCCCTTGCTCATGGCGTGCTCTCGGCTGGTGGTGTGAATTGGCTGAACGCAGCGTCTATCGTCGAGGCTGGCGGGCGAAGTGTAGCGCTGAGCGCTTGTGGATTGGTCTTGCTTGCCCGGTGGACTGGCACCGTGCCGGATCGACCAGCAAACCTCCCGCCGTGGTGGGTCGTGAGCGCAGTTGGGAGCATGCCGGTCGCCATTCGCAGTTGAATCCGCCCCGGAAGATTCCACTCGCCGCTGGGCATTGCACGGCTTGCAGACTACCCGCAGGCAGGCGTAGCCGAACACCCGGCAGCGCAGGGCCGGGCAGGCATCGAACTCCCCGCGTACGTACCCGGGCAACGCGCCCCTCCGCCTCAAGATGCAAGAGGAAGTCCGGGTCGTGCGCTTGCCCCTGCGCGTACAGCAGCGTGCGCTCGGGATCGCGCCGCGCGCAGCGCGGCGTGGATGCCGGTGCGTCGAGGCGAGGCGCAGCACCCAACGCTCCCATGTATCGGCGCCCACTCAGTGTTCCGCGCGGCCTCATGCCTTCCCATGGATGCGGATCCCGCGCGGAGATGAAAACCTCGCAGCTGCGCGGCGCAGGAATCGTCCTGCCCGCGCAGGCCAGGCCCGCCTCGGGCTCGGTCGGCTTACGCCTTGCGATACACCTCCGCCCCCTGTGCGCGGAACTCCTCGGCCTTCTGCTGCATGCCCTTCTCCAGCGCCTCCTGCTCGCTCACTCCCTGCGCCGCGGCGTAGTCACGGACGTCCTGGGTGATCTTCATCGAGCAGAAGTTCGGCCCGCACATCGAGCAGAAGTGGGCGGTCTTGTGGGCGTCCTTGGGCAGGGTCTCGTCGTGGAATTCCTGCGCCTTTTCCGGATCGAGACCGAGGTTGAACTGGTCTTCCCAACGGAACTCGAAGCGCGCTTTGGAAAGCGCGTTGTCGCGCATCTGCGCCGAGGGATGGCCCTTGGCCAGATCGGCTGCGTGGGCCGCGATCTTGTAGGTGATGATGCCGTCGCGCACGTCCTGCTTGTTGGGCAGGCCGAGGTGCTCCTTGGGCGTGACGTAGCAGAGCATCGCCGTGCCGTACCAGCCGATCATGGCCGCGCCGATCGCGCTGGTGATGTGGTCGTAGCCGGGCGCGATGTCGGTGGTCAGCGGCCCCAGCGTGTAGAACGGCGCCTCACCGCACTCGCGCAGCTGTTTGTCCATGTTCTCCTTGATCAGCTGCATCGGCACGTGGCCGGGGCCTTCAATCATGGTCTGGATGTCGTGCTTCCAGGCGATCTTGGTCAGCTCGCCCAGGGTTTCCAGCTCACCGAACTGGGCGGCATCATTGGCATCAGCGATCGAGCCGGGGCGCAGGCCGTCGCCCAGCGAGAAGGCCACGTCATAGGCCTTCATGATTTCGCAGATCTCTTCGAAATGCGTGTACAGGAACGATTCCTTGTGGTGCGCGAGACACCACTTGGCCATGATCGAGCCGCCGCGGCTGACGATGCCGGTGACGCGCTTGGCGGTCCACGGGATGTACGCCAGACGCACGCCAGCGTGGATGGTGAAGTAGTCCACGCCCTGCTCGGCCTGCTCGATGAGGGTGTCGCGGAACAGTTCCCAGGTCAGCTCTTCGGCGCGGCCGCCGACCTTCTCCAGCGCCTGATAGATCGGCACCGTACCAATCGGCACCGGCGAGTTGCGCAGGATCCACTCGCGGGTTTCGTGGATGTGCTTGCCGGTGGACAGGTCCATCACGGTGTCGGCGCCCCAGCGGATCGACCACACCATCTTTTCGACTTCTTCCGCGATCGACGAGGTCACTGCGCTGTTGCCGATGTTCGCGTTGATCTTCACCAGGAAGTTGCGGCCGATGATCATCGGCTCGCTCTCGGGGTGATTGATGTTGTTGGGCAGGATCGCGCGGCCGCGGGCGATTTCGTCGCGCACGAACTCCGGCGTGATCAGGCCGGGCAGGCTGGCGCCGAAGTCGTGGCCGGCGTGCATGCGTCCACGCGCCATGCCCTGCGCGCGCACCTGCTCGATCAGCGCCTCACGGCGCTGGTTCTCGCGGATCGCGACGAACTCCATTTCAGGGGTGACCATGCCGCGCTTGGCGTAGTGCATCTGGCTGACGTTGGCGCCCGCCTTGGCTCGACGCGGCGCGCTCAGATTGGGAAAGCGCACGCTGTCGAGCTTGGCATCGTGCAGGCGCTGCTGGCCGTACTTCGAGCTGATGGCGGACAGCAACTCGGTGTCGCCGCGCTCCTCGATCCAGCCAGCGCGCAGTCGTGCCAGGCCTTCGGTCAGTTCGATGCGTGCATCCGCGTCGCTGTAAGGGCCAGAGGTGTCGTACACCGTCAGCGGCGCATTCGGCTCGGCGCCGAACAGGGCCGGGGTGTCGGACTGGTGGATCTCGCGCATCGGCACGCGCAGATCAGGGCGTGAGCCCGTGACGTGGATCTTGCGCGAGCCGGGTATCGGGCGGGTGACATCGGCCGAGAGCGCCTCGGCGGCGCGCTGGAAGTCTTCGGGCAGGGCATTCATGGCGGCATCCTTGGAGTGGAGAACCAAGCGACGGCGCCGGAGCGGAGTGCGGCTGCGCGGAGGCTGCGGCCGGACCACCGTTTCGAAGCTCCCTACGCCGGTATGAGCCGGATCAGGTTCAAAGGGACTCTCTCAGCCCGGCTGTTGCCGGACACCCCCGCTTGCGCGCGCATTGAAGCACGAAGCCGAGGCCTGCGCGAAACGACAGCGTTTTGCCGTACCGGTGACGATCGTCAATTGACCACCCATTGGGCGCTGGCTAGGCTGCGCAGGTTCCGGTGCGATCCTCGCCGCCGGCCCCGATGCCCGCCGTACCCCTGCCAAGGAATCGCCATGCCACTCAGCATCAACATCGAACTCAGCGACAGCGACATCGAACGCTTCCGCGCCGCGCAGGCCTCCTCCGAAGCCAGTGCGAAGTCGCCGGACGAGATCGTCAAGGCCGCGATGAAGCTGCTGGAATCGGCCAAGATCGACAGCCTGCCTGACTTCATCCGCCAGCGGCTTGAGGGTCTGGACTCGCTGATCGCGATGCTCAACGACGAGGGCTTTGCCCTGCCCGAGGAAGACCGCAAGCACGTGGTCTCGGCCCTGGTCTACTTCGTAAACCCCGAAGACGCCATCCCCGACCATGTGCCGGTGCTGGGCTACCTCGACGACGCGATCATGATCGAGCTCTGCCTGCGCCAGCTGCACAATGAAATCGAGGCCTACGATGACTTCTGCGATTTCCGTCAGCACGAGGCCGAGCGCCGCGGTCTGGACCCGGCCACGCTCGGCCGCGCCGATTTCCTGGAATCCCGACGCGAAGAGCTGATCACCCGCATCCACCGCCGCCGCGAGCGCGACTACGGCGTCGGCTACGGCGGCAGCAGCGGCTACGGCCGCGCCAGCTACACCCGCAGCTGGCGGCCTGGCCTGATGACGGTCCGCTGAGTTTGGCCCGCGTATTCACGCAAGACACCGACGCCGCCGGCCTGAACGCTGGCGGCGTCGGCACCTTGGTCGAGCACCTTGGGATCGAGGTGCTGGAGGTTGGCGAAGACTTCATCCGCGGTCGCATGCCGGTCGACCCGCGCACCCGTCAGCCTTTCGGCCTGCTGCACGGCGGCGCTTCGGTGGCGCTGGCGGAGACCCTGGGCAGCATGGCCGCGAGCCTATGCGTGGATCCCGCCACCCAGCTGGCGGTCGGGCTCGAGATCAATGCCAATCATCTGCGTGCGGTCACCCACGGCTGGGTGATCGGTATCGCGCGTCCGATCCACATCGGCCGCAGCACCCAGGTCTGGGACATCCGCATCGAAAATGAGGCCGGGCAACCGGTCTGCATCTCACGCCTGACCATGGCGGTGGTGCCGCGCGCAACCGCGCCGCGCTGAATCAGCTCAGTCGGCGGGAGCCGCTGCATCGCGAGAATCTGAGGTGATCGCCGACTGCGGCGCGTTGTCCGCGGGCAACGCGTCCAGCAAGTCCTGTACCTGCTGCCGGCGCTCGGGGGTCACCGCATCCGCGCGGTCGTACACCGCCAAGGCCAGCGCCGCCAGCCGCCGCACTTCATCGGCGTCCGCGCGCACAGCGGCGATCTCTGCGGCCGCTGAGTAGACGTGGCCCAGCATCTGATAGTCCGGTGCGAAGCTCTGCTCGGCAATCGCCACCGCGCGCTCCACGTCGCGCCGTGCACCCTGGTTGTCGCCGGTGAACAGCCGCGCCCGCGACAGGTTGGCGTAGAGGGTAGCGAGACTGCCGTGGCTGGCACCGAGGGTCTGCTCGCGCAAGGCGATCGCCTGCTCGAACAGCGGGATCGAGTCGGCAACCCGATTCATGCTGCGCATCAGCACGGCGCGGTTGTTGAGGTTGATCGAGAGATCGTAGGCGGTTGCGGGCAGCAGGCGCTCGAAGATCGCGCTGGATTCGGCATAGCTGCGTTCGGCGTCCTCGAATCGAGCAAGGCCATCTTCGGCAGAAGCGCGATTGCCCAGGGCTGCAGCCCGGCTGCGCGGATCGGCCTGCGCATCAATGTGAGCCAGAGCCTCGACGGCCGCGCGGAACGCTTCGTCGTAGCGCTCCTGCTCGTTCAGAAGCGCCGCGTAGTCGTTCCAAGCGGTACCCAGAGGGGTGCCACCGACACCGTAGTGCTCGAAGGTGTCGATCGCCTCAAGGTAACGCTGCTCGGCGCGATCGGTGCGTCCCAGCGACCAGTCCAGAACCGCCGCGCTGAGCTCCGCCGGCGCGCGCTCGGCGCTTCCGGCCGGCAGCAGTTCCAGCACACGGTCGAGCTGCACCTGCGCGGCCTCATACGCCAGCAGCGAGTTGTAACCGCGACCCAAAGCCAGTCGTACCTCCGCCTCCAGCGCCGGCTGATCCGCGAAGCGCTGGCCGACCTCGGCGGCGGCGCGATCGATGGCCTGGCGCAGGGTGATCTCGCCGCCGCTCTGGGTCGGGTCGGCCCAGTCGATCATCTGCGCCAGAAAGCGCGCTGCGGCCTCGGCACGAGCCGCCTGCGCGCGCGCCTCGCGGGCCTGCTGCGCGGCCACGCCCAGGCCGACCATCAGCGCCAGCAGCGCGGCGCCCGCTGCCGCTACAGGCAAGCGGTGGCGACGCACGAATTTGCCGAAGCGGTACCAGCCGCCGCCGTGGCGGGCCAATACCGGCTCATGGTCGAGCCAACGCTGCAGGTCGTCGCCGAGCGCACGCGCCGACCGGTAGCGGCGCTCGGGCTCATAGGCCAGCGCCTTCAGCAGCACCCGATCGAGATCGCCGCGCAGGGTGCGCTGCCAAGCGCGAACGTCAGCCTTCGGAATCTGCAGGCGATGTGCGTCGATGCGCTGGCTGGCGCGCGTGCTCGGCGCCTCGCGCAGGCGCGGCAGCATCGTCGCCAGCGGCACGCCATCGAGATCGAAGGGCAGCTGGCCGGTGAGCAGCTCGTACAGCAGCACGCCCAGTGACCACACATCGCAGGCGGTGGTCGGTGGTCGCGCCTGCAGCTGCTCGGGGCTCGCGTACTGCGGTGTCATCGGGCTCAAGCCCGTGCCCGTGCGCGGGCCGTCGATGCCGCCGTCGAGCGATTTGGCGATGCCGAAATCGAGCAGCTTGGGTTCACCGGCGGACGTCACCAGCACGTTGGCCGGCTTCAGGTCGCGATGCACGATCAGCGCGCGGTGCGCGGCGTCGACTGCATCCAGCACTTTCAGGAACAGGCGCACGCGCGCTTTGGCATCCAGCGCGGCGTGCGCGCACCAGCGATCGATGCGTTCGCCTTCGACCAGCTCCATCACCACATAGGGCTGGCCTTCCGGGGTGAAACCGGCATCGAAAATGCGGGTGATGTTGGGGTGCTCCAGCGCGGCCAGGAACTGGCGCTCGGCCGCGGCGCGCTGCAGCGCCTGCGCATCGCCAAGCAGGCCGCTCATGACCTTCAGCGCCACCCGCTGTTCGTAGCGCCCATCGGCGCGTTCGGCCAGCCAGACCCGTCCCATGCCACCAGCGCCGATCGGCGCCAGCAGCCGCCAGGGGCCGAGCAGTTCGGGCATCGCCGCGCCGCGGTCGGGTTCCAGGAAGCCCTCGCTGGCCTGATGCGCCGCCAGCAAGGCCAGCGCTGCCTCGCGCTGTTCGGGGTCGACGCCCTCGAGATTGAACAGATAGGTGCCGCGCTCGGGGCCGGGGCGTTCCAGCGCCTGCTCCAGCAGCTGCAGGGTCTGCGCCAGCTTCATTGCAGCGCCTTGAAGAGGAAGGCGCGCGCGACATCCCAGTCGCGTTTCGCAGTCGCCTGCGAAACCCCCAGCATGTCGGCCAACTCGCTCAGGTCGAGGCCGGCGAAGTAGCGCAGCTCGACCACCCGCGCCTTGCGCGGGTCAGCGGCTTCGAGCTGCTGCAGGGCGTGCTCCAGCGCCCATGCGTCGACGCGGGCGAGGGTGCGGTCGCTGGCCGCGGTCGACAGGGTGACGCGTTCGCAGCCAGCGCCGCGCGTCTCTGCAGCGCGGCGCTGAGCGTGATCGAGCAACAGCTGGCGCATCCGCTGGGCGGCGATCGCGAAAAACCGGCGTCGGTCTTCGATCGAGGCGGCGGATCCACCCGCGAGCCGCAGCCAGGCATCGTGCACCAGCGCGCTGGGCGACAGGCTGTGGCCTGCAAGCTCACCAGCCAGCAGGCGGTCGGCCAGAGCCCGCAGCTCGGCGTCAACCCGCTGCAGCAGCTGCGGATCGGCCGCGGCATCTGCATTGCGCAGCAGGTGGGTGAAGTCGTCGTTGAGACTTGCGTTCGCGGACATCCCCGGATCATAGACCGCCCTCGCCCGGGTCGCTTGCATCGGCGACTGGCTTGGCTTCAGCAGCGTGGCGCGGGGCAGGGCGAGGCCGCCCGCGGGGCGAGAACCGGGCATCGCCTCCTGCAAGATGGCGCGGGGTGTTGATCCGTTCCGCGAGGTGAGTGACCGAGGCGAGCGTCGAGAGCCGGTGGGTCAAGACCCGCCGTTCGCTGCAGGATCGCATCGAGCGCCGGCCGGGTGCGAAGCCGAAGGTCGCATCAGCTCCTTGGGCAACGCAGCGTTGCACAGAGGCGACTTGTACCCGGTCAGGCCGGGGGTCATTTTGGCAAGCCTCGAACACTGCCGGAGAACCCCAATGTCCCAGCCCCGTCGCGTCAGCCGCCTGGTCCGCGGCCTGCCCACCTCGGACGGCGCCGGCGTGCGCCTGACCCGGGTGATCGGCATCCCCGAACTGCGCAACCTCGATCCCTTCCTGATGCTCGATCACTTCGGTTCGGAAGAGGCCGCCGACTACATCGCCGGCTTCCCCAACCATCCGCATCGCGGCTTCGAGACCGTCACCTACATGCTTGAAGGGCGCATGCGCCACCGCGACAACCAGGGCAACGAGGGCCTGCTGGTCTCGGGCTCGGTGCAGTGGATGACCGCCGGCCGCGGTCTGGTGCATTCGGAAATGCCAGAGCAGGAAGAAGGGCGCATGTCCGGCTTCCAGCTGTGGATCAACCTGCCCGCGGCGCAGAAGATGTGCGCGCCGCGCTACCAGGACATCGCGCCCGAGCGCATCCCCGAAGTCAAACCGCTGCCCGGCGCGCGCGTACGCGTGCTGGCCGGTGAGTACGGCGGCGTGCGCGGGCCGGTCGATGCCGAAGCCACCTCGCCGCTCTATCTCGATATCGCCTTGCCCGCCGGCGCAGCGCTGGAGATGCCGATGCCGCTGGGCCACACCGCCTTTGCCTACGTGTTCGAAGGCCGCGCCGAGCTCGCAGGACAGGCGGTCAGTACCGATGTCATGGCGCTGCTTTCGGACGGCGACCAGCTTCGAGTGGCTGCCGCCGACGCGCCCACGCGCCTGATCCTGGTCGCCGGCCGCCCCCTGCGCGAGCCGATCGTGCAGTACGGTCCCTTCGTGATGAATCACCCGCATGAGATCCAGCAGGCGATGCTGGACTACCAGGCAGGCCGCTTCGGGCCGGTGTGAGTTGTAGCCGGCTTGGGGCGACGATGTTCCGGGTGGTGCGCGATACGCACGGCACGAGCATAGGGTGGGTCTTGACCCACCGCAGCGAGCATCGCCCCTTCGCGGCGAACCGGGTGTTCGTCTGTTCCGAGAGAGGGCGACCGAGGCGAGCGTCGAGACCCACCCTATGGGTGCCGAGCTGCGGTGGGCCAAAGCCCACCCCACGGGCGAGTGTCGAGCCCCGGTGGGCCGGGGCCCACCCTATGAGCTGCAGGAGAGCATCGAGCAGCCGGCGCGGTGGCGGGCCCAGTCGGGGCGTTTCTGTGCGTAGGCTTCCGCACCGGATTGTTCTGCGTACGGACTTTCCAGCACTGCCTGCAGGCGATGCAAGGGCGCAAGATCGCCCTGCTCGGCGGCGTCGATGGCCTGCTGGGCCAACCAGTTGCGCGGCACGTACACGGGATTCATTTCGGCCATGCGAGCGCGGCCGGCATTGTCCGCGGCTTCGGCAGCACGCCGCTGAGCGTAGTCCGCGCACCAGACCTCCAGCGCCGGCCGCTGCGCTTCGAATGCGGCTTCGTCATAGCTCGCTTCACGCAGTCGCTGCAGGTCGGGCTGGTTCGTATCGAAATGCATCAATGCGCGGAAGCTCAGACTGAAGTCGAGCTGCGCGGCGTGCATCAGCGCGTACAGGCGCTGCGAGAGCGCGCCGTCTTCCGCGCGAGGTTCAAGCAGCCCGAGCTTGCCAGCGTTGAACTCGGCATGGCTGCGATTGAAGACCTCGGCATACGCTCGCAGGCCCTCACGCAGCGCCTCCTGATTTGAGAACACGCTGGCGAGCGCGCCGGCCAGGCAGGAGAGGTTCCAGTGCGCGATCTGCGGCTGGCGGCCGAAGGCGTAGCGACGGCCCTCGGCGTCGGTGGTGTTCGGTGTCCAATCCGGGTCGAAGTCTTCGAGCCAGCCGTAGGGGCCATAGTCGATGGTGAGCCCTAGCACCGACAGGTTGTCGGTGTTCATCACCCCATGCACGAAGCCGACCCGCATCCAGTGCGCGATCATTCGCGCGGTGCGCTCGCAGATCGCCCGGAACACCTGCGCGTCGCGCTCGGCATCGCCTTCGAACTCCGGAAAGTCGCGCCTGCACATGAAGTCCCACAGCTGGCGCAGCAGGGCGTGCTCGCCGCGCGAGGCGGGCAGCTCGAAGTGGCCAAAGCGCAGGAAGCTGGGCGCCACCCGACAGACGATGGCGCCGGGCTCGGGCTTGGGATCACCCGCGTAAAGGATGTCGCGCACCACCGCCTCGCCGGTGCCGATCAGCGAAAGTGCACGCGTGGTCGGAACCCCCAGCGCGTGCATGGCCTCGCTGCAGATGAACTCGCGCAGTGAGGAGCGCAGCACGGCGCGGCCGTCGGCGCGGCGCGAGTAGGGTGTCGGCCCCGCGCCCTTGAGTTGGAGTTCGTGCCGACGTCCATCGACACCAAGGACCTCGCCCAGGCTGATCGCGCGCCCGTCGCCGAGCTGGCCAGCCCAATGGCCGAACTGGTGGCCGCCGTAGTTGGTGGCGATCGGCTGCATGCCTTCGAGCAGGGCATTGCCGGCGAAGACTTCAGCAAAGCCCGGCTGGTGCAGGTCGGCGGGCGCGAAGCCGATCGCGCTGGCCACACTCGGCGCGAAGGCGAGCAGTCGCGGCGCGCGCACCGGCGTGGGTTGGACGTTCGACCACAGCGCCGCACTGACCTGGCGCGTGCGATTCGCAAGCTCGGGGTCACCGGGCAATTCGCGGCGGAAGGCGTTGTCGAAGTTCAGGTGCATGCGTGGGCTCCGGAGTTCAGCGTCACGCCGAACCTGGGCGTACAGGCATCACGCCACAATGCGAATGCGCGCAGTGCGCGTACATCGACCTCCGAACCCACAGTGCTCGGGCGGGTGGCTCAGCCACCTTCCTTGAGTATGCGGTAGCGCTGCAGGATGCCGTCGTACTCGGCCTGCAGGTTCTGCCGCTCGACCTCGCGTCGGCGCAGGTACTCGCGCTGGTCCTCGACCTGCTTGTTGGCCGATTCGATGGTGCTCTTCACGGTGGCGGGTACCGGCTTGCCGCCGCGCTCCAGAGCGGCGGCGTGCGCCAGCTGGTCTTGCAGGCTCTTTTCCTGGCTGCGGATGCCCACCCGCGCCGCCTCCAGCGACTGATCGAGCAAGTCGAAGCGCTCGCGATAGGCGCGCGCCAGATCCGCTTCCGTGGCGTAGGACCCCATCAGCACCGCGTCCATTTTGTCCTTCTCGGCCTGGATGTTTGCCAGCCGCGCGGCCTCGGCCTCTTCAACCCGCCTCGCGGCGCGTTCTTCCGGCGTCAGCGCGCGATCCACACGGTTTACCGTGACCCCGCTGCGATTGATCTCGTCGCGAGCTTGATTCACGGCCTCGGGCGGCAGCGAGTCGGTGTAGTGGACCTTGCCATCGGCATCGACCCAGCGATACAGCTTCTGCGCCAGCACGGGTGCCGACAGCAGGGACAGGATGAGAGCAAGACAGAGGGCGACAGATACGCGCATGGTGGAACCTCGATGAGTGCTGCGGCGCTCGCTCAATCGGCGCTGCCGTAGGTATCGCGATAGGCGAGCAGGCGGCTGCGATGCTCGGCCAGTTCGGGTCGGCCCGCAGTATAGGCAAGCAACTCTGCCAGACGCGCGATCGCGATCACGGGCAATTGGGCTTCCCGTTCAAGTTCCTGCACGGCAGACAACGCGGCCTGGCCGCGTTCCTGACGGTCGAGCGCAATCAGCACGCCGCAGGGCTCCGCACCCGCTTCGCGGATGAAGCCCAGGGATTCACGAATCGCGGTGCCGGCGGTGATCACGTCGTCCACGATAAGGACGCGACCGTTGAGCGGCGCGCCGATCAGCCGACCGCCCTCACCGTGGCTCTTGGCCTCTTTGCGATTGAAGGCCAGCGGCACGTCGATGCCGCGCGCATACAGCGCCGCGGCGACGGTTGTCGCGAGCGGAATGCCCTTGTAGGCGGGCCCGAACAGCATGTCGAACTTCAGACCCGAGGCCAGCAGCGCCTCGACATAGCAGTCAGCCAGCCGTGCCAACGCACCGCCAGTGTTGAACAGGCCCGCGTTGAAGAAGTACGGGCTGACGCGTCCGGACTTCAGCGTGAACTCGCCGAACCGCAGCACGCTGCGTTCGAGCGACAGTTCCAGAAACCGCCGCTGGTAGTCGTGCATCGCTTGCTGCATGGGGCTCGCTCCGGGCATCCAACCAAAGCCCGCTATCATCCCAGCTTCGCCGCGGAGGGGCCACGCGCAGCCCGCTTCAGGGAATCCCCTCCCGGCCCTCGCGCATAGCGCTCGGGCGTTCGGCGACGCGCGCGGCATGCCGCGCGAGCGCGTCGCCTCACCCTCGTCAGTCCGCTCCAACGATTCCCGATTCCCCATTCACGATTCCCGGCTCCCAAATGCGCATCTGCAGCTTCAACGCCAACGGTCTCCGCTCCGCCGCCAGCAAAGGCTTCTTCAACTGGTTCAGCACCCAGGACATCGACGTCCTCTGCGTGCAGGAAACCAAGGCTCAAGCAGCGCAGCTGGCCGACCCGGCGCTACGGCCGGCCGGCTGGCATGCGCACTTTCGTGATGCAACCACGAAGAAGGGCTACAGCGGCGTCGGCATCTATTCGCGACTGGCGCCGGATGCGGTGCTGACCGAGCTCGGCTGGGACGCGTTCGACGAGGAGGGCCGCTACATCGAGGCGCGCTTCGGCGACCTGAGCGTGGTCTCGCTGTACTTCCCTTCCGGCTCATCGGGCGACGAACGCCAGCAGTTCAAGTTCCGCTGCATGGACTGGTTTGCACCGATCCTGCAGGAGTGGATGCGCTCCTCGCGCCGCTACGTGATCTGCGGCGACTGGAACATCGTGCACACCCGTCGCGACATCAAGAACTGGACCTCGAATCAGAAGAACAGCGGCTGCCTGCCCGAAGAGCGCGCCTGGCTGGATCAGCTGTTCGGCGAGCAGGGCTGGGTCGACAGCTACCGTCATCTGCGGCCCGAAGGCGAGGACTACACCTGGTGGAGCCAGCGCGGCGCGGCGCGCGCCAAAAATGTCGGCTGGCGCATCGACTACCAGGTGGTCTCGCCCAGCCTGCGCGAATCGCTGCGCGACTGTGTGATCCATGCCGAGCCGAAGTTCTCCGACCACGCGCCGTATCTGGTCGACTACGCATGAGTGCGGCGGCCCCCCTCGCCGAAGCGAAAGGCCTGCGCGCGGCGCTACGAACCTTTTCGCAGCCCGCCGCGTTCAGCCTTTTCCTGCTCGGCTTCGGCTGCGGTCTACCCTTCCTGCTGGTCGGTTACACGCTGTCGATCTGGCTGCGCGAGTCGGGGCTGGAGCTCTCCAGCATCGGCCTGCTGAGCTACGTCAGCCTGTTCTACGTGTTCAAGTTCCTGTGGGCACCGCTGCTCGACCGCTGGCGCGCGCCGCTGCCGATGCGAGGGCGCCGTCGACCCTGGCTGCTGCTGGCGCAAGTCCTGCTTGCGGCGGCCCTGTGCGGCATGGCGATCACCGGCCCTGAAGGCGGCTTGCCGCTGTTCGTTGCGCTGGCCGCATTGGTTGCGTTCGCAGGCGCCACCCAAGACACGCTGGTGGATGCCTACCGAATCGAAATCGCTCCGATCGAGGCGCAGGCGGCGCTCGCGGCAACCTACTCGTTCGGCTATCGACTTGGCCTGATCCTCGGCGGCGCAGGCGCTCTGTATTTCGCCGAGTTCGGCGGCTGGACGGTGGCCTATCTGGTGATGGCGGCGGCGATGCTGGCGCCGTTGGCGGCGACCGTATTCAGCGCCGAGCCCGCACAGCCGCTCGTCACCGTCGAGCGGCCCGGGCTGGCAGAAGCCTTTGTCGCGCCCTTCCGCGCATTTTTCAGCCACAGCGGTCTGTGGTTGGGACTCGCCCTGCTCGTGTTTGTCGGAATGTTCAAGTTGCCCGATCAGATGTTGGGCGTGGTGGCTGGACCTTTCTACATCGACACCGGTTACGACAAGGCGCAGATCGCGACCGTGTCCAAGGTGTATGGCGTGTGGATCGGGCTGGCCGGCGCCTTCCTCGGCGGCCTTGCAGTGGCCGCGCTCGGAATCCGCCGCTGCCTGTTGATCGGCGCGCTGGCGGTTGCGCTCTCCAATCTCGCTTTTCTGCTGATGGCACAGAACCCCGGCGCGCTGTGGGCCTTCACCGCCACCATCTCGGCGGACAACCTCAGCCAGGGTTTCGCAGGCACCGTGCTGGTGGCCTTCATGTCCGGCCTGACCCAGCGCGGCTACACCGCCACCCAGTACGCACTGCTGAGCTCACTGGCCAATCTCCCAGGCAAGCTGATCGGCGGTGGCTCCGGCTATCTGGTCGAGGCCTGGAGCTATTCGGGTTTCTTCATCTTCAGCACGCTGTCGGTCGTCCCCACGCTGATGCTGCTGGCCTGGCTATGGACGCGGCCGGCGCTTGCGGGTGCGCGCCCGAACACGGATCCACGCTGATCGATTTTTCCACGCTGTCGGCCGTGTGCTAGGGTTTCTGTCTCGCGAGCCGCATACAGGGGTGTGGCGCGCGTACTGCCCGATCCGCGATCGGCCTGCCGCGCGAACTCGGAACGGCCCATCCCACGAACCGCCTCCCCCTGCATGCCCGACATTCTGGTCAAGGACATCGACTCCGAGATCGCCGAGCGCATCAAGCGCCTGGCCCGAGATCGCGGCTGGCCGCTCAACGACGTCGTCATCAGTCTGCTGCGCCAAGCGCTGGGCATGGAGACACCCGAGCCGCCGCTGCCTGGCGATATCGCCCGTCTCACCGGCACCTGGGAGGATGAGGAAAGCCGAGCGCTCAGCGAAGCCATCGAGGCACTGCGCAAGCTGGGTTAGGCCCACGCTCGGGCCGGTGCTTGACTCACAGCGGTCGAAATGGCTCTGCCCGATACCCTTTTCCGAGGCGGGCGAGCATCGCGCAGGCGGCAGCCGGGCTGCCAGAGCTGCTGGGGATTGCGTATGGGCCGGGGGTTCTCGAAGCGCGCTGGATCGTTGAGCCCAATGTGGAGGCCCGCCGGCGAGCGAAGACGCCTGCATGAGCATTCAATGCACGCGGCTCGACGACATCCGCTTGGGTACACCGGTGGTTTCCCGCGAACCCATGAACTGATCGACGCCCGAATGCGACGATGCCTTCGCACGCGCATTGCAGGCAGGTCGACGTTGCGCACGGCGCCTACTATTGCTGGAGCGGCTGATGAGCACTGAAGCAATGCACGAAGCCGCCCGACAGCAGTCGTTGGCGAGCTACCGCATCCTTGACACCCTGCCGGAGCGCGCCTACGACGAGCTCGCCACCATCGCCAAGGCGGTGTCCGGCACGGCCTACTCTGCGGTGACTCTGATCGATCGCGATCGGCAGTGGCTCAAGGCCGGGATCGGCCTGGACATCCGCGAAACAGCGCGCTCGACCGCGATGTGTGACACCGCCATCCGCACGCCGGAGCGCGTGCTGGAGGTCGAGGACGCGCGTCGCGACCCGCGCTTTGCCCATTTCGCCACCGTGGTCGGGCCGCCTTTCATACGCCGCTATGCGGGTGCGCCCCTGGTCGATCCGGACGGCATCGCGCTCGGCACCCTGTGCGTGTTCGACGATCAGCCCGGACGCTTCTCGGCCGAGCAGGTCGAAGCACTTCAAGCGCTGTCGCGGCAGGTGATGCGCCTGCTCGAGCTGCGCCGTCGCAATCGCGAGCTGCATTCGGCGGTGAGCGCCCAGCGCCTGCGCCACGACGAGCTCGCCGAAACCCAGCGTGAGCTGGTCCACGCCAACATCCAGCTGCTGCGCGAGGCCCGCCAGGATGCGCTGTCCGGGCTGATGAACCGGCGGGCGCTGGACGACGTGGAGCAGCGCATCGTCGTTGGCGAATTCGACGCGGCTGCACAGTTCGCCGTGCTCGTGCTGGACGTCGATCACTTCAAACGCATCAATGACGAGCACGGCCACGCGGTCGGAGATGAGGTGATTCGCGCTCTGGGCTCGATCATCAGCTCCAGCGTGCGCGCAGACGATCTCGCGTTCCGGATGGGCGGCGAGGAGTTCGGCGTGTTCATGCCGGGCGCCGGAGAAAAGGCCGCCGAGCGCGTCGCCGACGAGGTGCGCGCGCGCTGCGCAAGCGCCGAGGGTCTGCCGTTCGCCATTCGACTGTCCGGCGGCGTTGCGGTCGGCCGCTTCGCCACCGATGCTCTGTCCGACACCACGGAACGGGCCGACCGTGCGCTCTACCAGGCCAAGCGTGGCGGCCGCGACCGCGTGGTGTTGGCGGGCGCGGGGGACTGAACGCAGTCAACAGGCTTGAAGCCGTCACGCCAGCCGCCCCGCTCGCGTCGAGCCCTCGCCACTTTCCCGGGGAACCCCCTATGAACTGCCCCAGCTGCCCTGCCGAAGCGCTCGCTCCCACCCAGCTCGATAGCGGTCTGATCGGCCTCGGCTGTGCCGCCTGCGGCGGCGTTCTGCTGCCAGTGCCGGCAGCGCGCCAGTGGGCGGAAACCACCGACGAACCCGGCTGGTGCGGCCACGTCGAAGCTATCGAGATCAGCGACAGCAGCGCCGCCCTGACCTGCCCCAAGTGCCGCCACTTCATGGGCAAGTTCAGGATCGACGCCGGCATCGACAACCGGCTCGACCTGTGCAGCCACTGCGGTGAATTCTGGCTGGATGCCGGCGAGTGGAACCTGCTCGGCGCGCTGGAACTGCGCCAGCAGTTGCCGAGCATCTTCAGCCAGCTCTGGCAGCTCGGCATCCGCCAGCGTGAAGCGTCCACCCATCGTGAGCTGCGCCTGCTGGAGGAACTTGGCGAAGCCGACTACGCCACGGTCCAGAACTTCGCGCGCTGGCTGCGTGATCATCCGCAGTCGTCGCTGATTCGCCGCCACCTCGGGTTGACGTGATCCTTCACACGCGCAGACCCGGTGCGAGCGGCCCCTGCTGAGTCTCGCGCGCCTCAGGGGACTTCGCCGTAGAGCCGTGCGCCGCGGCAGCACGGCACACGCGGCCAGAGCGCTCGATCCGGCTGCGATCGGAACCGGGGCCAGGGTGAGCTCCGATGGATCAAGACCCACCCTTTGGGAGCAACGGCCCTGGTCCGGACTCAGTCGGTCGACGCGGGGATGAAGACCATAAGGTGGGTCTTGACCCACCGGCGTCGCATCAACGCCTTGCTGATCGGATTCCCGCTGCGTGCCCCGCAGGCGCAGGTGCACTGGCGATTGATCCGACACGAAGACGAGTGAGCATCTTCGGCGCGCGCTTGATGCACGGCGCGTGGAAGCCTGGCACTTCACACTCCATCGCGACTCTGCACGGGCACTGGCGGACGGTTCTGCTCTCAGAGGCGTGTCGATGCGATGGGTCAGGGCGAACCGCCATGACCACCCGCGCCGATCCCCTCCCACATGGATCGAAGCATGCACAGCCCTCTCGCCAGCTCAGCGCGGGTGGCAGCAGCGCCCAGACAGATCCGAAGGCCGGGCGCCGGCATCGACTGCAGCAGCAGCGGCGCCGACGGCGGTGTGAGGCGCAAGCCACGCTGCAGCAGTTCTGCGTACAGGGGCTCGGCGCGGCCCCTTGGCAGGGGCAACCACAGGTGCGGCGCGGGCATGCGATCGGGGCCGACGAGGTCTGCGCCGAGGCACTCACGCGCCAGCCCGTGCAGTGCCGCCAGCTCGACGCGCATTTCGGCAAGGATCGCCCGCGCATCACCGCTTTCCTGCAATCGACAGAAGGCCTGCGCACTCCACAGGCTCGGGCTCACGCCCAGGGCGTAACAGCGGCTGCGCAGGGCCTCGGCGTCGGTCTCGGGCGCCAGCACCCAGCCCGCGGCCAGCCCGGGCGCCAGTGCTTTCGAAACGCTGCCAACGAGAAAGCAACGTTGCGGCAGCAGCCCGGCCAGCGGCGGCAGCGCGTCGCCGGGTGACAGCAGCGCTGCATAGACATCGTCCTCAACCACCCACAGGCCAACCCGCTGCGCGACTTCCGCCAGCGCCTGTCGACGCGCGGTCGAGGCCACGCTGCCCAGCGGATTCTGCAGGCTCAGCGCCGCCAGCCAGACCCGCGCGCCAGTTGCGTTGGCAGCGCTTTCCAGAGCTTCCGGCAGACAGCCCTGCGCATCGGTCGCAATCGGCACCAGTTCCAGCTTGAGCGCCGCCGCCAGCTGCTTGAAACCCTCATAGGTCACCGCATCGCAGAGCACGCTGCCGCCCTCGGGCAACAGATGCTGCAGACACAGCATCAGCCCGCTGCGCGCGCCATGGCAGGCGATGACGCGCTGCGGGGCCTGCACTGCGAAGCCGCAGCCGCTGGCCATCCAGGTGACCACCGCCGCCTGGTAGCGCTGCAGCAGTTCGGTTGAGGCGTATCCGCACAGCGCTTGCGGATTCGGCTGGTCCGCCAGGGCACGCAGCGTCTGCGCCATTCGGGCCGCGCCGACACGCAAGGGCGGCAGATTGATGCCGAGGTCCAGCAGCGCGCCGGTGTCGCGTGTCGACGGTGATGCGTCAGCGGCGATTTCTGCTTCTTCTGTGCGCGTGCGATTCATCGCCGGATTCTGCTGCACATTGATGGCGGCGCCCACCTGCGATTCGAGACCCCGGCGTGTCCCGCGGTCAGCGGCGGCGCTGCTGCATCGGCTTCGCATCCGTCCGATCCGTGCCGGGCCAGCTGTCCACTGCAACTTCGTCGCCACACGCGGCTGCCCGATCCGACGCAGGTACGGGATCGCTTGCACCTTGCGGCAGCTTGATGGGGCTGCGAGAAGCGCTGCCGTCGGTGATCTCGCACTGCGCTCACGCCCTGACGACACGCAAGTGCAGGAACATTACAGTTTGCGAGGTTAGACTCGGTCCATGACCAACGCAGCTCAGCTCCCAGCGGACCTACCGCTGCCACTCGGTGCCGCCGATGTCGATCGCGCGCGTTGGGCTCAGCGAATCGCCGCCGTGCGCAACCGCAGCCTCTTGCTCGCCGCCCCACTCAGCGACGAAGACCAGTGCGTGCAGAGCATGCCCGATGCGAGCCCGACCAAATGGCATCTGGCGCATACCAGCTGGTTCTTCGAGACCTTCATCCTGCTGCCGCGGGTGCCGGGTCTTGCGCCGTTTGACGAGCACTTCGGCTACCTCTTCAACTCCTACTACGAAGCCCTGGGCGAGCGTCAGCCGCGCGCCCAGCGCGGGCTGCTGACGCGCCCCTCCGCAACTCGGGTTCGGGCCTATCGCGCGCACGTGGATGAGCAGCTGCAGCGGTTCATCGAGCGCGCCGACACGTCCCACTGGCAGTCGAGCCGACCGCTGCTTGAACTCGGCGAACAGCATGAACAGCAGCATCAGGAGCTGATGCTGACCGACATCAAGCATCTGCTGGCGCAGAACCCGCTCAAACCGGCCTATCGCCGCGCCGCAGACGATCAGGGTTCCGCTCTCCCGCGCATTCACCCCGCGCCGCTGCCGGCGCGCGCGGCGCGCTTCATCGAGCGCCCGCGGGCAATCGAGCGGATCGGCGCCGACGCTGAAGGTTTCGCCTTCGACAACGAAGGTCCGCGGCATGAGGCCCTGCTGCTGCCGCACGCGGTCGCCGACCTGCCGGTGCGCGCGTCCGAGTTCGCCGAGTTCGTCGCCGACGGCGGCTACCGGCGGCCGGAACTCTGGCTCAGCGAAGGCTGGGCGCAGGTGCTGGCTGGCGCCATCGTCTCACCGTTGTACCGTGCATCTGCCGAACACTCAGAACACTTCAGCCTGCAGGGCCTGCAGCCCATCCATCCGGATGAGCCGGTCAGCCACCTGAGCTACTACGAGGCCTGCGCGTACGCGGCTTGGGCTGGCGCGCGCCTGCCTACCGAGTTCGAATGGGAGTCCGCCGCCCGCGCTGGCCTGCTTGAGGGCATCGGCGAAGTCTGGGAATGGACGGGCTCGGCCTATGCGGGCTATCCAGGGTTTGCGCCGGCGCCGGGTGCGGTGGGCGAATACAACGGGAAGTTCATGGTCGGCCAGCAGGTGCTGCGCGGCAGCAGCTGCGTCACGCCGCCGGGACACGCTCGGGTGTCCTATCGCAACTTCTTTCCGCCGGCCGCGCGCTGGCAGTTCACGGGCCTGCGGCTCGCCAAGGACCTGACATGAGCGTTCACAGCCTGCGTTCGACGACCCATGCGGCCACCGCGCCACGGCCCGTAGAGGACGTCGACACCGGCAGCTTCGCCGACGCGCTGCATGCAGCGTTGGCGCAGCGGCCCAAGCGGATTTCGCCGAAGTGGTTCTATGACGAGCGCGGCTCGGAACTGTTCGAGGCGATCTGCGAGCTGCCCGAGTATTACCCCACCCGCACCGAGCTCGGTCTGCTCGAAGCGCATGCGCAAGAGATCGCCTCGCTGATCGGGCCTCACGCCGAAGTGGTGGAGTTCGGCGCCGGCGCCAGTCGCAAGGTCCGTCTGCTGCTGGACGCGCTCGCCAAGCCTCGCCGCTATCTGCCAATCGATATTTCCGGCGAGCACCTGGAAGTCTCGGTCGAACCGCTGCGCCGGGATTACCCCAAGCTGCTGGTGACGCCACTGGCGGCTGACTTCACCGAGCCGTTGAAGCTGCCGCCAATGGCGGATGCTGCGCAGGCCCGGATCGGCTTCTTCCCGGGTTCGTCGATCGGCAACTTCGAGCCCGCCGAAGCCGGAGCGCTGCTCGCACGCTTCGCTGCGATGTTGCGCGGCGGCGAGACGCGCCAGCGCGGCCTGCTGGTCGGCGTCGATCTGGTCAAGGCCCCGACGGTGCTGCACGCGGCCTACAACGATGCCGCCGGTGTCACCGCACGGTTCAACCTCAATTTGCTGGCGCGGGCCAATCGCGAAGCGGACGCGGATTTCGATCTCGCACGCTTCGAACACTATGCGTTCTACCAACCCGAGCAGCAGCGCATCGAGATGCATCTGCTGAGCTGCTGCGCGCAGACAGTACTGGTCAATGACCGCAGCTATGCGTTCGATGCCGGCGAGAGTCTGCACACCGAACGTTCCTACAAGTACACGGTGCGGCAGTTTCAGGCTCTCGCCCGCAAGGCTGGCTTCGAGCCAGAGCGGGTCTGGTGCGATGCCGATCAGCTGTTCAGCCTGCACTGGCTGGTGCTGCCGCCCGCCTGACATCTCCCCAGCTGAGGATTCCCGAATGAAAGCGATCTGGAACGGCGCGGTGCTGGCCGAAAGCGACGACACCGTGGTGGTCGAGAACAACCACTACTTCCCCGCGGAGGCGCTGAACCGCGAGTACTTCAAGCCCAGCGACCACAGCAGCGTGTGTGGATGGAAGGGCACGGCGAACTACTACAGCGTCGAAGTGGACGGCCAGAGCAATCCCAATGCGGCCTGGTTCTACGCCGAGCCGAAAGAGCGCGCGGCGGCGATCCGCGGCCGGGTAGCGTTCTGGAAGGGCGTGCAGGTCCAGCCCTGAGGTGCAAACGCTCCGCGGCGCGCGTCCTTGGAGGCTGGGGGCAGACGGACTACCGATCAGCAGAGCAGTGCAGCTTTGAGCGCGCAGCCTTCAGGCTCAGCCAGGCGGACGATCGAAGCCTTCGGCCCAGCTGGATGCGAGCACATGGCCGGCCGGCCGGCAGTGGGCAGGCTCGCCTGCCACTGCAGTGTGCCTTCACCCATCACAACTGAGGACCACGCGCGCCGACAGCGCCGGCAATCTGTCCGCGGTTCAGCCGAGCGCGGCGCGCCGAAGCGCGTGCAGCCGATAGGTTGCGATCATCGCGCGTGCGTAGAGGTAGGCAAACAGCAGGCCGAAAGCAAGGCCACTTGGCTGACCGCTTTCCATGAAAACGAGCAGCTTTGAGGCGATAAAGTACAGCAGCATGACGGTCGCAGCCGCGCGACTGCGACGCCAGATGCCATAGGCGAGGCCGAAGATCAGACCAACATCGATCAGGTTCCATGCGTCCAGCCCAGCGCTCGAAGCACCCGCCATACCGGCCACGCTGCCTGCCAGCGTCAGTGCCCCCGAAAAGCAGGCCAGGAATGCCCCATGGCGAATATGCCGCACGAGCTGCTCCGGCTCGACGAATTGCTCCTGCGCGATCGCAGTGGAGGTGGCGGCGTAGGGATTGTCCATTTGAATTCCGGAAGGTGCAGCGCAGGATCGGACATCGCGTCGACCGCTCAGCGATGTGGAGTGGACCCCAGACTAAGGGTTCCACACTCCACCCAGCACCCGCGGCCCCGCCGCGCCGGTGGCCTCACAGAGATTGCCGGGCCGCCCGGCCAGGGTTTCGCGCGCCAGCCAGGCGAAGGTCATCGCTTCGACGAAGTCCGGATCCACACCGTGCGCCGCCGTGGACTCCACCGCGCGCGTCGGCATCTGCGCGGCCAGGCAGGTCATCAGCGCGGGGTTGTGGACGCCGCCGCCGCAGACCAGCACCCGCGCGCATTGCGGCTGCCAGCGTTGCACCGCGCCCGCGATGCTGGCGGCAGTGAACTCCAGCAGGGTGGCCTGCACGTCAGCGGGCGCGATCGATCCCTCCGGCATTTGCTGTTCCAGCCAGGCGAGATGGTAGCGATCGCGGCCGCTGCTCTTGGGCGGTTGTTCGGAGAGGTAAGCATCGGACAGCAGCCGCTGCAGCAGTTCCTCGACGACACGGCCCTCGGCGGCAAAAGCACCGCCGGCATCGAAGGCCTGGCCGCGATGGCGCAGGCACCAGGCATCCATCAGGCCGTTGCCTGGGCCGCAGTCGAAGCCAAGCACCGGCGCGTCGACGCCTGCGCTGTTGCCGCTGCCGTCCAGCAGGGTCAAGTTGGCGATGCCGCCGATATTGAGTATGGCGCGGGCTTCGTTGTCGTTGGAGAACACCGCACGATGGAAGGCCGGCACCAGCGGCGCACCCTGGCCACCGGCAGCAACATCGCGGCGGCGGAAGTCGGCGACCACGGTGCAGCCGGTGCGCTCGGCGATCCGCGAGGGGTCGCCGATCTGCAGGGTGAAGGGGCGCGGGCCACGCGGGCGATGGCGCAGGGTCTGGCCGTGCGAGCCGATCGCGCGCACGGCGCTGCGATCGAGCCTGAAGTCTTCGATGAGCGTGAGCGCGGCTTCGGCGAAGGCATCGGCGACTGCGGTTTCGAGCTCACCGAACTCGTCCAGCGAGATGAGCGGCTCGTGTTGGGAAACACGCAGTATCTGTGCGCGCAGCTCGGCATTCCATGCATAGGTGCGGCCGGCCACCAGCTGGACGTGGCTGCCGCGTAGCTCCACTGCGGCGACATCGATGCCGTCGGCGCTGGTGCCGGAGATCAGGCCCAGGTAAAGGCCGTCCTCGCCCGCCATGGGCATGCTGGGGCGATCAGCGCGAAGCGAGTGCGCTGGCGGTGGCCTGCATCTGCTGCAGGCGCGCAAGCATCGGCTGCGACTGTTCGCGGAAGCGGGCCAGCTCGCCGGCCGGCAGCGGCTGTGGCTTGGGCATGGTCACCGTCAGCGGATCGCGGTGCACGCCGTGGACGCGGAATTCGTAGTGCAGATGCGGGCCGGAGGCCAGGCCCGAAGCGCCGACGTAACCGATGGTGGCGCCCTGGCTCACGCGCGCACCGGTCTTGTAGCTGGAGAAGCGCGACATGTGCGCGTACAGGGTGGTGACGCCGTTGCCGTGATCAAGGATGACGGTGCGGCCATAGCCGTTGCGCCAGCCGGCGAAGGTGATCCGACCGTCGCCGGCGGCCTTGATCTGGGTGCCGGTGGGCGCGGCGTAGTCGACGCCGCGGTGGGCGCGTACCGTGCCGAGTACGGGGTGCCGGCGGGCGTTCGAGAAGCGCGAGCTCAGGCGGGCGAAGTCGATCGGCATGCGCAGGAAGGACTTCTTCATCGGCCGGCCTTCGCCGTCGTAGTACTCGGTCTTGCCGTCGGCGAAGGTGTAGCGGAACACCTGGAAGGTCTTGCCCTGATTGACGAAGGTGGCCGCCAGGATGTCGCCCCCGCGCAGGCGTTCGCCATCGCGGTAGATGTCTTCATAGACCACGTGGAAGCTGTCGCCGACGCGCAGGTCCTGGGCGAAGTCGATGTCGTAGCCGAACACTTTGGCCATCTCCAGCATGCTGGCAGTGGACATGCCGGCGCGCTCGGTGGCTTCGGAAAGGGACTGGGTGATGGTTCCCGAGGCCATCTGCACGCGGCGCTGCACTTCGCGCTCGAGCTTCTCTTCGCGGATGCCGCCCTCTTCGACGTGCAGCACCACGCGGGTGGCCTCATCGCGGTCGAAACGCAGCGCCTTGAGGGCGCCGTCGGCATCGACATCAAACGCGAACTCGGCGCCGGGGCGGAAACGGGTCAGCGGCTCGCGCGCACCCGGGTGTTCCAGCAGGCGGTGCATCAGGGTCGCCGACAGGCCCTGCTGGGCGAAGATCGCGCCGAGCGTCTGCCCGGGCTTGACCGTGACGACGTTCCAGTCCGAAGCCGCCGCGGGCTGCGGCGCACTGGCGACGCTGCCTTCGTCGGCGGCCTCCAACTGCGGAAGCTCGAGCTGTAGATACTCGCGCGCTGTGTTGCGCGGCTCCAGGCTGGCGCCAGCGAAGCCCGGAATCGTCAGCACCACGAAGGTCGACACGGTGGCCAGCATGCTGGCCAGAAACCAGTGCTCTCGACGGAAGCGCGCGAGCGCGGACAGGGCGATGCGGGGTCGCTGCGTGGAGTCCACCGTGTGCGCTTCGGCGCTGGAGCTGCGGCGTATGGCCTGGGGTGAACGGGGCTGCGCGGCAGGTGGCGTCGAGTCGTTGGAATGCACTGGCGAAGGCTCGCGACCGTATAGGACGTCGCACCATAACCAGCTTGAATTCCCTGCGTCAAACCTTTGTTGCGAAAGGAAATTTTCTCGGCTGCGCTTTTAACTTGGGTTTAACGGAGTTCAGGCCCAGCCGTGTGCCGGGTCACACTCCACCGGCGAAGCCCTGCTGGCGCCAGGCTTCGAACACCAGCACCGCCACCGCGTTCGACAGGTTGAGACTGCGGTTGCCGGGGAGCATGGGCAAACGCAGCCGGGTGTCGGCGGGAACCGCGGCCAGCACCTCGGACGGCAAGCCGCGGCTCTCCGGGCCGAACAGGAAGGCGTCGCCGGGCGCGTAGGCAACCTCGTCGTAGCGTCGCTGGGCGCGTGTCGACAGCGCGAACAGGCGCGCCGGCTGCAGCGCGAGCAAGGCCTGATCCAGCGAGTCGTGCACCTGCAGCTCGGCGTATTCGTGATAGTCGAGCCCCGCCCGCTTCAGGCGCGCATCGTCGAGCTCGAAGCCGAGCGGTCGGATCAGATGCAGCCGCGCGCCTGCATTCGCGCACAGGCGGATCACATTGCCGGTGTTGGGCGGAATCTCGGGCTCGAAGAGCAGAACATCGAACATGCGCGGTTTCCTGCAAGAGGTTGCGGAGCGGGTAGGTGGCGGCGCGCATTGTGGCGTCAGCCGCCCGCCCTGCAGCGCGCAAACCCCGAAGTGGGTCACGCGGCGCTATTCTTCGCCCACCCCCGCCCCGTGATGATGCCCACGCCCATGCGTTGCTATGTCTACCGCAGCGAAAAGCGCGCCGATACGTATGTCTATCTGCGCGAGGAAGGCGCTTTCGAGCTGCTGCCCGAAGCCCTGCGCGCCAGCCTGATGCCCTTGGTGGCGGCGATGGATTTCGAGCTCACTGAAGACCGCCGGCTGGCACGGGAAGACACTGCGGTGGTGCGGGCCAACCTGCGCGAACTCGGCTTCCACGTGCAACTGCCGCCGCCGACCCACAACCTGCCGGACATGATGCCCGCGCATGGCGGCTGAAGCCCCGGTGCGCGCTTCCCCGGCCGCGCTGCCGCTGGCCACCGCGCTGTCGGCGCCGCTGCTGGTCGCCGCCCATGGCGTTGCTGCCGTTGGCCTCGACAGTACGTGGGGGCTGCCGCTGCTGGCGGCGGGTTTTGGGCTGCAGTTGGCGGGCGCGGTACTGGCCAGCGCGCGTGTGCCGGTGCCGCGTGCGGCGGCGGCGCTGTCGCGGGGCCTGTTCGGTGGCGGTCTGCTGTTGCTTGTCGCACTGCTGGTCGGACTGCCGCTGGTGGCCTGGCCCTTTGCCGGGCTGCTGAAGTCCGGCGCGCTCAGCGCCGTGTTGCTCCTTTGCGCGGGCGTGGCGGCGGCTGGGCTGCTGGCCAGTCGCGTGTTCACCGACCTGGTGCTGCTGTTCCTGCCCGAGCCGATCACCCGCCGCAGCCTGGGCCAGCATCTGGCGCGCGCGCGCCTGCACAGCCAGCGCCTGTTCGAGCGGGGCCAGATCGAGTTTGCCGACGCCACGCTTGGTGCCGTCTATCTTTTGTTGATGCTGGCACCCGCACTGGTGGCGGTGACGACGGACAGTGCCCGCAGCGGCGGGCTGGTGGCGCTGGCGATCGCCGCCCATGCGGTGCTGCTGGGCCCGCTGTGCGCACTCGGGCTGGCGCGACGGGTGCAGGCTTGCCTGCTCGCCGCCGCGGAGTCGCCGCCGCAGGTAGATCGTCCGATCTCGGCCATCAGCGTGCCGGTGCCGACAGAATCCGGACTCAGCGCCGAACCGGTGCCAGCCGCGGACGATCCGCTGGCGCAGCTGTTCGCGGCGGCACGTCGCGGTGATGTCGAACGCGCGCTGGCTTTGCTCGAAGGCTTCGATCGCGACAGCCCGGCGCCAGCGCCGCCTGAAGGCCGCGACCAGCGCGGGCTGGCGGTGCTGGCGACCCTGATCTCGGACTTGCGTCTGCTGCGCCAGCTGATCCTGCGCGGGGTCGATCTCAATGAGGCGCACGCGGGCCTGACGCCGCTGCTGGCGGCCACCCGCGACAGCTACCACGGTCGCCCGGACGCAGTCGCCATGCTGCTGGCCAACGGCGCCGATCCGCGCCTGGCCGACGCCGACGGCCGCACGCCGCTGCACTTTGCGGCGCGCAGCAGCGACCCCGAAGTCGCCGCCCAGCTGCTCGATGGCGGCGCTGATATCAATGCCCTGGATCGCGGCGGCCGCAGCCCGCTGTTCGAGGCCTGCGCTGCGGGCAGCTGGCGGCTTGCGCGCTTCCTGCTGGAGCGACACGCCCGCTGCGAGCCCGAGGGCGGACAGCCGGCCCTGCTGGCGGCGGCCGGTGGCGATGACGATCCGGCCGGGGTCGAACTGCTGCTGCGTCACAAGGCCAAAGTGGATGCGCGCGGTCGGCTCGGACGCAGCGCCCTGCTGGAGGCCTGCCTCGCCGGCAATGCAGCGATCGCAGCAGCCCTGCTGAAAGCCGGCGCCGATGCAGCCCGCAGCGACGAGCACGGGGTCACGCCGCTGATGGAAGCCGCGCGCGCAGGGTCCCTGACCTGCATCGAGGCCCTGCGTCGCAAATCGCCGCCGGTCGATGCGCTGGATGCCGGCGGCCGCAGTGCCCTGCACATCGCCTGTGGCTCTGCGCGTGCCGATGCCGAGGTGGTGACCCGACTGCTGCAGATGGGCGCGCGCGCTGAACAGACCTGCGCCAATGGCCAGAGCGCGCTGGATCTTGCCCGCGGCGCGCAGCGCTGGGACCTGGTCGGACGCATGGACCCCGATCACCCGCTGCCCGCCGCAGTGGACGACACGCCCGTGGTGCTCGACGACATCGATCCAGCCGGTCGCGCCGAGCTGGGCGAACGCTTCGCCCGCGCGCTGCGACGCGGGCGTCCGGATCTGCTGCCGGCGTTGGCGCGCGAGCTGGAGCCGCCCGCGGATCTGGTCTGCGAGCTGTTCGAAAGCCTTGGCACGGGCCAGCCGCGCCCGGCCCTGGCGGCTCTGGCCGCCCTGCTGCCAGCGACCGGCGCACACGCCCGCGAATCGCTGATGACGTCCGCGCTCGACCGCGCCGCGATCGCGCCACAGGCGCTGGATGCCCTGCTTGAACTCGGCGTCTCGCCGGCCGGCGCCGGCGGCCTTGCGCGCTACCTGCGCGCCTGTCTGAACGCACGGCTGAAGCCCGGTCTGGACCAACTGCGCGCGCTGCAATTGCTGGAGTCAGGTGCCGACCCGTTTGGCTGCGATGAAGGCGATGCACCGCTGTTGCTGGCGGTGCAGCTGGGGTGGCCGCGGCTGGTGCTGCGCCTGCTGGACATCGGCACTGACCCCGAGTGCTGCGGCCGCGCCGGCCAGAGCGCGCTGGCGACCGCAGCGCAGCGCGGCGATCTTGCGTGTCTCAAAGCGTTGCTGCGCGCGGGCGCCAGTCCGCATCGACGCGGCCCGGATGGCCAGTGCCCGCTCGGCCAGGCCATGCACGAAGGCGACCCCGCCCTGCTGCGTTGGCTGGACTGGCCGCGCTGGCCGCATCCTGGACGCCCCCTGCGCGACGCCGATCTGATCGCGGCGGCGGTGGCCGGCGATGCGGTCGCCAGCGCATGCCTGCTGGACATCGGGCTGGACCGTGGCGTGCGTGATACGCGCGGCTGCACCGCTTTGCTGCGCGCAGCCGGCAGCGGTCACGCCGATGTCGTCGCCGTGCTGCTGAAGGCCGGTCTGGATCCAGCACTCGCGGCCGACAGCGGCATGACCGCGCTGACCGCGGCGATCAGCCAGGGCCATGGGGATGTGGTCGAGTTGCTGCTGGCCGGCGGCGCCCACGTTGAACAGACCCTGCCCGGCGCCCTGCGCCCACTGATGCTGGCCGCAGCCTTGGGCCAGAGCCGCTGTGTGCACCTGCTGCTCGCACATGGCGCTGAACGTGCCGCCGTGGACGCCGAGGGCAATACGGTCCTGCACCACGCTGCGCGCTTCGGCTGCCGGAGCGCGGAGTCCACCAGAGCGCTGGCGCTTTGGACCGCGCTGGCGCCGAACAGTACCCAGCTTGCGCAGCTCAACGCGCTCGGCGAGTCCCCGCTGCAGCTGCTGCTGGGTGCGGCCGAGCTGCCGGGCACGCCGCTGCAGGTCGAGTGCCTGCTGCCCCAACTGGATCGCCTGCTGGAGAACGGCGCCCTGCTCGACACGCAGGACCAGCGCGGCTTCACGGCTCTGCACTGGTCAGCCCAGCACGGCCTGCTGCCGGTCGTACAGCGTCTGTTGAGTGCCGGCGCCGAGCCTGGCCTGCGCGACAGCCTCGCACGCAGCGCGGCCGAGGTCGCGCTGACCCGCGGCTACGTCGACATCGCCCGTGAACTCGAAGGCCCCAAACCGCCGCCATCGATGGCGCGCTTCCTGCGCTCGCAGGCGGAGTAGCCGGACACACCGTCCGCGCCCGCGAGAACTGCCGCCGGCTCAGCGCTTGGCGTCGCGCTCGCGCTCGGAGGCCGCATCCGCCTCGAACAATCGTTCCAGATCGGTGAAGGCATCGCGCGTGCTCTGCACCAGCGCGGCTTCGTCGTCGTAGACGAGGTGCTGCTCGCGCAGCAGGGTCTCGTCGTGTTCGCGGAAGGTGCGCAGTCGGGCCTCGACCACGGCCGCGTCCTGGCCCAAGGCCAGCAGCACGCCGCGGGTCATCTCCAGCGCCGCCGGAAACGTCTCGCGGGTGATGCCATCGATATTGAGGTCCATCAGCCGGAACGCGTGCTGGCGATTGCGCGCCCGCGCGAACACCTTCAGGTGCGGATACAGCCGCTTGATCATGCGCGCCGTGCGGATGTTGGCATCGGGGTCGTCGGTGGTCAGCACCAGCACCTCGGCGAGGTCGGCGCGAGCCGCGCGCAGCAGCTCGGGGCGGCTGGGGTCGCCAAAGTACAGCGTGCTGCCGAAGCGACGCGACTGCTCAACCTGCTCGGCGCTGTTTTCCAGCGCAGTGAACGGGATGTGCTGGGCCCGCAGCATGCGGCCGATCATCTGCCCCATGCGCCCGAAGCCGGCAATGATGACCTTCGGATCGTGCGCGTCGATGGTGTCGAACACCGGCGCCTCAGCACTCGATTTTGCCTGCTTGCGGCAGTGCGCATCGACCATCATCAGCAGCAGTGGCGTGGCCGCCATCGACATGCCGACGATCACCACCAGCAGGCTGGATTCGGCGGCGTCGAGCAGACCCGCGCGGCCGGCTTCCGAAAACACCACGAAGGCGAACTCGCCGCCCATCGACAGCACGGCCGCAAGCTGCAGCGGCGCTCCGACCTTCAAGCCTGCGGCCTGCCGTCCCACCGCCCACAGCACGCCAAACTTCAACACCAGAAGCAGCAGGGTGCCGACAACCACTTGGGTCGGCTGGGCAACGATTACGCCGAGGTCGATGCTCATGCCGACGGCCATGAAGAACAGGCCGAGCAGCAGGCCCTTGAAGGGCTCGATATGCGATTCGAGCTCGTGCCGGAACTCGCTCTCAGCCAGCAGCACGCCGGCAAGAAAGGCGCCCAGAGCCATTGAGAGACCGGCCTGTAGAACCAGGAAGGCCGCACCGACCACCACCAGCAGGGCCGAAGCCGTGAACACCTCCACCGCCTGGGCGCGCGCAACCGCGCGGAACAGCGGCCGCAGCAGGTAGCGCCCACCGATGATGATGGCAAGGATCACGCCGACCGCCTTGAGCACCGCATCCAGCCCGGGTGCCGCCTGCTCCGCAGCCTTGGCCTCGCCCAGCAGCGGGATCATCGCCAGCAGCGGAATCGCGATGGCGTCCTGGAACAGCAGAATCGCGAAGGCACTGCGGCCGTAGTCGGCGGTCAAGGCCTTGCGCTCGGCGAGCAGCTGCAGGCCCACCGCAGTCGATGACAGCGCGAGGCCCATGCCCACTACCAGCGAGGCCTTCCAGCCCAGCCCCCAGAGCGCGATCACGGCACCGATCAGTGCTGCCGAGATGCCCACCTGAAGACTGCCGATACCGAACACCTGACGCCGCATCACCCACAGCCGCGCCGGCGAAAGCTCCAGCCCGATGATGAAGAGCAGCATCACCACGCCGAACTCCGACGCGGTCAGGACAGATTCCGGATCGCTGATGAAGCCGAGCACGTGCGGGCCGATCACCACACCCGCGGCGAGATAGCCAAGCACGGCACCCAGACCGAGGCGCCGGAACAGCGGCACCGCGATCACGGCGGCGATCAGGAAAACGAGGGCGTCGGCGAGGAATCCGTGTCCGTGCATGGAGTGGGCGTCAAGACTTTCCAGTTGGACAGTATGCCGCGCCGATTTAGCGCATCCACACGTGCATTCGCCCGAATGAAGGGCTTTCGGCCCTTTTCACGCTTGTTGGATAAGCGGACACTGTGACGGCTTCGGCTTGTCGTCCGTGCAGCACTCAGGCAAGTCGCGCGCCACCACGGGGAAATCAAATGAAGATTCAGTTCACCGGCGCCGCGCGCCGCATCCTGCTGTCCGCACTGCTGGTGTTGGGCGGTGTGCCGATGGCCGCGCAGGCCTACACCTATTCCGTGTTGATCGACAGCGACAACAATCCGGCGACGGGTTGCAGCGTGCTGACGCCGGATGGCACCGCCAGCGGAGTCGACGCACGCCTGGATGCCGAGATCAGCTTCGAACCCCTGGTGGTGCTGACCCAGGAACTGCGCCTGTGCGCCAGCGGTACCTTCGGCGCCCCGCAGAGCATTCCGGCCGGCCACCCGGTCGGCGCCGACAACGGTCCCGGTCCGAGCGATGTGGTTGAGCTGGGCTTCGAGCGCAGTCTGCTTGGCACTGCTATCGCCAATGACTGGACCCTGACCTTCCTGGCCACGAGCCCGCTGCTGGGCGCGGCCGATGCGGCCGGCCCGGTGCTGGCCGTCGGCCTTGGCGTGCCGCCGCTGCCGCCGCTTCCGAGCCCGACCGTGGTTCCGGCTGCCGGTGCTTGGTCGCTGATCCTGCTCTGCCTCGCCCTCGGCGTGGCTGCCGCCTGGACCCTGCGCCGCCACCCCGGCCTGATGCTGGCCGCGCTGATGGTCGGCACCCTGTCCAGCGCGGGCATCGCGTGGGCCGCGGGCTACCTGCTGGACGGCGAAATTGGCGATTGGGACGTGGCCAGCCTGTTGAACGACCCGGCTGGGGACACTACCCAACCCGAACCACAGGTCGATCTGCGCGGCGTGTTCGCCGCGCGCGAAGCCGGGCGTGTGTTCTTCCGCTTCGATGTCACCGAGATGCGCCTGCCGGTGCTGGTGCCGCCCTTCCTCAATACCAGCTTCAGCGTCAACGAAAACGCGCCAAACAACACCCTCATTGGCAGCATCAACGCCGCCCCGGGGGGGCTGTCGACCCTGCTGCGCTTCGCGCTTTCCTCGCAGACCCCGAGTGCCGGCTTCAGCGTCGATACCGCCACCGGCGAGATCCGCGTCGCCGACAGCAGCCAGCTTGATTTCGAGACGCGCCCGAGCTTCAGCCTTGACGTGGTCGTGACCCTGCAGGGCGCGGCGGGCTTCAGCCTCAACCGGCAGATCACGATCGCGCTGAACGATCTCAACGAAGTGCCGCAGATCGCCGCTCAGGCCTTTTCTGTGTTCGAGAGCGCGGTGAACGGCGAGGTGGTGGGCAGCGTGATCGCCAGCGACCCCGATGCCGGCGCAAACGGCCAGCTCAGCTACAGCGTGATTGGCGGCAGCGGCCAGAACGTGTTCGCGATCAATGCCGGCAGCGGCCAGATCACGGTTGCCGACGCCGCCGCAATGAACATCGCCAACTCGCCGTACAGCCTGCAGGTGCAGGTCAGCGACGGCGGCACGCCCTCGCTCAACGCCGCCGCGACCATGACCATCACGCTGACCGACGTCAATGACGCGCCGAGCTTCACCCCCGGCCCGAGCCCGGTCACGGTACTGGAAGACAGCGCGCCCTACTCGGCCGCGTGGGCGACCGCCATCGATGACGGCGACGGCGGTACGCAGACGCTGAACTTCGAGTTCACCGCCAATTCGAATGCAGGCCTGTTCGCGGTCGCACCGGCGATCAGCCCGACCGGCGTGCTGAGCTTCACCCTTGCCGCCGACGCCAACGGCAGCGCCGATCTGAGCGTGCGCCTGCGTGACAACGGCGGCACCGCCAACGGTGGCATCGACGTCTCGCCCGTGGCGAACTTCGTCATCACTGTAACGCCCGTGAATGACGCACCCAGCTTCACGATTCCTGCTGCCGCGCCGCCAGTGCTCGAAGGCGCCGGCCCGCAGACGGTCACCGCTTTCGCCACCGCGATCAGCGCCGGGCCGCCGGATGAAGCCGGCCAGACCCTGACGTTCGCCGCCACGGTCACCGGTAGCACCGGCAATCTGGCGTTTGCCAGCGCACCTGCACTCGCGCCAAACGGGACGCTCACCTACGCGCCGCAGGCCGGCACCAGCGGCACCGCCACCGTCAGCGTGGTGCTGAGCGACAACGGCGGCACCGCCAACGGCGGCGTCGACACCAGCGCGCCGCAGGTGTTCACGATCCAGGTCAGCAACGTCAACGACGCGCCCAGCTTCACGCCCGGCCCGAGCCCGGTCACGGTGCTGGAGGACAGTGGTGCGTACAGCGCCGCCTGGGCCACCGACCTCAATGACAACGACGGCGGCATCCAGGTGCTGAGCTTCGTGGTGCTGTCGAACTCCAACCCCGGCCTGTTCTCGACGCCGCCGGCACTGAGTGCAACCGGCGTACTGAGCTTCACGCCCGCGCCCGATGCCAACGGCAGCGCCACCCTGAGCGTGGCCCTGCGCGACGACGGCGGCACCGACAACGGCGGCGTCGATCAGAGCCCGCCGGTCGAGCTGGTGCTGAACGTCACTGCAGTGAACGATGCCCCCAGCTTTGTGATTCCGGCAGCGGCCAATCCGGTGTTCCAGGACGACGGCCCCACCGTGCAGGCAGGCTTCGCGACCGCGATCAGCGCCGGCCCGGCCAATGAGGCCGGACAGATCCTGAGCTTCGCGCTCACCGTCACCGGCAGCACCGGCAATCTCGCCTTCGCGCAGGCACCGGCGATCGACCCCGCCAACGGCAACCTGAGTTTCGCCGCACAGAACGGCAGCTCGGGCGTGGCCACGATCAGCGTGGTGCTCAGCGACAACGGCGGCACGGACAACGGCGGCGTCGATAGCAGCGCGGCGCAGGTGTTCACCCTTGAAGTGGTCAACGTCAATGACGCGCCCAGCTTCACGCCGGGCGCCAGCCCGCTGGCGGTGTTGGAGGACAGCGGCGCCTACAGCGCCACCTGGGCCACCGACATCAACGATAACGACGGCGGCACCCAGGTGGTGAACTTCGAGCTCACCGCCGGCGCCACCACCGGCAATCTCAGCTTCAGCGTCGCCCCCAGCATCAGTCCGACCGGCGTGCTGAGCTTCATGCCTTCCGCCGATAGCAACGGCAGCGCCAGCTTCAGCGTGGTGCTGCGCGACAACGGCGGCACCGCGTTCGGTGGCGTCGACGCCAGCGCGCCGGTGCCCCTGCTGATCGAGGTGACCGCGGTCAACGACGCGCCCAGCTTCACGATTCCCGCCAGCGCGCCGAGCGTACTCGGGAACGCCGGCCCGCAGAGCGTGACCGGCTTCGCCAACGCAATCAGCGCCGGCCCCCCTGATGAGGCCGGGCAGACGCTCAGTTTCAACCTCAACGTGACCGGCACGACCGGAAGTCTGCTGTTTACCACGCCACCTGCAATCGACCCCAGCACGGGCACCCTCACGTACGAGGCAAGTCCCAGCACCTTTGGCGTGGCCACCGTCAGCGTGGTGCTGAGCGACAACGGTGGCACCGACAACGGCGGCGTCAACGCCAGTGCCCCGCAGGTCTTCACCCTTGAAGTTCTGTTCGTGAACAACGCGCCGACCTTCATCGGCGGCGGCAACGTGACCGTCGACGAAGACAGCGGCGCCTACAACAGCCTGTGGGCCACCGCCATCGACGACGGCGACCCGGGCATCAGCCAGGTCCTCAACTTCATCGTGCTGAGCAACGACAACCCGAGTCTGTTCGCGGCCTCGCCCGGCATCAACGCCAGCACCGGCAACCTCAGCTTCCTGCCGGCAGCGAACGCCAACGGCGTAGCGAATCTGAGCGTCGAGCTGCGCGACAACGGCGGCACCGCCAACGGCGGCGTCGACGCGTCACTGCCGGTGAACTTCAGCATCACGGTCAACGCGGTCAATGACCCGCCGGTGGTGGTGCCGCCGACCAATGTGGCCGTGGCCCGGCACATCGGCCGCAGTCTGGGCAGCGCCGCGCCCGAGAGCTTGTTGGCCAATGTCAGCGACCCGGCCGATGGCGCCGGCGCTGCACCCTTCAGCGTGACCGTGCAGACCGACGCCGCCACCGCCCAGGGTGGACGGGTGACGGTGGCAGCCGACGGCAGCTGGAGCTACCAGCCGCCGGCCGGCGCCGTGCTCGCCGCCGACAGCTTCAACTTCCAGGTCTGCGACAGCGGGGTGCCGCTGCCGCCGGCCTGCACCACGGCGACCGCGACGATTGCCCTGTCCGGCACTGCCGTGTGGTTCGTCGATGCGGCGGCGCCCGCCGGCGGCGACGGCACCCTGGCGCGACCGTTCAACACGATCGCCCCAGCAGTCGCCGCGGCCGGCGTCAACGGCCGGATCTTCGTCGCCAGCGGCAGCTACACCGCCGGCACCACGCTGCTGGCCGGCCAGTGGCTGATCGGCCAGGGCGTCAGCGTGGCCAGCGCCGCCAGCTTCGACAGTCTGTTCGGCCTGACCCCACCGACTGGCAGCGCGACCCGGCCAACGATCGGCGGCGCCCGGCCGCTGGTGACCACCGCGGCCGGCGATGCCATCACCCTGGCCACCGACAACAGCCTGCGCGGCGTCGAGATCGGCAACACCGCCGGTATCGGCCTGGTCGGCACCAACTTCGGCACCCTGACCCTGGGCGACAACCGCATCAGCGGCAGCGGCCAGGCGCTGAGCCTGAGCACAGGCACCCTGGCCGAAGCGGCGGCGACCACCGCGTTCGACCAGATCAGCTCCAGCAGCGGCACCAACAACATCGTGCTGAGCGCAGTCGCCGGCGGCGCCAACTTCGGTGCGGGTGCGCTGAGCGGCGCCACCGGCACCGCCTTCCAGTTCAGCACCGGCACCGCCACGCTGGGCTACGCGGGCAGCATCGCCAAAGCCAGCTCCGGCCGGTTGATCGACATCGACGGCGCGGGCAACGCCAACCTGAGCCTGTCCGGCAATCTCACCTGCTCTGCCCTCTGCGGCAGCGGCGCTGGAAATCAGGGCCTGCGCGTCACCGGCCGCACCGGCGGCACCATCATCTTCAACGGCGCCCTCAAGGAGTTCGTTGGCACCAGCACCAACCCGGCGGTGCAGCTGCTGAACAACACCGGTGCGACCGTCGCCATCAGCGGAATCTCCAATCTGGGCACAGGAACCGTTCCACTGGTCGGCACCGCGCTGGTGGCCAGCGGCGGCGGCACCTTGAGCCTGAACGGCGAGGTGTCCATCGAAACCAGCGCTGCGCGCAGCCTGCAGCTCAGCAGCATGATCCTGTCCGGCAACATGACCGGCACGATCGGCTCCAACGGCGCGCTGGGCTCCGGCACGCCGGCGATTGATATCCAGAGCAGCGCCAGCCCCGCCGGGCTCACCTTCGGCCAGCAGCTGATCATCGATCACGACGATGTGGGCGAGAGCGGTGGCGGCATCAACCTGGTTGGCAATACCGGCAGCTACACGTTCAACAATGTCGCTCGCGTCAACAGCACCAATACGGTCGCACTGCGGGCCAGCAATGCCGGCACCCTTACGGTTGGCAATGTGGCCGCCGGAGCCTTGGTCAACAACGGCGGCATCGCGATCGATGTGCAGAACACCACCATCGGCGCGGGCGGGTTGAACGCCGTATTGGTGCAGTCGCTGGGCGGCGCCAATGGCATCCTGCTGAACAACACCGGCAGCCTCGGCGCGTTGACCGTAACCGGCAACGGTGGCACCTGCACCGGCAGCGTCGACTGCACCGGCGGCTTTATCGCCAACACCACCAGCCACGGCATTCAGCTGACCAACACGGCTGCCCCCTCGATCACGCGGATGCGTATCCAGAACACCGGCGGCAGCGGCATCCAGGGCACCGAGGTCAACGGCTTCACCTTCGCCAACGGCAGCATTGACAGCACCGGCACAGCCGGCGGCGTCAACACCGCCAACATCGCCTTCAACTCCAGCGCGCTCGGCACCGAACGCAACGTGTATGGCGCGGTGTCGATTACCAACAGCAGCCTCAGCAACTCCCGCTACCACGGCATCGAGCTGTTCAACTTCAATGGCACGCTGAGCTCGGTGAACATCAGCGGCAACACCCTGACCAGCAGCACCTCGGCGGCGACCTCGCAGGGCTGGGGTATTGGCCTGATCGCCTTCGGCTCCGCCTCCACCGTGGCCAATGTCACCACTGCCAACATCACCAACAACGTGATCACCAACTTCCCGGGCGGTGGCGGCATTCAGGTGCAGGGCGGCAATGCCAATGCCGCCGGAACAGCCGGCGTGATGGGCACGGCCGGCAGCGCGACGAACATCATCAACATCACCGGCAACCGCATCGCCGGCGCGAGCCCGGCCAACCGGATCGGCGGCGAAGGCATCGTCGCGCTGGTGAACGGTCGCGGTCAGGGCAACTTCAACATCTCCAACAACGGCACCGTCGCCAACCCGATCACCAATGTCACCGGCATCGGCATCAGCAACTCGGCCTTCGGCCTGGCCAATGTCACCTCGCTGATCGAGAGCAACGTGATCGTGGCCAACAACAGCTTCGCCGCGCAGGGCATCGGCGGTGGCTTGGGCAACACCTTCGGGGTCACCGACAGCCCGCAGATGACGATGACAGTGCGCGGAAACACCATCAGCCAGGTCGACGGCAACGGCATCCTGCTGGTGGCTCGCGACACCACTGGCGTGCTGCGCGCACGCGTGCAGAACAACAACGTCGCCGCTCCACTGACCGGCGTGCGCCCGGGCATCCGCATCGATTCCGGCAATGCGCCCAACGGCGACAACGACACGGTCTGCCTAGACATCTCGGGCAACACCAGCGCCGGCAGCGGCGGCCACCCGGGCGGTATCGGCCTGCGTAAGCAGGGCAATGTCGCCGGCCAGTTCGGGTTCGGCATCGTGGGCATGGCGGCCACCGCTTCGCCGGGTGTCGAGAACTACGTCAACGGGCTCAACCCCGGGGGCGCTGGCACCCTGCTGATCTCCGGTACCAGCGGCTTCACCAACTGCAGCATTCCGTAGTCGCTTCGCGGCCGGTGTCGAGGGCACCGACTGCGTTCGTCGCAGAAACCAAGGGGAAGCCAGCGCCGCGCTGGCTGCCGCTTCCACCCTCTCATCCGGCACGCCGCACTCCGCGGCACGCCACGAGCACTGGAGACCGCTATGGCCGAACCTTTCCTCTCCGAAATCCGCATGATGAGCTTCGTGTTCGCCCCTAAAGGCTGGGCGCTGTGCAACGGCCAGCTGCTGCCGATCAACCAGAACCAGGCGCTGTTCGCGCTGCTGGGCACGACCTTCGGCGGCGATGGCAGGGTCAATTTCGCCCTGCCCGATCTGCGCGGACGCACCCCGATCCACGTGGGCAGCGGCCATACCTTGGGTGAGCGTGGTGGCGAGCAGGCGCACACGCTGTCGATCGCCGAGCTGCCAACCCATACCCACGTCATGCAGGCCAGCAATCAGCCGGCCAGCACCAACACCCCAACAGCCGCCCTGGCGCTGTCGAACTCGACCGCGTCCAACCTGTGGTCGGCGCCGGCCAACCTGGTGGCGATGTCGCCGTCGGCGGTGACCAACGTCGGCGGTTCGCAGGCGCACCTGAACATGCAGCCGTTCCTCACCCTCAGCTTCTGCATCGCCCTGCAGGGCATCTTCCCCTCGCCCAACTAGGCCCAGACGGAGTCCACCCATGGCACAACCTTATGTAGGCGAGATCCGCATGTTCGCGGGCAACTTCGCGCCCGCCGGCTGGATGTTCTGCGAAGGCCAGCTGCTGTCGATCTCCGAGAACGAGACCCTGTTCCAGCTGATCGGCACCACCTACGGCGGCGACGGTCAGAGCACCTTCGCGCTGCCTGACCTGCGTGGCCGCATACCGATCCACCAGGGCAACGGCTTCATCCTTGCCGAAACCGGCGGCGCCGAAGAAGTCACCCTCACGACCAGCCAGATTCCGGTTCATTCACATCCGCTGCTGGCGACCAACAACACCGCAACGTCGCAGACCGCCAGCGGTCAGGTAATGGCGGCCAGCACCGGCGCCACGATCTCGCCCTACGGCTCAGACGCACCGTTGACCAATCTCGCACCCACCACGATCGGCGCCGTGGGCGGCAGCCAGCCGCACACCAACTTCCAGCCGTACCTGTGCGTGAGTTTCATCATCTCGCTGTTCGGCATCTTCCCCTCGCCGACCTGAAGGAGCGTTCCGTGGCCGATCCCTTTGTTGCCGAAATCCGAATCTTCCCCTTCAACTTCGCGCCCAAGGGCTGGGCCTGGTGCGACGGCCAACTGCTGCCGCTATCGCAGAACACGGCGCTGTTCGCGCTGCTGGGCACCACCTACGGCGGCAATGGCCGGAGTAATTTCGCCCTGCCGGATCTGCAGGGGCGTGCGCCGATGCATCCCGGCCAGGGGCCTGGCTTGAGCCTGCATGATCTCGGCGAGATGGGCGGTTCCGAAACCGTGACCCTGCTCCAGTCGGAAATCCCCAGCCATGCGCATGCTGTACGGGCCTCTCAGGCAGACGGCATCAGCCGCCAGCCTGCCGCCGAGCTGCCGGCGACCGGTATCGGCATCGGCCAGTACGCATCACCGAACACCTTGGTGGTGACGGCGCCGGAGTCGCTTGCGCCTGTCGGCGGCGACCAGCCGCATAACAATTTGCAGCCGTATCTCACGTTTTACTTCTGCATCGCCCTGCAGGGCGTGTTCCCACCGCGCAGCTGACAGCTCTGCCTCCCCGCTCGCGGGGCAGGTACACCCGTCCTTTACAGCCCTACCAGCGACTCGACAGCAGGTCGCGGAATACAACACAGGACCCATCATGGATCGTCGAGCTTTTCTGGTTGGCAGCGCCTGCGGCGTGGGCGGTGCGGCAGTGGCCTGGCCCGCGCACGGCTTCGCTTCTGAGCGCGCCTCGCACGTGCTCCGGCTTGATCCGGATGGCGACGTCTGGCGTCCGTTCAAGGCTGAAACATTCGCGCAACCCGCGGCCGCCGGCACTCAACGTCTGCGCCTGCTCGGGCCTCGCCTGGCCGCAGGGTCGAGTCTGCACTCGCTGGAGCTCGATCTCCTGTTCGAAACCGGAGCGACCGCACCGGCCCGGCACCGCGCCTGGCGCTTTGCTTCCGCATGCGTTGAAGGCAACAGCGGCGACAGCAGCATCGTGCTGCCCGCGCAGGGCGTCAGGCTGGCGTTCCGGCTCAGCCAGGGCGTGGCGCTGCAACCTGTCCATCTGCGGGTGGACGCGGGCCGCTGGCCCGAGGGCGACTATCTGATCCGGGTCGACGCCGCGGCCACTGCAGCGTTGAGCTGCGGGCCTTCCGGGGCCTGCGCGCCGCCGCCGGGCGTGGACGGTTTTCTTCTGCAGGTACACCACGAGCAAGCCGCGCCCGACCTCTGCCTGCGCGCCGACCTTGCCTGCCTCGTGCAGGGCCCCGAGAGCGTCTGAGCTTTCGCTCGGTGCCGTCGATGCCAAGCAACGCCGCCGATCCTGCAGAGCGCGCACGCGCACTTCTGCAGCTGTTCGGCGCCGATTGGCCGCAACGGCCCGCGGCACTTTCGCTGCGACTGGAAACCGAGCGGGATCTACCGCTGCTGCAGGCGCTCTACGCCAACACGCGCACCGAGGAACTGGCGCGCAGCGGCTGGCCGGAGCAGCAGCAGCAGGCCTTCATCCACCAGCAGTTCAGCGCCCAGCGCAGCCACTATCGCCAGCACTATCCGGGCGCGGCCTTCTTCGTAATCGAGCGCGACGGCATTGGCATCGGCCGCGTCTACCTGCACTGGGGTCGCGAGGAGCTGCGCCTGATGGAGATCACCCTGCTGCCGGAGCAGCGAAGGCTGGGCCTTGCCCGCACGCTGATGCAGCAGCTGATCCACTGGACCGAAGCGCGAGACCTGCCAATCACCCTGCACGTCGAACCCTTCAACCCGGCCCATGCCTGGTATGCACGACTGGGCTTCAAGGTGGTCGAGCAGCGCGGCGTCTACCACTTCCTGCGGCGCGAGCCTTCAGCCGCTCTCAGTTGAACACCGCCTCGTAAAGCAGGCCCGAGGCATCGCGCCGGATCGGTGTCATGAACACCTCCAGCCGACCGTGCTGCGGATGTTCGATCGCATACACGCCCTGGCCCAGCTCCAGCCCGGCTGGGCCGCGCAGCTGTACGGCAAAGCCCGGCAGGCTGCGACCGGTCGGATGCGGGCTCACTTCGATGGACGCCACAGTCAGCGCGAAGCTCTGGTTGGCGGCCTGTGTGGGCAGGGCCTGACCAATCAGGGCGGTGAAGTCTTCGGCAGGGATCTTATCGAGGGGTGTGCTCATCTGCGCACTGTACTAAGGCCGGCCCTGGCAAGGCCAGCCGTACAGATCCAGCGTCTGACGTGTATCTGCGGAACCGTGCGCGGCGCGCTGCGATGGCGGGCTCGCTAGACTGTCGGGCCTTCCGCTCCACACGGCCCGCATGCTCCCGGCCCTCGCCACCCTCGCCTTCGTCCCGCCCCCCGCTGCGCTGCCGTGGCTGCCCTGGCTGCTGGTCGGCTGTGCGCTAATGCTGCTGATTGCACTCGCAATGCTGGTGGTGCTGCTGCACCGTAGTAGACGCACCCACACCGACCCCGCGCTGATCGAGCGTCTGGCCGCACTGTCGGCCACGTCAGAACGCACCGAGCGCACCCTTCGAGAAGAGCTGCGCGAAGCGCGCAGCGAAGCCGCGCAGCAGCAGGCCCGCTTTGAGACCCAGCTGCGCACCGCACTGGCCGAAGGCAGTCGCGCTCAGGTCGAACGCCTGGATGCCTTCGGCCGCGGTCTCGACGCCGCCGCCCTGCGCTCGGACCAACGCATCGAAACCCTGCGGCAGACGCTGTCGGACGATGCGCGCAAGAGCCGCGAAGAATCGGTGGCCGCGCTCAAGCAGTTCGGCGAAGCGCTGGACGCGCGCCTGCTGACCCTGACCCAGCACAACGCCGAGCGCATGAACGAAGTGCGCGGCACGCTCGAAGCCAAACTCAAGGAATTGCAGACCGACAACGCCGCCCAGCTGGAGCGCATGCGCGAGACCGTCGACGAGAAGCTCAAGACCACGCTGGAAACGCGACTGGGCGAGAGCTTCAAGCTGGTTTCCGAGCGCCTCGAACAGGTGCACCGCGGCCTCGGCGAGATGCAGACGCTGGCGCAGGGCGTGGGTGATCTCAAACGCGTGCTCGGCAACGTCAAAACCCGCGGCACCTTCGGCGAAGTGCAGCTGGGCGCCCTGCTGGAGCAGATCCTGAGCGCCGAGCAGTACGCCAGCAATGTCGCCACCCTGCCGGGCAGCAGCGAGCGCGTCGAGTACGCCATCCGCCTGCCGGGCAGCGCGCCGGGCGCGCCGGTGTGGCTGCCGATCGACGCCAAGTTTCCGCGCGAGGACTACGAGCGCCTGCTCGACGCACAGGACCGCGCCGATGCCGAAGCCGCCGGCGTGGCCGCACTCGCGCTTGAACGGCGCATCCGCGACGAGGCCAAGCGCATCCGCGAGAAGTACATCGCCCCGCCGCACACCACCGACTTCGCCCTGCTGTTCCTGCCCACCGAGGGCCTGTACGCCGAGCTGATCCGCCGCCCCGGCCTGTTCGAGGCCCTGCAGCGCGACTACCGCATCACCCTGGCCGGCCCGACTACGCTGGCGGCCCTGCTCAACAGCCTGCAAATGGGTTTCCGCACGCTCGCGATCGAGCAGCGCAGCAGCGAGGTCTGGCAGATCCTCGGCGCGGTCAAGAACGAGTTCGGCAAGTTCGGCGAAGTGCTCGACCGCACCCAGAAGCAGATCGACACGGTCAGCAAGAGCATCGGCGCCGCTGGCGTGCGTACGCGTGCGATCGAACGCAAGCTGCGCAGCGTGGAGACCCTGGAAGGCGCACCCGACCTGCTGCAACTGGCCGCCGACAGCGAAGACGACGCCTCGGCGCCGGAGGATTGAAATGAACGCCCCAGCCACACCCCCGGTCGCGGTCGAGGTACTGCCGGTCACTCCGTTTCAGCAGAACTGCTCGGTGATCATTTGCCAGGCCACCAAGAAGGCCGCCCTGGTCGACCCCGGCGGCGAAGTCGACCGCCTGCTCGCCGCGGTCGCACGCCACGGCGCCACGCTGGAGAAAGTTCTGGTCACGCACGGTCATCTGGACCACTGCTCGGGCGTGGCCGAACTGCAGCAGCGTCTCGGCATACCGGTGGAAGGTCCGCACCCGGTCGACGATTTCTGGATCCAGCAGCTGCCCACGCGCGCCGCGGAATGCGGCTTCCCGCCGGCGCAGGTGTTCACGCCCGAGCGCTGGCTGGCCCACGGCGACCGCGTGCAGGTCGGCGCGCTCGAACTTGAAGTGCTGCATTGCCCCGGCCACACCCCGGGCCATGTGGTGTTCTTCCTCCGCGAGGCGGGCTTGGCCTTCGTCGGCGACGTGATCTTCGCCGGCAGCATTGGCCGCACCGACTTCCCGCGCGGCAACCACGCCGACCTGATCCGTTCGATCCGCGAACGTCTGTTCGCACTCGGCGACCGCGTGCAGTTCGTGCCCGGGCATGGGCCGGTTTCGACACTGGGGCGGGAGCGGATGAGCAACCCGCATGTGTCGGATGCGGCGGTCGGCGCTCGCTGAGGCGCATCGCTGAGGCGTATCGCTAAGTTGTGCCGCTCGGCCGTATCGCTCAGCAGGCACCCGCGCGGCCGAAGGCACTTCGGCACGCCTCAACCAGTGCGGCCGGCTGCAGCGACTCACCCTGCCCGACTCCCCGTTCCCAATCCCGACGAGCGGGCTGCGTCCGCGGCGCGTGCTTGCTCCCCTCTCCCCTGGAGGGAGAGGGGCCGGGGGAGAGGGGGAGCCCGCTTGCGAGGCGCGTTGTCCCCCTCTCCCCAACCCCGACCTTCACTTCGCTCGGGCTCAGCAGGGCGCCGGCTGCCACACCAGCACGCTCCAAACAGCGGCGGCCGCTGCTACGAAGTCGCCGCACACAAATGCACCCTCTGCAAACACAGCTGGCTTTCGCTCAGCGAAAACCCGTACCTTCGCGGAGCGATAGCCGATGCCGTCCATCCCGCAGATCGACTCGACCATGGCCGACCCACCGAACCCTACTGGCATCTTCATCTCGTGTGTGTCCGATGAGTTCGAGAGCGTCGGAGCGCCGTTTCCCGGGCTGCGCTGGCAGTTGCACAACTACCTCGCCCGAACCCGCTGCAATGTGCGGGTGCAGGAAGTCTTCCCACAGACAAACGTGGATACCGTCAAGAAGCTGGCCGACGAGATCCGCCCGCTGGCGGTCGTCATCCACTTGGTTGGCGAGAAGCCCGGCGCGATCGCCGCACCCGCAGCAGTCGCCGAATTTCTGAAGGACGAACCCGATTTCCTCGCCAAGTTCCCCGAACTGCGCGCCGCGCTCGGCGACTGCTCCAACATCAGCTACACGCAGTGGGAAGCGTTCATCGCCCTGCACTACGGCATCCACTTGCTGGTCTACGCCACGGACAAGTCGTCCGCCCAACAGGCGCATCTGGATCGTCTGCGGCTCTGCGGGCGATACGCCAGCGAGATCAGCGATCACACCGACCTGCTCGGCCAGCTCATCGGCGACCTGCACCAGATCCTTCCCGTCGTGCCAAAGCTAAGCCCCAAGATCGCCGGCTCGCAGTTGGATAAGCACGCCCCACGCGTACTGTTCGGCCGAGAAACCGAGCTGGAAGCTCTCGATGCGGCATGGGCCCAGGAGACACTGAACCTCTACACGCTGGTGGCCTGGGGCGGGGCGGGCAATACATCGCTGGTGTTCCACTGGGTGCAGACTCGTTTCGCGGCTGCGGATCCCAAGTGGCCCGGCGTCGAGCGTTACTTCGACTGGAGCTTCGACAGCCAAGGCACCGGCGAAAGCCGGCAGAGCTCGGCCGATCTTTTTATTGCCAAGGCGCTCGAGTTCTTCGGTGACGCCGATCCGACACGCGGCGGCCCGTGTGAGCGCGGCGAGCGACTGGCCGCGCTGATCCGCCAGCAGCGCAGCCTGCTGATCCTCGACGGCATCGAACCGCTGCAGTACCCGCCGAACGATCCGCAGGCCGGGCGACTGAAAGACCCGGCGCTGGAAGCGCTGCTGCGCGAACTCGCCGCCGACAATCCCGGCCTGGTCGTCATCACCACCCGCGAGCACCTGACCAGTGTCGAGGCGTACGCCACGGCCGAAGAACAGAAGCTCGACAAGCTGCCGAAGGAAGCGGCAGTCGCTTTGCTGCGAGACCTGCGAATCGTCGGCACGGACGAGGAGTTGCACGCGGCGTGGCAGGATGCAGGCGGCCACGCGCTGACCCTCAGCCTGCTGGGTCGCTACATCGCTGATGCGTATGAAGACCGCGATATCCGCCACTACCACGAGGTGAAGTTCGAAGAAGCCGACAAGGAAACGCAGGGACGCTCGGCCTTCAAGGTAATGACCGCCTATGAGCGCTGGCTGCAAAGCGGCGGGCCGGAACGCCAGCGCGAACTCGCCGTGCTGCGGCTGAGCGGCCTGTTTGATCGACCGATGGCGAAGGACTGCCTGCAGGCTCTTCGTGCCGAGCCCGCGATCCCAGGGCTGACCGACGCACTGGTGAAGCTGACACCGCAGGGGTGGAACATCGCGGTGAAGCGGCTGAACGAGGTGGAACTACTCTCGGTCGCTGCCGAGGCCATCGACGCCCACCCGCTGATCCGCGAGTACTTCGCGGCGCAGTTGAAGCGGGAGCAGCCGGAGGCGTTCAAGGCAGCGCACTCGCGGCTGTTCGACTACCTGTGCGAGAGCACGCCGTATCGCCCCGATGGCATGGACGGGCTGTCTCCGCTGTACGAAGCGGTCACCCATGGCTGCCTTGCCGGACGACATCAGGAAGCGTGCGACAACGTCTATTTCGACCGTATCCTCCGCGGCTCGGGCAGCGATGGCTACTACAGCACGAAAAAACTCGGCGCGATCGGGGCCGACCTCGCAGCGGCGGCGGCGTTCTTCGTCGAGCCGTGGAGCCAGCTGTCTCCGAACCTGACCGAAGCCGATAAGGCATGGCTGATGAACGTGGCCGCATTCCGCCTGCGTGCCTGCGGCCGCCTTACCGAAGCGCATGAACCCATGCGCGCCGGATTGGAGATGGCGGAACGGCTGAAGGACTGGCAGAACGCAGCGATCCGTGCCAGCAACCTGAGTGAGTTGGAGGTAGCGCTCGGCCGCTTGCCGGACGCCGTGACGCACGCCCGCCAGTCGATCTCCCACGCCAACCAGAGCGGCGAATCAGTCGAGCAAAGGGACAATCGCACCACGGCTGCAGATGCCTTGCATCAGTCCGGCCTGCGGGGCGAGGCCGGCGCACTCTTCGCAGACGCCGAACAGATGCAGAAGGAAATGCGTCAGCCGTTCGACCTGCTCTATGCGCTGCGAGGCTTTCGCTATTGCGACTGGCTGCTGGTCCCCGCTGAGCACACCATGTGGCAGAGTTTGCTACGTCGCACGTGTGTCCAGCCCCTTGGCGCCGCACATGGCCGAGATGGCCATGTCACGATTTGCGATGAAGTCGAACTACGCGCGACGACGACTCTCAAATGGACTGCCGACGCCGGCGTGGATTTACTGTCAGCGCCCCTCGATCACCTCACCCTCGCCCGCGTCGCGCTGATTCGGGCGATCCTGACAAACCTGCTCCCGCAACCAACGCTCGACTTGTCGCATGTCGCCGCGGCCGTCCACGGGCTCCGCGCCGCAGGTCAAACGGAGTTCGTCGCTTGCGGCCTCCTCACCGCCGCCCTCTACCACTTCCTCCGCGACGAGCACGACCTCGCCCGCAAACACCTCGCCGAAGCCCAGCAAATCGCCGAGCGTGGCCCGATGCCGCTCTACCTCGCCGATGTCCACCTGCACCGCGCCCGCATGTTCCGCGACCGAACCGACTTGGCCAAAGCTGCCAAGCTCATTCGCGAGCTCGGCTACGGCCGCCGCTACGAAGAACTCGCGGATGCCGAAGCGGCGATCGGGAGCTGACGATGAAAGCGTTTATCAGTCACAGCAGCCCGGATGATCGCTATGTGCAGGAGTTCGTTCAGCTCGTTCGCAGTCTGGGCTACGTCGAGGTGTTCAACGACAGCCACAGTATCCAGCCGGATCAGCTGTTCTGGCCTAGGATCGAGCAGGGAATCCGCGACTGCGACGCCTTCGTCGTCATCCTGTCGCACGCCTCGGCGCAGTCGTACTGGGTGGGTCGCGAGGTGGAGTTCGCTCGCGAGCAGGGCAAGAAGGTCGTGCCGATCCGCATCGACGACTGCCGGGTCCCAAGCAGTTTCGAGGGGCGGGATGTCATCGAACTACGCCAGGGTCGCGGCGACAGGGTCAAGATCGCCGCTTCGCGGCTTTCGCGTCACGCCGCCCGCAACTTCTTTGGCCGCGAGCAGGAGCTGAAACTGCTCGACACGGCATGGGCTGATCCCGGCACCCATGTCCTCTCCATCGTCGCCTGGGGTGGCGTCGGCAAGACCTCGCTGATCACCCAATGGGTCGCCACGCGGATGGTTGCCGCAGGTTGGACCGGCGTCGAGCGCTTCTTTGACTGGAGTTTCTACTCGCAGGGAACCGGCGACTCGCGCCAGACCTCGGCGGATTTGTTCATCAACGAAGCGCTGAGCTTCTTCGGCGATCCCGACCCCGTGCAGGGTTCGCCGTGGGAGCGCGGTGAACGTCTCGCTCGGCTCGTTAGCGCGCAAAAGACGCTGCTGGTGCTCGACGGCATCGAGCCGCTGCAATACCCGCCCACGGATCGCTCCGGCCAGGCCGGTCGGCTCAAGGATCAAGCGCTGGAAGCGCTGCTGCAAAGCCTGGTTCAGGACAACACCGGCCTGTGCATCGTCACCACCCGCGAGCACCTGGCGAACATCGACAGCTATCCGACGCAGAAGGAACACAAGCTTGACAAGCTGACGCTCGATGCTGCCATCGGTCTGATCCGCCACCTGCGGCTGATCGGAACCGATGAGGAGATCCAGGAGCTGTGGGAGGCGCTCGACGGCCATGCGCTTTCCCTGCTGCAACTCGGCCGCTTGCTCGCTCGCGGCTATGGCAAAGACCTGCGCAAATGGCGGGAGATCGGTTTCACCCAGGCCGACAAGCTGCATCAGGGGCGCTCGACCATGAAAGTGATGGCGAAGTACGAATCGTGGCTGGCCGAGGGCGACAAAGAACAGCAACTCGAACTGGCCATCCTGCGGCTGATGGGGCTGTTCGAGAGACCGATGGTGCCGGGCTGTTTTGAGGCCCTGCGAGCCTCGCCGGCGATTGCGAACCTGACCGAACTGTTTGCGAGCGTGGAACGCATTGAAGTCGAATCGGCAGTCACAACTTTGGTTGACAACGAATTGCTATCGCACGGTGGCGGTGACGACTATTGCGGCTCGTTGATGGACGTATCGCTCGACGCCCACCCGCTGATTCGCGAGTACTTCGCGGCGCAGCTGCAGCGGGAGCAGCCGGCAGCGTTCCTGGCGGCCCACTCGCGGCTGTTTGACTACCTTTGCGAGCACACGCCGTATTGCCCGGACGGCCTCGACGGACTGGCCCCGCTGTATGAAGCCGTCACGCACGGCTGCCTCGCCGGACGGCAGCAGGAGGCGTTGTACAAGGTCTACTTCGACCGCATCCACCGCGGCCAAGAGGTATACAGCACCTTCAAACTCGGGGCGATCGGGGCCAACCTCGCGGCGGTGGCGGCGTTCTTCGACGAGCCATGGCGCCAGGTGTCGCCGAGCCTGAGCGCCACCGACCAGGCCTGGCTGCTGGCCGAGGCCGCCTTCAGCCTCCGTGCCCTCGGCCGCTTGACCGAAGCGCTGCAACCGATGCGTGCCGGGATGCCGATGCGGGTTCAGCAGAAGAATTGGAAGAATGCAGCGATCAACGCCGGCAACCTGAGCGAGTTGGAGTTGACGCTGGGCCGCTTCTCGGACGCCGTGACCGACGCCCGTCAGTCGATCACCCACGCCGACCAGAGCGGCGATGAAGGCATGCGCATGATCACGCGCACCACGGCGGCGGATGCCTTGCACCAATCCGGCCAGCGGATGGAGGCCGGCACCCTGTTCGCCGAGGCCGAACGGATGCAGCAGGAAATTCAGCCGCAGTTCGACCTGCTCTATTCGCTGCAAGGCTTCCAGTACTGCGACTGGCTGCTGGCCCCCGCCGAACAGGCCGCGTGGCAGCAGGTGCTCAATCCGCCCGGAGGGTCGACAGACTTCCAGTCCGTCACGCTGACCGACGGACAGGATGTCCGTCGTCCAGAGAGGTGCGCACGGAGCGTTCCTCACACGCAAGAAGGATCGGAATCTCAAATCTCAGATGGCCTTGCCGACGTCGAACGCCGTGGGAACAAGATGTTTGAATGGCGAGTTCCAGGTGATCCGCTCCTCGAAATCGCCCTCGATCACCTGACGCTCGCCCGGGTCGGGCTGATCCGGGCGATCCTAGGCGATTGCCCGAGCCGTGGGGCCGGCAGCTCGCCTGTCGGCACCCGCAGTGGAATCCAGCAGAACGCTGACCGTCGGGATGCCTCTCCGCCGGACGATTCGGCCAGTCTCCTGGCGACCGCGCTGCCGCAACCGACGCTCGCCCTGCCGCACGTCGCCGCCGCCGCTGCCGTCAACGGCCTCCGCGCGGCAGGACAAGTCCAGTACCTTCCCTTCGGCCTGCTGACCGCAGCGCTGTACCACTTCATCCGCGGCGAGCACGACCTTGCCCGCAAGAACCTGACCGAAGCCCAACAGATCGCCGAGCGTGGCCCGATGCCGCTGTTCCTCGCTGACGTGCACCTGCACCGCGCCCGTATGTTCTGCGACAGAACCGCGCTGGCCCTCGCCGCCAAGCTCATCCGTGCCCACGGCTACGGGCGGCGCTACCAAGAACTCGCCGATGCCGAAGCGGTGATCGGGAATGCAGATCGCGTCTAGCGCCACGTTTCAGTTGTTGTTCCGGATGCCTCGTGAGTATCAGCGCTGCGGCTCGCCGGGCGGCACTCTGTACTCGCTCACACTCATGGCATGAAACGCTGCGGCGACACCGCGCCCAAGTTCCGGCCTTCGACAGCGGCTGGGCCTTCGGCCCAATCCCCAATCGCGGCTTCACCGAGATCCTTCTCCATCGGCATCGCCCGCCGATTGGAATAGCTCTGAACAGAATCCGCACCCCGCGGCGCGCATGCATTCCGGAGGCTCGGAAGCGGGAGCGAACACGCATTGGTCGCCGCGGCACGAAACAACAAGACACGGGAGCCGGTAGGGAGCTGCCGCCGGCTGCGGGTGCTGGCAGCTAGCAGGTGCGCTTGCACGCGATGTTCGTCGCGATCAAGGTGATCGACGGTGTGGCGCGCCCGCCCCTCCAGCGCCAAGACTGAAGGCCAACGCCCCAAAGCCGACCCTGGACCCCGCTGGGCGGAACCCTTCGGTAGGGATACGATGTTCGCGCCGCAATGTTCCGACACGACGGGGGGAGGAACGGCATGGACATGGCAAGCGCCACCACGCAGCACCTGCTGGAGAGGGCACGCACCTTCCGCCGCGGCGCGAAGGAAGAGCCGCGCGAGGTGTTCAAGCTCGCGAAGGAGCTGTCCAAGCGCAACCAGAAGGACGAAGCCCGCCTGCTCGCGCAGGTGCTGGCGGAGTTACGCACGCTGCCCGCGGGCATGACCGTTGAGCTGTTGCAGAAGTGGGCGCTGTGGACCTCGCAGAACCCCGACGCACCGGACGACAGCAAGCACGACGAGGCGCTGGCGATCCTGGAGCAGGCGATGCCGGACGGCCAGCGCCTGTCGCACACCGCCGACCCCGAGACCCTGGGCATCGAGGGCGGCATCTGCAAGCGCATGTGGGGCGTGGACGGGCAGCCGGCCACGCTGGAGCGTTCGTTGCGCTTCTACGAGCGCGGCGTGAAGGCCGGCGTAGCGGCCGACAACGGCTACACCGCAATCAATGCCGCCTTCGTGCTCGACTTGCTGGCCGCCGATGAAGGCGAGGCCGGCGCCGACCGGCGCGACCGCGCGCGCGTGCTGCGGGAGCGCGTGCGCGATGAGTTGTCGCCGCTTGCCGATACACCGGCCTGGCCGGGCGGCCCGGCCAGGCGCACGCTGGCGTTTTTCTGGGAGACGCTGGCGGAGGCGCACTTTGGCCTTCGCGAGTACGTCACCGCGGCCGAACACCTGACGACCGCCTACACCGTGCGCTCGCCCGAACCCTGGGAGCGCGAGACCACCGCGCGCCAGTTCGCGTGGTTGGCGCGCCTGCACGAGCCGGAGGTCAAGACCTCGGCGCAGTTCGACGCCTCGCCCGCCTGGCGCGTGCTGCGCGACGTGTACGGCGGCAACGCCGCGGCGGGAGCGGGATCGCTGTTCGCGGGCAAGCTGGGCTTGTCGCTCTCCGGCGGCGGCTTTCGGGCGTCGTTGTTCCACATCGGTGTGCTCGCCGCGATGGCCGAGCGCGACCTGCTGCGCCATGTGGAGGTGTTGTCCTGCGTCTCCGGCGGCTCGATCCTCGGCGCGCATTACTACTTGGAGGTTCGGCACCTGCTGCAGTCCAAGCGCGATGAAGAAATTACGCGCGACGACTGGATCAAACTGGTCGAGCGCGTCGCCTGCGAGTTCCTCGCTGGCGTGCAGCAGAACCTGCGCGCGCGCATCGGCACCAGCGTGTGGGCCAACCTGCGCATGCTGTTCCAGCCGGGCTACACCACCACCTCGCGCTTGGCCGAGTTGTACGAGCAGCACCTGTACGCGCGCGTGGCCGACGACGGCCAGCGCGAGCTGCGCGGACTGCAGATCCACCCCATGGGTGACGAGTCGCTGGTGCCCAAGTACGACAACTGGCGGCGCGTGAACAAGGTGCCGATCCTCATCCTCAACGCTACGTCGCTGAACACCGGCCACAACTGGCAGTTCACCACCAGCTGGATGGGCGAGCCGCCGTCGGCGATCGAGAGCCGCGTCGATGGCAACTACCGCCTGCGCCGCATGTACATCGCTCACGAGGCGCCGGCGCACAAGGACATCCATATCGGCGCCGCGGCCGCGGCATCGGCCTGCGTGCCGGGGCTGTTCACGCCGCTGGAGTTGCGCGGCCTGTACCCGGGCATCACGGTAAGGCTGGTGGACGGTGGTGTGCACGACAACCAGGGCATGTACGGCCTGCTCGACCAGAACTGCAGCGTGATGCTGGTCAGCGACGCCAGCGGCCAGATGTCCACCAACGATGAACCGGCCGACGGCCCCATCGGCGTGCTGCTGCGCACCGTCAGCCTGCTGCAGGCGCGCGTGCGCGTCGCCTGCTTCCGCGAGATCGAGGCGCGACGCAAGAGCGGACGCCTGAAGGGCATGCTGTTCCTGCACCTGAAGCGCGGGCTCGGAGTCGAAGCGCGCGACTGGGTGAACTGCGGAAACCCGAAGCTGCTGTCGGCGCAGGAGCTGATGCAGTCGCGCAACTCGCTCACCGAATTCGCCGTCATCAAGCGGGTGCAGGAGCGGCTGGCGGCCATCCGTACCGATCTGGATTCGTTCAGTGACGTCGAGGCCTACGCACTGATGACCTCGGGCTGCAACATGGTGCGGGCCACGATTGACGATGCGATCACCGGTTTCGCGGTCGACACACGCGAGCACGACTGGCACTTCCTGCACGTAGCCGAAGCGATGCGCGATGAGGCGAAGAGCCTCACCGAGCTGGATGCGCCTCTGGCCGCCGGCGCGATAGGCATGTTCCGGATGTTCCAGCTGTCGCCGGTGCTGCGCACGTTGCGCGGGCTGGCGGTGGCGGGTGTCTGCGTCGGACTGGCTTACGCGCTGCTGCAGTGGCACGGCGAGCCACTGCTCAGTGCCAAGGGCCTTGCAGCAGCGCTGGCGCTTGCGCTGGTGGTAATCCTTGCCGGCCGGGTGGGTCTGGGCCTGCTGGTGCAGCTTGTGCAGTACCGGAAGACCCTGCACCAGATCCTGCTGAGCGGCGCGCTTGCCTTCGGCGGCTGGGCGGTTCTGGGGCTGCACCTGAAGTTGCTGGACCCATGGTTCCTGCGCTCCGGCGCGCGTCCCGGTGCGAAGCGGCCGCCGGACGAGGAATCGGCATGAACCCGCTCACCAAGACCTGCTTGCATCTCGATTCCCTTCGGCACCAAGCACGACCCGCAGACTGGCCAACCGGTGGACTTCGATCGGGTACTGCGCGAGTTGGCGCGTCCGGCCATTGAGCAGGCGGGGCTCGAGTGCCTGCATGCGGCCGAATTCACCGGCACCTTGATCCACAAGGACATCGCGCGCGCGGTGATCGCGGCCGACGTGATGCTGGCCGAGGCGTCGCGCGGTCAAGAACGAGTTCGGCAAGTGCGGCGAAGTGCTCGACCGCACCCAGAAGCAGATCGACACGGTCAGCAAGAGCATCGGCGCCGCTGGCGTGCGTACGCGTGCGATCGAACGCAAGCTGCGCAGCGTGGAGACCCTGGAAGGCGCACCCGACCTGCTGCAACTGGCCGCCGACAGCGAAGACGACGCCTCGGCGCCGGAGGATTGAAATGAACGCCCCAGCCACACCCCCGGTCGCGGTCGAGGTACTGCCGGTCACTCCGTTTCAGCAGAACTGCTCGGTGATCATTTGCCAGGCCACCAAGAAGGCCGCCCTGGTCGACCCCGGCGGCGAAGTCGACCGCCTGCTCGCCGCGGTCGCACGCCACGGCGCCACGCTGGAGAAAGTTCTGGTCACGCACGGTCATCTGGACCACTGCTCGGGCGTGGCCGAACTGCAGCAGCGTCTCGGCATACCGGTGGAAGGTCCGCACCCGGTCGACGATTTCTGGATCCAGCAGCTGCCCACGCGCGCCGCGGAATGCGGCTTCCCGCCGGCGCAGGTGTTCACGCCCGAGCGCTGGCTGGCCCACGGCGACCGCGTGCAGGTCGGCGCGCTCGAACTTGAAGTGCTGCATTGCCCCGGCCACACCCCGGGCCATGTGGTGTTCTTCCTCCGCGAGGCGGGCTTGGCCTTCGTCGGCGACGTGATCTTCGCCGGCAGCATTGGCCGCACCGACTTCCCGCGCGGCAACCACGCCGACCTGATCCGTTCGATCCGCGAACGTCTGTTCGCACTCGGCGACCGGGTGCAGTTCGTACCCGGCCACGGCCCGGTGTCGACCCTGGGCCGCGAGCGGATGAGCAATCCGCATGTGTCGGATGCGGCGGTTGGCGCTCGCTGAGGCGCATCGCCAAGACGACGACCACGCGATCGATGTCAACGCGACTCACCTCAGCCGCCGCGCGTGCTTGCTCCCCTCTCCCACAAGGGGAGAAGGGCTCGATTCGGCATTCGGTCGACGTCGCAGTCGCATGGCGCTCGTCAGGACCACGAATCGGCGGCAGCCACCGGCCTCGGCATGCCCTCTTTACGCGCGCGCTTCACGCCACCGGCTTCAACCATTCCCGATTCCCCACTTCCGATTCCCGGCCGTAAACATGCTCACCGAACGCCACATCCATTGCCCCTGGTGCGGCGAGGGCTTCGATGCCTTCGTCGATCTTTCCTATGGCGACGCCGAATACACTGAGGATTGCCCGGTCTGTTGCCGGCCGATCCAGCTCAACCTGCGCGTGGACGGCGAGGGTGAGCTGGATGATCTCGGCGTGCAGAGGGAGTAGTGCCGGCGGCGGCGGCGCTCCACGCACGCAGCGTTGTGCTGCGAGTGTGGATCAGGGTTCGAAGCCGTTCGAGAACAGCGCGGCGGGCGGCACCTGCAGACGCAGGGCGGTGAACTTGGCGAAGCGGCGTTCGCCAAGCTCTTTGGCCATCACGCCGTCGGCGTAGAACACCGCGTCGCCGTTGTCGAGCAGCAGCTCGACGCTGCCACCGGTGGGGTCCAGACCGGGCTCGAATTCGACGATCGCCTCGTAGCTGCCCTGCAGGGCTACCGCCGGCAACACCAGCGGCAGCGCGCGTGGCGCGTGTGCGGCGTCGCCGCTCCACAGGAACAGCCGGAAATCGGAGGGTGGCAGTTCGGTCGCGTAGTCGGGTGGGCCGGCTAGGATCAGATACTCGCCGTCCGCGCCGCGCTCAATGCTGCGGATCGAGCGGCCGCCAAGGTCGATGAAGATCGGCGCGCCGAAAGTGGCTGAACCCTGTGGACGCGAGCCCGGTTGAGTGTCGACCACCAACTCGGCGATGTTCAGGACGGGAACGATCAGGGCCGGCGTCGCAGCGCCTCGCGGACGCAGCGGCGCACGAAACGCCAGCCACCCGGTGCTGTCGTCCGGGGCCATCGCGAGACCTTCGACATTGAAGCCCTCGCCGCTGTCCGCCTGCACGCCGGCCGCAGCGGCGGCGACGAATCCCAATGCATTCGCACCCAGCCCATGACCGTTGGCAGCGTCCCAGGCCAGCAGGTCATCGCGCAGGAAGTCGTAGCGGTCGACGTAGCTCAGCAGGGCCGTGCCCTCGGTCAGATTCAGATCGGTCGCAAACACACGGTTGCGGTTCGGGCGCAGGGCGCCGCTGCGGTTGTTGCCCAGCGAACCCATCCAGAACAGGCGGTCGCCGATCCGGGTCGAGCTTTCGATATCGACTTCGTCCGGCGAGGCGCCGCCGGCCAGCCCGAGTTCGGCGGTGAAGTCGTAGGCAGCCTGGGGCTGCCCGGACTGGTCGCGCGCGTGCAGTCGAAGCGCCTGGCCCTCGTCGTCGGCCACCAGCATCCACTCGGCATTGAGCGCGATCGCGGTCGAGGCATCGCTGCTACCGGTCGGGAAGTAGGCCTGGCCCGGGCCGGCATGGGCGGCCGAGGCCGCGTACTGGATCAGATACTGCGCGCTGCGTTCGGCTTCGTCGCGCACTTCGATGCGCAGCGTGCTGTAGCCGACGCCGATCGGCACGATCCGCAGCTGGCGCTGCAGGCCGCTGCCAGTCAGCAGCAGGCCCTCTGCAGGAACCACGGCGGGGTTGCTGCTGCTGACGCTGATCTGCAGTTGCTCAGGCGTGCTGTCATCGTCTTCCAGCACGAAGCCAATGCCGACGGTCGCGGCCGGATCGCTGGGGTCGTCGATCACCGCGCTGATTGCCGCACCACTCGCGCCCAGTCCGAGCAAGGGGCTGCTGGCATCGACGTCCACCACGATCCGCGGCACGCCGGGCTGCGGCGCGCAGGGGTCGAACGCCACGGCGGCCAGACTGCTGCGACCCGGGCTGCCGATGTCGCCTCCGTTCGACGCGTAGGACCCCTCGCCATCGTTCGGCATGGCCAGCATCCAGCCCGCGTGCTGATTGGCGCCCAGCGCGGCCGGCGTCGCCCATGCGGCGATGTTTTGGGTGCGCGGGCCGCCCAGGCTCTGGTCGTCGTAGGTCAGGCGGTCGATGCGGCGACCGAAGCCGTCGTAGAGGTTGATCTCGTCGCTGCGGCCGATGCCGGGCTGCGAGCCGCCGATCACCTTGATGCCTGCGCAGAGGTTCCAGGCCTGGCGGAAGGCATCGGCGGTTGATTCGGTCAACACGAAGGACTCGCCCGCCTGCAGCACACCGACGGCGGAGAGATCGAAGCCACCCGGCTGACGTGCGCTGTCGCTGAAACTCCAGCCGCTGAGGTCGGCGGGCGCGTCGCCGACATTGGTGAATTCCATGAACTCGCCGTCGGCGCCGCTGTAGAGGTATTCGGTCAGGCGCAATCGCGGTCCGGCCGCCTCGCAGGCCTCAAACAGCACGCGCGCCCGGGTGCTACGGCCGGGGCTGGCAAGGAAACCGGCCGGGCTGCTGGCGACGATGCTGCCTTCCTGATCACCCGCCGCCGACAGCACCCAAGCCAGCGGATCGTTGTTGCCCAAGCCCGCCGCCGTGACCCAGGCCGACGAGGTATCGGTGCGCGGGCTGCCGACATAGCCCTGATCGTTGTAGACCAGCTGATCGACGCGCTGGCCACTGGCGTCGTATAGGTTGATCGCATCGCTGCGGCCGAGGTTCTGGGTGCTGCCGCCGATCACCTTCTGCGCTTCGCACAGACCAAAGCGGCTGCGAAACTCCGCCGCCGGCAGCTCGCTCAGGATCACCGCCTCGCCAGGCGCCACGCTGCCGAAGTCGGACAGAGCGAAGCTTCCGGGCAGATCGGTGTTGTCATCAAAACTCCAGCCCGTCATGTCGACCGACTGCTCGCCGATGTTGGTGAACTCGACGAACTCGCTACCGTTGTAGGCGAATTCGGTGATGCGCAGGTCGGCACGTACCGGCGCGGCGCACGGATCGAACACCACCGTGGCGCGACTGCTGCGGCCGGGGCTGGCCGGGTAGCCGTTGACCGATGCCTGTGAGCCTTCGACATCGCCGATGCTGGACAAGGTCCAGAGCGTCGGTGCATTCGCGCCGAGGCCTGTGGGCTGCACCCAGACGCTGGCGTTCTGCGCGCGCGGCCCGCCGAGGTTCTGGTCGTCGTAGCTGAGCCGATCAACCAGCGCATTCTGCGCGTCGTAGAGGTTGATCTCGTCGGCGCGGCCCAGCGCATGCGCGCTGTTGCCGCCAATCACCTTGATGCCCGCGCACAGGCGGTAGGCGCTGCGGAAGGTCTCGGCGGAACGCTCGCTGATCAGCACCGACTCACCTGCCGCGACCACGCCGAAGGCGTCCAGCGGAAGGCTGCCCGGTTCGCGGGTGTTGTCGTCAAAGCTCCAGCCGGTGAAGTCGACCGGTGTGCTGCCGACATTGCTGAGCTCGATGAACTCCTCGCCGGCGTACATGAACTCGGTGATGCGGATCTGCGCCTCGGCGGGCGCCGTCGAGGTCGCGGCGAAGAGAACGAAGGCGATCGTGCGGAGCATCGCAGCACCTGGAGTCCGAGGGACCCTCGACCTTGGCCGGCATCGATGAAGTCCCGGTGACAGCGCCATGGCAATTCCGCGAAGGCCTGCTGCGCCGGGCCCTGATACGTGCGCACGCCGGATCCCGTCATCGCCTGCAGAAGCGGCACGCTGTGTGCCGACGGAGATCTCTCATGGCCGTGCTTGGCTCAGTTCTTCGCGGCGCCGCCGTGGCCCTGGCGGTGACCACGACCTCACTCGCTTCGGCCGGCAATCTGGGCCTGTTCCGGGTCACCGGCAGCAGCGGCAACCAGCCCAACGGTGACGTACAGCAGCCAGCCCTGCACGACGGCGCGCTGCTGATCGCCTACTCGACCAATGCCCGCAACCTCGGCCTCGACCACCAGACCGGGTCGGCGCAGATCTACGTGCAGGACGCGGTCACCGACGCGCTCGAACTGATCAGCGCAGCACCCGGCGGCGCGGGCAGCAACGGCAATGCCTACCACCCGGCCTTCAGCGGCGATGCCCGCTACGTGGCCTTCAGCAGCAATGCCAGCAACCTGATCGGCGGCGATGTGCCGCAGTTTTTCACGCTGTACCGGCGCGATCGCATCGGCGGCGGCATCCAGCGCGTCTCGAACGGCATGAGCGGGCTCATCAACGGTCAGGCGCGATACCCGACCCTGTCCGACGACGGCCGCTACATCGCCTACTTCAGCCAGGCCAGCAACCAGGTGCCCGGCGACACCAATGGCCAGTCCGACCTGCTGCTGACCGACCTGCTGACCGCCACCACCGTGCGACTGTCGGTCAGCAACGCCGGCGCGCAGGTCGCCGATGGCGCGCAGGAGAACTGGATGCCGAGCCTGAGCGGCGATGCCCGCTATGCGGTGTTCAGCGCGCGCGGCAACCTCACCGCGATCCCCGACAACAGCGCGTTTCAGATTCACCTGCGCGACCGCCAGGCGCAGACCACCACCCTGCTCAGCCGCACCGCGCAGGGCCAGGCCGGCAATGGCAGCAGCGATCAGCCCAGCCTGTCGCGCAACGGCCGCTATGTGGCCTTCCGCAGCTTCGCGACCAACCTCGTCAGCGGGAGCCACAGCGGCCTGTTCCGGCTGGACCTCGGCAGCGGCCAGCTGCTGGCGATTGCAACGCCCCCGAACAGCTTCGCCTGCAGCCTGCCGTCAGTGTCCAACCGCGGTGACGTGAGCTTCCTGTGTTCCGACAGCCCGGGCACGGGGCGCCAGGCCTGGTTGTTCCGTGCGCCGTCGAGTCTATTTCTGCTGAGCGGCAGCACCGGCGGCGGCGTCAGCAACGGGCTGGCCGAAAACTGGCATGCGATGGGCGACAACGGCGTGCTGATGGCCTACTCCTCGACGGCGACCAACATCGTTGCCGGCGATACCAACGGCTTGACCGATCTGTTCGTGGTCGCCGATGTCGACCGGCTGACGCTGCTGTTCGCCGACGGCTTCGAATAGCCGCGTCGGAGCGGCGCGCCTCGCTGCGTATCTGCACTGACAGCGGGTCGCTTCGGCCCGGATCAGGAGTTCCGCATGCGCCCACGTTCTCTGACTGCCCTCTTGCTCGGTCTGGCCAGCGCCGCCAGCTGCCTTGGGTTCGAGCCTGCCGAAGACATGCAAAGCGCCGAAGAGCGCGCCGCCGAACGGCCGCCTGGGGTCTGGCACGGACAATGGATGCTGCGTCGCGATCATCCCGCACTGCGCACCCTGGGCGGTTCACGCGCGCTCGACATCGAGGTCTGGCACGGCATCGGCGAGCAGGAGGCCAGCGTGCAGTGGTCGACGGGCCCCGCGATCTGCCCCGAAATCCACGACGAGCCCTGTGAGTGGGTGGGCGCCTACGGCAGCAGCGAGGGCGCGGTCATCGACGGCCGCCTGCACTTCGCGATGCCACTGTCGGCCGACAGCGAAGATCCGCTGTTCGTGCAGCTGCCCTTGCCGGGTGCCGGGCGAGGTGCGGCGGTCAATGCCAGAGGCGGGATTGCGTTCCCGCTGGAAGCAGAACCCCGCGAGCGCTGATCGGCGGCGCCAAGTCCCGGCCGCGAGGCCACTTGCGCAAACTGATATCACATTGATATCGTCCTCCCGCACCTAAGGGAGGACACCATGAAAGAACAGCCGCTCGGTTCGCTGCCCGGTATACCCACTGCCCTGGCCTTGTTGGCCGGAATGCTTGCCATCGTGCTGCTGTTCATCGCCGGCTTCCGCGCGGGCCCGGCGCTGATCGTGCTGGGCCTGGCCTTCATCACCCTGGGCTTCTGCCTGGTCGGGCTGTACATGGTCGAGCCCAACCAGGCGGCGGTGCTGAGCCTGTTCGGCCGCTATGTCGGCACCGTCAAGGACACCGGTCTGCGCTGGAACAACCCGTTCTTCGCCAAGCGTCTGGTCTCGCTGCGCGTGCGCAACTTCGAAAGCGGCAGGCTCAAGGTCAACGAGCTTGAAGGCAGCCCGATCGAGATCGCTTCCGTCATCGTCTGGAAGGTGGTCGACTCGGCCGAAGCCGTGTTCAACGTCGACGACTACGAAAGCTTCGTGCATATCCAGTCGGAGTCGGCACTGCGCGCGATGGCCAGCAGCTATCCGTATGAGCCGCACAACGAGGGCGACATCGCCCTGCGCAGCCACGCCGCCGAAGTGTCGAAGCACCTGACCGAAGAGATTCAGGCGCGGCTGGACCAGGCCGGCGTGGAAGTGATCGAGGCGCGCATCAGCCACCTCGCCTACTCGCCCGAGATCGCCCAGGCCATGCTGCAACGCCAGCAGGCCAATGCGGTGATCGCCGCGCGCACGCGCATCGTCGAGGGTGCCGTCGGCATGGTCGAGATGGCGCTGGACAAACTGGCCGAGCGCAACGTGGTCGAACTCGACCCCGAGCGCCGCGCCGCCATGGTCAGCAACCTGCTGGTGGTCCTGTGCGGCGACCGCAGCCCGCAGCCGGTGCTGAACACCGGCAGCCTGTACTGACGGCCGATGAGCGAAAAGAAAGCCTATCCGCTGCGAATCCGCGCCGAGGTCATCGACGCGATGCAGCTGTGGGCGGACGACGAGCTGCGCTCGCTGAATGCGCAGATCGAATACGTACTGCGTGAGGCCCTGCGGCGCAGCGGCCGCTTGAAGGCGGCACCGCCGGCACCACCGGTTCTAGAGCCCGAAGACTGAAGACCACAAGGAGAGCCCGATGATTCGTGGATGGATCACCCTGCTGATCGCGCTCTCCGCGCTTGCCGCTTACGGTTTTGGCCTTGAACATTCAGCCTGGGGCCTGGTGGCCTTCGGCGCAGGGCTGGAGCTGTGGTTCTGGATCCGCGTAGGGCCGCGCACGCGGCAGCCGCCGCCCTGAAGAGCTACCCCATAGCGACTAGCCCGGACTTTTCTCACCCGTCGCGAATGCTCGTGCCGCGATCGGGGAGAATGGCGCCGCGCGACCGGTGCTGGGGCGTGAAGCACGATCATGCAGCGATACCCAGTGCCCGTAGCCTGAAGCTGCCAGAACCCATGGGCGGCAAGATCTTCCGGGCATGATCGGGCACGGGTGCGAAGGATCCCGGCAAGAGAAGCTCTGTCTGAACAACACTCACAAACGTCTCATCGGCATCCATCGGGCGATGTGCACCGACTCCTCAGAAGCGCGGTATCTCCGCGAAGCGCACCCAGACCACAGCAGTCTTGGGGGTGAACGGCACGCTAAGTCTCGACGAGTGATGCTCCAGCGCAGGCCGAATATGCCCTCGCTTGCTTGAGCGCGATCGAGTGCACGGAATGCGCGAACGCGCACCAGCTGAAAGCATTGGAAATTGGGTCGGACCCTGGGTTTTTCAGTGCCTCCCACGAGGTAGGTTCGGAGATTCCCTGGTCGAAGCAAGGCCGGCGCCAATCCCATCGCCTCGCGCCCGTGCTTGAGACTCCCCCATGAACGCGTCGCCCCAACGTCTGCCGCCCGGCATCTCAGCGTCTGCGCGATTGATCGAAATGGACAGCGTTTTACGAGTAGGCAGTGGACGGACCCGGTCGTGCGGCATGGAACGGGTGGGAGTTTGTCTGCTTCGCCTTCGGCGTAGCCTCGATCAGGAACGCGGTCGCGGATGGAACTGTTTCGCAGTGAAGCGCTTGAGTCGCGCCGCGACGATGGGTTGGGCACGATTGACCTTTCTCGAAATCGCCTGAGCTGGTGGCTGCCGGCCTTGCTGGTCGGCGCGCTGTGTGTATTCGTGTGCTTCCTGGCCTTCGGTCAACACCAGCGGCGCGTTGCTGCCTCGGGCATGTTGGTGTCCAGCGCAGGTCTGCTGGACGTGAGATCACCCGAGGTTGGAGTGCTGGACGCTTTGCGGGTCGAGCCGGGGCAGCGGGTGAACCAAGGTGAAGTGCTTGCCACGCTCTTCGTCGACACGTACGCGGACGGCCCGAATCTGCCGGGCAATCCTGTCGGATCTAAGGTCGAGTCCGTTCTTTCGCAGCAGATTGCTCATGTGCAGGCGGAACTGGACGCAGCGCGCACCGCGGCTACCCTGCGCCAACGCGCGCTGCAAGATGAGCTGGAACTTGACACTCGCCAACTCGAAGCTCTTGAAGTGCTCCGACAAACACAGGAGGTCGAACTTGTCGACGCGCGACGCTTCCAGCAGCGCGCGCAGACATTGGGCCGCGGCGCCCTCAGTGAGGTCCAGCTCCGAAGCTACCGAGCTGAGGTGGTCGCCCACGAGCTCGCTCTGGCAGAGGCGGAGCTGCGCGCGATGGAGCTGCAGCGGCGGTTGGCCCGTACTGGGGCCGAACTGCAGGCAGTGCCGCTGGACAGCGCGAGAAGCTTGGCTGGCATTGAGGCGCGCTTGGCTGAGCTGCGGCTCTCCAGCACGCGCAACGCCGCTTCGCGTCGAATCGAGCTGCGCGCTTCGCGCAGCGGTGTGATCGCCGAGGCCCTGAGCAGCGTTGGACAGCCGGTGGATCGAGGCCAGCTGTTGTTGCAATTGATGCCCGAGGGCAGCGAGCTGGAGGCCGAGCTCTGGCTGCCCTCGGAAGCCATCGGCATGGTTGAGCCCAATACGCCGGTGCACCTGCGCCTGCGGCCCTTTCCGTTCCGCAGTTTTGGCCTGCAGTCCGGACGGGTGAAGAGTATCGCCGCAGTGGCCCTGACCGAAGCCCAGGCCGGCACCACGGGACCCCAATCCGGGCCGCCGCGCTACAGGGTGCGCGTCGCGCTGGAGGCGCAGGCCGTGCAGGCGCCGGATGGTTCCGAGCGCAGCCTGCGGGCGGGCATGCAGGTAGATGCCGACTTCCTGCTCGAGTCGCGTCCGCTGTATCAAGCGCTATGGCCGCAGCGCGCCGCACCGCAGATCGCTTCACAGGAGCGCATCTGATGGCCGGTTTTCTGCGCCGGTTCTGGGGCGAGGGGCGTCGCGTGCCGATGATCCGGCAGAGCGAGTTCGCAGAGTGCGGCCTGGCCTGCATTGCGATGATCGCGAACGCGTATGGCCACGAGTTGGACCTCGCGGCGATGCGACGCCGGTTCGGCGGCAGCAGTGTCGGCAGCTCACTCGGCAGCCTGATCCGAATGGCCGATCAGCTGCACCTGTCCGCGCGCCCGCTGCGGATTGAACTGGAATACCTGAAGGCTCTCCGAACACCCGCCCTGCTGCACTGGCAGATGTCGCACTACGTGGTTCTGGTTGCGGCAAGTCACGATTGCATACGTATCCACGATCCCGCCGGCGGCGTGCGGGACGTGCCGATGCGTGAGGTCAACCAGAGCTTCACCGGCGTGGCGGTGGAGTTCTCAGCGAAAGAAAACTTCAGTCCGGTGCAGGAACGCCGCCGCCTCTCGCTGCGCCAACTGGTAGGCCGCGTGCAGGGCCTGGCCTCCGCCGCCGGACAGGTGCTGGTGCTGGCGCTCGTGCTTGAGCTGTTGACCTTGAGTCTCCCGCTGATCATGCAGTGGGTGTTGGACGGCGTGCTTGGCGCGGCGGATCTGTCCCTACTCACACTGCTTGCGGTGGGTGGCATGGTGATCGTGGTGTTCCAGGCGCTGACCCAGGGCCTGCGCGGCATGCTGGTGGCATCCATCGGCGCCACCCTGAAAGCGCAATGGAGCAACTCACTGTTCGGGCGCCTAATCCGTTTGCCTTTCCATTTCTTTGAGAGGCGTGAGGTTGGCGAGATCATGTCGCGCTTCCACTCCGTCCAATCCGTGCAGCAGACCCTCTCCGTCAGCTTCATCGATGCCCTGCTGGATGGCCTGACTGTGGTGCTGGTGCTGATCGTGCTCGCGATCTACAGCCTGCCCATGACCGCACTGGTAGTCACTGCCGTTGGGCTGTACGCCCTCATCCGTTGGCTGGCGTATCGCCTGATCTACCGGCTGAACGAAGAGCGCCTGGGCCACGAGGCCAAACGCCAGACGCTAATGCTGGAGGCCGTGCGCGCCATCCTCTGCATCAAGCTCGCCGGCGCCGAAGCAGCACGCCACGCGCGCGTCGCGAACGCAACCTTCGAGGTCGCGGGACGCGATGCGAGGGTGGACGGCCTGGAGGCCGCCGTCGGAGCAGGATCACGGCTAATCTTCGGACTGCTGCGCATCGGCTTACTATGGCTAGGCGCATGGCTGGTCCTATCGCAGGTATTCAGCGTGGGCGCCATGGTCGCCTTTCTGGCATTTGCCGAAGTGTTCGCGCAGCGTGCGAGCAACCTCGTGGACCACCTTTCCGAACTGCGCCTGCTCGACCTGCATGCCGAGCGAATCGCCGACATCGCCCTGGAACCGCCGGAGCACGTCTCGGAAGGGGGCTCCGGTCATGCTCGGTCCCTGCGTCCCCGTGTGCAAGTCCAGCACCTGGGTTTCCGCTACATGCACGACGGTCCCAGGGTGCTGGACGACATCAGCTTCGCTTTGGAGCCCGGCGAGCACGTTGCCATCGTTGGCGCCTCGGGCTGTGGCAAAACAACGCTCGCGAAACTGCTGCTGGGATTGCTGCAGCCGGAGCGCGGCGAGATTCGCATCGACGGCGTCGAGCTGAAGCACTTCGGACTCGCGCGCCTGCGCCAACTGTTCGGCACGGTGATGCAAGGGGATCAGCTGATGTCCGGCACGATCGCCGACAACATCGCCTTCTTTGATCCGGAAGCACGCTTCGAGCAAGTCGTGGAGGCAGCGCAGTCCGCGGCGATCCATGAGGACATCCTGGCCCTGCCGATGGGCTACGAGACCCCGGTGGGTGATCTCGGTGCTTCCCTTTCCGGTGGACAGAAGCAGCGGATCCTGCTGGCGCGCGCGCTGTACCGGCAGCCCTCCATCCTTTTGCTGGATGAAGCAACCAGCCATCTGGATGTGCCCTGCGAGCGAAGGATCAACGCGCGGATCGCCGCCCTGTCGATCACCCGCATCGTGATCGCGCACCGCCCGGAAACCATCGCCGCCGCTGATCGCGTGCTGGAGTTTGTGGATGGCCGCCTGGTGAGTGATTCCGCCAGCGCCCGCCTTTCGCGCCTGCACCAGGCGCCCTGCAGCCACCGTGGTGAACCGCATTTCAGTTTGGGCGCGAGTTCGCGTCCGGGACCCACGTCCGACGGGTCAGAGGTCGGACAACTTGAAACCGTGAGGAACAGTTCATGAAAGAGAAGATTGAAGAAACCGTACGTCCCCTGGCCTTCCAGCTGGCCCGTGAGTTGAATGAAAAGGAAGTCGAGGCGATCGCGGGTGCGGGTGTTTCGTACACCTATCCGCCCCCGGGACACCAGAACGATCCGAACTGGCGTGACTGGCACGATTGATCGTTGAAACGGCGAGGGCTCGTGAGCCCTCGCCGCTCACCGGCAGGTGTGACGCCCATCTACAGCAGTCCTAGACCAAACTGTTTTAGACCTAATAGCTTCAGTGGGTGAGAGATTACATGATGAATAGAGAAAGCTGCTTAATCATCTCACATGACGCGGACATGAACGCCCATGCTGTGAATTGGGGGATCGCCTCGGTTGGTGGTTCCTGTTGCTGGCTGCGTAGCGGATCCCTCGCGGACGATGCTCTTCCTTCACTAGCATGGTCAGTGAGCACGAACACTGCTGTTGCGCGTCATGGACGCATCGCTGATGCTAATTGGTCCGGAGTTCTATTTCGTTTGCATCGCGAACCGCAAAAACTCCAACTCGAGATCAGAGAAGATAGAGTTTTTGTCGAGCGGGAGTGGGGAGTATTCCAAGAGAGCGTTTTTTCTCTCGGTACCGAAGCCATCAACGGACTCTGGGTTAACGATCCGGTGATGGCCGCACGCGCTGAAAGCAAGCTTGTTCAGCTGCAAGAAGCTCGCCGATGTGGGTTTAACTTGCCTGATACCCTGATCGGCAACGACGGAGATGCCATTCTTGAGTTTCTTTCCAAAAACTCTGCCGCCGTCTACAAGCCTTTTAGATCGAACGGATGGAGCGTTGATGGTCGGTACATACAAACACCGGCAACACGCCTGAAAGATGGCTCCCATATTGACCGTCGTGTTCTTGGGCTCTGTCCTGGCATATATCAGTCTCTTATTGAAAAGAGGGCTGATTGGCGCGTCACAGTTATCGGGAACCGGGTCTACGCTGTGCAAATTGAATTCGATTCTGGAGCGGAGGAAATTGACTGGCGCCCCAAGCTCCTTCTGGATGGTCGGAAGCGGTGCGCACAAGGCGAGCTACCAACCTCGATAATCAAGAAGACCCTCGACTTCATGGGGCGTCTTGGCCTTTGCTATGGAGCGCTTGACCTTGTGGAAGACCTAGATGGTGTTTTTTGGTTCCTCGAGATCAATCCTTCTGGCCAGTTCCTCTTCGTCGAACATCTGCTGCCCGAGCTGCGTTTGCTGCAGAGCCTCTGCGCGATGCTGCTCGAGGGTCGGCCCGACTACGATCCCGACCACTGCAAGGGCGTAAGTCTTGCGGCCTTCCGCGAAAGCCCCGCGGGCAAGCTATTCGAAGCTAACCGCGCCGCGTAGGAAAGTGCTCAACAAAAGACCAGTGCCCGTCTTGGCGGCCATCAGGGCCCTATTGGCCGAGCTCCGTTCGCCAAGGTGGTTCGCCATCGCTTACATTCGCTCGTGCGAAATCGTCGTGCAAAGGCCACCCGGTGGCGGCGACTGAGGCGCATGGCCGCGTGAGGGGGAACATCCCACTCAGCCGACGTAACCGGCCAGCACGAACAGGGCGAGCACACTCAGCCAGACCAGCAGCACCCGCCAGACCAGACTCATTGCATCGCGAAGTTCGCGCAGCGCGCCTTCGGGAATCTCTGCTGCGCTCGCCGTCGCGGCATCGGCACCCGTCAGTTCGGCCTCCAGCGGCGGTGGCAGACCTGCGTCCAGCGCATCTTCGATCAACTCCTCGCGGACGCTGGCGCGCGCGGCGGCGTCGAGAAAGCCGAGATCCAGCACCAGCCAACCTTCACCACGTCCGGCGTGCCAGTCGCGCCAGGCCGCGAGCACGGCATCGAAGTGCGCCGCCAGAGCCAGCGCCAGGCACATCAGCTGCGCGGGCGCCCAATCCAGCAGCAGGGCGAACTGGCGCAGCGGCTCGCGCTGGCCTTCCGGCGCGGCATCGCGCTCGCGCGCGGCCAGCTGGGCCAGGCGATACAGCAGCGCGCCGAAGGCACCGAGCAGCAGGAACCAGAACAGCACGCCGAACCAGCGCGCCAGGCCCTGGCGAAACACCGTGTGCACCAGCGGCGTGCCGGAGGTCGCGCAGTCAACGCAGCCCTCGCTGAGCTCGACCAGGGCCTGGCGGCGCGCGTCGGCATCGGGCGCGGACGCCAGCGCTTCGACGTCCAGATCAAGATCGCGCGGGCCCCAGCACAGGAACAACACGACCAGCTGCAGCAGGAAAGCCGGCAGCCCGTACAGCCAGCCCGACAGCATCCACTGCAGCGCAGCCAGCGCCAGCAGCGGCAGCACCAGTGCCGGCAGCCAGCCCCAACGCCCGGCCAGGCTGGGCTGGCGGCCCAGCGACTCCAGCGCATCGCGCAGCACCGCGGCGATGCGATCGTGCTGACGCAGACGCTGCGCGGCCGGCACCAGATGGTCCAGCACCAGCGAAAGCACCACGGCAACCAGCGCAGCAGACATTGTTCGGTTTCCTTCTCAAAGCGGCGCGGCAGCCGATCGGCGGCCACGCGTGACGACGCGAGCGTGGTGGAAAAGCCGGCAGCTCGCAAGTCGCAGCGCCACCGGATCAGCCTGGCGCAGGCCGCTGTTGGCAGCCAGCCCAGGCGAGTGCTGGCGTGACTCTGGCGCAGGTTTTGCCTATCTGTTGCTGCACGCCCCTCCCGCATCAGGAGCCCGACATGGCAGGCAGCGACGATATCCTCACCGCCGACAGCGCCACCGCGCTGTGGCAGGACCTGGTGCGCGAAGGCGAGCAGCGCTGCGGCGCCACGCTGGATGAGTACAGCGAGAGCTGGCTGGTGTTCACCCTGATGCGACATCTGGGCAGCACCGGGCTGGCTGAACCGGCGATGGCACTGGTCTACCTCGATGCGATGCAGAAAACCGGCGCGGCCAGCCGCAGCCGTGCCCTGCAGGATGTCGGTGAGCGCTGCCTGCTGATCGCCGGCCTGTATCCGGAGCTGGCGCAGCGCCGGCGCGTCAGTCAGGCCTACTACATCGAACTCGGTCAGGGAGCCTTTCGCCAGTTGGCCGACGAGGCCCGTCGGGCCGCCGCCGAACTCTTCGAGGGCATCGCGCGGCAGTTCGCGCGGCTGGTGCGGGTGCTGATCGAGCTGCGCGCGCTGTCTGGCCAATGGCGTGGTCTGGCGCCGCTGGAGCGGCACGCACTGAGCCTTGCGGCAGGCACACCCGAAGACTTCAGCGGGCGGATTCTTCTGGCCGACGGCGGCCGCGCCTGAGGCGAACTCAGCCGGCAGCCAGCGCCCCCGGCAGCCAGGTCGCCAGCGCCGGCCACAGCGCCAGCAGCAGCAGCATCAACAGCTGCAGGCCGATGAAGGGCAGCACGCCGCGGTAGAGGTCGGGCGTGGCCAGCGCGTCCGGCACCGCGCCACGCAGGTAGAACAGCGCGAAGCCGAAGGGTGGGGTCAGGAAACTGGTCTGCAGGTTGATCGCCATCATCACCCCCAGCCAGACCGGATCAACGCCGAGCAGGAACAGAACGGGGGCGACGATCGGCACCACCACGAACACGATCTCGATGAAGTCGAGCACGAAGCCGAGCACAAACATCAGCAGCATCACCGCGACGATCGCGCCCCACTTTCCACCTGGCAGGCCGGTCAGCAAGGCATGCACGAGGTCGTCGCCGCCGAAGCCGCGGAACACCAGTGCGAACAGCGCAGCACCAACCAGAATCGCGAACACCATCGCGGTGATCAGCACGGTCTCGCGCGAGACCTGGCGCAGGCAGTCGAAGTCCAGCTGGCCGCGCAGCAAGGCCAGCAGGCTGGCCCCGACCGCACCGACGCCCGCGGCCTCGGTTGGCGTCGCGTAGCCGAACAGGATCGAGCCCAGCACACAGACGATCAGCAGCAGCAGCGGCAGCACTGCCATCAGCAGCTGCACGGGGCTGCGCTGCGGCAGCGCAGCGGGGTCGAGCGCCGGCGCGCGCTGCGGCTGACGCCACGCCACCCAGACTGCATACAGCAGGTACAGCGTCACCAGCATGAGGCCCGGCAAAATCGCGCCGGCAAACAGATCGCCGACCGAAACGGACTCAGGCGCGAAGTTGCCGAGCTTCAACTGCGCCTGCTGATAGGCCGAGCCCAGTTGGTCACCCAACAGAACAAGCACGACCGAGGGCGGAATGATCTGCCCCAGCGTGCCTGACGCACACACCGAACCCGAGGCCAGCCGCGGGCAGTAGCCGTGACGCAGCATGGTCGGCAGCGCGATCAGGCCGAGCGTGACCACGGTGGCGCCAACGATGCCGGTCGACGCGGCCAACAGCGCACCGACCAGCAGCACCGCGAACACCAACCCGCCGCGCGCGCGCCCGAACTGCGCGGCTACGGATTCGAGCAGATCTTCAGCCATCTTCGAGCGCTGCAGCATCACCCCCATGAATACGAACAGGGGCACCGCCAGCAGCGTCTCGTTGCCCATGATCCCGAACACGCGGTTCGGAAACGCCTGCAGAAAGGAGGGATCGAACACGCCCAGCGCGATGCCCAGGCCGGCAAACAGCAGGGCCACGCCGCCCAGGGTGAAGGCCACCGGGAAACCGAGCAGCAGGCCGCCGCACAGGGTCAGCACCAGCAGCAGCACCATCACTGCGTTCATGCCGTCGGCTCGCGCTTGAAGGCATCACTCAGACTGCGCACACACAGGGCCAGCGACTGCACCGCCAGCAGCCAGGCGCTGAGGGGAATCAGCGCCTTCAGCAGAAACACACCGCGCAGCCCGCCGGGCTCACGCGAGGACTCTCCGATCCGCCAGCTGGCGGCGACGTAATCCAGGCTGATCCACAGCAGGAACAGCGCAAACGGCAGCAGCAGCAGGAGATGCCCGAAGGCCTCGACGAACGCCCGCGTGCGCGTCGAGAAGCGCGGCTGCAGCACGTCGACCCGCACGTGACGGTCATGCCGCAGCGCCCAGGCCATGCCGAGCATGAAGATGCAGGCATGCATCCACAGCATGGCTTCCTGCACCGCGATCGAGCCCTTGCCGAAGCCGTAGCGCGCGGCGACCAGGCCGAAGCACAGCAGCACCACCAGCGGGGTCAGGGTGATCAGCACTACACCCAGTGCACGCTGCAGGGCATCGAGCGCTCGCGGCAGGGCGACCAGCACGAGACCGACGAAGGCCAGCAGCCAAAGTGGCAGCACGACACCCCAGGCGTGGAAGCTGCCGGCCCACAGGCCGAAGGAATGCAGGGTGTCGATCATCGGGGTCCGGAGGTTGAGGGCGGTGTATCGCGGTTGCCACCGAGCACGGCGAGACCCGCGGGTTCCGGGCTGTGCGGAGAGCGCCCGGGCCGGAACATTCTGACCCGTAACGTGCCGCTGACATAGGGTGACCGCAGCGGCTGGGTCTTGTCCCTTCGGCCCGCGACCTTGGCTGTGGCCGGATACTGACAACCCGCAATCGGATCCGGCAACCGGCAACCGGCAACCGGCAACCGGCAACCGGGGCGAGTTTCCAGCTTCGGTGGGCCAGGGCCCACCCTATTGGGGCTGCGCTTCGACCATAAGGTGGGTCTTGACCCACCGGCCCGCGACCTTACGGTGGCTGGGCGCTGAGAACCCTAAACCGCGACCGCGACCTCGACTTCAACCTCACACGAATCCCGAATCCCGAATCCAGGGCAAGCTTCGAGCCTCGGTGGGCCGGGGCCCACCCTATGGGCTTGCGCGGGGATCGCGGTGGCGGGCTGGGATCAATTCCACTCGAACAGGGTCCAGTACACCGGCCGCACCTTGCCCTCGAAATCGTTCGAGTCGAGCTTGCCGTCGCCGTTGGTGTCGATCAGCTGATAGGGCTTCCCGCGGGCGGGGGTGACCTTGACCATCTGCAGGCGGCCGTTGATGCGGTATTCCTCGATGACGTCGCCGCTCTGTTCATCGCGGCGGATGTTCACAACCGGCGCATCGTCCTCGCTGGGCAACGCCGGAATCTTCGGCGGGATCGGCGCTTCCTCAGCCGGCGGCGCCGGCGCATCGGACTGGGCCATGACCAAGGGCGCGAACAGGGCGGTCAGCATCAGAACGGGCAACACGCGAAGGGAAGTGCGCATGACGGCAGACCTCGTTGGTAGCGAGTCCTGAGCATAGCCAGCGGCAGGGGCGAGGCATAGCGCGGACGACTACACTGCCGCGCATGGACAAGCTCATTCTCATCGACGGTTCAAGTTATTTGTACCGTGCCTTCCACGCTCTGCCGCCGCTGTCGAACGCAGCCGGCGAGCCCACCGGCGCGCTGTTCGGCGTGGTCAACATGCTGCGCGCCACCCTGAAGGAAGGCCCGGCCTATGCCGCCTTCGTGATGGACGCCTCCGGGCCAACCTTCCGCGACCAGCTCTACCCCGACTACAAGGCCAATCGCGAGGCCATGCCCGACGATCTGCGCGCGCAGATCGAGCCGATGATGGCGATAGTGGAAGCCTTGGGTTTCCCGATTCTGCGCGTGCCCGGCGTGGAGGCCGACGATGTGATCGGCACCCTGGCCACACGCGCGGCCGCCGAGGGCATCGAGGTCGAAGTTTCGACGTCGGACAAGGATTTCGCCCAGCTGGTGCGGCCGGGCATCAGCCTGGTCAACACCATGAGCGGCTCGCGTCTTGACGAAGCCGGCGTGGTCGAGAAGTTCGGCGTGCGGCCCGAGCAGATCATCGACTACCTCGCGCTGATGGGCGACACGGTCGACAACATCCCCGGCGTCGACAAGTGCGGCCCGAAGACCGCGGCGAAATGGCTGGGCGAGTTCGGCACGCTCGACGGCGTGATCGAGGCCGCGCCGAAGATGGGCGGCAAGATCGGCGAGAACCTGCGCGCGGCCCTGCCGCGGCTGCCGCTGAACCGCCAGCTCACCACGATCGTCACCGCGGTCGAGCTCGATCGCGGTCCGACTGACCTGAAGCTGCGTCCGCGCGATGTCGAGGCGCTGAAGCAGCTGTACGCGCGCTATGGTTTCAACGCGGCGCTGCGCGATCTGGAGGCCGGCAATGGTGGCGGCGCGGTGCGTGCGCAAGGCGCCGGCTCAAGCATCGCTACCGCCGCGCCGGCGGCCGATTTGCCTGCGCAGGCCCGCGGCAGCTATCGGCTGATCCTGAGCGAAGCCGATCTCGACACGCTGATCGGCGAGCTCGAGGCGGCTGAGCTGATCTGCTTCGACACCGAGACCACCAGCATCGATGCGCTGCGCGCCGAGTTGGTCGGCCTGGCCTTTTCGACGCGCCCGGGCGAAGGCGCCTATATCCCGGTGGCGCATGTCTATCCAGGCGTGCCGGCCCAGCTCGATCGCGCAGTCGTTCTGGCCAAGCTCAAGCCCGTGCTGGAAGACGCCTCGCGACCGAAACTCGCGCAGAACGCCAAGTACGACCTCCATGTGCTGCGCGAGCATGGCGTACAGCTGCGCGGCCTGGCGCACGACAGCATGCTGGAGAGCTTCGTGCTGAACTCCACCGCCAGCCGCCACGACATGGATTCGCTGGCGAAGAACTATCTCGGCTACACGCCGATTCCGTACTCCGCGGTCGCCGGCAAGGGCGCGAAGCAGATCTCCTTCGCCGAGGTCGATCTGGAAGTCGCGCGCGACTACTCGGCCGAAGATGCCGACATCACCCTGCGCCTGCATCAGACCCTGTGGCCGAAGCTCGAAGCCGAGCCGACGCTGGCCAAGGTATATCGCGAGATCGAGCTGCCGCTGGTGCAGGTGCTGGCCGACATGGAGGCCGCCGGCGTGTTGATCGACGCCGACGAGCTGCGCCGGCAGAGCCAGGACCTGGGCCGCCGCATGCTGGAGCTGCAGAAGCGCGGCTTCGAGCTGGCCGGGCGCAGCTTCAACTTCGACTCGCCGAAGCAGCTCGGCGCCCTGCTGTTTGACGAGCTCGGCCTGCCGGCCCTGCTGAAGACGCCGGGCGGCGCGCCCAGCACCAACGAGGAGGCGCTGGAAGCGATTGCTGATCGCCACGAGCTGCCGAAGCTGATCCTCGACTACCGCAGCCTCGCCAAGCTGCGCGGCACCTACACCGACAAGTTGCCGGAGGCGATCCATCCTGACACCCGACGGGTGCACACCAGCTTCCACCAGACCGGCGCGGCCACGGGGCGCCTGTCCTCGTCGGATCCGAACCTGCAGAACATCCCGATCCGCACCGAGGACGGCCGCCGTATCCGCCGCGCCTTCATCGCACCGAAGGGACACAAGCTGGTGGCTTGCGACTACTCGCAGATTGAGCTGCGGATCATGGCGCACCTGTCGGAGGACCCCGGCCTGCTTTCGGCCTTCGCCGGCGGGCAGGACGTGCATCGCGCGACCGCCGCCGAGGTGTTCGGCGTGCCGCTGGAGGACGTCGGCCCCGACCAACGGCGGGCGGCCAAGGCGATCAACTTCGGCCTGATGTACGGCATGAGCGCGTTTGGTCTGGCCAAGCAGCTCGGCATCGATCGCGGCGAGGCGCAGGACTACATCGCGCTCTACTTCGCCCGTTATCCGGGCGTGCAGGGTTATATGGAGCGGGTGCGCCAGCAGGCGCGCGAGTTCGGTTTCGTCGAGACCGTGTTCGGCAGGCGCCTGTATCTCAACGACATCCACGCCCGCCAACAGGGCCTGCGTGCGGGCGCCGAGCGCGCCGCGGTGAACGCACCGATGCAGGGCAGCGCTGCCGACATCATCAAGCGCGCCATGCTCGACCTGCATGCCTGGCTGGGCACGCAAGAGGGCCGAGCACGCATGGTCCTGCAGGTGCACGACGAACTCGTGTTCGAATGCCGCGAGGACTTCGTCGACACCCTGGTACACGAGGCCAAGCGGCGCATGCAGGGCGCGGTCGAGCTGCGCGTGCCGCTGACCGTCGATGCCGGCGTCGGCGACAACTGGGATCAGGCGCACTGATCGACTTGGGCTGCATTGGCTTCCCTAGCTTCGCCCCGTCTGGCGTTTACGAGACCCGGTGATCGGTGAGCTCGTGCGCCCGGGGATGTGGGGTCTGCTGGTGGTTGCGGGGCCTGCTGGTAGATGCGCTGCGCTTATCTACCCTACGAGTGCGGGTGACGCTCTGCACCGGACGAAATGCGGTTTCCCAGTCCCCGCGGCGATCGCAGCCCGCAGCCCGCAGCCCACTGCCTTCAGCCGGCTCGGAGCGGCGAAGCGGCGAAGCGTAGCTTGCTGCTTCGGCAAGGGCTCGGCGTTTCTCTCAGTTGTAGGGTAGATAAGCGCAGCGCATCTACCAGCACCTCGCCTCAGGCCTAGCCCGCTTTGTACAAACCTCGCCTCAGGCCTAGACGCGCCCTGTGCAAACCTTGCCTCAGGCCTAGTCCCGCCTTGTGCAGACCTCGTCCAATGCCCAGACCCGCCTTGCACAGACCTCGCCCCACAGGCCCAAGACGCGGTCGGCCCCCCCAGCGAACGGCAAACGGCTCGCAGACGAGCTATCGCCTGCTCCCAAGCATTGCCCCCAGCGTCGGCGGCATCCATCAGGATTGCCTTAAGTACCCGGATCGACGCATGGTTGTTGCGTGACTTCCGGCCCGCACGCGCGATACGCAGCGCACATTCCGAGATGAACGAAAGATTAATTGTGTGCAATAGTCACGAAGACAGTCACGAGAGTTTCAGAATCGGTCGGTAATATGCACAGCACGACCGGCGCAATGCCGGTCCGGTTCACTCCCTCCCCCTTGAGTGAATACACGGAAGGACTGGTTCCCCCCGACCGCCTTCCGGCCCCAAGCCCCGAGAGCTCCCCCGGCTCTTGGGGCTTTCTATTTGTGGCTTCCGTACGAAGCGCCGGGGTTTCCGCCGCGAAACACGCGAGCTAGATCGTGTGCATGACGCCGCCGCGCCGGGCGCGCCGCCAACGCAGCGCACCGACACGCACCCTGGAATCCGATTCCGGCATCGATTGCTGCCCTTACGGGCAGAGCGAGCAGCGCGGACCGCTGCGAGCTGCCAGGGACCGATCACCCGAAGCACGCGCGGGGCCGCGCAGTTAAAGCCCCGCTGAACATTTCCGGCGACGCGCTTGAACTCCGCGCGCCCAGCGCAATCTCTGATCTCGGCAGTGCAACGCTGCCCTAGAGATTCACTCCCTCCCCCTCGAGTGAATCCGCGCGATCCACGGCTCCCCCCAGCCAGGATCGCGCCCCCCGACCCCGGAACCGCTCCCCCTCGGTTCCGGGGTTTTTATTTGAAGAGCGGGGATTCGGGATTCGGGATTTGCAAGAACCGGAGCGCTTGGTCGACCTTCGCGCCTTGGCTTGCCGGGCTTGGCTTCAACCGATTCCCGATTCCCCATTCCCCATTCCCCGCTCAACCAGCCACTCCCGCGGTCTGAGGTAGTCATTGAGCCGCGCCTCGGCGCTGCCGGGCTCGGGCGTGTAGCCGTACTCGAAGCGCACGCGCGGTGGCAGGCTCATCAGGATGGATTCGGTGCGGCCGCCGCTCTGCAGGCCGAACAGGGTGCCGCGGTCCCAGACCAGGTTGAACTCGACGTAGCGGCCGCGGCGGTACAGCTGGAACTCGCGCTCGCGCTCACCGTAGGCGGCGTCGCGGCGACGTTCGACGATCGGCAGGTAGGCTTCGAGGAAGCCATCGCCCACCGCCTGCAGGTAGGCGAAGTCGCGCGCGAAGTTCTCATGCAGGTCGTCGAAGAACAGGCCGCCGACGCCACGCGTCTCGCCGCGGTGCTTCAAAAAGAAGTACTCATCGCACCAGCGCTTGTGCGCGGCGTAGCGCGCTTCCCCGCCAAAGGGCTCGCACAGGGCACGTGCGGTGCGGTGCCAGTGCAGTACGTCTTCATCAAACGGATAGAAAGGCGTCAGATCGAAGCCGCCGCCGAACCACCAGCCCACCACCTCGCCGTCGCGCATCGCGCGGAAATGGCGCACGTTGGCGTGGGTGGTGGGGATGTACGGGTTGCGCGGGTGGAAGACCAGCGACACGCCGACCGCGCGCCATGAGGCACCCGCCAGCTCGGGCCGTGCGGCGCTGGCCGACGGCGGCAGGCGCTCGCCGCTGACGTCGGAAAAACCGATGCCGGCCTGCTCGAACACCGCGCCCTCGCGCAGCACGCGGGTGCGGCCACCGCCGCCTTCGGCGCGCTGCCAGATGTCCTCCGCAAAGCGCGCCTTACCGTCGGCGCCTTCGATAGCGCTGCAGATGCGGTCCTGCAGGCCGCGCAGGTAGTCGGCGACGGTGTCCATGGATGGCACATCGAGCTGCGAGTCGGATGGCATGCGTGGGCTTCGGGGCTGGTGAACGGTCGGGCATGATAGCCGGCCCTCTCGCAGCCCTTCGTTCATGTCCGAGGCCCCGCTCGACCTGCTCCACCGCGACGAGGCCCTGGCCGTGGTCAACAAGCCCGCCGGCCTGTTGGCTCATCGCAGCCAGATCGCCGCGCACGAAGATCGCTTTCTGCTGGACCAGCTGCGCGAACAGCTGGGCCAGCGCTGCTTCCTCGCGCACCGGCTGGATCGCGCCACCTCGGGCGCCCTGCTGCTGGCCTTCGACAAGAGCACCGCCGCGGCACTCGGCGAGCAGTTCATGGGGCGCAGCGTGGAGAAGACCTATCTGGCAGCAGTGCGCGGCTGGACCGATGATGCCGGGCGCATCGAACATGCGCTCGATGCGCCCGGCAAACCCGAGCCCAAGCCGGCGATCAGCCACTACCGTCGACTGGCCACGGTCGAGCTGCCCTACCCCATGAGCGGCTTCGAGACCGCGCGCTACAGCCTGCTGGCGATGCAGCCCGAGACTGGACGCTACCGTCAGCTGCGCCGGCACCTGAAGCACATCCACCATCACCTGATCGGCGACACCAGCCACGGCGACGGCCGCCACAACCGCCTGTTCCGCGCCGAGCTGCGCTGTCACCGCATGCTGCTGCACGCCTGGCGGATCGCCTTCAACCACCCCGCCGACGGCCGACGCCTGTGCATCGAAGCGCCGCTGGACGGCGAGTTCGCGGCGCTGCTGGAGCGGTTCGGGTGGCAGCCGGCGCTTGGAGCGGGGATTCGGGATTGGGGGTTGCCGACGGTGGAACCCTCTACGGCTTGGAATGAGTTCCGCTAAGCATCGACTCCTTGGTCGTGCAGGGCGCGGGGCTTCCAAAGTGAGAGATTGATCGGCATCGCGCGGGTGAGCCGGCTCCGCGGGGCGAATTGTTGAGCCCCTCTCCCCTGGTGGGAGAGGGGAGAACGGCTTCGAGCTGGCCCAGCCGCTGAACAGGCTTCTGAATTCCAGGTCGCCGCTCCAAGCCCCCGCTACAATCCCGCAGCTCCCGCGAACCTTGCCCATGCTCCGCATCACCCCCTCCATCGCCATCCCAGACGACGAACTCGAGGAACGCTTCGTGCGTTCTTCCGGGCCCGGCGGCCAGAACGTCAACAAGGTCGCCACCGCGGTCGAGCTGCGCTTTGACGCTGCCAACTCGGGCGCGCTGCCGGCTGCGCTAAAAGCGCGCGTGCTGGCGCGTCGCGACAGCCGCATTACCGAGGACGGCGTGGTGATTATCCAGGCGCAGCGTTTCCGCAGTCAGGATCGCAATCGCGAGGACGCCCGCGAGCGCCTGCTGGGCCTGATCCTGGCCGTGCTGAAGCCGCCGAAGCCGCGCATCGCCACCAAGCCCAGCAAGGGTTCGCAGGAACGACGCCTGACCAGCAAGCGCGAACGCGCCGGCGTCAAACGCAACCGCGCGGCGCGCGGCGTGGATCTCGACTGATGCTGCCACTGAACATTCCGGTGCACCCGCCGTTGCCGGCGCGCGCGCCGCGACGCGGTGGACCCTTCACACGCTGGTTCGGCCGAACCCTGCTTCGCCTGGGTGGCTGGCACATGCGCGGGCCATTTCCGGACGTCGACAAGATGATGATCGTCGTCGCCCCGCATTCGTCGGGCTGGGATGCGGTCTGGGGCCTCGCGATGAAGCTGGCGCTCGGCCTGGACATCGCCTTCATGGCCAAGCAGGAGCTGTTCCGCGGCCCGCTCGGCTGGCTGCTGCGGCGCATGGGCGGCTTTCCGGTCAACCGCCACAGCAGCCAAGGCGTCGTGGAGCAGGTCGCCGAGCGCTACCGCTCCCGACCGCAGCTGTGGGTGGCGCTGGCGCCAGAGGGCACGCGCCGGCGGGTGGAGCAGTGGAAGTCAGGCTTCTGGCGCATCGCCCGCGCCGCTGAGGTGCCGGTGCTGTGCGTGTATTTCCACTACCCGGAGCGGGTGATCGGCATCGGCCCGCTGCTTGAGACCAGCGAGTCGCTGGACGCCGACATGGCGCGCATCCGCGACTACTACCAACCCTGGATGGGCAGAAACCGCGGCACCGTCTGAAACCGATGGCAGCACGCTGCAGGCAGGGTGTGCGGGACCTCAGGCGGATGTCCTGCGGCGCCGAGTCGAGGCGCGATCCCCCAGAAAAAACGCCCGATTCGCACAAGCGAACCGGGCGCAGACAGAACCGATACCAACAAACAATCAAATACCCGAAAAACCTGCCCGAAACGTTCGGGCCCCGTCGGCCGTGCCCACAAGGGCGGTTGGCCTGAACTGTTGCGTAGCCTCACTTGGCCGCGCCTGATGTTGCACAGACTAGAGACCTACGCGGCGTCCTTCAGCTGCGGGTTTGGTGTGGGTTTGTAGGCGGTTTGTACAAGGTGTGCCGCAGCGCCCGAAACGATCCGATGCGTGTGCCCCAGCCGTGCTTTCAAAGCGCGAAGGACCGCACCCAGCGCGCGAGCAGCCACCAGCACATCGCGCTGGCCGGGATGCCGTAGATCAGAAACGCGACGCCGAGCGCGTTTTCCCAGCTCATCAACAACAAGCCGGGCAAAGCCCCCACAGCCGCAAAGCTCAAGTAAGAGCCAGCCTGCCAGCGCAGCAGCAAGGCCCACAGCGGTGCACACACCAGCAGCGCCGGCAGGATGCCGAGCAGTGCTGCGAAGAGTCCGATCTGCAGCGCCGCCAGCGGCAGGGCCAGTAGCTCCCAGCTCCAGGAGACTCCTGCGTAAAGGAACCAGATCGGGCCCAGCGCCAAGGTCACGGCCATCGGGCTGGTGAAAACGACCATCACGGTTGCCAGGATGCAGCGCCCGAGCAGGTCAGGATAGGGAAGCTGCGATGCGCGCTCGAACAGCGCCTCATCGCGGCCCTCATCGACCTGCCGGCCGCGCTCACGTCCGCGGCTCCAGGAACCCCTGCGGCCGCTCCGGCGGCAGTCCCGCCGACTCGCGTGCGTCCGCTGCCTCCATCTGCCGCTGAGTCCGGACCCAGCGATTCACGGTGTGGCCGAGCCGCGCGATCATCGCCATGTTGAAGAAGTGCATGCCGCCGAGCACCAGCAAGGTGATACCGACCCGCGAGCCGACTGCCGGCACGAGCTCGACCGGCCCTGCGTTCCAGCCGGCCAGGCGATAGCAGACGAAACCCAGGTTGACGAGATAGAAGCCGATGACCAGCAGGCGATTGGTGCTGCGGGCCAGCTCCTCGTCCTGACCGAAGCAGCGGATCAGGAACATCTCGCCGCTGGATGAAAGTGCGCGCGCCACCCAGACAGTGAGCCCGATCGAGGTGAGCAGATAGACCGCATAGGCCACATGGGTGGCGAAGAAATCTCCAGAGCTGAGCATGGTGGAACCCTCGGTGTGGAAGTGACCCACAGGTTCTGCGACCCAGCGCGTGCCCGCTTCCGGATCGATCAGTCCGGAGCAGGAGATCGACAAACTCTCTTCTGATCAATCACTTGCAAACTTCCAGATTGATCATCCGGCATTCGCCCGATGGGTGTTGACCGACCCGAGCCCAACCCTCGCGACGAGCATAGGGTGGGCCCTGGCCCACCGAAGCTCGACGCTCGCCTCAGTCACCCAAGCCCCGATCCGCGCTGTGGATCCCCGCCGATGCCATCCAACCCCGGTCGAAGGCCATAGGGTGTGACCAATCGGAGCTGGGCGCTCGCCTAGGCTGCGTACGGTTCGAACCGCCTTGTGGAGCCCCGCCGCATCACCTGACCCGGGGGGAGGGCTACCGGATCGAAGTCGGCGTTCAGGTAGGGTGGGTCAAGACCCACCCTATGGCCGTGGCGGTGCCCGTGGCCTGGGTCAAGCTTCGGTGGGCCAGGGCCCACCCTATGAGCTTTCGCAATGCCCATGGCGGGGTCGGGCTCCTGTGGCGGAGCCCGCGCTATGGGCTTTAACGATGTCCGTGGCGAGGTCGGGCTACGGTCGGCCAGGCCACCCCTATGGACCCGCTTCGCAAGGGCTGGACTGCGGCAGCTGCGCCTGCTTCCGGTACTGGCCCGGCACCACGCCCAGCTCTTCCTTGAAGGCCACGTAGAAGGTGGACTGCGAAGCGAAGCCCACCGCCAGCCCGACCGACAGCACCGAGGCCCGCGGCTCCTCGATCAGCATGCGCTGCGCATCGCGCACCCGGTGCTGACGCACCAGCTTGGAGAAGCCAAGGCCCAGGCGCGCGTTCACCAGCTCCGACAGCTGATGGGTGCTGAGCTCCAGCAACTCGGCCACGCGCGTCAGGCTGAGGCCTTCATCGCGATGGATGCGCTCAGCCTCGAACAATCGGGTCAGCTCAACCAGCTTGGCCTCGACATCGACTCGGCCGAGCGTGCTCTGCGCGTAGCTCTGCGCGACTGCTTCCTGAGTCTTGCTGGCGATATCGGGCACCGCCATCAGCACCCACAGCACGCCGAAGAAGCCCAGCGCGATCATCCACGCATAGACCTGTGCATAGGCCGACCAGCCCAGGCCGAAAGGCGCCCAGACCCCGGCGACTCCAATCGTGAAGCCCATCAGGGCGAACGCCAGCACGACCGGCAGCTCCAGCCGGAACCAGCGGCGCAGCGCGCGCAGGCGGTAGAGCAGCAACGCCAGATGCAGCGCGAAGGTGGTGCCCATGCCCAAGGCCAGCGGGATCGCCCACGCCAAGGGCACCAGCAGCGCGGCGACCAGCACGGCCGGCGGCAGCCCCCACTCCCAGCGTCGCCAATCCTCGCTGCGCCGTAGCAGGCCGAGCAGCAGCCAGTAGAAGCCCAAGGACTGCAGGAACAGGACTACGACATAGGCCCGCGTCAGCGGCATGGCCTCGGTGGAGTCCACGATGCCGAGATGCGACCACTGCGTATGCGCCAGCCCAAGCAGCATCACCCAACCCGCAACACGCGACTGCAGCGGTAGATCAAGACTGCGGTAGGCGGTGGCGAGCGCCAGCATCAGCAGCCCCGCGACGCCCAGTGAGAAACCGACCAATAGGGGAAAGAGTTCGCTCATGATTCCGGCACACAGCGTTCAGCGCCCCACAGTCTGCGCAGCGCAGCGCGACTGCGCCAGCCTGCGCCGGCATCCAGCAAGGCCTTCGCGCGTTGCGCGGGCCGCACGCCGCAGCGTGGAGGGTTCAAAGAAAGTGTGCGCGGCTCGGGCCAGGGTTTGGGCCCATCACGATGCGGCCCAGCGTGACGGCAACCGCGAGTATATGGAGAGTGGCGTGTACGACCCGGACCTCGATCGCGTTGCAGGAATCAAACGCGCTACGTTCGATTGCGGCTTTGGCGCAACCGCGACCTACGGGCAACAGATGCCAAGGGACGCAGCGCCTCAGCTGCGTAATCACATGGACTCACCCCCTCGCTGAGGCGTCGATGCGCCAGAGGTGGT
>CAZPHV010000003.1:0-168408 GCA_964586455.1 uncultured Aquimonas sp.
GGACGTCGCCGAAAGGGGACGTCAGGTTGAATAGGCGGTTCATTGAACAGCTCAGAAGGGGACGCGGACGGGCCGTGAACTAAACCATGAGAAACAATCCGTGACAACTGGGCAGCGAGACGCGCAGCTGCTCACCTATCCGAAAGCTGCGCTGGAAGGGTTTGAGAGCTCGCTCGCACTCAGGCGAAGATGGTTTCCGCCTCCAGGTAAGGAGGTGGTGCCGCTTGTCCGGCGCGTTGTATGCGGTCTGCTTGCGCTGTGAGCTCGCTACAGCGGCGCAAACACATAGCGCCCGCCCACTTCCAGCGAGCGCAGCAGTTCCGGCGGCAGCAGGGCGGCGGTGGCCAGGCCAAGCGCTGCGTGCGATGCGATCTGCGGCAGCAGGCGGCCGTAGCGCTGTGCCATCCATGCCCAGGCGCAGCCGCCGACGAAGCTCAGGCCCATCAGTTCCAGGTTGGGCAGGTGCAGCGCGGCGAACAGCAGGCCGGCCAGCGGCAGCGTCCAGCCTCCCAGGCCAAACGAATTCAGATGCGGCAGCGCAAAGCGCGCCAGCCAGAGCTGCTGCAGGGCGGCCCAGGCCAGGTAGCGCAGCAGGCGCTCGCTGTCGGCCGCGCGCGGGTTCAGGCTCAACTGCGAGGTCTCGATCCAGACGCATGCGGCCAAGGCGGCCGTACCCAGCACGGCGAACCCGACGGCGAGCACCCAGGCCGGGGCGGGGCTGTTCGACGCATGCGACGAGGCCTTGTCGAGTGCATTCGGGTCGACGGCGGCGTAGTGGTCTGCTTCGCTGGCCTCGTGCGGAACCGTCAGCGCGTCGCCGCCAGTCTGCGAGTCGACCTGCGGCGCCGGCGCTGATTCGACTCCGGCTGCAGTGAACGCTGAAGGCCGAGGCCACAGCAGCCAAAGCGCGACCGCCCACGCCGCCAGCAGCAGCGCATCGCTGGCCTGCGGCGGAAAGCGCGGCAGGCCCAGGCTGAGCAGCAGCGCGGGTACGAGCGCGCCGAGCATCAACGCACAGGCGCTGCGGGAAACCCCCGCGCGCAGACGCGTAGACGCCCAGGCCAGCAACACCAGCAGCAGACCGCCGATGCCGGCTGATCGCAGTTCAAGTCCATCCACTGTGGCGGCAGCGCCGACCAGAGCCTCGTGGGAGGCCGCGCCCACCCGCGCCTGCGGCCACGCCGCCAGGTACTCGTCGCGCACTGCAAGCAACCAGCGCGTCGAATGATCCTCACTCAGCTCGATGCGCGGTGGCACGCAGGGGGCGCTGCCGCAGCGGGCAGGCAGCAGTTGGGCGGAACGCAGGGCGAAGCGCTGATCGGCGCTGCCTTCAAACTCGAAGCGCAGCTGTTCGATCGGCCCGTCCAACAGCGGCAGGGTGGGGCCGAGGGCGATCTGCAGCGCCGCAGACGGTGTGGTTTCGGATCCGCCTGTCAGGGTGCGCGCGGGCAGATCGATCCAGGCGCCCGGCAGGGTGCGCGGTTCCAGGTCTTCGGCCGCCCGCAGCCGCAATCTCAACGGTGCGGCGCTGCTGTAGTCGAGCTGCAGGGTCGGCAGCACGTCGGGGTCGATGCGCTGCCCCGACAGGCGCAGACCAAAGTCACCCCGGCTTTCGTTCAGGACCAGATCGAGCGCATCGGCCGCGCCCTCGGCTTCCTGAAGCCCCTGCAGAGGGCCGACGCGTGCGCGCGGGTCGTCGAAGCGCCACAGAAGCGGCGAGCTGCCACTGCGGTAGAGCTGAGCATCGGCACGCGCGCGGGCTTCCAACTGGGCGCTGACACCCGCAGGCGCCAGCCACGCGAGGACGACCGCGAGAACGATCAGCAGCAGCGGCGCCAGCTCGCCCCAGCTTTCGCGCGCCGGCTGCACCTCGATTCAGCCCGCGCCGAGCAGGGCTTCGGCCTTGGCCGCGCAGATGAAATCGTTGTCCGACAGGCCACCGACATCGTGGGTCGAATAGCGCACCACGCAGCGGTTGTAGTGCACCGAGAGGTCGGGGTGGTGGTCTTCGGCGTGGGCGACGTAGGCCAGTGCGTTCACGAAGGCCAGGGTGCGGTAGTAGTCGGTGAAACCGTAGGTCTTGCTGATGGCGGCTCCGTCTTCGATCACGCTCCAGCCCGGCAGGGCGGACAGGGCATCGGCAACGCGGGCGGCATCGGCCTTGTGTTCAGCACCGCGCAAGGGGCGGCAGCGCTGGGCGGCGAGTTCGGCGAGCGTGGTCATGGCGGCGCACTCAGGGAGAAGACAGGGGCGCGGAGTATAGCCAGCGGACTGTGTCGGCTCTTGTCCGATCCAAAGGTCACAGGCAGCGACACTGTCGCGCCGCGATTGCGCTGGGTTGGATGAGGCGGCAGCGCGAGGGTATCGCCAAGCTGTGCTCGCCTTGCGCCTTGCGCCGTGCGGACGCGTCATTCCTGGGTCTGCCGATGCGCGACCCAGGGACCTCGGAGAGGTGCCAAGCGGCGCTCACTTGATCCAGCTCACGAAGCCTCACGGCCCATGCGGTACCATTTCGGTCCCATTTCCCCGGGTTGTCATCGCGCCATGGTCCAGATCAGCTCCGCCGCCCAGCAATATTTCGTCCGCCTGATCGAGCAGCAGGGCGGTGACATCGCCGGCATTCGACTGTCGGCTGTACGCGCCGGCACACCCAGCGCCGACGCCAAGCTGGAGTTCGTCGAAGCGGTCGATCTGGACGGCGACGAATGGGAAGTGCAGTGCGAGGGTTTCATCCTCTACTTGCAGGCCGCCAGCGCCGAGTACTTCACCGACGCCGAAGTCGATTTCGTCAGCGAGGCCACCGGCGGCCAGCTGACCGTGCGCGCACCGCGCATCAAGGGCGTGCCGCCCGGCGCCGAGGCCAGCCTGGTTGAGCGCGTGCAGCACGTGATCGACACCGAAATCAACCCGGGCGTGGCCAGCCACGGCGGCAAAGTCGCACTGGAAGAAATCACCGCCGACGGCATCGTCGTGCTGCGCTTCGGCGGCGGCTGCCAAGGCTGCAAGCAGGTCGACTACACCCTGAAGAACGGCGTCGAGAAGACCCTGATGCAGCGCGTGCCGGAAGTGCGCGCGGTGCGCGACGCGACGGATCATGCGAAGGGTGAGACGCCTTACTTCGCCTGAGCCTGCGGCGCTGGCGAAGCGGGATTGGAGATTCGGGATTCGGGATTCGCAAGACGAACTTCTGCGGCACGGCAAGCCTTGGGCGACCGCGGTTGTTTTGGTTCCATGCCGCTTGGCGTGGTGCGCAGGCTTCGCTAGCGCGTGAGTTTCAGTTGAGCCGAACTTCCGGCCCCGGGCCTATCGTCCCAACTCCAATGACCCCAGCAGCACCCCCGCCTGTGTCCGGTTACGCACGCCCAGCCGCTCGAAGATCGCGCTGACGTGCGCTTTCACCGTGCGCTCCTGGATGCCCAGCGTGTCGGCGATCTGTTTGTTGAGCCGGCCTTGAGCCAGCAGCTGTAGCACGCGGATCTGCTGTGGGGTGAGTCGGGCAAGGCGGCCGGCGATGTCGCGGTCTTCGTGGCGGGTGGGCTGGGCGCTGACGGCGGCCTTTAGTGCGGGTGGCAGCCAGGTTTCGCCTGCGAGCACCGCATCGAGCGCGGCGCGGATACCGTCGAGGTCCAGGCTCTTCGGCACGTAGCCGGCCGCGCCGTAGGCCAGTGCGCGACGCACGATGTCGGGATCGTCCTGGGCGGAAACCATCAGCACCGCGACGCCTGGGAACTCGCCGCGCAGCGCTGCCAGCCCCATCAGACCCTGGCTGCCCGGCATGTTGAGGTCGAGCAGCAGCAGGTCGATCTCCGGGTGCGCCGTGAGCCGCGCGCGTGCGCTGTCCAGGCTGTCTGCTTCCAGCACCACGATTTCACCGCTCAAGCCGCGCACCGCCTGTGCAAGCGCGGTGCGAAACAGCGGGTGGTCGTCGGCGATCAGCAGCGTCGTCATCCCGCGATGGTAGCCGCCCGCGGCTTCGGCGTATCTGGGGCGAACGTCCAGTGGTCAGCGGTGGGCGGTTTTCGCTTTCCCAGTGCGCAAGCTACTGGCGGCTGCGAGGCGACCGCGCAGGGCGCTTGGACGCGTGTTGGCTGTGCGCCGCGATAGCGCCTTCGCGCGACTGACGAACGTGCCCGCCGCTGTCGCGGCTTTCACGAGCACAGGCATTCCAAGAGCCACGGCCCCTTCGGGCTTCAGCTCGCCCCAGCTCGGGGAGAGCTCCGCCTGTTTGCACCAGATCAGTGCGAATTGCTGCTATGCACGCAACTTCATAAGCATTCAGATCAATGGCTTGTGAATGGTGCTGCTGCATTGCCGCAGTTGGCACAACCCGTGCTCAGGCTTCCTTCGGGGTCACACATCTCAAGGGGAGCGCCATGCGCACACAGCAGCACCAGGGGGTACGCACATGAAGCTGATCACCGCGATCATCCGCCCGTTCAAGCTCGACGAAGTCCGCGAAGCGCTCTCACAGGCTGGCGTGTCCGGCATCACGATCACCGAGGTCAAGGGCTTCGGCCGACAAAAGGGGCATACCGAGCTCTATCGCGGCGCCGAGTACGTGGTCGATTTCCTGCCGAAGGTGAAGATCGAGACGGCTGTGTCCGAGGACCGCGTGGAAGTGGTCATCGAGGCGATCAGCCTGGCCGCCCGTACCGGCAAAACCGGCGACGGCAAGATCTTCGTCACTCCCATAGAACAGGTGGTCCGCATCCGTACCGGTGAAACCGGTTCGGACGCGGTCTGACGGCGCGCACAGGAGATCCCTATGAACATGAAGCACCTGTCCGCCCAGTTGCGCTGTGCGCTCGCGCCGCTGCTGATGCTTACCCTGCTTGCTGTGAGTTCCCTTGCCGTAGCGCAGGACGCAGTGCCACCGGCCGAACCCGTGCCCGCGACAGAGGAAGCTGCCGTCGCCGAGCCCGCGCCCGTCGCAATCGCCGCCCCGATCGCCGAGCCCGCTCCGGCAGAGGCCGCTGAAGAAGCCGCACCCGAACCGACCGTCGACAAGGGCGACATCACCTGGATGCTGGTCGCCACGCTGCTGGTGGTGATGATGGCGGTGCCTGGGCTGGCACTGTTCTACGGCGGCCTGGTGCGCTCGAAGAACATGCTGTCGGTGCTGATGCAGGTGATGACAGTGTTCTCGCTGATCATCGTGCTGTGGGCGGTGTACGGCTACAGCCTCGCCTTCGTCGGCGGCAACGCCTGGATCGGAAGCCTCGACGCGTTGTTCCTTAAGGGCATCACGCCGGATTCGCTGGCTGCCACCTTCACCGAAGGCGTGATGATTCCAGAGCTGATCTTCGTCGCTTTCCAGTCGACCTTTGCCGGCCTCACCGCGGCACTGATCGTCGGCGCCTTCGCGGAGCGCATGAAGTTCCTGGCGGTACTGGTGTTCGCGGTGCTGTGGTTCACCTTTTGCTATTTGCCGATCGCACACATGGTGTGGGCGGGCGGTGGCTACCTGTACGAGAAGGGCGCGCTGGACTTCGCCGGTGGCACCGTGGTCCACATCAATGCCGGTGTGGCGGGCCTGGTTGCTGCCTACATGGTCGGCAAACGCCTTGGCTATGGTCGCGAGAACCTGACGCCGCATAACCTGGTGCTGACCATGGTCGGTGCCTCGCTGCTGTGGGTCGGCTGGTTCGGCTTCAATGCGGGCTCGAACCTGGAGGCGAATGGCGGCACTGCGCTGGCCTTCATCAATACCCTGATGGCCACGGCGGCGGCGGTGGTCGCGTGGTCGGCGGCGGAAGGCATCCTGCGCGGCAAGGCTTCCATGCTTGGCGGCGCCTCGGGTGCGGTGGCCGGACTTGTCGCCATCACACCGGCCTGCGGCAGCGTCGGCGTGATGGGCGCGATCGTGATCGGCCTGATCTCGGGCGTGGTCTGCTTCTGGGGTGTCACCGGTCTGAAGCATATGTTGAACGTCGACGACACCGCCGACGTATTCGGCGTGCACGGCATCGGCGGCATCGTCGGCGCGCTGCTGACCGGCGTGTTCGCAGCGCCCAGCCTGGGCGGTGGCGGTGCGGAAGACTTCTCGATCGCATCGCAGGTGCTGATCCAGGCCGAGGCCGTAATCATCACCATCGTCTGGTCTGCGGTGGTCACCTTCGTGGCCCTGTTCCTGATCCGGCTGGTGATCGGCCTGCGCGTCAGCGATGACGAGCAGCGCGAGGGCTTGGATCTGTGCTCGCACGGAGAGTCCGCTTACAACTGAGCCGAGGGTGTCGCCGCGCCGATAGATCGGGGGATTGGGTCGGCGCAGGCGGCCTGGGGGAGGAAGCAAGACGGGCAGGGATGCCCCCACATCGGAAGCCGCGCAGTGCGCGGCCTCCACACCGAGCACGACTGTCGTTCGCGGGGGCTGCGACAGTCTGGCCAGAGGGCGAAGCCGGGAGACCGGCTTCGCCCTCACTTTTTGGAGCGGGGATTGGGGATTCGGGATTCGGGATTCGCAAGAGCCGGTGGGACCAACTCTCACTTCTCACTTATCACTTCTCATTTCTCATTTCTTACTTCTTACCCGTCGCCACTCTCTTCTCGCAGCACTGCTGTACCAAAGTACGATGGCTGTTCGCGCGCTGCGCACCGAGCATCCGGGCATGCCTACGATTCGTTCCTCCGCTGTCATCGCCTGCCTCCTGCTCGCCGCTTGCGCCACTGTTCCAGCGCCGAACGAGGCCGTGCCCATGCGTCAATCCGAAGTGCGCGAGAGCATCCATCGCGAGCAGGACGATCTGCTTAGCGGGGGCCTCGGGCTCGCTGGTCTGCAGCAGGCCGCGCCGCCCGTAGTGGCCGATGCGAACGCGCCGACCGCCGCCGAGCTGCGCCGACGCGCGCTGTGGGCCAACTGGCGCGGTATCGCTGACCTCACGCCCGGAGGCGGCTTTGGCGATGTCTACGGTGGCGTGCCCAATGTGCCGGGGCGTGAGTTCCATGCGCTCGCCTGGCTGCCCGAAGCGCAGCAGCCGCATCGCGTGATGCTGCAGCTGCCCGATGCCTTCGATGCGCGTTCGCGCTGTCTGGTGGTGACAGCCTCGTCGGGCTCGCGCGGCATCTACGGCGCGATCTCGCTGGCCGGTGGCTGGGGCCTGCCGCGCGGCTGCGCGATTGCCTACACCGACAAGGGCGCCGGCACCGGCTTCGTCGACATGGCGAGCGGGCAGGGTCCAGGCCTGTCGGGTACGGCCGAAGGCGAGGCCGAGTTCGCGCTGGCTGCAAGCGGCCAGCCACTGATCGCCCTCAAGCATGCGCACAGCGGCGACCACCCCGAGGCTGACTGGGGCCGTCACCTGCGTCAGGCCGCGGAGTTCGGCTTGCAGCAGCTCGGCCGAGCGCTGCCGGCACAGGCACCCTTCACCTTCGACAACACGCGCGTGATCGCGGTCGGCGTGTCCAACGGCGGTGCAGCTGTCCTGCGCGCCGCCGCCGATGAAGACGCCTGGCTGGATGCCGCCGTCGCGATTGCGCCCAATGTTCACGTGGCGAACAACGGTCGCCCGGCCTTCGACTACGGCACCGAGGCCGGCCTGCTGATGCCCTGCGCCCTGCTGGATCCGCGCTTCGACAGCGCCGCGTTTGCGCGCACGCCGCAGGGCGCACCCGCGCACTGGCGCCAGGCCTGCACCGAAGCACATGCGCGCGGCCTGTTGCAGGCGAGCAGCCTGGACGCTCAGATCGCCGAGGCCCTGCAGCGCCTGCGCGACGGCGGCTGGACTTTTGAGGCCCTGGCGGCCGGCGCGCTCAGCGTCAGCTTCGAGATGTGGCGCTCGGTGGGCGCGGTCTACGCCTCGGCCTACCTGCGTCGCGGCCCTGCCGAAATGCCCTGCGGGTTCCGTGTCGCGATGCTGGATCCGCAAGGCCAGCCGCGCGCCAGCACGACGGCGGAGCGGGCGTTGATCTGGAGCGACGGCTCCGGCATTCCGCCGACCGCGGGCGTGCAGTTGCTCTCGCCAGCGGAACCCGAGCTGACAGCTTCGCTCGCAGGCCTGTACTGCCTGGGCGAGCTCTGGCGGGGCGACTCCTCGGAAGCACAGGCGCTGCGCACGGCGGTGGCACAGACCCAGGCAGGTCCGCCGCGTACAGGCCTGCCCTTGACGGTGCTGCACGGCCTTGACGATGGCCTGATTCCGGATGCTTTCAGCAGCGCCGCCTATGTCGCCCAGGCGGAGCAGGCCGCGCGACCGCTGCGCTACTGGCAGCTTCCGCATGTGCAGCACTTCGATGGCTTCCTGGGCTCGCCACCGCTGGCCGCGCGCTACCTGCCATTGATGCCGTATGCGTATCGCGCGCTTGACCAGATCTGGGCCGATCTTGAAGCAGGCCGTGCGCCGCGCAGCGAGAGGTTGCGGGTGACCGCCACACCGCGTGGTGCGCGCGAAGGCGGCGTCGCCCCGCTGCAGTCCGCGCACCTTGCCTTGCCGGGCGGTTGAGCGCCGACTCAAGCACGGCTCGACGGCCCGCCGCAGGAAAGGAGCATGTGTGCGGTGTGGCAACGCGCGGCGGGTCAAGACCCACCCTAGGGAGAGCACCGCGTGGTGTGCGCGAAGGCGGCGTCGCCGTGCTGCGGTGCGCGAGTCTTGCCTTGACGGGCGAATGAGCACCGAGCAAAGCTCGGCGCGACGGCCCGCCTCACGACAGGAGCATGCGCGAGATGCGGGCACGCGCGGCGGGTCAAGACCCGCCCTACGGAAAGCGTGGGCGAGCGAAGCGAACCGGATGCACTTGCCGACATCGGTGCCAACATCGGCCAGCGGTCGGTTCCGCCGCGTCGAGGTTTACCGACTTGACGGCCTGACGACCTGACGTCTTTCGATTCGCCCAATCCCCGGTGTGCTTGTCGCGGAATTGCCCACCACCCGTAGGGCGGATCTTGATCCGCCGCCGCGAACCCTGCGCGCTTTGCGCATCACCGCCGCGAACGCGACGCACCTCGCGCACGCGAACGCATTCGCCGAATTCCCAGTGTGCTTGTCGCGGAATTGCCCACCACCCGTAGGGCGGATCTTGATCCGCCGCCGCGAACCCTGCGCGCTTTGCGCATCACCGCCGCGAACGCGACGCACCTCGCGCACGCGAACGCATTCGCCGAATCCCCGGTGTGCTTGTCGCGGAATCGCCCACCACCCGTAGGGCGGATCTTGATCCGCCGTCGCGTACCCTACGCACCTCGCCCACCACCGTCCCGTACAACGCTCCGGCGATCCCACCCCGCGCGACCCGCCCGCCCTCGGCCGCCAGCCAAACGACGTGCAACGACCGGTACACACACGCCGCTGCCCCGCTCGCCACCCGTCGCCCGGACCCGTACGCGCGTCTTCTGTGCGCCACGTTGTGCCGCAGACCGATTCGTCTCCGGTAGCATCACTCGCCCGCCCCCGCAGGCAACCCGATGTCTACAACTTCGCGCGTAGCCCTACCCAGCGCTCTCGCCGCACCTTTCCGCCCCCTGTTGCGCTGGCTGCGCAAGCCGCCGATCTCCGATCCGGTGGACCAGCGCAACGCGCCGATGGTGCAGCTGCTGATGCTGATGCTCGGCGTGTTGCCCAGCCTTCTCTGGGGCTATCGCGCGCTGCTTTCAGAAACGCCTTGGCGCGAGGGCGAGTTCACCAGCATGGTGGTGTCGCTGGGGCTTGCCAGCTGTGCCCTGTTCGCTTTTGTTCTGGTGCGGCGCGGTCTGTTCAAGCCCGCGGTGCGACTGCTGCTGGCCGCCATCGCCGGCTCGATGATGATCGCCGCCCTGCGCACCGGCACCCAGATGGGCCAGCACGAACTGCCGATGCTGACCGTATGGCTGGTGCTGGCCGGGCTGGTGCTGGGCCGGCCCACGCTGTGGCTGATGTACGGCTGGATCGTGCTGTCCAACATCGCCGGCACCTGGGTCGATATCGAACGCGGCAGCCCGCGCTTCAGTGCGCTCGACATGAGCATCGGCGCGGTGGTGACGGCGGTGATCTTTCTGTTCGTCGCGATCGTGATCGACCGCAGCGTCAGCGCCCTGCGCGAGAGCCTGCGCATCGCCAACGAGCGCGGCAATGAGCTCGCCGAACGCAACCTGCGCCTGCAGCAGGAAGTCCAGCGCCGCGAAGCGCTGCAGACCCAGCTGGTGCACGCGCAGAAGCTCGAAGCCGTCGGCCGCCTGTCCAGCGGCATCGCCCACGACTTCAATCACCTGCTGTCGCTGATCCTCGGCTATGCCGGGCGCGGCCTGAAACAGGCCGAGAGCGAGGCCAGCCAGACCGCGTTCAAGGGCGTGGAATCCGCCGCCAAGCGTGCCGCCGCCGTGGCTCGCAAGCTGCTGAACTTCAGCCGCCTCGAACAGGCTCAGCTGGAACTGTTCGACGCCGCCGCTGCCCTGCGCGAAACCGAGCCCATGCTGCGCCAGCTGCTGGACCCGGCCGTGCGCATCAGCCTGCAGATCCCCGAGTCGGCCTGTCCGGTTTACTTTGATCGCGGCCAGTTCGAGCTGATCGTGTTGAACCTGGCCGCGAATGCCGGCCACGCCATGGACGGCAGCGGCGAGCTGCAGATCGCCCTGCAGCCGCTTGCGGCGGGCGGCATCGAGCTCAGCGTGCGCGACAGCGGCCACGGCATGAGCGCCGAAGTGCAGGCGCACATCTTCAAGCCCTTCTACACCACCAAGCCGGCGGGCGAGGGTGTGGGCCTGGGCCTGTCCGTGGTACGCGACCTGCTGCAGGACCGCGGCGGCGACATCGAGGTCGAAAGCGCACCGGGCCAAGGCAGCCACTTCCGCCTGCGCTTCGCCAGCGCCGAACAGGCCACCGCCGCGCTTGAGCGCGAGGGCGCCGAAGCATGAGGGCTGGCGCACCCGCGGTGCAGGTCGTGGTGGTGGAAGACGACGCCGAATTCCGCAGCCTGCTGCAGGACGAACTGAGCGAGCGCGGCTTCAAGGTCGCCGCCGTGCCCAGCGCCGAAGCCCTGTACCGGCACATGGCGACCCAGCCCTGCCACATCGTGGTGCTGGACATCGGCCTGCCCGGCGAAGACGGCTACAGCGTGGCCGAACACCTGCAGCAGACTTCGGCCGTGCGCGTGCTGATGCTGACCGGGCGCGAATCGCCCAAGGACATGGCGCGCGGCCTCAACACCGGCGCCGACATGTACCTGACCAAGCCAGTCGACTTCGAGGTGCTGGCCGCCGCCGTCGGCAACCTGGCCCGGCGCTTCGAGACCGTTCGTGCCAAGAACATCGACACGCCCGAGCCGGCGCCCGGCTGGGCCCTTCTCGCCGAAGGCTGGACCCTGCAAAGCCCCGACGGTCACAGCGTGCCCCTGCGCGAACAGGAGCGCGCCTTCCTGCAGCGCCTGTTCGCTACCCCCGCCGAACCCGTCCCCCGCGAATCCCTGATCGAAGCCCTCACCACCGAGCCCTGGAACTTCGATGCCCACCGCCTGGAAGTGCTGGTGCATCGACTGCGCGCGCGGGTGAAGGCAGTGGCGCAATGCGAACCGCCGGTGCGGGCGGTGCGTGGGGTGGGGTATGTGTTTGCGGGGTGAGCTGGCTGGGTGTTGATTGAGTTGCTGCTATTAGGAGGGGATTGCGGCATCCACCCCGGGCGTTGCGTGTTCCAAAGCTGGTCGCCGCTCTGCGCGCACCAAACGCCGTTAAGTCGCCTGGCCCTTGCCAAGCCGCACAGACGATAGGCCGTTCTCAGACCCCGATGCGGTCACCCGCTACATCGACAACCTCGTCCGGCAGGTGCCCGCCGTACACGCACTGCACCAGATGGCCGGCCTGTTGCTGGCCGAACGTGTGAGGATTTTCATACCACGCCGAGCGCTGCGGGGCCGCGAAATACAGCGGCATAGCGCGCGGCGCCCTGCTGTTCGTAGAGCCGAGCGTGCTCGGCTTGGACCTTGCTGAGCTTGGCGATGTTCGGACAAGCAGCGGAGCAAGCTCCGCTCTACAGGTGGTTGCGAGCGACAGGGCGTGGCTCCCCTGCGCTCGTCGGACTCCGAAGTCGAACGGCTGCAGCAGGCCGGTCTTGAGCGACCCAGCTTGTTCTACGCCGCGCCGACCTTCAAAGGCCGGGCGGCCCATGCGTAGGTGTCGAAGTGCGGTCGAGTAGGGACGCGGAGCCGGGCATCGCCTCACCCTCGGGACACCGATTGCGAAGCCCGCACGGGCGCTGCGCGCTTAGCAGATCTGCGACCATCCGCTCCCACTGGATCTGGCGAATCCCGTCAACACACCGCATCCGTCATCCACCGACCGAGAGGTTCTGCAATGCGCCTGATCACCCGACACGCACTGACCGCATCGCTGTTCGCGATCAGTTCCGCCATCGCCTCTGCGTCGAAGGCCGATAGGGATCTCATCGCTGACACGTACGCAGCGCCAGGCGAGCTGGTCCGGCTGGGCGATGGCCGCGCCGTGAACCTTCGCTGCAGTGGCGAGGGTGAGACCGTTGTGCTGCTGGAGGCCGGTGGCAACGCAGATTCAAGCACCTGGTATCGGGTGCTGCCGCGGGTGGCGGGCCTGACGCGGGCCTGTGCCTATGACCGCGCGGGCTATGGCTTCAGCGACGAAGGCCCGCTTCCGCGCGATCTGGACACCTATGTCGCCGACCTGCACGCCTTGATCGAAGCCGCGAGCATCCCGGTGCCGGTGGTGTTGGTCGGCCACTCCCTGGGCAGCAATATCGTGCGCAGCTACGCGCAGCGCTATCCGCAGCAGGTGGCGGGCATGGTGCTGGTCGACCCGTCCGAGCAAGGTGCTGATGCGCAGATGCCCGAGGACTGGCAGCAGCAGATCGCGCCCATGCTCGCCCAGCGCGAGGCCGTGCTGACGACATGCGAAGAAGCCGCGACGGAGGGCGATGCCGAGGCGATCCAGCAGCGCTGCTTGCGCGCGCCGCCCACGTGGATGAGCGAGCGCGTCGCCGCAGCCACAGCGCTCAACAAGTCCAAGCCCGCGTACTGGCGCACGCTGCGCTCCGAACTCGCCAATAGCCTGAAGGTGTTCGCGGAGGCCGTCCCCGCCGATGAGTCCTACGGCTCGTTCCCGCTCGTGCTGCTGAGCGCCAGCGAACAAGCCCAGAACGCCCCCGCCGAAGTCCTCGCAGTGATCGCCGCCGCACGCCAGCAGACGCATGCGCGAATCCTTGCTGCGTCCACGCGCAGCAGCGTGGTCGAAGTGGCTGGTGCGGGGCATGACATTCAGTTGGACCAGCCTGAGGCTGTGGTGTCTGCGGTGCGTGGGCTACTCGGGGAGCGACGCAGCCGTATCGCGGATGATTCGAGGGCGGAGTAGCGGCCAGGTGGCTGTCAGCCGTCAGCTCCCAAAGTGCGTCTCGTGCCAAGAGGGGCAGGGTGCTAGACCTTTTGCGCCGGGGAGGCCGGCATATCTCTCGATGAGACCTCGGCTTTGACCTGGTCAGTTCGAACGGTGATCGAGGATCCTGGATGCGAAGGATTCCTTCGGTCAGCTTGACCAGATCCAACCATGGATGCGGATCAGTTTGGAGAGGCTGCCATACGGCTTGTTTTGTGGGCGTAGGCGTTGGTCCGCACTCTCAGCCCCTGAAATGACAACACCGGCTTGCGCCGGTGTTGTCGCCACAAGGACGAAGCGAACTCAATCGCGCGTCTCAAGGGTGAGTTGCGCGGTGTGGGCAATCAGACGCTGCCCCAAATCGCAACGGCGCGCAGTTCGAAGCGCCGCGTGCAGCCTCGGGGATCGCTATCTCCACCCCGTGAGCATCTGAGAGCAAGCGCGATCCTCCGTTACTGACTTGCGGGCCGTGCCCGCCCACCCTTCGCGCCTGACGGGTCTGACTCTTGCATGCTCGGCCCGGCGTGTTTTTTCGGCGCTGGCCGCAGCGTCGGGCGTCTGAAGGGGGAGGGCGGTGCTGGTGAAGACGGATCCGATCCTGGGTGTCGTGCTTGGCCTGCGCGCTGTGTTCGCTTGGCGCATTCGCTTGCCGCTCAGCGATGGCGTGTCTTCGAACCCGGTCAAACTGAATGACCCCGCCCGCGCGATGCGCGGTGGCGGGCTGCGTGTGTTTCGGGATGAACGTTCTTGATGGTTGGAGGTGGCGCGTGAGCAAGCTTGGATTCGTGTGCGGGGGCGTGAGCTTCCGGTGGCTGTTGGGGGCGTGGTTGCTGTGGGGCTTGATGGCTCCGGCGCTGGCGCAGGACCCGAACATGACTCTGGGCAAGCAGCTGTTGGAGCCCGCGGCCAATGCCACGGTGCCGCCCGGCAGCACGGTGCGCTATCGACTGACCTATGCCTGCAATGGTGTCGCCCAACCGAGTTGTGGCGATGTCAGCATCAGCGACACCCTGCCATCCCAGCTCGAGATCGTCAGCTGCGACTTCCCACTGTTCGGCACGCTCAGCTGCCCGGTCGGTGGCAGCGCGGTGAGCGCGCAGCGCGCCAACGTGTCTTCGGGCACCGCCGGAGAGGCATTTATCGTCACTCGGGTGCGGCCGGGGGCGGGCGCCGCCACCGGCGTGTTCAACTCGGCCAGCCTGGTGTTCAGCAACAACCCCGGCGGGCAGCCACTGCCGATCCATGCCGACAGCGCGCCGATCAATATCAGCGCGGCCTCGCAGCGCAACTACAGCATCAGCAAGCAGCAGTTCGACCCGATCCCGGCCCTGGTCATCTCCGACCAGGCGACCTTTGTCACCGATCGCGTGCGCTTCTGCGCCGCCGGTGGCATCGATCAGGTGTCCTTGAACGGCATCGAGATCTTCGACGATACGCCGCCGGGCGCGACCAATATCCGCACCGTCATTCCGGCGGGCGCGCCGCCGATCACCGAGACCATCGTCGGCAACCGGGTGACCTGGACGGTGCCGCCGGAGCGCATCGCCATCGACGCGCTGTATCCGCCGGGCTCGAACCTGGGCGCGCAGGTGTGTCTGGAGTTCTTCGTCACCTACGACCTGCCGGCCGGCGTGGCGCCTGCGCCGAACCGTGCGCATGTGCGCGCGGACGATCCGGTCTACTGCTCGGCCAGTGGCCTGGGCACGCCGCCGGTGGGCGATACCGGCAACCCGCAGTGCTTCGGGCAGACGCCGGGCGTGCGCGGTGGCCCGCAGTCGATCCTGGCGCCGTTCACCAAGACCGGCAACGACGCGACCCCCAGCGACAGCCCGAACAACTCCGGCATCGGCCGCATCAACTGGCGGATCGGTGCGGGCTTCGAGTCCAACGTCGGCGTGCAGGACGTGCAGTTCTTCGATGTGCTGCCGACGGTCAACACCGGCGTGCCGCCGCGCCTGCAGGTGAGTAGCTTCACCCTGGGCAACTGGAACAGCGGCCTGCCGAACTACAACGTGGTCGCCGACGTGTTCGTCAGCAATGTCGAGCCTTCGCCGACGGCCAACTGCGGCGATGCCAACTGGACCCAGGTCGCAACCGCTGCGCCGGCGAACAATGCGGTCACCGTGAGCAGCGGCTTGGCCGGCATTACCGGCATCTGCTGGCGCTTCGCCAACACCAACACCGGCCCGGGCCTGCCGCCGGCCAATGAGCTGCCGCGCGATTTCGGATTCACCACCCAACCGGTGATCAGCCAGCCGGTGCCCTCCAGCATCAACCCGCCGCCGCTGCCGGGTTCGATCGATCCGGAGAACTGCTTCATCGCGCGCTGGAATGCCGGCGGTGCGCAGTTCGAGCAAACCTGCCGCATCCAGCGCATCGAAGAGCCGCGGCCGGGCTTGAACCCGATCAAGACGGTGCAGTCAGCGCCGTCCTCGCTGCGCCCGCTGGATGAGATCGTCTGGCGTGTGGGCGTTGACCACGCGGTCGGCGATTCCACCGGCGATATCGTCGACCCGGTCATCGTCGACGTGCTGCCGCCCGAGCTTGAGTTCATCGGCACCACGGTGATCCAGCCCGGCAGCCCGACGCCGACAATTACCACGGTGCCTGGCTTCACCTTCGGCGGCGTGCCGGGCCATACCCTGGTACGCATCGCCTACACCGGCAGCTTCCCGCGCACGGCGGCGCAGATGCCGCGCATCGACATCCGCACCCGTATCCGCGCCGGCACCTTGAACGGCAGCTACAGCAACCGCATCGGCGTGTTCAGCGGTGATCCGGACAGCACCTGTTCGACCAGTTTCGTGGCCGATGGCGACAACATCGATGGCAACGCGGGCACCACCGAGTACTGCGCCGGATCGGCCGGTTTCACGATTCTGCAGGCAGCGGTGCTGGACGGCACCAAATGGGTCAGCGGCCCGGGCCCGTACGAGAACCCGATGGAGGATCTGGTCGATGACCCGACCGAGCCGCCGGCGGTGGCCTCGTCGGCCTGCCCCGTGTACGCCGACACCTTTGCCGGTGAACCCGGCGTTGGCGTGGACAGCCCGCGCTTCACCCGTTTCCCCTGCGTGGCGCGCACCGACTTCGGCGCGCCCTTCAACTACCGCGTGCGCATCCAGAACGCCGGCAATGTGGCCTTCGACAATTACGTGTTCTACGAGGTGCTGCCCTTCATCGGCGACACCGGCGTCGGCGAACCGCAGATCGGTGTGACCCGCAATACCCGCTTCCGGCCGCTGCTGACCGGCGCGCCGACCCTGGTCGTTGCGCAGACCACGGCCAACATCGCCGGCAACCATCTGATCGAGTATTCGGGGTCGACCAACCCGTGCCGGCCTGAGGTTTCCAATGACGACGACACCAGCGGCTGGCAGGGCAGCTGCGCCAATGATTGGAGCGCAACCCCGCCGGCCGGCAACTTCGCCAACGTGCGCGCGATCCGCATCCGCGCCTTCATCGACCCGAACGGGACCTTCAACGGCCCGACCGACAACTGGGGTCGGTTGGAAACCGCGGTGTTCGATTTCCCGATGGTGGCACCGGTGTTCGTGGCGCCGACCTTGTCCGGCGGGGCACTGCCCTCGGTGGTTGGCAATACGAATGTGTTCAACCCGGCCTGGATCAGCTTCGCGCATCGCGCCTATCGCGCCACCGCCACGCCGCTGGACCCGACCAACCTGCTGCCGACCGCTGAGCCGGTCAAGGCGGGCGTGATCCTGCCCGAGCGCTATCGCCTGGGTAACCGGGTCTGGCGCGACACCAACAACAACGGTGTGCTGGATCAGGGCGAGCCCGGCATCGATGGTGTGGAGCTGCGTCTGTGTCGCGATACCGACGGCACCCCCGGCCCCAGCGCGGGCGATCTGCTGGTCGATACCACGGTCACCACCACGGTCGGTGGTCGCAGCGGCAAGTACCGCTTCGATGAGCTGCTGCGCCAGAACGATTACTACCTCGGCATTCCCAACGCACAGCCGGCGCTCACCGGGCTGCAGGTGTCGACCAACAACAATGGCCAGAATCCGAACAATCGAATCGACAACGACAACAACGCGCAAGCGGGAGCGGTTGCAGCGATCTGCGGTGGCGGTGCGGGCTTCGTGACCTCGCCCGGCCTGAGCCTGGGCGACCCCAGCGCCAACGAGCCGACCAATGAGCGCATCTACGCTGGCTCGGGTACCGATGACGACCCCGACAACGGTGGTGGCACCGACCTGTGGCCGGACCGCATGTCCAACTACAGCGTCGATGTCGGCTTTGCCGGCAGCATTGACAACGCCGACTTGGGCGATCTGCCCGACACCGGCAACACCACCGGCCCGGGCAACTACCGCACCCTGCTGGCCAACAACGGCCCCAGCCATCTGCAGACCACCGGCCTGACGCTCGGCCTGCTGTGGGATGCCGAACTCGACGGCCAGCCCAGCATCGGCGCCGACGGCGATGATCTGACCGGCCTTGCCGACGAAGACGGCGTGATCGACCCGAGCCAGCTGCAGTTCTTCCGCGGCCAGCCGGCGATTGTCGACGTGCGCGTGGTCAACGACAGCGGCAGCACGGCGCGCCTGTGCAGCTATGTCGACTGGAATGCCGATGGCGATTTCAGCGACACCGTGGCCGGCACCGCCGAACTGGCACCGACCCTCACCATTCCCAGCGGCACCGGCCCCGGCGGTACGGTGGTCAGCGTCAACTGGGGCAGCGTGCCGTATCCCGGCGCGACCATTGACCCGACCTATGCGCGCTTCCGCCTGAGCCTGGACGGCGGCGCCTGCACCACCGGGTTCGCCAACGGCCCCTCGGCCAGCGGCGAGGTCGAGGACTACCGCGCATCGATCATCGCGATCGACCGCGGCGATCTGCCGGACGGCCTGCCGGGCGTGCCCAGCTATCCGACCCTGATCGCCAGCAATGGGCCGAGCCATATCATCCGCAGCGGCCTGCGGCTGGGTGCGGTGGTCGATGCCGAGATGGACGGCCAGCCCAGCGCTGCCGCCGATGGCGACGACAATGCACCGGCCGGCCAGCCCGATGACGAAGACGGCATCGTGGTCGCCGACCTGGTGATGCGCGCCGGTGGCCCGAATACGGTGCGCTTCAACGCGACCAACCTCACCGGCGCGGTCGCCACCGTCTGCGGCTTCATCGACCTCAATGGCAATGGCGTGTTGGGCGAGCCCGGCGAACTGGCCCAGGCCACCGTCGCGGCCGGAGCCAATGGCTTCGACGGCAGCCTGCTGTTCAACGTGCCGGCCAATGCCGTGCGCAACACCTACGCACGTTTCCGCATCTACACCGAAGCCGCCAACCCCGGGGCGACCTGTTCGCCGGAAGGCGCGCTCAATGACGGTGAGGTCGAGGACTACGCGGTGGTGATCAACGCCTATGACCTCGGCGACCTGCCGGACACCGGCCCGGGCAACTACCGGACGCTGCTCGCCAACGGCGGCCCGCGTCATCTGATCCAGCCGGGTTTCCCGGCGCCCGCGAACCTGTTCATGGGCTTCGGCGTGGATGCCGAATTTGACGGCCAGCCGAGCGTGAATGCCGACGGCGATGATCTCAACGGCATCGACGACGAGGATGGCGTCGATCCCGCGCAGCTACAGCTGGTGGCTCTGGTGCCGGCGCAGATCGATGTGCGGGTGAACAACCTGACGGGCAGCGTGGCACGCCTGTGCGGCTTCCTGGATCTGAATGGCGACGGCGACTTCGACGATGTCGGTGAGACCGCCAGCGCCAACGTGCCTGCGGGCACGGTCGCGGGTACCGCTGTGCTGAACTTCGGCGCCCCGGCCTTGGGCGCACCGTCAACCAGCTACGCACGCTTCCGTCTGTCCACCGACCTGGCTGGCGACTGCAACCCGAATGGCGAAGCGCCGGATGGCGAGGTCGAGGATTATGTGCTCAGCATCAGCGAGCGCATGGACTTCGGCGACCTGCCCGACACGGGTGCTGGCACAGGCCCCGGCAACTACTCGACCCTGTTGGCCACCAACGGCCCGCGTCATGTGCTGCGGCCAGGGCTGTTCATGGGCGCGCTCATTGATGACGAGCTCGACGGCGTGCCCAGCATCGGTGCCGACGGCGACGACCTGGCTGGCATCGACGACGAGGATGGCGTCAATCTGGCCGATCTGATGGCGAGCAATCTGGTCGCCGGACGCTCAGCGGCGGTGCGCGTGCGTGCCACCAACACCACCACCGATACGGCGCGGGTCTGCGGCTACATCGATTTCAACGCCGATGGCGCGTTCGACGGCCCGGGTGAAATCGCCCAGATCGGCGTGCCTGCCGGCAGCAACGATGTCGAGTTCAGCCTGAACTTCGCGGTGCCTGCCAGTGCCACCGGCGACACTACCTATGCGCGCTTCCGCCTCAGCACCGAGGCGGGTGCGTGTACGGCTGTCACTGCGAATGGGCTTGAGCGCGACGGTGAAGTCGAGGACTACACCGCCGAGATCCGCCGCTACGATTTCGGCGACCTGCCCGATACCGGCGCAGGGCAGGGGACCGGCAACTACGCCACCCTGTTGGCCCAGGACGGCCCACGTCATGTAATCGTCGACGGATTGTTCATGGGCGACACGGTCGATGCCGAAGGTGACGGCCAGCCGGGTGTCACCGCCACGGGCGATGACGCCTCCGGCGTCGATGACGAGGACGGTGTCAGTTTCCTGGAGCCCTATGACCTCGGCAGCCCGGCACGGGTGAACGTGCGCGTCACCAACCTGCTGGCGGTGCCGGCCCAGGTCTGCGGCTTCATCGACTGGAACGATGACGGCGATTTCGACGACGCCAGCGAGCGTGCCTCGATCGTGGTGCCGGCCGGCACCAGCAACGGCAGCCTGCAGCTGGAGTTCGGCCTGGTGCCGGCGGATGCGGTGGCTGCTCCGTATGCACGCTTCCGCCTCAGCACGGACCCGGGCTGTTCGCCGATGGGCGAGGCCAGCGATGGTGAGGTCGAGGACTACCGCATCGGCACCTCGGGTGTCGGCGCGCTGGCGCTGGGCGACCAGGTCTGGGTCGACACCAACAACAACTGTCTGTTCGATCCCGGCGAGCCGGGCCTGCCCGGCGTGCGCGTGAACCTGTATGTCGCCGCCGGTGATGGCCAGCCGAACGGCTCGGCGGTGGCGACCCAGCTGACCGATGCCACGGGTCGCTACCTGTTCACCGAGCTGCAGCCGGACGACTACATCGTCGAGATCGAGCGGCCGACAACCCACCTCGGCAGCACGGGTTCGGGCTTCCCCTACACCCAGACCGGAAGCTGTGCGGCGGGCGTGGACCCGGATGACGACGTCGACAATGACGACAACGGCTATGACATCGGCCCGCTGACGCGCAGTCTGCCCGTCACCCTGACCGCCGAAGACAAGCCGGGCCCGCCCGACTTCAACACCAACCCGACCGTCGACTTCGGCCTGCTGCTGAACTTTGACCTGGCCCTGAGAAAACGCCTGGCGGACGATCAGCTGGCGCAGGTGCTGCCGAACCAGGTGGTGAACTACCTGATTACCGTGGTCAACGAGGGCACGGTGCCGGCGCAGTCGATCGAGGTCACTGATCGTTTTCCGGCGGGCTTCACTCTGGAGAGCGCGGATTGGACGCTGTCAGCAGACGGCCTGTCGGCCACCTACGTGATCGCCGGGCCGCTGCTGCCGGGTGAGAGCATCGACCTGCCGATCAGCCTGCGTGTGGGTGGCCAGCCGACGGGTTCGATGCTCAACATCGCGGAGATCACGGGCGCAGAAGACGACAACGGCCTGCCGGTTCGCGACATCGATTCGATGCCCGACAACCGCATCGACGGCGAAGACGACCAGGACAGCATCGGCATCATCGTCGGTATCCCGCGCGTCGTGGCGGTTCCGGTCGGCGGAGCTTTTGGCCTGTTCGGCTTGATCTTCGGCATGCTGGTGATGGCCTGGATGATGCGATCGCGCATGTCATAGGGAGGGCCCTGGCTGACCACGCTCCGACCCTCGCCCCGGTGTTGAACCCGCGGGCGAGGGATCGATGTCCGCCCCGGTGGTGATGCTGTGCGTGAAGGCTAGCGCCTCTTACTGTGTTGACCCCGGGGGTAAGGGATCGACGTTCGCCCTGGTAGCAATTCTTCTCGTGAGGGTTCGATCAGCGCGTGTGAGTCCGCGCGGGCACAACCAACGCTCTCCCTGCCGCCGACATGATGGCTCCGGGCCGCATTTCGCGTTCGGGTATCGCGACACAGCGGCGAGCGTGCAGCTCCGGTGGGCCAGGCCCCACCCTGTGCCGACGGCCCTGTGCTGACCTTGCTCACCTGCAAGACCAATAAGCGCCCCTCCGCTGGATACATGGCCGCGGAGTCGTCCTTCTCATCGCCGTGATCGCATCCCACTGCGGCGTCCACCCCGGCATGCCTCGGCCGCCGCGTGGTGCTGACTGAATGGGCGCGACATACCCCTGTGCTAGCATTCCGAGGGTTCGCTGCAGCCCGTTCCGCGCCTTGCGCCAAGCCCCTGCGCGACACCATTCCTTCCTGCGCCGCGAGGGCCAGATGAGCTCTGCATCACCCGATTTCTCCGCGTTCGATCCTGCCCGCATGACCGAGCAGATGATGGGCTTCTGGAACGGGCTCATGCGCCCGCCGCAGCCGGCTGCAGCGCCGTCGCCGTTCGCTGCGTTCCAGCAGATGTTCGGCGCGCAGCAGCCGCAGCCGATGCCCGGCGCCGATCTGTTCGCCCACGCCCAGCAGATGTTCGGGCGCCTGCAACAGTCCCTGCTGCCCGCGCTTGAAACCCCGAACTTCGATGTCGACAGCCTGATGCAGATGTGGCGCAAGACCTTCGGCGATGGGTCGATGCTGCCACCCGCGATGATGGTGCCGAGCTTCATGGCGCCCATGGCGGCGGGTGGATCGCCCGGCTTTGCCGCCGAGATGCGTGGCGCGCTGGGCTCGGCACCGCTGGGCCTGATGCGTGAACACCAGGAGCGTCAGCAGGCGTTTGCGCAGGCGCAGATCGACCTGCATTCCGCGTTCGAGCGCTACGGCACTTTGATGCAGAAGGTGCAGCGCGAGGGCATGGCGCGTTTCGAGATCAAACTGCGCGAGCGCAGCGAGCCCGGCAAGCAGCTGGAGTCGGTGCGCGCGGTGTTCGACCTGTGGATCGACGCCAGCGAGGAAGCGTTCGCCGAAGCCGCGCTCAGCCCCGAGTACCGCCACATCTACGGCGAGCTGGTCAACGCGCAGATGCGCGCCCGCCAGTGCGGCATGGCGATCGTCGAAGAGCAGCTGAAGTCGCTGGGCCTGCCCTCGCGCACCGAGCTCGATTCCAACCACAAGCGCACCTATGAGCTGCAGCGCGAGCTGCGCGCGCTCAAGCTGCGCATCGCCGAGTTGGAGCAGGTCAAGCCGGCCGCCGCTGCGCGCAGCGAATCGCGCCCGGCGGTATCCGAGCCCGCCCCGACAAGCGCACGCAAGCCCACGCCCGCAGCCAGTGCGCCGCAGGCCGAAGACGCGCCTGAGCCCAAGACCAAGCCGCGCGCCAAGACCAGCAAGCCGACGAGCAAAGCTGCCGCCAAGGGCGTGGTCAAGGCCAGCGCCGGCCGCAAGAAGTCCTTGCCGCCCCTGGCTGCGGTCACGCCGAAAGCCCCCGCCCGCGCACGCAAGGGACGCTGATCCATGCAGCCGATGAACTTTGCTTCGATGACCGGCCCGCTGGCCATCACCCCCGCCAAACTGATGCAGGACCTGATGACCGCCCAGCGCAAGCTGCGCGAGGGCATGGACAGCCTGCAGCGCGTGGGCGACGTCGACTACGGCTCAACCCGCAAAGAGCTGATCTGGCAGGACGGTCGCGTTTGCCTGTACCGCTATCGCGGTGAGCGCGAGCCGACCGCCGCGGTGCCGATCCTGATCTGCTACGCGCTGGTCAATCGCCCCTACATGGTCGACCTGCAGCACGACCGCTCGCTGGTGCGCCAGCTGCTGGCCCGCGGGGAGGATGTCTACATCATCGATTGGGGCTACCCCGACCGCAGCCACCGCTACGAGACGCTGGACGACTACATCAACGGCTACCTGCACGCCTGCGTGCTCGAGGTCTGCCGTCGCCATCAGCTGTCATCGATCAATCTGCTTGGCGTCTGTCAGGGTGGTGCGTTCTCGCTGTGCTACACCAGCCTGCATCCCGAGCGCGTGCGCAACCTGATCACCATGGTCACGCCGGTGGATTTCCACACCCCGGACAACATGCTGAGCAGCTGGACGCGCACGCTGGACATCGACCTGTTCGTCGACACGCTGGGCAATGTGCCGGCCGACCTGATGAACATGTGCTACCTCACGCTCAAGCCCTATCGACTGTTCCTGCAGAAGTACGTTGGCTTTGTCGACCAGATGGACGACCCGGTCGAAGTCGAGAACTTCGTGCGCATGGAGCGCTGGATCTTCGACTCACCTGACCAGGTGGGCGAGGCCTTCCGCCAGTTCATCAAGGACTTCTACCAGGGCAACAAGCTGATGCGCGGCGACGTGTTCATCGGCGAACAGCGCGTCGACCTTGGCAACGTGCGCTGCCCGGTGCTGAACATCTACGCCGAACAGGATCACCTCGTACCGCCCGACGCCTCACGCGCCTTGAAGTCGGTGGCCGGCACCCGCGACTACACCGAACTCAGCTTCCGCGGCGGCCACATCGGCATCTACGTCTCCGGCCGCGCCCAGCGCGAAGTGCCGGGGGCGATTGAGGAGTGGTTGAGGAAGCGGTGATGCGGCCGGGTCAGCCGTCTGCAAGACTGGCTCTGATGCGGTTGTGCCGTGGGCTTGGAGCGCTGCTCGGGCTAAGCGTCTGCTTGCCCGTAGCGGCCTGCGAGTGCAGTTTCGGACCGCTTTCGCAGCATGAAGTTGATGCCGCAGAACAGGTGTTCGTGTTTCAGCTGATCTCCGCCGAACATGTGGAGTCGAACTCGCGACCGCACGAGCACGTCGTCGCCAAGGTACACGTGATCGACGCCTTGCTCGGCTCGGACCCACCTGCTCAGATGCGCTATTCCACCTTCTGGTGCTGCGGATCCAGCCTGGACATCGGCCACTACTACGCAGCGTTTCTAGCGGCTGAAGTGTCCGACAGCTTTTTCGCGCATGCGGGCAATCTGCTGCCGCTCGGTGAGTTCCTGCCGGACGAACAGCTCAGTCGACTTCGACGCGTGGTCTCGCGAGCGGGGCGACTCGATGCCTGCTTCGGCGAGTGGCCCTCAGCGCGGATTGACCTTTCCCATCCGCCGCCACCCCCGCCCCTTGTGCCTGGGACAGAGGTAACGAAGCCGAAGGATTTGGTTAGCTGCTGAATCGCCAGCCCTGGGTGCGCTGTTTGTCCGCTCTGCAGGCTGCAGGAAAGCTTGAGGCGAGGCTCGAACGAGCGAGCGGGCCCACCGCGGAACAATCCGTTTGCCCGGCCCCCGAACAAGCTTCTTCTGCGCCGGCTGGCGCCGTTCGGCCGGCGCCAGCCAATCGGTCCGGTTCTGGATACCGGCCTGCGCGGGCATGACGGTCTTCCACGATCGCCTGCTCGAAGGTGCCCGCGTCGATTCTGTCGGAAGCGAGGCGGCGCTGGGTCAGCTCGCACGCACGTCGCATCGTCCAGAACGGAGACCCGTACGCACCTCTGCAGTCGTGGCTTCCGCGCAGGCGCGAGCCCAGTCGGTACGTAGCGCGAACTCACTCCTGAAAGCGCCAGCAGTTCCCTTGGTCACGCTGCCGGCCACAACCTTCAATCGAGGAACAGATGTCCGGTCGTGGGCGTCCTGCGTGAGTTGACACATCCGGTATTGGCGCCGCTTGTCTGTTTGCCGAGACTGCGTGTCGAGCTCGCAGTCGGCGAGCGTTCCGGGGGAGTCGTCGCATGCGTGGGTTCGTTGGTGGACTTGGGCTGATGTTGAGCGTGGCGCTGGCTGGCTGCGCCACGCGCGCGCCACTGGAAATCGATAGCCGCCAGTGGAGTTATGGCTACCACGGACCTTCGCCCGAAGTGCTTCTCGAGGCCGTGCCGGCGGATCTGCGACCCGAAGGCAACGACTCCACCAACGTGGTGCTGGCGATCGAGCGCGCCTACGATATTGATCGCGAGCGGATTCTGCGCCGGGCCTTCGACGCCAGCTTCGGAGCGGCCAAGCTGACGGTGCCGCGCGGTAGCCGCTGGGTGCTGCAGACCGGCCGCTTCGGTCTGGCCGACCTCAACTACACCGGGCTCATGAAACCCAATATGGGCGCGAACCTGAGCCTGATCTCCAGCGACGGCGTCTACCTATGGCACGGCCGCGAGTTCGTCGACATCACCAGCCCCGATCTTCCCAACTTCACGCTTGAACAGCTCCGCGACTCGCCAATGCTGCTGGCCAATGGTTGGCAGGCTGCGTCCGAAGTGCTGATGCGTCGTCTGCTCGCGAAGTATCGCGCCGGCATTCGCGATCGTCGCGAGGGCTACGCGAACTAGCGCGGTCGGACGCGACAAGCACTGCAGATGACGTGGTCGTCGCACGCCCGGCTGCGCGCGCGGGCGACGGACGTGGGAGCCCGCGGTCCAGCTGTTTCCGTTTCCGCCGCGCCCCTCAAGGACTACCTCAGCGCTCGCCCTCGCTGCCGGCTGCCATGCCGAGGCCGGCACCCATGCCTGCGCCTGCAGCGCCGCCGCCGCCTCCACCACCACCACCACCACCACGTCCGCCCTGGCGGCCGCTCTCCTGGCCGCCGCCACGAGCGGAATCGCGACCGCCGCCCTTGCCGCCGCCGGCGGGTCGGGTCGGGCCTTGGGAAGGAATCGAGACGCCGCGCGGTACCGTCTCCAAGCCCAGCACTTCGCGAATGAAGCTGCGCAGCGAAATCACGAGCTCGGCGGTGTGGATCGGGCGGCCTTCGACCAGCGCCTGGGCGGCGGTCGCGGCGAGTCGCACCTGCGACTCGGTGCCGAGCAGCAGGATGTCGGAGAGCGCGCCTTCCACTGCATCGCGAATCCGGCGCGCGCGCTCGCCCCGGCTCGGGTCCACCGCCGAGGCAGGGATCACACCCTCTTCGTCGAGGTCGGATGCCGACTCCGTGTCGCTCGGGTTCATCCGCGCGCGCTGCCGCAGCTCGCGCAGGTGGGTGGGGTCGACCTGCAGACTGCCGGTGAAGGAGCCGCCCAAAGTCTTGTAGGCCGCGATCAGGGTGCGCAGGCGTTCGTTGATCTGGCGATTGGCAGCCTGCTGGCGCTGCTGGAGGGTCAGCATCACCAGCAGGCGGATGCCGACGCCCAGCAGGGTGATGAAGGCCAGGCCGAGCAGTGTGGTGAGCATGCCCTCCCAGGAACTGAGGTCCATCCCGCGCATGCTGCTTCCTTGGGGCGCCGACGAAACTGACGGCAAGGCTGCATGCTATCGGCAGTTCGCGGATGCGGGGGCTTTCGATCTCGGCCGCGTGCGGCGACGAACACCGATGCGCCGGTGGTCGAGCTGGCACACCCGCCCGGCACGGGATGGGGTGGATCCGGCGTGCGGCCGGTGGGAAGGGTCTACGTGGGCGTTCCCAGGCATTCAGAACAAGCGTGCTGCGGCAAAGCTTCGACGCATCGCCGGCTCATGGTAGATGCGCTGCGCTTCTCTACCCTACGTAAAGCGGACTGGCGCTTGTCCGTTCAAGGATGCCAGGCGCGAGACGAGCCATCGGCCGCCTTGTTCGAGCATCGCGTCGCTTGTTGCGCGCTGGGTGGCCACGGTCTGGCCGTCCGCAGGTCGAGAGGTGCAAGGCACCGGCCCGAGCCATTCCCAGGCCGACTGCTAGGCAGCTTCCCGGCGGCTCGTCACGAAGGCTCTGAGCTGCGGGAAGAAGCGCGCGAATGCCGCTTGCGCTGCGCCCTCGTGCGCACGCAAGGTCGGCAGGCAAGCCAGCAGCAGATCGCCGCGCGCGAGTCGGCGCGCGATGCCGCCGACCGCGCGGTCGACCGCCTCGCGATGACGGTAGCTGCCCAGCCAGTCGCCCGCTGCCATCAATGGAGCCATTGCGGCGAGCCGTGGCGGCAGCACGGCCTGATGCGTGCGCAGCACGGCATAGACGCGCTGGCTGAAGGCATCCAAGGCTTGATCGGTGTGCAGCGGCCAGTCGCGCGCCAGCAGATGATCGAAGTAGACATCCAGCAGGATCCCGGCATAGCGCCGCTGCCCCTGTGGAAAGTTCGCCTTCAGACCCAAGACCTCGGGGTGGCGGTCGGTGTAGCCGTCGATCCAGCGGTGGATGCGAATCTCGCGCTGTACCGCATCCGGCCAGTCGTCGAGGGCTGCCCCGGCCACGAAATCTCCCAGCATCGCGCCGAGCAGGGCGTCGTCGCTGTAGTCGGCGAGCAAGAGGTGGGCGAGGTAGTTCATCCGCCCGCTATTCTGCGGCAGCCGCTGGCGGGGGCGAGGGTGATGTGTGAAAGGCCTCGCGGGGAGCGGCAGATGCTGGCGTGACGTCACCCAGTATTCGCGCGTTGAATTGAAGGCGTACCCGCACAGCCATTGGCGGTGTGCGGTTCGACGGCGCACGTTCCAAGTCCCCACGCACGCTTCTACGAATCCGAGCCTCCCCTTGCCTGCACATCGGTGAACGGTGCTGGGCGCGAGTTTCCCGATGCGGTCTTCGTTTGCGCGCGGCTCGATTCACTAGAATCTCCGCGAGTTGCACTCCCGGAGAAGACTTGATGCGTTTATGTGCCGCGCTGCTCGTACTGGCCCTGTCCCTCGCAGGCTCGTGGGCACACGCTGTTGAAGCCCCAAGCGCGTGGCGTCTGCTGCCGCCGGAGTCTCGACGCGCGCCGACCGAGTTGCCTGCACGTAGCGCGCATGCCGTGATCACGTCGGCTGCGACGCTCGCTAGCGAGTCACCGAGCCTGCGCCTGCCGTTCCCGCAGGGCGAGCGCGAGGTGCTCTCGATGGGTGTGGAGTTGCACGCCGACGATCGCTTCACCTGGCGCGGCAGCCTCGACGACGCCGGCGACTATCCGGCGGTGCTCAGCGTGTCCGGCGATGCGGTGGCCGGCTTCATCAGCGCGCCCGAGGGCATCTGGGAGCTGGTGCCCTCGGCGATTCGGGGCGAGTCCTGGCTGATCGAGCTCGACGCCGATCGCTTTCCGCCCTGCCGAGGGCCGGTGGATCCGGGGCCGATGCCGGGCGAGTCGTTCGCCTCAGCGGCCACCCGTCAATCGCCCGGCCTGCGCGACAGCGGTGAACGGGTGGATGTGCTGCTGATGTACACCCCCGCGGCTCGTGATGCGGCAGGCGGCGTCAACCAGATCACGGCACAGGCGCAGGCGGCCGTGGATTCCGCCAACACCGTGTTCGCAAACAGCGGCATGCGCATGCGCTTCCGCGCGGTGGGCATCGAGCTGCTGGAGGGCTGGGTTGAAGGGACGGCTTCGGCCAGCACCGAGCTCAGCAACTTCCGCTCCAACGCCACCCAGCAGGCGCGGCGCAATGCGCTGGCTGCCGACATGGTCAGCCTGCTGGTCGCGAACCTGCAGGGGGCCTGCGGTCTTGGCTACGTGATGCGCAGCCCCGGCGCGGGCTTTGCGAGCAGCGCAGTGCAGCTCACCGCGCGAACCTGTGCGGTGGGCAACTTGAGCTGGGTGCACGAGCACGGTCACAACTTGGGCTTCGAGCACGACCCCGCGAATGGCAACCCTCCTGCCAACGCGTCGTATCCGTGGTCATTCGGACACTATGTCCAAGGTCAGGGCGCGCAGTCCTTCCGCACGGTCATGGCCTATCAGTGCCCCTTGGGCGGCTGCACGCGCCGGCCCCATTTTTCGAACCCGACGGTCAGCTTCAACGGTTTCCCGACGGGCGTGGTGGATGCACGCGACAACGCCCGCAGCGGCGATCAGGTCGCCGATATCGTCGCCAATTTCCGGGTGGAGCAGGTCTGGCCCGGCTTTGCGAACGGGTTCGAGGCTTCGCCCTGAGCAGACCCGACGTGCTGCATCGGCAGCGCCTTGGCGAGGAAGTCAGTCGGGCAATCCGGGCGTCTGCAGGTACTGTCACCGTGTAGGCTCGTGGCCATGTCCTTCCCACTTCGAGCCCCGCGCGGCATCCTGCTGCTGACCCTAGCCATGTTGAGCGCCTGCGCGACGCCGCCTTCCACGCGACCGCACCAGCGCAGCGCGCAGGAGGTTCGCGCTCAGCTGATTGATCTGCTGCCGCCGCGGCTGGAGCAGCGCGAGGCCTGGGCGCAGGACATCGAGGCGGCATTCCGTCACCTCGATCTGCTGCAGAGCACAGACAACCTGTGCGCCGCGTTGGCCGTGATCGAGCAGGAAACCGGCTATCGCGCGAACCCGACGGTACCGAACCTGCCGCGCATCGCGCGCGGCGAAATCGAGCGCCGCGCGGCGCGGCTGACGATTCCGAAGCTGGCGGTCTCGGCTGTACTGCGGCTGCCCTCCGGCGACGGCCGCAGCTTTGCGCAGCGGTTGGATGCCCTGCGCACCGAGAAGGACATGAGCGATCTGTTTGAAGAGCTGATCGCGCGGGTTCCACTGGGCCAGACCCTGTTCGACTCGGTCAACCCGGTCCGCACCGGGGGCTCGATGCAGGTGTCGATCGCGTTCGCGCAAGCGCATGCGAAGCGGCAGCCGTATCCGTATGCGGGCGTGGAGTCGATCCGGGACGAGGTGTTCAGCCGGCGCGGCGGCGTCTACTTCGGAATCGCACATCTGCTGCAGTACCCGAACTCCTACGAGCGCCACCTGTTCCGCTACGCCGACTTCAACGCCGGCTGGTACGCCAGCCGTAATGCTGCATTCCAGAGTGCTGTGGTTCGGCTCAGCGGGACCGAACTCGCGCTCGACGGCGATCTCACTCTGCCGGATCCGGGGCTGTTCGATCGACGCCCCAGCCAAACCGAGCTCGCCACGCTCTCGCTGGCGGCGGATCTGGGCCTGAGCGAGTCGCGTATCCGGCGCGATTTGCGGCGTGCGGATCGTCTCGACTTCGAGCAGACCGACACCTGGAGGCGCATGTTCGAGCGCGCGGATGCAAAGGCGGGCCGATCGCTGCCGCGCGCGCTGGTGCCGCAGATCCGACTCAGCAGCCCCAAGTTCACGCGCAACCTGACCACCGAGTGGTTCGCGAACCGGGTGGAATCGCGCTATCGGCAGTGCATCAACCGGGCGTATCAACGCGCGGGCTGAGCGACTCGAACCGGCACTCGGCGATACACCTGCCCCGGGTGGCGTGCTTCAGAAGCTGATAAACAGGCCGCCATTGACCGGCAGCAGTGCGCCGGTGATGTAGCCCGAGCCCTCCGCGGCAAGGAAGTCGACTACGCGGGCGATCTCGTGGGGTTGAGCGATGCGGCCGACCGGGATCTGTTCGAGGATCTTCTCGCGGATCGGGGCGGGAATGGTCTGCACCATCGGCGTGTCGCAGTAGCCCGGGGCCACCGAATTGACGGTGATGCCCTTGGAGGCGACCTCGCGCGCCAGCGCCATCGTGAAGCCGTGCACGCCCGCCTTGGCGGCGGCGTAGTTGGTCTGCCCGAACTGGCCGGTCTGCCCATTGATCGAGCTGATATTGATGATGCGGCCGTAGCCCTGCGCGATCATCGGTTCGATCGCGGGCTTGCAGAGGTTGAACAGGCCGTCGAGGTTGACGCCCAGCACTGCATCCCACTGCGGCTTCTGCAGCTTGCGCAGGGTCGCGTCGCGGGTGATGCCCGCACTGTTGGCGAGTACATCCAACCGGCCGTGACGCCCGACGATATCTGCCACCGCCTCCTGGCAGGCGTCGAAGTCGGAGACGTCCAGCGCGATCGCTTCGAGTTCGGCGAGGCCGGGCAGGGCGCGCAGCTCGGCCAGGCGCGTGACGGGCAGGCTGATGTCGGCGGCGATCACCCGGTGGCCGCTGGCGGCCAGCGCCTGGCAGATGGCGGCGCCGATACCTCCGATGCCGCCGGTGACGAGGGCGATGCGCTGGGTCATGAGGGGCTCCGCATGCATTGGTAAGTACAGCGCAACGACACGCCAACCGCCGGGGGCGGCTGCGTGAAGGCGAACGTTTGGGGAGTGGGCGATGCGCCCGCCAGCGGGCGGGCCAAGTCGCTCAGCGACCGCGAGTGCGTCCGGCCGGCGGTTCCGGCTTGTCGGTGGCTGCGGAGTCGCTGGGCTTGTCCTCAGGCTTGCCGTTGCCGGGGGTGAGCCCGCCCGGTCGAATCATGCCTTCCTGGAAGCTCTTCCACAGGTCGAGGTTGCGTTCAGTCAGCTGGTTCAGCATCGAGAAGGGCGTCTTGCCGAGCAGGTTGTTGAGCTGGCTGCGGAACTGGTGCTGCTGATCCAGGAACAGCTGCATGCTGCGCTCGAGATAGCTGCCCATGAAGCCTTGCAGGCTGTCGCCGTAGAAGCGGATCACCTGGCTCAGCAGCTGTGTGCTGAACATCGGGTTTCCCTTTTCTTCGTGCTCGGAAATGATCTGCAGCAGCACCGAGCGCGACAGGTCTTCGCCGCTCTTGGCATCGCGGACTTCGACCTCTTCACCGTCGACGATCAGCTGGCGGACGTCCTCCAGGGTGATGTAGCTGGAGATTTCGGTGTCGTAGAGGCGACGGTTCGGATACTTCTTGATAACCCGGGGCTTGGGCATGGGCGTCGATGCTCTCGGTGGGGCGACCACTGGGTGCGACAGCCAGGAACGGCATGTCGCCGTGCGGAAGCGGTGAAAGATGGCACAGGCCCGTCCTGGGCAACCCGGGGCGATGGTCACGGTATGAAGCAACGTCTGCACGGCAGACGGGCTGCATGTCGATCGATTCCGGATGCATCGTGCGATTCGACGGACGCCGCCCGAGGCGGCGCCCGTCGATAGTTTCACATGTTACCAGCCCATGTGGTGGCCGCCGTTGATGTCGAGGTTGGAGCCGGTGATCCACGCGGCCTCCTCGGACACCAGAAAGGCCACGGCGTAGGCGATTTCCTCGGGCTTGCCCAGGCGTCCCGTGGGGATGTCGGCGACGATCTTGGCGCGCACCTCTTCAGGAACGGCCATCACCATGTCGGTGGCCACATAGCCCGGTGATACCGTGTTGACCGTAACGCCCAGTTTGGCGTTTTCGCGCGCCAGCGAAATGGTGAAGCCATGCATGCCGGCCTTGGCGGCGGCGTAGTTGGCCTGACCGTACTGGCCCTTCAGGCCGTTGATCGAACTGATCTGGACGATGCGGCCCCACTTGCGCTCGCGCATGCCGTCGATGACCGGACGGGTCATGTTGAAGCAGGAGTTCAGATTGGTGTTGATCACCTCATGCCACTGTTCGGCGCTCATCCGATGGAAGGTGCCGTCGCGGGTGATGCCGGCATTGTTGATCAGGACCTCGATCGGGCCGAGCGCCTCGGCCGTTGCCTTGGCGATCGCCGCACCGCCTTCCGGGCTGCCGATGTCGCCGGGCACGATCGTGATGTCGAAGCCCTCGGCCTTGAGTGCAGCCTGCCACTCGCGGGCCCTGGCCTCATTGCGATAGTTGGTGGCCACCTTGTGGCCGGCCTGCGCCAGACGTTTGCAGATCGCCGTTCCAATTCCGCCCGTACCGCCCGTCACCAGCGCAACGCGTGCTGTCATGCTCCCTCTCCCGTGTTCTGCCGGCTTCTGGTGTTGCTGACGCGCAGGCCGGATCCGCGCGACAGCCTGCGAGTTTATACAGAGCTTTCGAAAGTAGTTTGACGATCGACAAATGCGCAGTCGGGGCGGATACGGCTGCATTCGAATTCAGCCGCCGCGCGCGCCAGCAGGCTCGCCGCGCTGCCGGCACCGACGAGCACTTCCGGGCTTTGACCCAGCGCGGCCCAGCACCAGCGCAGGGCCGGCAGCGGGTCGCGTGGGTCGATCGGCAGCGCCGCCAGCGACTTCGACAGCTTGCGGCCCTCGGCATCGACCACCAGCGGTAGATGCGCATAGGTCGGCGTCGGCAGGCCCAGCGCGCGCTGCAGCAGGATCTGCCGCGGCGTGGAGTCCAGCAGATCGGCGCCACGCACCACCTCGGTGATGCCCTGCGCGGCGTCGTCCACCACCACTGCCAGCTGATATGCCCAGCAGCCGTCCGCGCGCTTGAGAACAAAGTCGCCGACCTCCTGGTCCACCGCTTGTTCAACCCGGCCATGAATGCGGTCGGTGAAGACGACCCGACCGGTGTCGCCGTCCGCGACACGCAGGCGCAGGGCCTCGGCGTGGCCCGAGGGTTGCCGCACGCAGTGGCGATGGATGCCGCGGTACTCCGCAAGGTCGCTCCTGCTGCAGCGGCAGGAAAAAGCGAGCCCGCGCAGGAGCAGCACATCGAGCGCGCTGCGATAGAGTTCGGCACGCGCGTGCTGCCAGATCACCGGGCCATCGGCCTCGAAGCCGAAAGCCCGCAGCGTGGCGAGCTGATCCTCCGCCGCGCCTGGAACTTCGCGGGGTGGGTCGATGTCCTCCACGCGCAGCAACCAGCGGCCGCCAACGCTGCGCGCCATCAGCCAGCTGCCGAAGGCTGCCAGCAGCGAGCCCAGATGCAGCGGACCGGTCGGCGAGGGCGCAAAACGTCCGATGTACTCTGAACTCCGGTTCAGGCGCTGGCTTGAACTGGCGTGCACAGTCCCCACTCCATGCTGGTCATCGCCCATGCCGGGCCTTCATCGTCCAAGAGGTGCAGCTCCATGAAACGCATCGCCCTGTTTATGGCGACCAACATCGCGGTCCTGCTGGTTGCCAGCATCGTACTGAAACTGCTTGGCGTCGACGCCTACATGGCGAGCCGTGGCCAGAATCTAGGCGGCCTTATCGTGTTCGCGGCGGTGTTCGGCTTCGCCGGCTCGTTCATTTCGCTGGCCATGTCGAAATGGGTTGCCAAGCGCAGCACCGGCGCCCAGGTGATCGAACAGCCACGCAACGAGTCCGAAGCTTGGCTGCTGCAAACCGTGCAGCGGCAGGCGCAAGCAGCTGGCATCAAATGTCCCGAGGTCGCGATTTACGACGCGCCCGAGATCAATGCGTTTGCGACGGGCCCCAGCCGCAACAATTCTTTGGTGGCGGTGTCGACCGGTCTGCTGCGCGGCATGAGCCGCGACGAGGCCGAGGCTGTGCTTGGCCACGAAGTGGCGCACGTCGCCAATGGCGACATGGTGACCATGGCCCTGCTGCAGGGCGTCCTCAACACCTTCGTGATCGTGCTTTCGCGTCTGATCGGCCGTTTCGTCGACCAGGTGGTGTTCCGCAACGAGAGCTCGCAGGGCGGCATCGGCTTCTTCGTGGTCAGCTTGATCGCGCAGGTGGTGTTGGGCGTGCTCGCGTCGATGATCGCCATGGCCTTCTCGCGCCATCGCGAGTTCCGCGCGGATGAGGGCGGCGCAAAGCTGGCCGGTCGCGAAAAAATGATCGCCGCGCTGCAGCGTCTGCAGTCGCAACACGGCGAGAACACCTTGCCCAAAGAGGTCGCAGCCTTCGGCATCAGCGGTCACATGGCGGCCGGCATGAAGCGCCTGTTCATGAGCCACCCTCCGCTGCCGGAGCGCATCGAAGCGCTGCGCCGCGGCGTCTGATCGCCGCAACAGAGGTGCGGAAACGCAGAAGGCCCGGATCGCTCCGGGCCTTCTGCGTTTGCTTTATCCGAATGGCGCTTCAGATGTTGAAGTCGTAGTTCATTTCGGGCGAGGGCGCGGCCAGGAAGTTGCCCTGCACGAAGTGCACCGAGCTGGTGAACAGCACGGTCATGCTGGCGGCGTCCTGCACGAATTCAGCAATCGTGGTCTTGCCGAGTTCGGTGGCGCGGGCGGCCAGCTCACGTACCTTGGCCTGATGTTCGGCATTGCGCCCCAGGTCTTCGGTGAAGCTGCGGTCGAGCTTGAGAATGCTCGGGTCGAGATGCTTCAGTACGTCCAGCGAATGGGTGCTGGCGCCGAACTGTTCCAGGCACAGTCCGCAGCCCAGACGCGCCACCGCGCGCTGGAATTCCTTGGCGCCCTTCAGATAGGTCATGACCCGGGTCTCGGGCACGCCGAACACCAGCTGTTCGCCGCGCACGCCGGTCTGCTTGAGCAGGTTGGCGATCCAGCCCGGCAGGCTGGGGTCCTGCATGCTCTGTGGCGTGATCTTCACAAGCAGGCGGCGGGTGTGCTCGGACTTGACCCTGGCCAGCACGGCGATCGCGTGTGACAGCACCCAGCGGTCGACTTTCTCGATCAGGCCGTGCTCTTCGGCGATCGGCAGGAAGGCCAGCGGCGGCGCGATCTCGCCATCGCCGACGCGCATCCGCAGCAGCGTTTCGTAGAACTCGACCGGTTCGCTCTGCAAACTGATGATCGGCTGATAGTGCAGCACGAAATCGCCGGACTTGATCGCCTGCTGGATGCGCGCGACCCAGCTGCGTACGCGCTCTTCTTCGGCGCGATCGCGGGCGGCCGGGTCGAACAGCGAGAGCCGGTTGCCGCCTTCCGAGATCGCGGCCTGCAGACACTGGCCCGCCTTGCCCAACACCTGTTGGGCGGGCCCGGATTTCTCGCTCATCTGCACGCCGCCCACACTGACGGTCAGCGTTGCCGAGCGGCTGCCGATCTCCAGGATGTGGCCTTCGAATGCGGTGCGCACACGCTCGGCCAGGTCGCGTGTCTGGGCGTGATTGGAGCCACGGCAGAGCAGGCCGAAGGTGTGGTCGGCGAAACGGGCGAGCAGCAGATCATCGCCCAGGGTGTGGCGCAGCAGATGGGCGGTGTCAGCCAGCAGCGTGTCAGCGTGGCCCAGGCCGATATCGTTCAGCAGGTTGCTGAAGTTGTCGACCTCGATCAGAAGGACGGCCTGATCCTTGGCACCGCTCTCCGCGCGTGCGGCGGCGGCTTCGAGCTCGGCCAGGAATACCTGGCGGTTGAGCAGGCCGGTCACCTGATCGCGCTCGCGCAGCGTCTGCAGTTCCTCGCTGTCGACAAACTGCTTGCGGAACACGATCTGCAGGCAGGGCTCGCCCTCATAGCTCGCGCGGGCGAATTCCATGACCGCATCGAAATCAATGCCGTCGGCACGCATGGCCTTCAGTTCGAGCTTCTCGGGCGGCGGCTCGCCCTTGCCGAGGCGCTTCAGCAGGGCCTTGAACTCGGTGGCATGGCTGGGCGCGATCAGGTCCAGCAGGGGCATGCCCTCGACCTCCTCGAACTCGGTGTAGCCGAACATCTCGAGGTAGGCGTGGTTGGCGCGGATGTGCATGCCCTCGTGGGCATAGGCGATCGGATCGCGCGAGGAATCGATCAGCGCGTCGCAGCGCCGCGCGGTTTCGCGCAGGGCTTCTTCCAGGCGCTGCTGGCTGCGGCGGGCCTCGATCGAGGCCCAGGCGTGCTTCAGGGTCGGCAGGATCTGCTCGGGCCGTTGCCGCAGCACCACGTTGAACGCACCCAGCGCGCCGGCTTCGATCAGAAGCTCGTCGTTGATCGAGACGTGGCTGGCAACCAGTGCGACCGGCTTGCCGGAGCGCCGGATCGCCTGGGCGACATCGGCGAAGGAAAGGTGTTTGCACGACCATGCTGCGACGACCAGATCCGGCAGCTGTTTGCTCAGCTGGTCGGTGAGTTCTTCGAGCGTTTCGGGGCGCGCGCTGCGGACGGCGATTCCCCCGTTGCGCAACGCGTTGATGATGGACTCCGCGTCTTCGAGGGTGTCCTCGATCTGCAGCAGTCGGATCACGGTTTCCTGCTTGGCCATCGAACTCCCTTGAAACTGCGATTGCGGCCGGCGCGCAGCCAAAGCTGCCACCCGACCGGACCCGCCCCCCAACGGACCCCTGGCTGGTAATGCTGGCGGCGTCCGGCGATGCCATCCATCGCTTCCGGCGCACCGCAGGTCGGCCAAAACACCACGCTGGCCGCCCCGTTCTGCAAGGGCGGGGAGTGTGGCCAAATCGGCCGATATGCGCAAACGCAAGCCGCGTGCCAGCCCCGCAGTGCCAGCGGCGTCACGTTTCCGTCGTGAGCGACAGCGGCAATTTGCTGGCGGCGCCCGCCACTTCACGCACAAGTCGCGGCACGAGGTAGCCCGGCAAGCGCTTCCGCAGCGCGGATTCAATCGCCAGGGCCTCGGCATCCGGCACCTCGAAATGGGCCGCACCGGCGACCCGATCCAACTGGTGCAGGTAGTAGGGCAGGGCGCCCGCTGCGAAACTGGTCTCGGCCAGCGCGACCTGGGCCTCGATGCTGTCGTTGACCCCCCGCAACAGCACGGCCTGGTTGAGCACGGTCGCGCCGGTGCCGTGCAGCGCAGACAGCGCGCGCGCCACCGAGGCATCGAATTCCTGCGCGTGATTGGCGTGGATGACGACCACCTTCTGCAGCGGCAGCGCACTCAGCCAGTCCAGCAGCTCGGCGTCCACTCGCTCGGGCAGCACCACTGGCAGACGGGTGTGGATGCGCAGGCGGCGGATCTGCGGCAGACCCAGCAGGCGTTCGCTGAGTTCGCGCAGCTTGGGCGTGGACAGTGATAGCGGATCGCCCCCGCTCAGGATCACTTCGTCGACGCTGGGGTCCGCTGCCACGGTGTCGAGCGCGGCCTGCCAGGCATTGGCGGCGGCGCTGTCCTCTGCATAGGGGTAGTGACGTCGAAAGCAGTAGCGGCAGTGCACGGCACAGCTGCCGGTGGCGACCAGCAGGGCGCGGCCGGCGTACTTCTGAAGCACACCGCGACCGCTGCGGGCGGCCGCATCGCCGACAGCATCGACGCCGAAGCCGGCGACTTCGAGGGCTTCAAGGTCGAGCGGCAGCACCTGGCGCAGCAGCGGGTCGCCAGCATCGCCGCGGCGCATGCGCGCCACAAAGCCGCGCGGCACCCGCAGCGGAAAGCCTGCTGACTCGGCCGGAAGGCGGGCCGCCAGGGCGTCGAGTTCGAGCAGGCTGAGCAGTTCCAGCGGGTCGGTGAGGGCCTCGCGCCACAGCCGGCGCCAGTCCTGTACAGGCTCCTCGGCCGCGGCGGGCTGCGCGATCCGGGGGTTTGCGCTTATCATTTCGCCTCTTTAGCCGGCGCAATTGCCGGCGATCACCGAAAACCAGAGTTTAGCCGCAGCCTGCGGCTCGAACCTCATCCCCCCGGAGCACGCATGGCCACCTACGGTCTGAACGACGTCAAGAACGGACTCAAGATCATTTTCGACGGCGATCCTTACGTCATCGTCGAAGCCGAGTTCATCAAGCCCGGCAAGGGCCAGGCCTTCACCCGCATCCGCGTGCGCAACCTGAAGAACGGGCGCACCACGGAAAAGACCCTGAAGGCGAACGAGTCGGTCGAAGGTGCAGACGTGGTCGACACCGACATGCAGTACCTCTACTCCGACGGCGAGTTCTGGAACTTCATGCAGCCGGACAGCTTCGAGCAGTACACCGCCGACGCGGCCGTCATGGCCGAGACCGCCAAGTGGCTGAAGGGCGAGGAAATGTGCGTGGTTACGCTGTGGAACGGTGCGCCGCTGTCGGTGGCTGCGCCGAATTTCGTCGAGCTGCAGATCGTCGAGACCGATCCGGGCGTGCGCGGCGATACCGCTTCCGGCGGCGGCAAGCCGGCCAAGCTCGAAACCGGCGCGGTGGTGCGCGTGCCCCTGTTCATCGAGAACGGCGAGGTGATCCGCTGCGACACCCGAAGCGGCGAATACGTCAGCCGCGTCAAGTGATTCGACACCGACCCGGCCCCGCGCCGGGTCGGTGCTATTGGGAGCAAGCACACTGATGAAGGCTGAGGGAATGCGCGAGATCGACCTGTTGATCGAGGCCGGCTGGGTGGTTCCGGTGGAGCCCCATGCGGTGGTGCTTGAACAGCACGCTGTGGCCATCGACGCAGGCCGCATCGTCGAGCTGCTGCCGATCAGCGAAGCGCGCGGCCGCTATGCCGCACGCGAGACGGTGAGCCGGCCGAAGGCGGTGCTGATCCCCGGCCTTGTCAACGTGCACGTGCACAACCCGATGACCCTGATGCGCGGTCTGGCCGACGATCTGCCTTTGATGACCTGGCTGAACGATCACATCTGGCCGGTCGAGGGCGCCGTGATCGGTCGCGATTTCGTCGGCTGTGGCGTCGAGCTGGCGGTGGTCGAGATGCTGCGCGGTGGCACCACCACCTGCAATGAGAACTACTTCTTTCCCGACGCCGCCGCCGCGACCTATCGGCGCATGGGCTTCCGCGCCTGCGTCGGCCTGCCGGTGATCGACTTCCCCACCGCCTGGGCGGCCTCGGACGACGAGTACTTCGACAAGGCGATGGAGCTGCACGACGCCCTGCGTGGCGACACGCTGGTCAGCACCGCATTCGTGCCGCACGCCCCCTACACGGTGAAGGACGCGAGCTTCGAGCGCATCCGCCTGCTTGCCGACCAGATGGGCCTGGTCGTGCACTGCCATGTGCACGAGACCGCACAGGAGGTCGAAGACTCGCTGAAGCAGTACGGCCAGCGCCCCTTGGCGCGCTTGCAGCGGCTCGGCCTGGTGAACTCGCAGCTGCTCGCCATCCACATGACCCAGCTGACCCCGGCCGAGATCGAGCTGTGCGCGGCCCAGGGCGTGTCGATCGGTCATTGCCCCGAATCCAACCTGAAGTTGGCCTCCGGTTTCTGCCCGATCGAGGCCCTGCGTCGAGCCGGCGCCAACATCGCGCTCGGCACCGACGGCTGCGCCAGCAACAATGATCTCGACATGTTTGGCGAGATGCGCACCGCGGCCCTGCTGGCCAAGGGCGTGGCGATGGACGCGGCGGCCCTGGATGCGCCCAGCGCGCTGCGCATGGCGACCCTCGGCAGCGCGCGTGCGATGGGCATGGAAGAGTCGATCGGCTCGATCGAGCCCGGCAAGGCCGCGGACCTGGTGCTGGTCGATCTCGACCAGCCGGAATCACAGCCCTTCTACAACGTGATCTCGCAACTGGTGTACGCGGGGGCTCGCCAGCAGGTCAGCGATGTATGGATCGGCGGCCGCGCACGCCTGCGCGATCGCCAGCTGATCGACGTCGATCTCGAAGCCTTGATGGCCCGTGTGGCCGAATGGCGTTCGCGGATCGCCGCGGTTCCGCGTCGCCATTGATCGCGCTACGCGCCGCGGCCGTGTGCTGCACTGATTTCGCGCCGCCCTCCGCGACCGTGCCTTGGAGTCTCCGATGAACCTGCCTGCTGCAACTGAATCCTCGCGCCGTGAGAACGTCGACCCCGCCGAGCTGGCGCGCTTCGGCCAGCTCGCTGCGCGCTGGTGGGACCCGAACGGCGAGGCCCGTCCGCTGCATGACCTCAATCCAACGCGGCTGGCCTACGTCGCCGCGCGCGTGCGCCTTGAAGGTGCGGAGGCGCTGGATGTCGGCTGCGGCGGCGGCCTGCTGTCCGAGGCCCTGGCTGCGCGCGGCGCGCATGTGACTGCGTTGGATCTGTCGCCCGAAGTGCTCGAAGCCGCGCGTCTGCACCTGTACGAATCCGGCCTCAAGGTCGATTACCGCGAGCAGTCGGTGGAGTCGCTGGCCGACGAATGCCCCGCACGTTTCGATGTGATCACCTGCATGGAGATGCTCGAACACGTCCCCGATCCGGCCTCGGTGATCGAGGCCTGCGCGCGCCTGCTGAAGCCGGGCGGGCGCCTGTTCCTGTCGACGCTGAATCGCACGCCGGCCGCGTTCGGACTGGCCATTGTCGGCGCCGAGTACGTGATGCGCCTGCTGCCGCGCGGCACCCATCGCTACGCGCAGTTCATCCGGCCTTCCGAGCTGGCGGGGGCGATCCGCGCCGCCGGGCTGGAGCTCGAAGATGTCAGTGGCCTGCACTACAACCCGCTGAGTCGATCAGCCACCGTCGGCGGCCACACCCAGGTCAACTACCTGGCCTGTGCGCAGCTGCCGGAGCGCAGCCGTGGCTGAGCGCGGCGCGGTGCTGTTCGACCTCGACGGCACCCTGGTCGACAGCGCGGCGGACCTGCTGCACGCCGCCAATGTGCTGCGCGCGCGGCGCGGCCTTGATGGGTTCGCGATGCATGCATTTCGCCCGTTCGTCTCGCGCGGCGCGCGCGCGATGCTGGGCGCGGCTGTGCCGGGTTTCGACGCGCAGGACGAAGCCACGCTCGGCGAGTTTCTGCAGGTCTACGGCGACAATGTGGCGGCTCAGTCGCGGTTGTTTGCAGGCGTGGCTGAACTGCTCGATGCCATCGAAGCACGCGGCCTGCGCTGGGGCATCGTCACCAACAAGGCTGAAGCGCTGGCGCGGCCGCTGTGCATGGCTATGGGGCTGCTGGAGCGCAGCGCGGTGTTGATCGGAGGCGATACGCTGACCGAACGCAAGCCGCATCCGCTGCCTCTGCTGGAAGCCTGTCGACGCACTCAGGCCCCACCCGCGGAAAGCCTGTATCTAGGCGACGATCCGCGCGATATCCAGGCCGCGCACGCCGCCGGCCTGCGCGGTATCGCGGTCGACTGGGGCTATTTCGACCCCGCGTTTCCACCGACCGAGTGGGGCGCCCAGCGCGTGATCAGTGCGCCCGCACATCTGCTTGACGAGGCGCTGCTGCGGGAGCTCGCCGCGTGAGCGAAGCCAGCCTGCACGCGCAGTTGCACAAGCTTGAGGCGCGTCGGCCAGAGCTCGCCCTGCAGGCGATCTTCCTGCCCGCCGCCCAGCGCGAACGCATCGCGCTCTGGTACGCGCTGCAGGATGAAATCGAAGAAGCCTGCTTCGAGCTGTCCGAGCCCTTCATCGCGCAAACCAAGCTCGGCTGGTGGGCGGATGAGCTGGTCCGCGGCGCCCGTGGCGAAGGTCGACATCCATTGGTTCAGGCCTTCTTCGACCTGCCGGCGGCGCGGGCGGCGGATGAAGCTCTGTGGCGGACGCTGCCGCTGTCTGCAATGGATCTCATCGAACGCGAGCTCGCGCCGGGCTCGGTGGAACACGCGTTGACGCTGCTGCGACCGCTGGCGGCGGCCCTGGATGCGCTGGAACGCGCGCTGTTCGGCGGCGACAGCGGCGAGTCGTTGATCGCGTTGGATCTGCTGCATCGCCGGCTGCAGCGTGCTGCGCTTGGCCACCACGCGCAGGCGCGCCTACCGCGCAATCTGCTGGCCAGACACGCGCTGGCGCCGGCGCACCTTGTTGACCCTGCCAAGTCGGACGCGCGTGCGGCTTTCACGCGCGATTTCGCCGCTGAGTTGCAGGGGCTGCGCCCGGTTCAGCATTCGCGACTGGCGCGCCCGCGCGCGCTGCAGGCCGCCGTGCTGGACTGGCAGCTGGATCGGCTTGCGCGCTCGGGCCAGCAGGCCGTGCCACGCGGTTTCGCGCTGATGTTCGCGCTGTGGCGCGCTGCTCGGCGCAGTGCGTAGGCGCGCCCCGAACCGCTTGGCGCAAACCACGATGCGAGCTGGCGCGCGGGCTCACGTCTGGTGTGATGCGCTGGCGGGTTGCAAGCCTCGGCCTTCGTCGCAGCAGCGGCGTTCGCGGCTGAGCCCGCCGACCGCCGCGATCGAGCCCTGCGACACAGCGTTGTTGCCGCGTGCACCGAGTGCTCAGGTGGGGCGCGGTATAGTCCGTCCCAGTCTCGGACCGACCGTACTGCAGGTTTCCGCGGTGCCTGACGATGCATGCCGAACGTGCATGCGCCATCGTGAAGGCTTGACGTGAAGGCGACAGCCCCCCACCTAAGGTGCCGACAGCCCATTCCCATGACCGATTCCGAGGAGACCCGCGTGTCCCCACCCATTGCCGACAACACCGTGCGCGCGATGCCCGATATCGCCTCCGAGGCCAAGCCCGCCGTAGCCGGCGTGCTGGACTGGGTGGGCATGGGCCAGATCGAAGTGCCGGTAAGCATTGCCGCCGCCGACGGTCAAAGCGTGACCTCGGGCGCGCGCGTCACCGCGTTCGTCAACTTGAAGCGACCGGACGTGCGTGGCATCCACATGTCGCGGCTGTACCTGCATGTCGACAAGACGCTGTCGAACGAAGCGCTGTCGCCGACCAGCCTGCGTCGCCTGCTGAAGGACTTTCTCGAATCGCATGCCGACCTGTCGGACCGCGCGCTGGTGCGCGTCGAGTTCGAGCACCTGGTGCGTCGTCGGGCCTTGAAGAGTGACAACTCGGGCTGGAAGAGTTACCCCTGCGTGATCACCGGCTTGATGGAGCACGGGCAGTTCCAGATGGAGCTGTCGGTGCAGATTCCCTATTCGAGCACCTGCCCCTGTTCGGCGGCCTTGGCACGGCAGCTGATCCAGGAGCAGTTCCAGACTGATTTTCCTGCGGAAGTAGCGCTTGAGCGCGAGGCCCTGCTGGCGTGGTTGGGCTCCGAGCGCGGCATCCGCGCCACCCCGCACAGCCAGCGCTCCAGCGCGGAGGTGCGCGTGCGCTTGCTGCCCTCGTTCGCGAACTTCCCGATCATCGATGTCATCGATCGCATTGAGGACGCACTGAAAACCCCGGTGCAGTCGGCGGTCAAGCGCGAGGACGAGCAGGCGTTCGCGCTGCTGAACGGCGAGAACCTGATGTTCTGCGAGGACGCCGCGCGCCGCATGCAGGCAGCCTTGAACGCAGACGAGCGCATCGCCGATTTCTGGGTGCGTGCATCGCATTACGAAAGCCTGCACCCGCACAACGCGGTTGCGGTGGCGGTGAAAGGCGTTTCCGGCGGCTACAGCAACGGGCTGGACTGGATCGCTCCGCTGTCCAATCACCACTGACTTGGCAACACATCGACAACAAAAAAACCCCGGCCAAGGCCGGGGTTTTTTGTTGTGCAGGCATTGGCTTACCAGAACGGGCGCCACCACGGGCCCCAATACGGTGAGCGATACGGGTAAGCGTGTCGCGGGTCGATGCGGTCCTCGCGCTCCTCCCACAGGTACACGACATCCGCGTCGAGCTTGGGATAGCGGTACGGGTAGGCGCCGATGGCGCGCTCCTCGAACCCGCCGACGCGGCCAGTGAAGGTGACATCGCGACCTTCCGCGAAAAGGGCAGGATCGTAGAAGCCGCTGCGGCAGGCGATGAAGCGGCCGTCGCTGGTCTCGCGCTTCAGCTGCGGGCGACCGCTGGCATTCAAAGGCCGAGAAAGCACGACGAAACAAGTTCGGGCCGGGTCGGGCTCGACCGCGATCAGGCTGCCGCCCCAGCGCACGTTGGCGCCTGGGGTGCCCTGCGTGCTGGCCTGCTCGGGGCTCAATGGGTTGAACTCGCCGCGTATCGGCGCCGGGCCGCTCGCGCAGGCGCCCAGCGCCAGCACGGCGAGAACGGGAAAGACCAGTCGAAGGCGTGGGCTCATGGCGATGCTCCGTGCGTGACTTGGAAAGACAGCGGGATGATCAGTTCGACGATCAGCGGGTCGGATCTGTGCGGAGCCGTTCCGGCTTGAAGCTTCGCAATGCGCGGATCAAACCCCTGCGAGTGTCCGGATCGGTTTGCCCAGCGTAGCGCTGATCGCTGTAATCGCGACTGAGCCGGCGCAGGTCTTCGGCCTGATCGGGCAGGGCCAGCGCCGCACGCTCGCCGAAGGCGCGCGGCGGCTCATGCGGTGCCCGCACCAGTCCGCGCCGGGCCAGCCGGGCGCAGAAGCGAAGCCAGGCGGCGACCAGTGGATCGGTCGGGCGGGGGCCACCGCGCAGGACCAGCCACAGGGTGGCCGCTAGCGCCAGCCCGAAGCCTGCCAGCAGCGCCAGACCCACTTCGCGCCAGTCCGAGGTGTCGATGCCGAGACTCAGCAGCAGGCTGCGCTGGCGCGCTGCGTTGAAGCCTAGGATCATGGTGTTCCAGCCGTGACGCATCCAGTCCGCTGTGTCGAGCAGTGCGCCCAGCGCGGAAAAGCCACTGCGGGCAAGGCCGCTCCCGCCGCCCCCTCCACTGAGGATGCGCTCCGGCGCCACCGCTGCGGTTGGATCGATCCGAACCCAGCCGCGCCCCTGCATCCAGATTTCGCTCCAGGCGTGGGCGTCGGATTGCCGCACCAGCACGTAGTCGCCCATCGCGTTGTAGAAGCCGCCGTGGTAACCGGTGACGACGCGCGCTGGGATTCCCGCCATGCGCATCATCACGGTGAAGGCCGACGCGAAGTGCTCGCAGTAGCCCTCGCGGGTCTCGAACAGGAAGTCGTCGATGCTGTCGCGCCCTAACGGCGGCGGCGTCAGCGAATAGGTGAACTCGCGATTGAAGCGCTCCAGCGCTTCCTGCACCAGCTGCGCCTCGTTGAGCCCAAGCGCGCTCCAGCCGGCCACCAGCTCGGCAGTGCGCGGATTGAACCCGCCGGGTAGGGACACGAACTGCTGGCGCAAGGTGCGCGGCAGGTCGGCGTCGAAACGAGCGCCCGGTGCCGAACGTAGGCGGTGACGACTGACTGCCGCCAGCGGCCGCTGGGCGAGCAGGCTGCGGTCGCGATTCAAGCGCAGTACGTTGTCGGCCGCCTGTTCGATCGGGTCGCCTGGAATATCCAGGGCCATTACCCAGCGGCGGTCGGTGGGTTCCTGGATGAGCTCGTAGTCGAGCCATTCCGCGTCAGGCTGCACCGCTGGCGCCTCGAACTGGCGCAACCAGGCGGACATTGTCCAGGCCCGTCCGTCGAATTCACTCAGCACCGGGCCGCGCCAGTACAGCTCACCGGGCTCGGGCCTGCGACTGCTGAAGTTGACTCGCAGGATCGGCGTGTCATCGACGAAAAGCGAAACGATGTCGCCCGGCGCCATCGATTCGCTCAAGCCCGTGCGCGCCTCGCCGGCGTTGGCCGGCATTCCCCACAGCGCTTGCGGCAGGCGCGGAAACAGCAGAAAGCCCGCGGCTGCCAGCGGCAGCGAGAGCAGCATCAGCAGGCCAGTGGCCTTGAGTCGGCGAGTGAGGCCGGGCGCATCGGCAGGCGTGCCGGTTTCCAGCTCGCTGACCCGTGCCAACGAGGTGAGGATCAGCACTGCCGAAATCAGCGCCAGGATCAGAGTGAGGGGCCCCTGGTCCTGCAAAAACGCCGCCATGATCGCGAACAGGCTGAAGCTGAGCAGACTGCGCGCGTCGCGCAGGCGATGGGTTTCCAAGAGCTTCAGCGCCAGCATGGTGGCCAGCAGCCCGGCGCCCGTATCGCGACCGAAGCGGAACCCGTAGGCGTACATCACCAGTGCGGCGACGCCCAGCGTCAACAGCAGACGCAGCCAAGCCGGGACATGCGCACCGCGCAAGCCAGCGACAGCGCCGGCGAGGCCGAGCAGCAGCAGCAGCGGTCCCAGCCAGCCGGTGAGTTGCAGGCCCAGTGGAAGCAGGGCCATCAGTCCGGCCGCGGCGCACCAGGCGAAGATTTCGGCTGGCAGCCGTGGGCGCGGGTTGGCGTCGGCGCGTTGTCGCCGCGCGGCGCCGAATCTGGGCAGCACGGCGCTCATGGCAGCAGCGCCAGCGCGCGCAGGCCCGCATGCAGATGCGCTTCGCCGCGGCCCGGGCCGATGTGTTCGCCCGGCAGCAGCAGTTCGGAGCGAAGTCCCCGACGTTCGGCTTCTACCAGCCAGCGCGCCAGTCGCTGGATCCGCAGCTCGGCCGGCAGGTGCAGCAGCTGGCCATAGTCGAGGCGCACTTCGACGCCGGCCGGGCTCTCGAATTCGCGCACGATCAGTCGCCCGAGCTGCGCACTGCGCTTCCAAGCCATCAATCGCAGCGGGTCGCCCTGACGGTGCTCGCGCAGGCCGTGAACTTCCTCGCTGGGGCTGCGCTGGCGTCGCTGTCCGCTCAACGCGCCTTCGCCCGGCAGCGGCGGCGCCTGAGGCTCCAGCCGCGGATATACCAGCACCTGCGCCTGCGGGTTCAGCCAGCTCCAGATCGCGAACAAGCCCAGCGGCCAGCGTGTGGACAGCTTGATGCGCCCGATCGGGTGCAGTCCGCGGCGCTCGGTGGCGAAGGGTAGGGCCGGGCTGGCGTAGCGCTCAGGCAGCACCTCGAACACCTGCGACGTGCCGGCGCGCTCGATGCACAGGCCTCGCCGCACACGCTGACCTTCGCCCTCGAATCGCAGCCTCAGTTCGGTGGTTTCGCCGGCATGCACCGGCGGCGCCGAGACCTCGACCAGCCGCAGGCCGGTCAGGCCCAGCCAGCCGCGGAGAAGCGCGGTGTGCACGCTGGAGCCGACCAGGAACACCAGCATCAGGGCCGGGTTGTTGTTGTAGTTCAGCGCACCTGCCGCCATCGCGAACAGCAGCACGCTGAAAAACAAGCCAAAGCGGCTGGGCAGCACGTAGATCCGGCGTCGATGGATTGCGATCGGCAGCGGTTCGGACTCACGCAATCGAGTCAAGGCAGGCAGTCGGCGCTCGGCCTGCGCCTGCGCGAACTGCCAGAGCTTCGTGGTCACCGTGCGCAACACGGTCTGTCTCAGGCTTCGACCGGCACCGAGGCCAGCAGACGGCGCGCCAGCTCCTCGGGGCTGCCGCGGCCGGATTCGACAACCAGGCGGTGCGCGGTGGCTTCGACAAACAGCGACTGCAGATCCTCGGGCAGCACATGCGCGCGCCCCGCCAGCAGTGCGTGCGCGCGCGCCGCGCGCAACAGGGCCAGCCCCGCGCGGGGCGACAGCCCCACGCGCAAGCCAACGAAACTGCGGCTGGCCGCGAGCAGGCGCTGCACGTAATCAATCAGCGCCTCCGACGCGTGTACGGCGCTCACCGCTTCCCGCAGAGCCAACACGTCCTGCGCCGACAGCTGCGGTGCGCTGCGCTGGATCAGCTCGCGGCGATCGGCGCCGGCCAGCATCGCGCGCTCGAACTCGGCCTGCGGGTAGCCCAGCGACAGCCGCAGCAGGAAGCGATCGAGCTGCGAGTCCGGCAGCGGAAAAGTGCCCGACAGGTCCACCGGGTTCTGGGTCGCAATCACGAAAAAGGGATGCGGCAAGGGGTGGCAGTGGCCATCGATGGTGACCTGCTGCTCGGCCATCGCTTCGAGCAGGGCGCTCTGCGTGCGCGGTGGCGCGCGGTTGATCTCATCCGCCAGCAGCAGCTGGGTGAACACCGGCCCCGGGTGAAAGCGGAAGCCGCGCTGATCGGCCTCATAGACCGAGACGCCGAGAATGTCGGAGGGCAACAGGTCGGCGGTGAACTGCAGGCGCTGGAACTCCAGCCCGAGCGTGGCCGCCAGCGCCCGCGCCAGCGTGGTCTTGCCCAGGCCGGGAAGATCCTCGACCAACAAGTGGCCGCCGGCGAGCACGCAGGCGAAGGCCAATTCGACCTCGCGCGGCTTCCCCAGCACCAGCGCGTTGACCTGGGCCAGTGCGGCCGCGAGGGCGCTGCGGCTCGCCTCGGGTAGGATCGCGGCCGTTCGGGCAGTGGCAGGCATGGGCAAGTCCTTTGAATCGAGTGAAGGTGTCAACACGAATCGTCGAGTGTAGACGCGCAGCGGTGAGCGCGGCATGCCTGAGCGCCTGCCGGCGGGCTCAGCTGTGATCGCCTTCGCGCCCAGAATCGACGAGCGCGCGGACGAGCGTGCCGCGCGATGGTTCTGGTCGCTGTGGAGCCTGCTGCTGGGCGCGCGTCTGCTGCTGGCGACGCAACTGCCCTTGTTCGGCGATGAGGCCTTCTACGCCTGGGAGTCGCGGCATCCGGCCTGGGCGTATTCGGATCTGCCGGGTTTCACTGCATGGTCGATCGCGGCCGGGCGCTGGCTGCTGGATACCGAGCTGGGCATTCGACTGCTGAGTCTCGTCCTGGGTGCACTGCTGCCCTTGCAACTGTTGCGTATCGCCGATGCGGCCGGTTTGTCGGGGATGCGCTGGCGGGTGGGCCTGCTTGGCCTGCTGCTGCCCCTGCTATCGATCAACGGCCTGCTGGCACTGCCCGAGCCGGCCCTGCTGATGGCCGCCGCGCTGTGCCTGCACGCGCTGCTTCGGCTGCAGACCCTGGGCCCGCGGACGGGCGGAATGCTGATGGCTTTGCCCTTGGCGGAGCTGTTGTTGGGCTTGGCGCTGGGCGCCTTCACCCACTACCGCTTCCTGGCGGTGCTGGCGGCAGGTGGCTTGGCGCTGCTGTGTGTGCCGGCCGCGCGTGCCCTGCTGCGCGATCCGCGCCTGTGGCTGGTCGGTCTGCTCGGGCTGTGCGCCTGGCTCCCGCTGCTGCTGTTCGATGCAGGCGGCGAGCAGGCCGGCTGGCGCTTCCAGTTCGTGGACCGGCACCCCTGGGCGCTGCAGCCAGTAGCACTGGCCGTGCCGCTGGAACAGGCAGTGATCGCCACGCCGCTGGCCTGGATGCTGATGCTGCTGGCGCTTCCGCGCGCCCTGCGCGAACGCACACAGGCGCCGGGCCCGGCTTTGCTTGCGATGGCCGGCGGTGGCCTGCTACTCGGCCTGTACCTGGTCGGGCTGTTCGCTGATCGCGAGCGGGTGTCGTTTCACTGGCCGCTGGTGGGACAGCTGGCCCTGCTGCCGCTGCTGGCGCAGCGCCTGCAGGTCGCGACGCCGGTGCTGCGACGTTGGACCTGGGGGCTGCTCGGCGCTGGTGCCCTCGTCGTCTGGATCCTGTGCCTGCTGCTGGCGCTGCCCGCCGGCCGGGCCGTGCTGGCTGAACGTGTGGATCTGGCGGACAACTTCACCGAGGTCGCGCCGCTGCAGGCTGCAATCGATGCTCGGCTGGCCCTGCTTCCCACGGATACCCGCTTGCTGGCCGACAATTTCCTGCTGGCCGCGCGCCTGGTCCAGCAGCGTGGCGGCGACGCAGGCCTTGGAGTGATGGATCACCCGCGCAATGCCAAACACGGACGTGCGCGTCAACTCGAGCTGTGGGGGATGGACGAAGCCAGCTGGCAAGCCGGGGCCGAACGCGCGCGTCTGCTGGTCGTGGAGGAAACCGCACTCGGCCTGCGCGCGCGTCAGCCCTGGCAGCAGGCGCTGTGCGCGCGGCTGCCGGGTCTGCAGTGGGTCGAAGAGGTGCAACTGCACGGTGGCACCCAGCGCTACCTGCTGTTCGAGCAGCGTGCGGGCAGCGCTGAGCCCTGTCATTTTGCGCCGCTCGCTTACTTGGATGCGCCAACTGAAGGGGCCCGTCCAGCCCGGCAGTTCAGTCTCTCGGGCTGGGCGATTGCTGACGGCGCTGGGCTGTCCCGGGTAGAAGTCCTGCTGGATGGAACGGTCGTCGCGCAGGCGCGCAGCGATCTCGACTTCCCCGGCGTCCAGGCGATGTGGCCGGGCTCGAACGACCCGCGGCATCCGCAAGTGGGGATCGCGGCGGAAGTGATCGTGCCGGCTACCATGAGCGGCTGGCTGCAGCTTCAGCTGCGCCTGACCGATGCCGAGGGTCGAGCGCGGACGCTTCCGATGGCGCGCATCCATATCGAGCGCGCGGAGGAACTGTGGGAGTAGCGAAGGTGCGGGTGGCGAGCTGGTAGATGCGCTGCTGGCGCCGGCACGGTACTTGCGACGGGACGGGTACGAACAGCGCAAGCCGACGCCGACGGAGCTGCGACTGAGTCGGCCGGCTGGTAGATGCGCTGCGCTTATCTACCCTACGACTGCGGGTGACACCGAACCCCGAAGTCAGCCATTGCTGGTGACGCCGCACGCCAAGCGCAGCGGCAGGCCTCTGTGCGCGTAGGGTACATAAGCGAAGCGCATGTACCAGAACCTCGCGACAGGGTCTGGATGTCGCGTAGTCAAAGCTGTCGGTCGGAGTTCGCCGCGGTGGAAGCTTCCGTGCGCTCGGTTGCCCGTGCCCGCACCGACACGGGTTTGATAGCGTGCAAGCAGACGCCGACGAAGCTGTGACTGAGGCGACCGGCTGGTAGATGTGCTGCGCTTATCTACCTTACGACTGCGGGTGACGCCGAACCTCAAAGACAGCCACTGTCTGTGACGCCGCACCCCAAGCGCAGCGGCAGGCCGCGGTGCGCGTAGGGTACATAAGCGAAGCGCATGTACCAGAAGCTCGCGACAGGGTCTGGTTGTCGCGTAGTCAAAGCTGTCGGTCGGAGTTCGCCGAGGTGGAAGCTTCCGTGCGCTCGGTTGTACGTGCCCGCACCGACACGGGTTTGATAGCGTGCAAGCAGACGCCGACGAAGCTGTGACTGAGGCGACCGGCTGGTAGATGCGCTGTGCTTATCTACCCTACGACTACGGGTGACGCCGAACCCCGACGCCGACGAAGCTGTGACTGAGGCGACCGGCTGGTAGATGCGCTGTGCTTATCTACCCTACGACTACGGGTGACGCCGAACCCCGACGCCGACGAAGCTGTGACTGAGGCGACCGGCTGGTAGATGTGCTGCGCTTATCTACCCTACGACTGCGGGTGACGCCGAACCTCAAAGACAGCCACTGTCGGTGACGCCGCACCCCAAGCGCAGCGACGGGCCGCGGTGCGCGTAGGGTACATAAGCGAAGCGCATGTACCAGAACGTCGCGTCAGGCGCTGGTTGTCGCGCAATCGAACCAAGCATTACTCGAGGGTGCCTATCAGGGCGAGCGGCTCCGCGAGTGGCGCGCAGGCGCGCCTCAGTCGGGATTTCGCCGCAGTGCGGCGGGTTCACGTGCGGCCTGCTCGATCGCCGCCTGAGTGGCGTCGTCGAGCTCGGCGCCAGCGCTTTCGAGGCGTTCCAGCTGCGATGCGATGGTGGCGCGGGCGCGCTGCAGGGCACCTTCGGCTTGCTTCAACTCATGCAGGCGGGCGGTGGCGCCGTGGCGCGAAATCCACAACCGGTGTTCGAGCAGGTCGCGCAGCGCCTGCTGAACACGCTGGTCTGCGTCGAGCGACGCCCGCGCCACCGCGCCGATATCCGCCGGTACGCGGCCCACCACGTCCTGCATCGCGCTCATTCGCTCGCGCGTGCGCAACAGAAGACGTTCCATTTCGTCGGCGCCCTCCAGCAAACGGATCAGGGCACGCTGCCGGCTGGCGGCACGCTGGAAGGGAATCCACGTGATCAGGCCGACCAGGCCGAAAATGGCGAACAGGGCAAGAATCAATTCCACGCCAGAGGCGTCCAGTGGGCTGCGGGAGCGGGCTGTCGAGTCTGAACCATCGCGTTCGCCTGCGGCAACGCGCCTGCACGCGGTCGCGCGAGACAGGTTTGACGCTTGCGCACGCGCCGCCTATGATGGCGCGCTTATGTCCACGAACCTGCCCGAGACGGTCGATGCCGTACGCATGCTGTCGGGTCGGCGCTGCTTCGAGGGCAGCCTGCCGATTTCGGCCTTCGCGCGCTTCGCGGATGCGCTTGAACGCCGCGAGGGTGAAGTCACCTACGCGCTGGAGTTCGGGCGCGACGCTCTTGGCGTCGACTTCCTGGATATTCGAGCCAGCTGTACCGCTTGGTTGACCTGCCAGCGCACCCTTGAGCCCTACCAGCAGCCGCTGGAAGTCGCTCAGCGTCTGGGTTTGATCAAGCGGGAAGCTGACGAGGCCGGTTTGCCGGAGGGTTACGAGCCCTTGCTGCTGCCGGAAGATCGTCATCTGCAGCCGCGCGAGCTGATCGAGGACGAGCTGATTCTGGCCCTGCCGCTGGTGCCCGCAAGCCCCGAGTCCCAGTTGCCCGAGCAGTACGTGCGGGTGCCCGAGATTGAAGACGAGCCCAAGCCCAACCCGTTCGCGGCGCTGGCGGCGCTCAAGAAGAACTGACGGAGCGCAGGCTCCGACATCACCGCAGGACCGGTCTTTTCATCGATCGGCCTGCTGCCCAGTAAACGCAAGACTCAAGATTCAAGCTGGAGATCCCCCATGGCAGTGCAGAAGAGCCGCGTCACCCCCTCCAAGCGCGGCATGCGCCGTTCGCATGACGCCCTGACCGCGAAGCAGCTGGCGACCGACCCGACCACGGGCGAGACCCATATCCGCCATCACATCACCAAGGATGGCTTTTATCGCGGCAAGAAGGTCCTGAACGTCAAGTCGGCGGTCGAAGCCGAGTAAATCGGCTGCCGCCTTCGCGGGTGGCGCTGCAGACGCGATGACCCAAGGCGACAGGCTGCCAAGCCTGTCGCCTTTGTCATGCCTGGCGTTTCGGTCGCGCCAAGATTCACAGCCTCGCCGGCGGTGCCGCCAGCACCTTGAGTTCCGGCCGTCGGTTGCGCGCCTGCGGCTCGACGCGTTCCGCGTGCGCTCGTCGACGTGGTCCTGCATCGGGCTGCTAGCCCCAGCGAGCGTCGTCGCAACGCCCTTGAAGTGTCTGCGGAGCGCTGCGCCCTGGCCTGCGCTGATGCGCATCGAAATCAGCGCGCCAAAGCGCTGTGGCAGGGCGAGTGCTGGCCGCAGTGACATATTGGCGTCATTATTCGCGACCCGCTGAACGCCCCGCCGTACCGGAGCCCGTTCAGCCACCCCTGCCGCGGCGCGCCTCGTTGAGTTTTCTGGCGCGCGCGTCCTCAAACACCTGTAGGAGACGCCGATGCCCTTCGCTCGCATTCTCGGAACGGGCAGCTACCTGCCCGAGCGCGTAGTCACCAATGACGAGCTGGCCAAGCGCATCGAGACCTCCGACGAGTGGATCCGCGATCGCACCGGCATCGGCCAGCGCCATGTCGCCGCCGAGGGCCAGACCACGGTCGACCTCGCCGAACAGGCCGCCCTGCGTGCGCTCGAAGCCGCCGGCGTCAAGGCCAACGAGATCGATCTGCTGATTCTCGGCACCACCACCCCCGACCTGGTGTTTCCGTCCTCAGCCTGTCTGCTGCAGCATCGGCTTGGTGCCAACGGCTGCGCCGCCTTCGACGTCAATGCGGCCTGTTCGGGCTTCATGTATGCGCTGGGCACTGCCAACGCGATGATCCGCAGCGGCATGTCGAAAAAGGCGCTGGTGATCGGCGCCGAGACCCTGACCCGCATGCTCGACTGGGACGATCGCACCACCGCCGTATTGTTCGGTGATGGCGCCGGCGCGGTCGTGCTGGAGGCCAGCGAAGAAGCAGGCATCCTCTCCACGCATCTGCACGCCGATGGCGGCTACGGACATCTGCTGGCCACGGACGTCGGCGTGTCCAAGGGCTTCAGGCCCGGCGAGCCGAACGCCGGCCTGCGCATCCGCATGACCGGCAACGAGGTCTTCAAGGTGGCGGTCAAGACGCTGGATGCAGTCGTCGAGGAAACCCTGCAGGCGAATGGTCTGGACAAGAGCGATCTCGACTGGCTGATTCCGCATCAGGCCAATCTGCGCATCATCACCGCCACCGCCAAGCGCCTTGAGATGTCGATGGACCGCGTCATCGTCACGGTTGATCGCCACGGCAACACCTCGGCGGCCTCGGTGCCGCTGGCGCTGGATGAGGCGGTGCGCTCGGGCAAGGTGCAGCGCGGCGAGCTGCTGCTCTTGGAAGCCTTCGGGGGCGGCTTTACCTGGGGTTCCGCGCTGATCCGCTACTGATCCGCCGAGTGTTGCGGATGCGCCCACCCTACGCCCCGGTACAGACGGCTTGCGACCCCCTTCACGTATGATGCGCGGCTGTTTGCAGTCAGCCGAGTCGATCGCACGTGAGTCCAAGCGCAACCGCCTTCGTATTCCCCGGGCAGGGCTCGCAGTCGCCCGGCATGCTGGTCGACCTCGCCGAGCGCCATCCGGCGCTGCTGGACAGCTTCGCCGAAGCCTCGGAAGGTGCGGCAGTCGACCTCTGGGCCATCGCATCCGCCACGGACGATGCGCGGCTCAACCAGACCGAATTCACCCAGCCGGTCTTGCTCGCCGCGAGCGTGGCCCTGTTTCGGCTTTGGCGCGCGCAGGGCGGCTGCTTGCCGGCGCGTGTCGCCGGGCACAGCCTCGGCGAGTACAGCGCGCTGGTAGCTGCGGATGCGCTCTCGCTGAGCGATGCTGCCGCACTGGTGCGCGAACGCGGGCGCTTGATGCAGGCGTCGGTGCCCACCGGCAGCGGTGCGATGGCCGCGGTGCTTGGCACCGATGAGGCCGTGGTCGAAGAGGTCTGCATCTCGGTGTCCGGCGCTCACGTCGTGGTGCCGGCCAATTACAACTCGCCGGGTCAGATCGTGATCGGCGGTCACGCCGAAGCTGTCGACGCGGCGATCGCGGCGCTGGCCGAGCGCGGCGTGCGCAAGGCCGTCAAGCTTGCGGTCAGCGTGCCCTCGCATACCCCGCTGATGCGCGAGGCTGCCGAAGCCTTGGCCGCGCGGATGGAGAGCATTGACTGGCGCATGCCCAACCTGCCCCTCGTGCACAACGTCGATGCCGGCATCGCCACCGATATTGCGGCGCTGAAGTCCGCGCTGGTGCGTCAGCTCTACCTGCCCGTGCGCTGGACCGACTGCGTGCAACAGCTCGTTGCCGCTGGCGCCAGCCGCTTCGTCGAGTGCGGCCCCGGCAAGGTGCTGTCCGGCTTGAACAAGCGCATCGACCGAGGCGTTGAATCGAAATCGCTGGGCAGCCTGGCTGATTTCGAGGACGCCCTGAACGGCTGGGGCGGCAAAACTTGAGTATGGAGAGCAACTGAACCAATCAGTTGCTTAGGCGCATATTGTGTTCTTCGTGTTTGGATGGTCCGCTCAGGAGATCATGATGAACCTTCTTTCCAAGATGTCGTTGCTGTTGCTACTGGTCGCTGGGCCTGCCCATGCGTATTTTTCGGCTCCGCGGACTGAGCCAATCCAACCCATCGCTGGTCAAGAATTCGATGTTTTGATCGACGTTGGTGGATGTCATGGTTTCGTTTTTCCTCTCCCCGGGCAGCCAGGGCCAAGGATTGAGCTGGTTGGAAACACCATTCGCCTGTTTGAGCCAGGTGTTATTGATCTTTTTTGCAACCTTCCGGATGCAACCAAGCGCATTGAAGTTCCAGCGCTGTCCGAAGGATCATACACTATCGAGGTGTACATGATTCGATTGCCGCAACAGGAAGAGATCCGTCTTTCAACTTTAGCTATATCTGTCGCGGGGGCGCCGCCGCAGTCTCCTGTGGTAGTTCCTGCTCTCTCGCTTGCTGGATTGCTGATCCTCCTGATCGCAACGGCTGCGTTGGCTCGCAAGCGTTTGCTGGGTTTGGTGGTGATCGGGTTAAGTTTGCAGCTCTGTGAACTTGAATTGCGTCCGGCATATGCCGCCGGGCAAACCTCGACGGCGAGTAAGCGAATTCTGGCGCTGGTGGATTCGGAAAGCCCCGTTACTGCTCAGATAATCGTTAATTCAATGGCGTTTGGCGCTGGCCAACCCGGACTCATCACTCCGGGCTTGGCTGTGGAGAGCCCCAGAAAAGCAAACTACCTACTTTTACAGAGGGCGGAAGGGCAGTTTCTGCATCACCTTCAACTGAATCCTGGGCTCCCGCGAGCCATGTTGGAGCGGTATATCGTTATCGACTATCCCGACCCAGCAGACTTGCAGGAAGCACTCGATGCTCTTCGCGATGATCCTACGTTCGCTTTCGCCTATGTTCCTGAACATTTTTCATTCGACTCCGGGCCAAACGAGCTATTCGTCGGTGGGCCATTCGCTACAACTCAGCAGCCTTGGCGCGCGATGTTGGGTTTGGAGCATGCGTACAATGTGACCGGCGGTTGGAGTTCAGTTGGGGTCATAGACAACGGCGTTCAGCCCGACCATCCCGCACTGCGGACTTTCTCAGGTAGCGGACAATTTCTAGGCGGAAATTTCTTGCCCGATTTTTCAGTGCACGTTGCGTTGCGTGCGCCCGCCGGATCGCCGGACAACTACATCTACGATTTTAACGTTGATGAGATGCGCCTAGTTTCGGCTCCACCTGATTGTGATGATGGCTCAGGCCTCATGCAACCCTCGTTTGCTGGGCATGGCACTCATGTCGCTAGTCTAATTGCAGGGCGCGATGCAGTCGGCTCTGGGGTCTCCGGTGTGTGTCGACACTGTGGCCTGATGGCTTGGCGAGTTTCAGAGACCGCCTGCCTTTTCGGCTCCAGTGGCCCTGTCGTTGCCTCTGTTATCGCGGACGAAAGCCGAATTATTGCGGCTCTCACCCACCTTAGTGACATCGGTGTGCAGGTTGTTAATTTCAGTTTTGGATCGGCGGTCCAAGAGCGTTGCTCAAGTTCAGCGGGGCAGCTGAACGCCTACTGCCTAGCGATCTCCACGGCTTCGCATCGCGGAATTTTAATGGTGGCGTCCTCTGGAAATAGTCGTCGTCGGGTAAATTTCCCAGCAGAGGACCCCCGCACCGTTGCCGTGGGCGGGTCGACTGACTCTCCGTCTTTCTGGAGTGACCGAATGGATCTTCCCGGATCTATTCGTGTTGGAGAATGTCCCAACCCTGCGCTGTTTGCTCCTGGGTCGCCTGTCGGCACAGAGTGCGGTTCAAACTACACTGCCCCCGGTTCCGCGGCCCTGGCGCGTCAGGAAGTGGTGCTGCCCGCCCTAAATGTCCGTTCCGCTGTCTACGTTGGCAAGGACTGGAATCAAGTGCTGGGTTGTGGCGACTCCGCGGGCGGCGGCAGTGCCAATGATGGCTACGGGACGTGTACTGGCACTTCAATGTCGGCTCCGATCTACAGCGGAATTGCGGGCATTGTGCGTTCAGCGAACCCCTTGCTGATGCCCGGACAGCCCGTTCCCAGTGCAGGGGCGGCAAAAGGTGTGCGGACATTGATCGCGGAGCATTCTTTTATTCCCGATACTCTCAACACTTGGGATCCGCGATATGGTCACGGCGTCCCCGACGCGTTCAGTTCACTCCTGGCGGTTTTTGGATCCCCTAATGGTCGACCGCTCCGAAATCGGTTGACACCCCTGTTTTCGTTCTATAATGCTGGCGCGCGTGATTGGGCATACACCAGTACCCCGCAGAGCGCGCTCGCCTTTACCTTGTATTCTACGACCGCGTACACGCCCACGGGAGCGCCTATAGTTGGCTACCAATCGTTGCCTGAGTCGCCTACGATTGTGCCGCAGCCGCCGCAGCCGCTCGCACAAGTGTTCGTGATGACAACGCCTCAGAAGTTCTCTGTTGGTCAGCCTGATTTAATCCCCTTGTATTGGATGAGTCGTGACGCTTCTTACCCCCCTGGCTGCACGGGTGGGAGCGGATGCAACACCGCCAATCGAGACCACGTGCTGTTGACTCTAGCGTCCGAGGTTGAGGCAGCTCGTGCTGGTGGGTATACCTTTCGGGGTATCCAAGGTTATGTGTTTCAGCGTTGCACGCCCGAGCCTTTCTGCATGCCTCAGGGTTCGGTTCGCCTACACCGGCTCTGCAAAGTGTCCGATAACGACTGCGCAGTATTCCCAGAAGACCAGCGTTCCACGATGTGGGCCAACGGCTACACCAGTGTTTTTCCTTCCGGCTCACAAGAGGTAATGGGCTACGCGTATCCGAACATCGATTCCGACGCGGATGGGTTGATAGACGGCTTTGAGTACATTATCGGTACGCGTCCCGATCTTGCGGATTCGGACGGTGACGGTGTCCCCGATGGTGTGGAGTTCCCCCTTGCTGGCGTACAGGTTTCAGACCCCTGTGTCGGGCCAAACGTCCGTTGCCTCGGGCCGCCGGGCCGGATTTTCTTGAACGGTTTCGAGAGCTTTTGATGGAGCGTAAGGTGAATCAACCCCTCGCAGGCGAAATCGTCCTCGTCACCGGCGCCAGCCGCGGCATCGGTGCCGCCATTGCCGACACCCTCGCCGCACTGGGCGCGAAAGTGATCGGAACCGCAACCTCCGACACCGGTGCTGCCGCGATCAGCGAGCGCATGGCGGCTCTCGGCGGCGTCGGACGCGTGCTGGACGTCGCTCAAAGCGCGCAGGTGGAGGCGCTGATCGATGCGATTGGCAAGGAGTTCGGGCCGATCGGTATCCTGGTGAACAACGCCGGCATCACCCGCGACAACCTGCTGATGCGCATGAAAGACGAGGACTGGCAGGCCATTCTCGACACCAATCTCAGTTCGGTCTTCCGCACCAGCAAGGCGGTGATGCGCGGCATGATGAAGGCCCGCAAGGGCCGCATCATCAACATCGCCTCGGTCATCGGCGTCACCGGCAACGCCGGCCAGGCCAACTATGCGGCGGCCAAGGCCGGCATCATCGGCTTCTCGAAATCGCTGGCCAAGGAGATCGGCAGCCGCGGGGTCACGGTCAACGTCGTGGCGCCGGGCTTCATTGACACCGACATGACCCGTGGCCTGCCCGAAGATGCGCGCAGCGCCTTGCTTGGGCAGATCGCGCTCGGCCGCCTGGGTGAGGCCCAGGACATCGCCAATGCGGTAGCTTTCCTCGCGGGGCCGCAGGCCAGTTACATCACCGGCGAGACCCTGCATGTGAACGGTGGTATGTATATGCCCTGAGCTGTTGGAAGCAGCCGGGGGTAAGCAGTCCAGACACTCGAACCATAAGCCCGTCCGGCGCAGACGGGTGGCCGGAACCGCGCGTTGGTGCGGTCTGGCGGTTCCCACTACAATGCGCCGAGTTTTCCGTCAGAGGAATTGAACCCCATGAGCAGCATCGAAGAACGCGTCAAGAAGATCGTCGTGGAACAGCTGGGCGTCAAGGAAGATGAAGTCACCCCCAATGCCTCCTTCGTGGACGATCTGGGCGCGGACTCGCTCGACACCGTCGAGCTGGTGATGGCGCTCGAGGAAGAGTTCGAGTGTGAGATTCCGGACGAAGACGCCGAGAAGATCACCAGCGTGCAGCAGGCCATCGACTACGTGAAGGCTCACGTCAAGTCGTAAGCCGCCGCAGGCGCGGCGCAGGCCTCACAGCGTGCGTCGCAAGCGATCAAGAGGCCGCCCCCGTCATCCGACGGGGCGGCTTTCTTTTGGGGAATGCCGACCGGCATGGCCCTGTTTTCGGTCCGCCGCGTGTTGCGTCGGACACTGAACTACCGCCGGACAGCACAGCCGGCACGGAGCCACCATGAGCAAGCGTCGCGTCGTCATTACCGGAATGGGCATCGTCTCGCCGGTGGGCAATGATCTCGCCACCGCCTGGGACAACATCACCCACGGCCGCTCGGGCATCGGCCCGATCACCCATTTTGACGCGGGTGCGTATGCCACTCGCATCGCCGGCGAGGTCCGAGACTTCGATCCGGCCGCCTATATCCCGGCCAAAGAGGCCAAGCGGATGGATCCGTTCATCCACTACGGCGTCGCCGCAGGCCTGATGGCGCTGAAGGATTCCGGCCTCGAAGTGACCGAAGCGAACGCCGAGCGCATCGGCACCATCATCGGCTCGGGCATCGGCGGCATCCTCGGCATCGAGGACACCACTGCGCGCCTGATCGAGGGCGGCCCGCGCAAGGTGTCACCCTTCTATGTCCCGAGCACGATCATCAACATGGTCTCGGGCCATCTGTCGATTCTGACCGGAATCAAGGGCCCCAATTTCTCCGCGGTTTCGGCCTGCGCGACCGCCAACCATTCGGTCGGCATGGCGATGCGCCTGATCCAGTACGGCGATGCCGACGTGATGGTCGCCGGTGGTGCGGAGCGTGGCAGCAGCCCGACCTCGGTGGCTGGCTTCTGCTCGATGAAAGCGATGTCGACGCGTAACGACGACCCCACCCGTGCTTCCAGGCCGTGGGACAAGGGCCGCGACGGCTTCGTGATGGGCGACGGCGCCGGCGTGCTGGTGCTGGAAGAGTACGAACACGCCAAGGCGCGCGGTGCCCGCATCTACTGCGAGCTGGCGGGTTTTGGCGCCAGTTCGGACGCCTACCATATGACTGCCCCCGCCGAGGACGGCGAGGGCGCGGCGCGCTGCATGACTGCGGCCCTGCGCGATGCCGGCATCAATGCCGACCAGGTCGGATATCTGAATGCGCACGGCACTTCCACGCCGCTGGGTGATCTCGCGGAAACCCTGGCGATGAAGCGCGCCTTCGGAGATCACGCCTATCGCACCCTGGTCAGCTCGACCAAGTCGATGACCGGCCACCTGCTCGGCGCGGCCGGTGGCGTCGAGGCGGTCTTCAGCATCTTCGCCCTGCACCATGGGCTGGTTCCGCCGACGATCAACCTCGATGAGCCGGGTGAGGGCTGCGATCTCGACTACGTGCCGAACGTGGCGCGCGAGGCGAAAATCGACGTCGCGATGTCGAACGGCTTCGGTTTCGGCGGCACCAACGGCACCCTGGTGTTCCGGCGCGTCTAGGCGCGGGCACCCGGCCGGTCGGCACGCCCTGCATGCACTGCATCCTGCCGCCGCTCGCGGTCGATCTGCTGGACCTGCATCGCGCCGAGCCGGGCTTTTTCCCCTGCCTGCTGGAAAGCGCGGCCCAGGGTGGGCGGGCACGCTATGACCTGCTGCTGGCGGCGCCCGAGGGCGGCTTCGCTCTGCATGCGGACGGACAATTGCGCGACCTTGCCGGGGCATGTCTCGATGGGGACTTCCTGCCTGCGCTCGACCGTGCAGCCGCCCAAGCCGGCCCCGCCGCGCGCATCGACGGTCTGCCTTTCACCGGCGGTTGGGCCCTGCTGCTCGGCTACGAGCTCAGCAGCGAGATCGAGGGTCGAGTGCCGCGCCTGCGCCCGCCGGCCGAACTGCCGATTGCGCTGGCCCTGCGCTGCCGGGCTGCGATCCTGCGCGATCGCGAGCTCGGGCACGTGCACGCGGTGGTCGAAGCCGATCATCCGAATGCTCAAGCGCTGATCGAACGACTGCAGCGCGCCTGGCAGAGCGCAGCCGCCGCCGCTGCCGCTGCCGCGCAGTCTTGCGGCCTTGAGCCGGTGTCGGCCCGCGCAGCATTCCCCAGCCTGCCGGCGCACCGCATCCGCGAGACTGAAGGCGAACACTTCGAAGCAGGCGTACGCAGAATTCTGGACTACCTCGGTGCGGGCGACGTGTTCCAGGTGAACCTGTCGCGCGGCTGGCGCGTCGACTTCGAGACCGCGCCCGCAGCGGCGGATCTGTACGCGCGGCTGCGCGCCGCCAACCCTGCGCCTTTCGCTGGCCTGCTGGCCTGGCAGGACTGGGCGGTACTGAGCAGCTCGCCCGAGCGTCTGCTGTCGCTGCGCGAAGGTCTTGCCGAAACCCGACCCATCGCCGGCACGCGGCCGCGCCAGCCGGGCGATGCCGTGGACGATGCGCGCCGTCGTGCCGAGTTGATCGGGCATCCGAAGGAGCGCGCCGAGCACATCATGCTGATCGACCTGGAACGTAACGATCTAGGCCGCGTCTGCGTGCCCGGAACGGTTGAGGTCGACGAACTGATGGGCCTGGAGAGCTACGCCCATGTCCACCACATCGTCAGCAATGTGCGCGGTCGGCTGCGGCCCGAAGTGAGCCCCGGTCAGGCGATCGCGGCGGTGTTTCCCGGAGGCACGATTACCGGCTGCCCGAAGGTGCGCTGCATGCAGATCATCGCCGAGCTGGAAGGCGAGGGACGCGGGCCCTACACCGGCGCGCTGGGCTATCTGGATCGCAGTGGCGATCTCGATCTCAACATCCTGATCCGCAGCCTTTGGCTGCGCGGCGCGGAAGCCGGCTTCCGCGCGGGCGCCGGCAGCGTGGTCGACTCCGAGCCGGCCGCCGAACTTGCCGAGACCCGCGCCAAGGCACGGGGCCTGCTGCGCGCATTCGATGACCAGGCGCCGCTCGCTCCGGCGCGCGCGACCGTTCGCGAAGACGAGGCTGAAAGCCCGCTCCCCTCGCTGCACGCCAGCGATGCGGACCTCCTCATTCCGCCTGCGGCCTGCTGCGAAGTCGGTGCTGGAGCGAAAGCCTGATGCGCCTCGGCGTGTTGATCGACGGCGCGCCCGCCGATTCGATCGGCATCGACAGCCGTGGGCTGAACTATGGCGATGGCCTGTTCGAAACCCTGCTGGTGCAGGACGGCCGCCCGGTCTGGTGGGGCGAACACCTGGCGCGTCTGAAGCGCGGCTGCGAAGCCCTCGGCCTGCGCCTGCCCGACCCTGACCTGCTGGCCTTCGAGGCTGAGCGCCTGTGTGCGGGCCAACGGCGCGCGGTGCTGAAACTGGTGCTGGTCCGCAGCGGCACCGGTCGTGGCTATGCGCCCGAGCCTGGCGCGCGCAGCCAGCGCATTCTCAGCTTGCACGCGGCGCCGCCGCTGGTGGCCGCCGAGTACGTGCAGGGCGTGCAATTGCGCTGGTGTGAAACGCGCCTGTCTCTGCAGCCGCGGCTGGCGGGCATCAAGCACCTCAGTCGGCTCGAAAGCGTGTTGGCGCGCGCCGAACTGGCCAACACCGGCGCCGCCGAGGGCCTGATGCTCGACACCGCGGGGCGGGTGACCTGCGCTACCGCGGCCAACGTGTTCGTGCTGCGCGATGGACGTCTGTACACCCCTTCGCTGCGCGACGCCGGCATCGCCGGTACCTGTCGTGACTGGCTGCTGGCGCGCACCGACGTCGACATCGGCGAGCTGCTGCCGCGGGACCTCGAGCGCGCTGACGCTGTGTTCGTCTGCAGCAGCCTGCGCGGTATCCTGCCGGCTGCCCGGCTGGGCGAGCGCAGCTACCGCCCCCAGCCCTTGATTGTCGGCCTGCAGGCCCAGCTCTGGAGCGAAGTTCCGGCGCTGGCACCGCAGTCCTGAAGGAGTTCCGCTTTGAGTAAACCGAAACCGCGGCCCCGGCGCTGGCTGCGCACGCTGTTCAGTTTGTGTCTGCTGGGCCTGTTGGTGGCTGGCGCGGCCGGGTTCTGGGTCTGGCAGCAATACCAGGCCTTCGTCGATGCTCCGGTGGCGGGTCTGAACGCCGAGACGGACGTGATCCTGCAGCGTGGCGATGGCCTGCGCCGTGTGCTGCAGCGCTTGCAGGGGGGCGGCCTTGTGACCGGCCGCGAGGAGCTGTGGCGGCTGCTGGCGCGTGACATGGGCGTTGGCGGCCGCATCCAGGCCGGCGAGTATCGCTTGCCACCGAACGCGACGCCGCGCCAGCTGCTGCAGCAGTTCGCCGATGGCCGCGTACTGCAGCGGGCGTTTACCCTGGTTGAGGGCAGCACCTTCCGTGAAGTGCGGCTGGCGCTGGCGCAGGCCGAGGCGTTGGAACAGACCCTGCCGGGTCTCGACGAAACCGAGATCATGCGCAGGCTGGACGCCGAAGGCGTGCCGGCGGAGGGCCGCTTTCTGCCCGAGACCTACTACTACACCCGTGGCATGAGCGACCTCGACGTGCTGCGTCGGGCCAAGCGCGCACTCGATCGCACGCTTGAGCAGGCCTGGGCGAAACGGCAGCCGGAGCTGCCGCTGAAATCGCCGGACGAAGCCCTGATCCTGGCCTCGATCATCGAAAAGGAAACCGGCATTGGCGGCGAGCGTCGCGAAGTCTCGGGCGTGTTCAATCGCCGTCTGCGCATCGGCATGCGCCTGCAGACCGACCCGACAGTCATCTATGGCGCAGGTGAGAGCTACCGCGGCGTGATTCTGCGCAGTCATCTCGACACCGATACGCCCTGGAACACCTACACCCGTGACGGCCTGCCGCCGACGCCGATCGCCATGCCGGGCCGCGCGGCCATCGAAGCCGCCGTCGATCCGGCGCCGGGCGATGCGCTGTACTTCGTCGCCAGTGGCACCGGCGGCCATGTGTTTTCGCGCACGCTGGACGAACACAACCGTGCGGTGGCGCGCTGGCGCGCGATCGAGCGTAGCCGGAGGGCAGGCCAGTGAGCCTTACGGCGGGTCATCCGCGCTTCGTCAGCTTTGAAGGCGGTGAAGGCGCTGGCAAGAGCACGGTCATCACTGCCGCGGCCGAATCGCTGCGCGCAGTCGGCGAAACCGTTCTGCTGCTGCGCGAACCCGGCGGTACCGCGGTCGGCGAAGCCGTGCGCGCGGTGCTGTTGACCCCTGAGCTGCGCGGCCTTTGCGCCGAGAGCGAGCTGCTGCTGATGATGGCCTCGCGCGCCCAGCTGGTGCGCGAGCGCATCCTGCCTGCGCTTGAGCGCGGCGACTGGGTGCTGTGCGACCGCTTCACCGACGCCAGCTTCGCCTACCAGGGTGGCGGCCGCGGCATCGACAGCGGGCGAATCGCCGAGCTCGAGCGCTGGGTCGCCGGCGTCAAGCCGGGCCTGAGTTTTCTGCTCGATCTTCCGGTCGAGACCGGCCTGGCCCGCGCCGGCAGCCGCGCCGCTCCTGACCGCATCGAAGCGGAATCGATCGCGTTCTTCGAGCGCGTGCGCGCCGCCTATCGATCGCGCGCCGCCGCTGAGCCGCAGCGCTGGTGCGTGCTCAACGCCAGCCAGCCGGCAGAAGCCGTGGCCGCCGCAGTCGTTCAGCGCTTGAACACACAGCGCGAAATCGCGGCATGAGCAGCCCGGCCTTTTCACCCTGGCAGCAGCGTGCATTTGAGCGCGTGCTGGCCAGCCACGCAGCACAGCGTCTGGGCCACGGCCTGTTGGTCTGCGGCCCGGCGCGACTTGGCAAACGCGCCCTGGTCGAGGCCATCGCCGCGCGTCTGCTGTGCACCGGCGCCGAGCCTGGCGCGCCTGCCTGCGGCACCTGCCGCGGCTGCCGTCTGCTGGCGGCGGGTACCCACCCGGACCTGCACCGGATCAGCTTTGCCCTCAACGACAAGGGTGAGCCGCGCAGCGTCATCGTGGTCGAGCAGATGCGCGTGCTCAGTGACAAGATCAGCCTGACCGGCCAGCTCGGCGGCGCCATCGTCAGCCTCATCGATCCCGCTGATGCGCTCAACCACAACGCCGCCAATGCCCTGCTGAAAACGCTTGAGGAACCGCAGGACGGCCGCTTCCTGATCCTCGTCAGCGACGCGACCTATCGGCTGTCGGCGACCATCCGCAGCCGCTGCCAGCGCATCGAGCTGCGCCCGCCATCGATCGACGAAGCCCGCGCCTGGCTGCTTGCACACGACCTGCCCGCCGCGCGTGTCGATCAAGCGCTGGCGCTGGCCGACGGGCATCCGGGCGAAGCGCAGGCCCTGCTGAGCGAGGGCGGCCTGGAGCTGCGCGAGGCCGTGCAGCGCGATCTCGACGCCCTGGCCGCACGCCGCGCGCCCTTGAGCGAAACCGTCAAAGCCTGGCTGGATGATCGCCCTCAAGAGCGCCTGGCGCATGCGGCTGCGCTGGCCCGCGGCCGCGGCCGCGAACGCCTGCTGAGCGGGGTGGCCGAGGCGTTTCCGGATCTCGCCGACTGGTACGACCGCGCCAATCGCGTGCGCGCCCTGCTCGATACGCCCCTGAAGGCGGATCTGCTGCTGGGTGAGCTACTGATCGGCTGGCGCGATCAGACCTGAGCTTGTTGCGCGCTTCGCTGCGACGTCCGGCCCGCCTCTGCTATCTTCGCGCCCACCCCATCGTGACTCGCGAGCCCGTCCATGCAAGCAGCCGGAATGATGCGCCAGGGCATCCTGTCGCTGGCGATCAAGGAAAAGCAGGCGCTGTATCAGGCCTACATGCCCTTCATCAAGGGCGGCGGCCTGTTCGTGCCGACGCCGAAGCGCTACAGCCTGGGCGACGAGGTGTTCATCCTGCTCAGCCTGCTGGAAGACAAGGAGCGCCTGCCGGTAGCCGGCAAGGTCATCTGGATCACCCCTGCAGGCGCGCAGGGCAACCGCGCCGCCGGCATCGGCGTGCAGTTCAACGATTCGGCTGAAGGCGAAACGGCGCGCAGCAAGATCGAAACCCTGCTCGCAGGCCTCACCGGTGGCGACAAGCCCACGCACACCATGTAGCCGCCGCGGCGTCGAAACCGACTCCGCTTCTGGCTTCTACGAATCCCGAATCCCGAATCCCGAATCCCGAATCCCAGTTCTTAGCCAAACGGCGCCACACCGATCCAGCCCAGGTGCAGGTGCAGCGCGAACAGCACCCACAGCGCTGAGCCGATGATCACGCACAGCGCGCTGCGCACCACGTTGCCGCGCGCTCGCACGACCCCGGCGCTGCGATCGCGGCGCTTGGCGGCCGCGAAGGCCACGATGGCCCAGATCAGAAAGCCCGCCAGCAGCACGATGCCGTGCAGCCAGCCAACCGCGAGCAGATGGCCGGCGGCCCACAGCTTGACGCCGAGCAACATCGGATGCCCCAGTCGCGCCTTGAAATGATTGCCAGGCACGTAGGCGGCTACGACCAGAATGAAGGCCGGCAGGGTGAACAGTGCGACCAGGTGGCGGATCCACGGCGGCGGCGACCACAGCAGCACGGGCTCGACGCGGGCCAGCCCATACCCGTAGAGGATCAACACAAAACCCAGCAGCGACAGCAGGCCGTAGACGCCTTTGTAGCCGACGCTGCCGAGGCGCTGGATCAGGCCGGATCGCACTCCGGGCGCCAGCGCGTGCAGGCTGTGCACGCCCAGAAACAGCAGCAGTCCAGCGATCAGTACGGCCATGCGGGTCTCCAATCCAAGTGTGTGGGGGGTGCACAGGAGCGCTGACGGAATGCCGCGCTGACCGCGCCTTCAGGAAGACCGGCGAGGCTGCAGCAATGTCAGCGAGAGCGCAATCTGCAGGGGCAGCATCAGCGCGATCCACTCCAGCTGCTGCTGCGGGTACACCTGCACATGCGCCAGCACCAGCCCGGCCACGCTGAGTAAGGCGAGCGCGTGGGCGGCGTAACGCAGACGGCTTTCGCGCGGGCTTCGGCCCTGTCGCCATAGCGCCAAGCAGGCGGGCAGCAACAGCAGGGCCAGAGGATTGAACAGCAGCAGGTTGCGATTGGCCCAAGCCGATTCGTGCGCGGTGCCCACCCACAGCAGCAGCATGCCGAGGCCCGCCAGCCCGCTCAGGCTCCACACCGCGAGCAGCACCGCGCCGCCGCGGCGTCCACGCGCAGCGCGCGCCAAGGCGATCGCCAGAGCCAAGCCGACCAGCAGGGCGGCCCATGACCAGCGCGGCGGGTCCGCGGCAGTGACGGGGCCACGGTGGGGCAGCAATTCGCGCTCGGCGACTACCAGCGGCTCGCCCGCCTCGGTGCGAACCTCGCGCAGGGCGTCGGCCAGTCGCGCCGGAATGAAACTCTGCTCCCAGATCGACAACGGCCGATCCGCATAGGGCCCCAGCCCGATGTGCATACCGAGATGCAGCCACGCGATTCCAGCGCCGTGCCGCAGGGCCTCATGCCGATAGGTCAGGCCCATGGAGCGTCCGTCCAACTGCCGCTTCAACGCGCCGCCCAGGGCCTCGTCAAGCGCGTCGCGCACCTTGGTCGAGCAGTTGGACACGAAATAGTCATAGCGGTACTCGGCGTTCTCGGGCCGCACCTGTTCGGCCAGGGCCGCCGTCAGGGTGGCGACCTGCTCTGGCTCCAGACGCAGCCACTGCAGACGCGCGCCGCGGCCCTCGGCCGCGTAGCTTCCGAGATCGCTCGACATCGGAAGCGCCACCGCGAGGTAGCGCATGTCGCCACGAAGAAACCGGGTCAGAAAGCCCGGCTGCTCGAAGTCGAAGTAGCCGAAGTTGTAGAAGGTCGGCTCGCTGCCATCGCCGCGGTCAATCAGCAGCGCGTTGTGGCCGAAACGCGCCCAGTAGGCATCGCCAGGGTCCATCGTGACCAGGCCCACCGCCGTCGCTGCGCCCACGCGGGGCGCCAGCAGACTGAGCAGTAGTGCGAAGGCGAACGCAGCGCACCGGCTGCGCATACGCTCAGGCGGCATCAGCCAGACGCAGTTCGAGCGTGTGCAGGCGGCGGCCGTCGGCTTCCAGCACGCGCAGGTGGAAGCCACCGAGCTCCAACGCTTCGCCGACTTCCGGCAGGTGGCCGAGTGCCGCGGTGAACAGCCCACCGATGGTGTCGTACTCCTCGTCCGACAGTTCGGCACCGAAGCGTTCGTTGAATTCTTCGATCGGCATCAGGGCTTCCACTTCGTAGCAGCCCAGGCCGGTCTGCTCGACGTGCTCGTCTTCGGTGGGCGCGTCGTCATGCTCGTCGTCGATCTCGCCGACGATCTGTTCGAGCAGGTCCTCGATCGTGACCAGGCCGGCCACACCGCCGAATTCATCGACCACAATCGCCATGTGGTTGCGCGACTGCCGGAATTCGCGCAGAAGCACATTCAGGCGCTTGGATTCCGGGATCAGCACGGCGGGGCGCAGCACGCCGCGCAGCAGCAGCGGCTCGCCGCTGGCGAAGCTCCGCAGCAGGTCCTTGGCCAGCAGGATGCCGAGGATCTCGTCCTTGTCGTCGCCATGCACCGGAAAACGTGAGTGACCGCTTTCGATGACGATCTGCAGCACCTCGGCAGTGCTGGAGTCAACGGGAATCGAGACCATTTGTCCGCGCGGGACCATGACGTCGCCGACCTGCAGGTCCGAGACCGCGATGGCGCCTTCGATCATGGCCAGGCTGTCGGCGGTGAGCAGGCCTGAGGTCTGCGCGGAACGCAGCTCCTCAAGCAGGTCTTCGCGACTTCGTGGCTCGCCGGAGAGGGCCTGGGTCAAACGACCGAACCAGGAGCGGCTGGGCGAGCCGGTGGTACTGCTTGGATCTTCGGACATTGCGCTTGAAACGTCGCCCCGTAAGGGCACCGCGGTCGAGTGTATCGCAAGTCTGTGGAGCACTTCCGCTCGTGGTTTGGCCGCGGCAGTCCAAGTGTAGGCAGAATGACGGGTCGTTCGCGCTCGGGTGAGCCATGCAACCACGTCTGATCGCAGCATCCAGCCTGTTCATGCTTGGCCTGTCCGCCAGCAGCATGGTCTACGCGCACGGACCGGGCCCTGACCCGGCGACGAAAGTGAGCGCCAGCCAGCTGGAAGTGCTGCGGGTGGAAACGCGTGACGAGGACGTCATTCGCGCGCTGGCGATGGAGCATGGCCACCTCATCGTCGATCGTCAGAAGGGTGTGGTGATGTTCGACGCCCCGCAGGGCGGGCGTATCGGGTTGTTGGCCAAGGGCCTGCTGGTGTCGGTCGACACGGTGCTCAGCGATGCACTGAACGAATCGCAGGGGATCCTGCGTGCAAAGGGCATCGGCGGGTACGCCTGCTACCGCACGGTGGGAGAAACCCATGCTCGGCTCGACAGCCTGGCGATCGAACACCCGCAGCTGGCACAGGTGATCGATATCGGCCCCAGCTGGGAGGCACAGGCCGGTAGCGCGGGAGGCGGCGAGCGCATGCGCGTGCTCAAGCTCAGCAACAGCGCGCTGCCCGGTGCCAAACCCGCGCTGTTCGCGATGACTGCGGTGCATGCCCGCGAATACACCACCGCCGAGCTGGGCCTGCGTTTCGCCGAGCACTTGCTGGGCGGCTATGGCAGCGATGCCGAAGCGACCTGGCTGCTTGATCACCACGAGATCCACCTGCTGGTGCAGTCCAATCCCGACGGACGCAAGCGCGCTGAAACCGGACTGCTGTGGCGCAAGAACACCAATCAAGGCTACTGCGGCACGACCAGCAACTCGCGCGGCGCCGATCTGAACCGGAACTTTCCGTTCGGCTGGGGAACAGTTTCCGGCGGCTCCAGCCCCAGCCCTTGCAACGACACCTATCGAGGCCCCACGCCGGGCTCGGAGCCCGAGACCGAGGCCATCGTCAACTACGTGCGTGCGCTGTTTCCGGACCGCCGCGGCGATGGCCTGAACGACCCCGCGCCGGAAGACACCCAGGGCGTGTTCCTGGACATCCACAGCTACTCGCAGCTGGTGCTCTGGCCCTGGGGCATCACTGCCCAGCCCCCGCCCAACAACGCACCCCTGGTCGCCCTGGGCCGTCGCTTCGCCTGGTTCAACAGCTATCAGCCGCAACAGTCGGTGGGTCTGTATGCGACCGATGGCACCACGGTCGACTTCGCCTACGGCGAGCTCGGCGTGCCGGCCTACACCTTCGAGCTGGGCACTGCGTTCTTCCAGGACTGCGGAACCTTCGAGAGCCGAATCTACCCCGACAACCTGCAGGCGCTGCTGTACGCGGCCAAAGTTGTGCGTGCGCCTTACCAGCTGCCGTTCGGGCCAGAGGCGCGTGAAGTGCGCGTTCAACCCGACCTGGCGGTACTCGGCGAGCCCCTACTGCTGACCGCGGTCCTGGATGACAGCCGCAGCAGCACCGTCAGCGGCAGCGTGCCGGTGCAGGCGATCGCAGCAGCGCGCGCTTATCTGGGCGTGCCGCCGTGGGCTGCGGGCGCGCAGGCGACGGCTCTGCAGGCGCAGGACGGCAGCTTCAATTCCACCGTGGAGACGGTGGAGGCCAGTCTGGCCACCGTCAGCGTAGGACAGCAGATCGTGTACGTGCAGGGCGAGGATGCCAGCGGCGCGCGCGGCCCGGTGGGCGCGGCTCTGGTCGATGTGCGCGCACCGAACCAGGTGGCCGAGCTGCAGGGCACCGTGAGTCGTATTGCCGACGGCACAGCCGTGGCGGGTGCCCAGATCCGCGTGGCGGGCTTCACGGCTGCCAGCGGTGCTGACGGTCGCTACGCCCGGCGTGTGCCGGCCGAGGCCAGCGTGATCGAAGTCGAGGCGCCCGGCCTGGAGCCGCTGCGCATCGAAGGCCTGAGCCTGCAGGCAGCCGCGATCAATCAGCGCGATCTGCAGCTGTATGCGTACTGCCCACTGCTGGACATGGATGCAGAGCAGGGTGTGCAGGGATGGGAAAGTGAGCGTCCCTCCGGCGGCCTGCCGTTATGGAGCATCGTCGAGAGCTCGCCAGAGGGCGGCAGTCGCGCCTGGCACGACAGCCCGGGTGGCAACTACGCGAACAATGTGGACACCCAACTGCTGTCGCCCACGTTCTCCCTGGACGGCTATTCCAACCCGCGTCTGCGCCTGCGCTCGTGGTGCGACACCGAGTCGGGCTGGGACTTCGGCACCGTCCAGGTGCGCAGCTCGCTGACGGCGGCGTGGACGACCGTCTACAGCTGCAGCGGCGACGCCAGCTGGCGCAGTCTTGACATCCCGCTGCCGCAGCTGGAGGGCGCAACCCAGGCGCAGATCCGTTTCCGATTGACCACCGACGGCAATACCCAGCGCGACGGCTGGTACGTGGACAACATCGTGCTGGAAGCCGGCGGCCCCAGCTGTCGCGCCCAGCAGCAGCCGGTTGGCGTGTTTGGGGATGGCTTCGAGGGGGAGTGACTTCGATTGAGGCAATGCGTTTCCCGCAGTGCTGATGCGAAGCGACCGCCAGAGCGGCGCGCTCAGCGCCTTGGGGGGCTTCGATGGCGGTAACGCGTCACTCGCGGTGATCATGCGAAGCGACCAGCAGAGCAGCGCGCTCAGCGCCTGGGGGCTTCGATCCAGCAACGGCGTCACTCGTCGTTGTAGGGTAGATAAGCGCAGCGCATCTACCAGCAATTTCGAGAGACGCCGTTGCTGGATCGAAGGCCACAAACGACGGGCTTCCCAAGCACTCCTGCACGCTGGCCTCAATGACGCGGCTAAAGGTCCTGTCTGCGCACCTGCACCAGCACGAGCTCGCCCCCGCCCTCCAGCAGCACGCGGCCGCCTTCGCCGAACAGCAGGGCGCTGTCGCCCTGGTCGAGATCGATCGTGAGTGAGGCCTCGCGAACGCGTGCCTGGCCGCCGGTCAGATGCAGCAGCCAGCGCTCGCCGGCGCGTGGGAAGAACAGCATGCTGCCGAGCAGGGGGCGCTGGAACATCCGTGCATCCACGGCCTCGGGCCGGTACATCAGGTTGACGACGTCGCAGGGGCCGTCAATGCACCGCGCATGCGTGGGTTCGTCGCCGTCAAACCGGCACAGCGAATAGGGCGCCTCCAGACGGGCCGGCGCAGCTGTGCCGATGCCCAGCAGCAGGCCTCCGCCGCGCTGGAACATCAGCTCACGCCGGTAGCCGGGGAAGGCGGAAAACGGGCCGTCGGCCTCGATGCGCGCCAGTGAAACGCGCCAGTCCGGCGCTTCGCCCTCACGCCAGATTTCCCGCGTGCTGCCACCACCGTTGCGCCAGGCCTGGCGTTCGTAGCGATGGGCGGGCAGGGCGATCAGGGGCACGGCGAGGGCAGGGTCCGAGCAGGGTCTGCGAGTGTAGCGGCGCGGCCGCCGCCACAGACAGCGAAAGGCCCCGGCGCGGGGCCAGGGCCTTTCTCCTTCCCTTGGAAGTTTCCACCGCGCGTGCCTCGACACGGTGGCTCCCCCGGGCACGCACGTCCCTGTGCACACCCGGCGATTTGCGCTGCCGGCATCCACGCCGGGTCGCGGGGCCTTCAGCGCGCGGGGGCCGGCGCCGCAGGGGCGGCGCTGACGATGATCTTGTCGCGGTTCTTCTCGACGGTGGCCAGGCCAATTCCGCGCACTTCAACCAGTTGGTCGGCGCTGCGGAAGGGGCCGTTCTCGCTGCGGTAGGCGACGATGGCTTCGGCCTTGGAGGGGCCGACGCCCGTCAGGACGGCAGCCAGGGTGGAGGCATCGGCGGTGTTGATGTTGACCTTGTCGGCAGCGAAGGCGCTGGTGGCCATCAGCAGGGACAGGAACAGGGCGGCGAACAGGCTGGAAAGACGATTCATGGTGGCATCCTCATGGTTCAGGGTGGTTTCGATGGATTCCCGGCGAAGCCCCGGGATGGCCCGGCGCGTTGGCCGGTGGAAACAGTTTCCGGATCCAGCGGGGTCTGCGGCATCGGCGCAGTGCGCGCGACCGGCTGCGAGATCCGCGTGCGCGGGGGTAAGAGATTTCCTACCCCCCTTCAGACCCCCGTCTGCGCCTGCGGCTAAACTGCGGGGCCACAGGTGAGCCCGCTTTGCGCCGCGCACCTACCCGATTGCGTAAAGGAATGCCCATGGATCCGCAGCAGGTCGAGCGCTTCGTCAACGAACTCTGGGACGACGAGATCGTCGGCCAGTTGGTCGAGTACATCCGCATCCCCAACAAGTCGCCGATGTTCGACGCCGACTGGGCGCAGCACGGCTACATGGAGGACGCGGTCAAGCTGATGGAGCGCTGGGCGCGCGCGCAGCCCGTGCGCGGCATGCAGATCGAGGTGGTGCGCCTTGAAGGCCGCACGCCGCTGATCTTTATCGAGATCGAAGGCAGCGACGCGAGCAACCCCGATACCGTGCTGCTGTATGGCCATCTCGACAAGCAGCCGGAAATGACCGGCTGGGCCGACGACCTCGGCCCCTGGAAGCCGGTGATCAAGGGCGAAAAACTGTACGGCCGCGGCGGCGCCGACGATGGTTATGCCCTGTTCGGATCGCTGGCCGCGATCATGGCCCTGCAGCAGCAGGGCCGCCCGCATGCGCGCTGCGTGATCCTGATCGAAGCCTGCGAAGAATCCGGCAGTTACGACCTGCCGCACTACGTCGACCACCTGGCTGCACGCATCGGCAAGCCTTCGCTGGTGGTCTGCCTGGACTCCGGCTGCGGCAACTATGAGCAGCTGTGGTGCACCACCTCGCTGCGCGGCCTGGCCGGCGGCAATCTGAGCGTCAGCGTGCTCGAAGAAGGCGTGCACTCGGGCGACGCCTCCGGCGTGGTGCCGTCGAGTTTCCGCATCCTGCGTCAGCTGCTGTCGCGGCTTGAGGACGAAGTCAGCGGCCGCATCCGCGCCGAAGACCTGTTCGTCGAGATCCCGGCCGAACGCATCGAGCAGGCCAAGCGCGCCGCCGGCGTGCTCGATCGCGAGATCTGGGCCAAGTTTCCGTTCCTGCCCGGCATGTCGCCGATGCACAGCGAGCTGCACGAGCTGGTGCTCAATCGCACCTGGCGTCCGGCCCTGTCAGTGACCGGTGTTGATGGCATGCCGTCGCTGTCGAACGCCGGCAATGTGTTGCGCCCGCATACCGCGGTGAAGCTGTCGCTGCGGCTGCCGCCGACGCTCGATGGCGATATCGCCGGCAAAGCCCTGCGCAAGCTGCTGCTGGACAACCCGCCCTACGGTGCCAAGGTCGAGTTCGAACTGGAGAAGAGCAGCACCGGCTGGAATGCGCCCAGCCAGTCGCACTGGTTGAACCACGCGATCGAGCACGCCTCGCAGGCGGCTTTCGGCAAGCCGGCCATGTACATGGGCGAAGGCGGCACGATTCCCTTCATGGGCATGCTGGGTGAGAAATTCCCCGGCGCGCAGTTCATGATCACCGGCGTGCTGGGGCCGCACTCGAATGCGCACGGTCCGAACGAATTCCTGCACATCCCCACCGGCAAGCGCGTCACTGCCGCGGTGGCGCACGTGTTGGCCGAACACTACGAAGCCAGCACTCGCGGCGAAACCACCCAGGTGGGTGTGGCGGCCGGCGATACGCGCTTCGGTGATCACGGCTGCTGTTGAGAACCATGGCGCTGTGCGTATGCCATGGTCTTTGTGGCTGTTGGCCTCCGGCGCAAATCCAAGCAACCAAAGAGGTAAGGCATGAGCATTCTGTGGACTCTGCTGATCGGTTTCGTGATCGGGCTCGTCGCCCGCTTCCTGAAGCCCGGGCGGCAGAAACTCGGCTTCATTCTGACCACGGTGCTGGGCATCGTTGGGGCCTTCTTCGGCACCTTCATCGGTCAGACTCTCAATCTCTATCAACCGGGTGAAGCCGCCGGCTTCATCATGTCGGTCATCGGCGCGATCATCGTGCTGTCGATCTGGGGCCTGCTCAGCAAGGGAAAGTGATGCCCATGAACACTCGTCGAACCGTGTTCGCGCTGCCGCTGGTCGCCGCGCTCGCGGCCTGCGGCCCGTCCGAGCCGCCACAGTCAGATGCGCCGCCTGTTGCCGACGCTCCAGTAGCTCCAGCAGCCAGTGACGCGCCCGAGCCTGCTGCGGGCGCAGCCGCAGCCGCAGCCGCAGTGCCGCAGGTGCTGCAAGCCGGTCAGTCCTGGACCCTGGTCGATGCCAGTGATGCAGGATTGAAGTCCGTGGCGGAGGCCGCCGGCATCTTCATCGAGGTGCAGGAGGCGCGCCTGGTGGGCTACGCCGGCTGCAACCGTTTCAGCGCAGCCATGCAGCGCGGCAAGGACACTGCAATCACGATCGAGGCGCCCGTTGCTTCCAAGCGGGGCTGCATGGCCGATGCGTTGAACGCCGCGGAACAGGCCTTCCTGGGCTCGCTTCCCGCCGTGCAACGCTTCGAGCTGTCGGCAGACCGCCTGCTGCTTCAGGGCGCCGGTGGCCTGCGGCTGGAATTCGCCCCCGGTCGGCCGGGCAGCGCCGATGGAGACGCCTCGCAGGCCGAGGGCACATGAGCCGACGCATCCAACAGCGGCGATCGCGCATCCACGGCAATGGTGTGTTCGCGGCCGCGGACATTCCCGCCGGCACGCGCCTGATCGAATACAAGGGGCTGCGCCGCAGCCACGAAGACGCCGATGAGCGCTACGGCGACAGCCTCGATACCGGCCACACCTTTCTGTTCACCCTCAACGATGCCTTCCTGATCGACGCGAACTTCGGCGGCAACGTTGCGCGCTGGATCAACCACAGCTGCGCACCGAACTGCCAGGCCGTGCTGGAAGAACACCCGAAAGGCGACCCCAAGCGCGACCGCGTCTTCATCGAAAGCCTACGAGACATCGCTCCAGGCGAGGAGCTGACCTACAACTACGGCATCCGCCTGTCGGTGCCGCACACCGCCAAGCTGAAGAAGCAATGGGCCTGCCGCTGCGGCGCGGCCGAGTGCACGGGGACGATGCTGCAGCCGAAGGGTTAAGCCTTCATCGGACCGGCGGGCAGCTTGCTTCTTCGTGCGATCGGGGCGCAGGGGCGCGCAGGTCACAGCTCGATGTGGTCCACCCCGCGACCCGCGTCGAGCGCCTCCAGCACGGCGGCCAGTGCGGGCTGCGCGGCGTCTGCGTAGAGGCGTTCGCGCTCCAGGCCCTCGACGTGGCCGAACAGAGTCTGACGCAGGGCTTCGATGCCGAATACGCGCTGCAGCAGGTCCGCGAGCAGGCGCTCGAATTCGCTGGGCGTGGGGCTGAGCTGCAGCAGGTCGAATGCGTTCGAGAGTGCTGCAAACAGCGGTGCGGATTCGTCGCCGAGGCCGTAGTCTTCGGGGCGGTAATCGAGGTGGGCGCGCTCGGCGTCGGTCCAGATGCGATAGGACAGCCGCGCCAGCGAGTGATACAGCGGGCCATCACTGATCAGGGCCACCAGCAGATGACCGCGGTGGGCCAGAACGCTGCCCGCGCCGCTGCTCCATTCGCCGCTGCGAAGAAACGCAGTCAGTTTGAGTTGATCGGCGAAGGGCGCGGCCTGCAGCTGATCGAAGATCAGCAGGGCGCGCTCGGACTCGGAAAACGCGCAGGCCTCGGTGATGCAGCGCTCGAACGCCGGCAGCGGAGCTTCGGGCGGGGCCAGGCTGCCGTCGTCGAGCTGCACCGGCAGCAGCACCGGTGCGGGCTCGGGCTGGCTGAAGTCGTGGTAGAGCACATGCGGGTAGTCGAGTGCCGCGCCCAAGGCGTTGCCAAAGGCGGTCCGGCGCCGGCCCGCGCTGCCGTCGATGTGCACGCAGCGCACGCCGTCGAGCTTCGCCGCGAACAGGCAGTCCAGCGCAAAGCTGTAGTCGGTATTGCTTTCGAACCCGTGCAGGGCCAGCGAGCGACGAAGGTTCATGTGAGCTCAAGACGACGCGCGGCGCCCGCGGGGTCGGGGCGCGGCGAGTCTAGCAGCCTGTCGGGCTTTGGCTGGCCGGGCTGCAAATCCGCCTGCGCGGTCCATTTTTCCGCCGATTCTTGGCCGAGAGCCCACTATTGGCCTGCGAATCGTCGAAAAACTGTCCTCGCGCATTCGACTATCGCCTCGACCCCAAAAGTCCGACAGGCTGCTAGCAAGCGAATGCCGGCGCTTCGGTGCAGCCTTCGCCGAACGTGTGGACACGCGGCAGCGCTGTTCGATCCGTCCCGGCCTGAGACTCCGCGGGCGTTGTAGCGCCTGCCGAGGTCCGTTCTCGACCCGCCGCGAAGCCCAGCCTGCGTAGGGGGCATCGATCTGCCCTGAAGCCTGCTTTGGACGCGTTGGCTGCTGACCCATCGCAAAGCCCGCTTTGTGTGCGACGGCCGTTGAGCCGCCGCAAAGCCCACCCCACGTAGGGCGGGTCTTGACCCGCCGCGTCCGCAGCCGGCCGGGCTCCACGCATTTCAAGCCGGGCAACTGCGCGTCGGCACAGGCTTCGACTCGCCAAATCGAATACCGATGGGTTCAACGCGCGCGCTGCGCGCCACGCCTCGATGCGCGCTCCATCCGCGCATCTGTGCGCAAACTTCCGAACACCGGCGATCGAAGCCAGACGCGCTCAGCGACCGAGATCGGCTTCCAGCACCGCGGCGAGTCGCGATGCGGCCAGCCGCATCTGCGCCTCGGCAAGCGGGCGGGTGCGTTCAACGTAGCTGCGATCGATGAAGCGCCTTTCCGGATACAGCTGCGCCGATTCAATCAAGGCGCAGGACTGCTCGGCCCAGCGCGCGGACGAGCCTCGTCCGACCGCGCCGGGCGCCGGCAGCGGCTCGCGGGTCAGATGCTGCAGCAGAGCCGGCGGATCGAGCTCCAGGGTGTCGATCAACAGGCCATCCCACAGCGCATGCAGGTTCGAGCCCATGCGGTTGAAGCGGATCTGGGTGTCGTTGCCACCGCGGTCGAAGCCGTAGCCGGCGTGCAGGGGCTGATGCAGATCGCCGACGAAATGGGCGACGAACTTCAGCGCCTCGATGCGCTGCTGGCGGGGCGTGTTCGGGTTGCGCAACAGGCTGCGCTGGGCGTCCAGCGCGCCGATGATGCAGTTTCCTTCCGGGCAGTCGCGGCGCGCGCGGTAGCGGCAATCGCCCTGCGGAAAATTGACGAAGTGCCAGCGCCCGGTGTGGCGCCAGCGCTCCTCATTGCGCACCTCGTCGGGCCAGGTCGAGACCGCGGCCAACGTGGGCGAGGGTTCGTCGCGCAGCAGGTCTTGAATCGTCGCCCGCGCGCGCGGGCTGAGCTGCTGCTCGGCCATTTCGCCGATTGTGCGGTGGCCCTTGAAGCTCCATGCCCCCGCGTGGGAGGCCAGGGCAAGCAGCAGCAGGGCGATCGGAAAGCGATAGAGGCGATGCATGCGGTTTGGCGAGGGCGTGCGGCGCCCGAGTGTGACAGCCGCGGACCGGCACGACTGCAACAGTCGGTGAACTCGCACCGCGTCGCTCGCTTGTGGAGTTGTAGACACGCCGCTACACCTGCAGGGCGAAGGTTTCTTGTCGGCCTAGCGAAGCCTTCGCGCGACGTCCAACACGAGCGCACACGTGTCGGCATCGGCACTCAGGCGGATCGGAGCCAGCGCTCGCCCCAGTCTCAAACCGGCCACAGCGAATGCTGCGTCCGTTGTTGCCAGGGCGATTTGGTGCCGTGCGGTGACCCGAATCGAAATGTGAGGGCCTGCGCACTACACTAGAGCGCTTGTCCGGGCTCGCCCCGGCAGATTCCCGCCCCTGGCAACCACGCCCCACTTCGAGGATTCGAACAATGACGATCAAGGTCGCGATCAACGGTTATGGCCGCATCGGCCGCAATGTTATGCGCGCGCTGTACGAGGCCAAGCGCACCAGCGAGATCCAGATCGTCGCGATCAACGATCTGGGCGACGCCGAGACCAATGCCCACCTGACCCAGTACGACACTGCCCACGGCCGTTTCCCCGGTGAAGTCTCGGTGGACGGCGGCGACCTGATCGTCAATGGCGACCGCATCAAGGTGTTCGCCGAGCGCGACCCGTCCAAGCTGCCCTGGGGCGCGCACGATGTCGACGTGGTGTTCGAGTGCACCGGCCTGTTCACCACCAAGGCCAAGGCCAGCGCCCATATCGCCGGCGGCGCCAAGAAGGTGATCATCTCCGCGCCCGGCGGCAGCGATGTCGACGGCACCTTCGTGTTCGGCGTCAACCACGACCAGCTGAAGGCTTCGCACGAAGTCATCAGCAACGCCAGCTGCACCACCAACTGTCTGGCGCCGCTGGCCAAGGTGCTGCACGACGCGATCGGCATCGAGCATGGCCTGATGACCACCATCCACGCCTACACCAACGACCAGGTGCTGACCGACGTTTTCCATTCGGACCTGCGTCGCGCGCGTTCGGCCACGATGAGCCAGATTCCGACCAAGACCGGTGCCGCCGCTGCAGTCGGCCTGGTGCTGCCGGAGTTGAACGGCAAGCTCGACGGCTTCGCCATGCGCGTGCCGACCATCAACGTGTCGGTGGTGGATCTGACCTTTGTCGCCAAGCGCGCGACCAGCAAGGACGAGATCGACGGGCTGGTTCGCGCGGCAGCCGAAGGCCCGCTCAAGGGCATCCTCGGCATCAACACCAAGCCGCTTGTCAGCGTCGACTTCAACCACGATCCGCGCAGCTCGGTCTACGACGCCACCCAGACCCGCGTCATGCAGGGCACGATGGTCAAGGTGCTGAGCTGGTACGACAACGAGTGGGGCTTCTCGAACCGCATGCTGGACATGGCCGTCGCGTTGATGGCGGCCAAGTAAGCACTCGACGGGTGTATCGAAGCGGCACCGTGAACGCCCACCCCAGCGGTGGGCGTTCGCGCATGTGCCGATCGGTTGCACGAGCGGTGCGCGGAAATCGCCCCGTGGACTCGGCCTTTGTCGGTAGCGTATTTCCACGATGAAAGCTGACTGCCCCTCAATCGGGGAGCTGCAGGCTGCCGCGGCCCTCGCGCCTTGCGCTCGTGCGTTCATCGGCGCGCGGACCGGTGGTCCGCAAGCGCGCCTCTTCACTCCCAAATCCCGAATCCCGGCTCTCAAAGCATGAAGAAGATCCTGATCGTCGCCATCGGCGTGTTGATGCTGCTCGTGATCGGCTTGGAGCCCGTGCTGCGTAGCTTCCGCTACGACATCGAAACCGCGAGGCTGGAAGCTGCACCCGAGGCCGGCCGCTTTACTCGAAGCGTCAGCTGCTGGTTCAGCGATGGCTGGTTCGAGCGCAGCGAGTGCGCGTGGATGTATCCCAGCAAGCAGGCCGAAGCGCTGACCGCGCTGCCGGTGGTGATCCTGCGCCGCGGCCTGTTCACGCGTTCCAAGACGGCGACGGTCTATCTCAGCGGCGGCCCGGGCGGGTCCAGCTATCTGTATGAAGAAGCCATGCCCTGGTGGCGCGACTGGATGCAGCAGCGCATGGGGCTCGATCACGACCTGGTGCTCTACGATCAGCGCGGCACCGGCTATGCCGCGCCGCGGTTGGAGTGCCCCGAGTTCGACACGCGTTCGCGCGAGCTCATCGTCGAAGGCGCTTCGATCGATACTTGGTGGGCGCATGCCCAGCCCCTGCTCGAAGCCTGCGCGGCCGCTGTGCCAGTGAACGAGCGCCGTGAGGGCCTGTACTCGACCGCCACTGCCGCCCAGGACCTGCGCGAACTGGTGCGCGCGCTGCGCGACGAGTTCGGCTATCGCGAGGTGCATGTCTACGGCGTGTCCTATGGCAGTCGTCTGGCCCAAGTCGCGCTGGCTGAGCCGCTGGAAGGCGTGGGTCGGGTGGTGCTGGACGGCTTCTATCCGGCCGGAATCGAGCTGCTGGGCCGCTTTCCCGACGACTACAGCGCGGTGCTGAATGCCGCGCAGGCGCACTGCCATGATCAAGGCGAGTGTCGAGGCGCGAGCTTGCGCGCCCTGTTGTCGCAGGCCCTGCAGCGTCTCAGCATCGCCCCGGTGGATCTGGCCCTGCCAGCCTTCGAAGACGCAGCGGCTGAAGTCGTCGCCCTGCCGAAGCAGCTGCGCCTGACGCCCGAAAACCTGTTCGCCTTGGTCGAAGCACAGCTCACCTTCGGTTTATCCGTCGTCGAGCTGCACGCGCTGCTGCAGCAGGCCGCTCGCGGCGACTACGACGAGCGTTGGGGCGAACTGGCCGCGGACTGGGTCTACACCCTGGACGACCCCGAGTTCAGCACGCTGGCGATGATGCTCATCGAATGCCGCGACAACCCGCCGCTCCGTCGCGAGACGGTGGCCGCCGCGGTCGAGGCCCACCCGGATTGGGCGGCCCTGCTGCACACGCCTGAGATCGCCTTTGAACAGTGCGGACGCCTGGGCGTGCGCCCGCAGCCGCTGCGGCCCAGCGTGATCCGCCAGCCCACCCTGCTGCTGGCCGCCGCCTTCGATCCGCGCACACCCACCGCACCGGCACTCGAGCAGGCGCAAGGCTTCACCCAGCTGCAGACCCTGGTGCTGCCGCGCAGCGGCCACAGCATGACTGACCTGGACGACTGCGCTGCGACTGCAGCGGGAGCGTTTCTCAATACGGGGGCGGCGGCACCGGAGCGGTGTGCGATCGTGCCCTGACTGACGTCGACGCCGGGCAGCGGACGCGCGCTGCCCCAGTCCAAGGCCGGGTCCATCACTCATCTCGTTGGTGGGTTGAGTCGTGTGACGGCTTCTCCGTAGGTTGGTGCCGAGCGCAGCGAGGCCCAACGTCGTGCATCAAAAAGTTCCATCCGAGAATGAGCTTGCCCTGCTGAGAGTGGGCGACGCCTCCACAAGGGGTTCAGCACGCGACGTTGGGCCGCGCTGCGCTTGGCCCAACCTACAGAGCTGAGAGGTGCCCGTCAGCGCCCTGAGTTGCCGCAGGCGGTTGCCGCTGCATCAGTACGGAGCAGCGATGGCTTCGAAGCGCATGGCGCTGAAGTCCTGCAGTTCGGTTTCGTCGAACAGGCCGCTCTTGCCAAGGCGAGCGGCAAACAGCTTGCCGCTGCTCGCCCAGACCAGACGGCGGCGATCCAGCTCCGCCCACTCCCAGCGTGGGCAGGCGATCGACTGTCCCGTCTCCGAGTGGGCCAGCTCATGTTCGTCCCAGTAGCAGCCCTTGCCGACCGGGGCACCGCTCTGCGAATGCGCCAGCTTGCGCAAGGTCCAGCCCTTGCCCAGCGGCTTGTCGAAAACCTGGATGTCGTGGTGCCGGCTCAGCACGCGCCGTTCGCCCCGCGTCCAGCCATCGCGCATCAACCGATGGAAGTAGACATGGAGGCATTCACCTCCGAAGTACTCGGTGGGTTCAGCGCCTAGATCGCGCGTCAGGTGGGAATCGTTGTCGAGCAGCGTGTGGCCGTAGCCGTCGTTCAACCAGTAGCGGGTGTTGCCAGTCCAAAGCCCACCACCATTCCAGCAATCCGACTTGAGCAGAAACACTTTGGCCTTCAGCCACGGTGCTTTTGAGATGGCCGTCCAGGATCCGCCGCGCGCGGTGTTCCATCGCCCGTTCATGGCGAAGTAGATGAAGTGCTTGCCGTCGGGAGACAGATCGCTGCGGCGCTCGTAGATCCGGCCATTGAGCCACTGACCACGCTGGAAGGTGTCCTTGCGTCGATCCCAGAGCAGGGTGGCGACGTGCTTGGACGGGCCGCGGCGGATCACCAGCCCGAGTGGGGCGTCTCGCGCTAACAGTACGTGCAGTCGGGGTGCGAACGTGGGCATGGGGGCGACCTATCGCGCCGGGATGAGAGAAGCGGCTCAGGATGGCAACTTAACGATTGTGTTGCAGACGCCTCAACCAATCCTCAGCAAAGCGGACGCTGGGTCGGGTTGCGGGTTGCGGGTTGCGCGTGCGGTCGCTTCGGCTTCGGTAGGTTGGCGGCAAGCGCAGCGCGCTCCAACAAGGTGCGCTCAAAGGATTCAGCAGAGATCGGGCTTGCAGGCGTCAGACTTCAGCGCGCTGATCGGCGCATAATCTTCGCGGCCACCACGGATCAAACCCCTCGCCCGATGCGCTTGAGCGAAGCGAAGGCAGAGGTTGGGGAGCGGGGGCGACGCTTGCCGCAAGCGTTCTGGAATGCCTCAGCGCAGATGATTGTGATTCGGAACGATCGGATCGAGCGAGGCGCCATGGGGTGGGTCTTGACCCACCGCGACGCGGCTCTCGCTCCGTCGTGTGCTTTCGAGCCAGAAGTTCGTCTCGATGGGGTCATTCAAAGTGCGTGAGGTGTCAGAGGCCCAGGCTGCGTTGCGGTGGGTCAAGACCCACCCTACGCCGAGCGGTGAGGGTCGGGTGGTGCGAGCTTGGAACCCGACCCCGACCCCGACCCCGACCCCGACCCCGACCCCGAATCCCGAATCCCGAATCCCGAATCCCGGCCCTTAAACCTTGCCGCGCACGAACGCCTCAACGTCCGCCAACGCTGCAGTGAGAGCGGGGCCATCTTCGCCGCCGCCTTGCGCCATGTCCGGGCGGCCGCCGCCTTTGCCGTTGATCTTCGCGGCGACGAAGGAGACCACGTCGCCGGCCTTGACCTTGCCGAGTGCGGCACCGGCCACGCCGGCGGCCAGCGAGGCTTTGCCTTCGCTGCCGGTGGCGAGCAGTATCACGGCATCCCCGAGCTTGTTCTTCAGCACATCCACCGAGTCGCGCAGGGCTTTTGCATCGAGGCCGTCGAGGCGAGCGGCGATCAGCTTGAAGCCGCCGAGATCGATGGCGCTGTCGGCCAACTCAAGGGCGGCGTTCGCCGCGGATTTTGCCTTCAGCTGATCGAGGGTCTTTTCGAGCTGCTTCTGGCGGTCCAAAAGCTGGCGCAGCTTGGCGGTGACTTCGGCTTTGGAGGCGCCGACCAGCTCAGCGATCTCGCCCAGGCGCTGTTCCTCTTCGCGCACATGGGCCAGCGCGCCTTCGCCGGTGACGGCTTCGATGCGACGCACGCCGGCGGCCACACCGCCTTCGGACAGGATCTTGAACAGGCCGATGTCGCCGGTGCGCTGCACGTGGGTGCCGCCGCAGAGCTCGGTCGAGAACTCGCCCATGCGCAGCACGCGCACGTTTTCGCCGTACTTCTCGCCGAACAGGGCCATGGCGCCGAAATCCAGCGCCTCCTGCATGCCCATTTGATGCACTTCGGCCGCCACATTGCGACGCACCTCGGCATTGACCATGTCTTCAATGGTCTTCAGCTCGTCGGCGCTGAGTGCCTGGAAGTGGCTGAAGTCGAAACGCAGGCGATCGGGCGCGACCAGCGAGCCCTTCTGCTGAACATGGGTGCCCAGCACCTTGCGCAGCGCGGCGTGCAGCAGATGGGTGGCGCTGTGATTGAGCACCGTCGAGCGACGGCGCGCCGAGTCCGCACACGCGCTCAGCACGTCACCGACCTTGATGTTGCCGGCGCTGACGCGGCCGACGTGGCCGTGGAAGACGCCGGCCAGCTTCTGGGTGTCGCGCACCTCAAAGCGCGAGCCGCCGCTGGACAGCGAGCCGTGATCACCGACCTGGCCGCCGCTTTCGGCATAGAAGGGCGTGCGATCCAGAATCAGGATGCCGTGTTCGCCTTCGTTCAGCGCCTGAACCGACGCGCCCTCGCGCAGCAGGGCGAGCACGGTGAGCTGGTCGCTCTCAAGGCCTTCGTAGCCGATGAATTCGGTGGGCGAAAGGCTGGCGACGACATCGGCCGACAGCGTGCCGCCCGCGGCGAACTTGCTGGCCGCACGCGCCTGCTCGCGCTGCTTCTCCATCGCCGCGTCGAAGCCGGCCATGTCGACGCTCACTCCATGTTCCCTACAGACATCCTCGGTCAGGTCAACCGGAAAGCCGTAGGTGTCATAGAGGATGAAGGCTAGGTTGCCGTTCAAGACGCGGAACGCTTCCAAGTCTGATGAGCTCAGGAAAAGGTGTTGGTCCGAAGGCTCCAATTCGGCGCCGCCGTGATCAATCTGCGCAATCCTCCAGTCGTTCGGTCGATCTCTTTCAATCTTCGAACGAATTGAGCTGGCTTCGGACGGGTCGCTCGCGATAAACAGCCAACGCTGTTCCTTCGGGTCAAATGCTTGACCCGCGGTCATGCCCCCTGGGTTGAGGCCAGCTCGGTAGAAGCTGCAGCGTTGGGGTGTATCGATAGTCCAGCCTTCGTAAGCCCAGCCGGGCCAAACGTTCTCCTTTACAAAGTTCGCAACGGAGATCGCTTGCATATCGCTCAACCTTCCCAGCAAGTTTTTCATTCCCTGGTCAATGGTCTCGGCAAAGCGCTCTTCTTCGGCACGCAGCGCAGCCTCGACCGTCGCTCGCTTCTCGCGCAGCTCCGGATACGCCTCGCCCATCTGTTCGACCAAGGCGTCGACCATCTTGTGGAAGAAGCTGCCACGCACGCCCAGCATCCAGCCGTGGCGAAGCGCGCGGCGGATGATCCGGCGCAGCACGTAGCCGCGGCCCTCGTTGCTGGGCAGCACGCCGTCGACGATCAGGAAGCTGCAGGCGCGGATGTGGTCGGCGATCACGCGCAGGGATTTGTTCTCGAGATCCTGCGTATTCGTCAGCTCGGCGGCACGGCGGATCAGCGCCTGGAACAGGTCGATCTCGTAGTTCGAGTGCACGTGCTGCAGCACCGCGGCCAGGCGCTCCAGGCCCATGCCGGTGTCAACGCAGGGCGCCGGCAGCGGCACCAGCGTGCCGTCGGGCTGGCGGTCGAACTGCATGAAGACGTTGTTCCAGATCTCGATGTAGCGGTCGCCGTCCTCATCGGGGCTGCCCGGAGGGCCGCCGGCGATATGCGCGCCGTGGTCATAGAAGATCTCGGTGCAGGGGCCGCAGGGGCCGGTGTCGGCCATCTGCCAGAAGTTGTCCGACGCATACGGCGCGCCCTTGTTGTCGCCGATGCGGATGATGCGGTCTTCGGGCACGCCGGCCAGATCGCGCCACAGCGCATAGGCCTCGTCATCGGTGTGGTAGACCGTGACCAGCAGCTTTTCCTTGGGCAGCTTCCAGACCTCGGTCAGCAGTTCCCAGGCATAGGCAATCGCATCGCGCTTGAAGTAGTCGCCGAAGCTGAAGTTGCCCAGCATCTCGAAGAAGGTGTGGTGACGGGCGGTGTAGCCGACCTGGTCGAGATCGTTGTGCTTGCCGCCGGCGCGCACGCAGCGCTGGCTCGACACCGCGCGCTTGTAGCTGCGCTTGTCGGCGCCGAGGAATACGTCCTTGAACTGAACCATGCCGGCATTGGTGAACAGCAGGGTGGGGTCATTGCCCGGCACCAGCGAGCTGGACGCGACAACGGCATGCCCCTTGGACTTGAAGAAGTCGAGGAAGTCCTGGCGGATCTGGTTGCTGGTTTTCATGGGCTCGGGGGCAGGCGAAGGGGCGGGCGCAGGGCCGGGAATCATGCCGCATGCTGCGCCGCAGTGCCACGCGTGCGGCGGTTGGAAAGGCTTGTTTGGCGCGGCTTCTGGAAGCGGAGTTCGGCCGCGCCTGATCTGATCATGCCGACAGCTTTCGCTGAGCTGCGCCCCTAAGGCGGCTCCATTCTGGAAAGCCGCGTCTGCCTTTCATGCTCACCAGAACCGCACGCCCATCAAAACAAAAGGCCGGGCAGGGCCCGGCCTTTCGATGCAGCAGTCGGCGCGAATCAGAAGCCGCGGCCGATGGACGGGTCCAGCTTGCTGAGGGCTTCGCCGGCAGAGGTCGCGCCGGTGCTGTCGAGGTCGTCGCGGGTGTAAACGCGGCCGGGCGAGCTGCAGGTGCCGCGCGTGCGCTTGATGCGGCTGGCAGTGGCGTCAGGACAGAAGCGGTTGAGGCGCGCGCTGCGGATATCGGCTTCGGATTCAGCGATTTCGCTGCTGGGGTCTTCGCTCGGCTTGCCTTGGGCATCGGCTTCGGCCAGCGCGGGTGTGGCGATGAGCAAGAGTGAAAGGCTGAGGCTGGCGATCAGGAAACGGGTCATGTGAGGCTCCTTGCAGGGCTGCGGGCGTACGCGATGCAAGCTGCGCCCGTCCGCGAGCGAGGTCAAGCGCAGTCAGCGGCTGAACGGTCGATTCGCCGGTTGGCGTTCGTCTCGCGCTCAGCTAGATGAACAGGCCGTGCCCTCGCCGCAGGCCGGTTCAATGCGAGCGCTGCAGGGTCATGTCCGCCAGCGCCTGCAGTTCGGGCGCTGCCGTGCCCAGTCGTGCAAGTGCAGTCCGCATGGTTTCGCCCTGTAGGAGCAGGGCGGCGCGCGCACCGCCCAGGCCCAGCAGGGCGGGGTAGGTCGGCTTGCCCTGTTCGGCATCCTTGCCGGGGGTCTTGCCGATCTGCTCGGCGCTGCCTTCGACATCCAGCAGGTCGTCGCGAATCTGGAAGGCGAGGCCCAGCGCGCTGGCGAATGCATCCAGCGTGGCCAGCGTGTCTGCATCCGCGCTGGCACACAGGGCGCCCATGCGCACGGCCGCGCGAATCAGCGCGCCCGTCTTCAGCGCATGCATTCGCCTGAGCTCGTCCAGACTTTGCTCGCCGCCGGTGACGGCGAGATCCAGCGCCTGCCCACCGCACATGCCAGCGGCGCCACTGGCGCGCGCCAGCGTGGTCAGCAGTTCGACGCGGATCGATGCGTCCAGCGGCGACTGCGCGAGCTGCTCGAACGCAAGCGCCTGCAGCGCATCACCCGCGAGGATGGCGGTGGCCTCGTCGAAAGCGATATGCACGGTGGGCCGGCCGCGGCGCAGGCTGTCGTCGTCCATCGCCGGCAGGTCGTCGTGCACCAGAGAGTAGGCGTGGATGAGTTCGACCGCGGCAGCGGCGTGGTCCAGCGCGTCTTCAGCAGCTCCGCAGGCATGCCCGCTGGCATACACCAGAAGCGGTCGCATACGCTTGCCGCCGCCGAGGCTGGCATAGCGCATGGCGGCATGCAGGCGACCGGGTTCCTGCGCGGGGTCGGGCAGCAGTCGCGAGAGAACGGTTTCGCTGCGCTGGCCCCAGGCGCGCAGCCGCGCCTCAGGAGGCATCGGGGGTGAAGGGCTGGCCGCTGTCCGGATCTTCGGGGTCGCTGAGCAGGCGTACCCGCAGCTCGGCCTGATCCAGGGCGGTCTGGCAGTTGCGGAACAGGGCGATGCCGCGCTCGTAGGCCTTCAGCGATTCGTCAAGGCTCAAATCCCCTTTCTCCAGCCGCTGCACCAGCCCCTCGAGCTCGTCGAGCGAGCGCTCGAAACCGGCGACGGCGCTGCTGTCGGCCGAGGTGTCGGAGGGTGAAATGGCGGCTTCGGACTTGGGCATGCGCGGCAGTGTGCCGAAGCGCTGCGAGCGCGGTCAATGCGGGGGCAGTGAAGAGGACATCTTCCCGGACCCCGCTGGCGGGCATAGCGCGGATCGCCGGTCTGCTGCGGTCACGGGTTTGGCCGATGGGGTATGAGGTCTGGCCGCTCTGGTCGGTTTGATTTTGCGGCGTCGACTCGATCCGATGCAGGGGTTGATGTCGCGCCTCTCGGGTGAAGGGTCGGTGGCCATACGCGATCGGGCTTCGCTTGGTGTTCGGCTTCCACGTGACGTGCTGGTAGATGCGCTGCGCTTATCTACCCTACAACCGAGAGTGACGCCTTGCATCGAAAGAAGCCGACCACGCTCATCGGCTTCGCTCCGATCAAACCCTCCTTCGTGATCGCAGAGGAGACAGGCGCAGCGCCACAGCGTCGGCTCTGCTTGTCTGAGCAAGCCCGCTCACGACAGCGCCACCAGATCGTCCACCCCCGACGTATGTCGGCGACCGAAAGGCCCCAGCCAGCGCATGCACAGTCCCGCCGCCTGCAGATCGGCGGCGAAGTCCTCGCGCAGCAGCAGGTCGCCGACTGCCAGCAGCTCATCCTCCAGGCTCCAGACCAAGGGCAGGTGCCTGCGCTGCCAGGGCGGTACACCGAGGTCCTGCAGCAGGTGCTTGACGCTTTGGCTGGGTCGGTTGTCGGCAAGCCGCATGCGCTCACCGCCCTGGCGGCTGCGCACCTGCACCGGTGCAGGCAGGCGCGCGTCTGACTGCACATCGCCGAGCCCATCGCAGAGCGCCAGGCTGTGGCCGTCGGGGAGCGCTAGCGGTGGATCGCCGGTCCAGCGCAGATCAAGCGCAGTCGGCAGCTCGGGCAGTTCGGGCAGCAGGTGCAGCGCTCGTCGCCAGGCGCGCAGACGATGGCCCTGCCAGCGCACTTCGGCATCGCTGTCGTTGCGTGCGCTCAGCAGCTCCGATTCCATCTGGTGCAGAACGGTGGGCGTCGGTAGAGCGCAGCCGGCCTCGCGCAGCCAGGCACGCAGCACGCGCGTCCGGCGCGCGGCGTCCCAGCCCATCAGTACGTCGAGGTCGAGCACCTGCGGGTCGAGCTGTTGGGCACGTGCGAGGTCGATCGCATCCAGCATCTGCAAGCGCGCATCGGCCGCAGCGCTGAGCGTCGCAGATGCAGCCAGCGCAGCGCCCGCCTGCGGCCAGCGCTGACGCAGCAGGGGCAGCACGGCATGGCGCAGGAAGTTGCGGTCGTGGCGGTGGTCGGTGTTGCTGGGGTCTTCGATCCAGCGCAGGCCGCGGCTGTTCGCGAAGGCTTCGATCGCGCTGCGCGGGGTCGCCAGCAGCGGTCGCCACAGCCAGCCGTGGCCGAAAGGGCGCAGAACGCGCATGCCGCCCAGGCCGCGTTCGCCCGCACCGCGCAGCGCGCGCAGCAGGAAGGTCTCGGCCTGGTCGTCCTGGTGGTGGGCCATCACGAGGACCTCTCCTGGCCGAATCGCCGATTCCAGCGCGGCGTGGCGGACGCGCCGCGCGCGGTCTTCCAGGCCGCCGCTGCCGCCCGGCACCTCGACCCGCAGCAGCTCGATGTCCAGGCCCAGCCCGGCCGCTTCACGCGCGCAGTGTTCGGCCCACTGCGCCGATGACTGATGCAGTCCGTGATCGACATGCAGCACCCGCAGCCCGCGTGCGCGTGCCCATTGCGCATCGGCCAGCAACTGCAGAAGTGCGCGCGAGTCGAGGCCGCCGCTGCAGGCGAGCGCCAGCGGCGCGTCCTGCGGCAGTGCGCGGGCGTCGAGTTCGATGGGGGCGTCGGCAGCGGGCATGCGCGGCATGGTAGCGAAGCCTCGGACTGCCGCAGGCAGCGGGTGTGCATTGAGTGGTCCGGCCCCTGCGGTTAGGGTGTGCGCCCGGAACGACGCGGGCACGCACTGCGCTTGACGACGCGGTTCGTCCAAGCCGGATGCGAACGGACCTGTTCGTCCGGCACGGCACCCTGGCTTCCACGCGCATCAAGGCCCCGCATGACCGCATCGCCCTACATCGTCGCCGTCACCGGCGGAATCGCTTCCGGCAAGTCTGCCGTGACCGCGCAGTTCGAGCGGCTCGGAGTGCCGGTGATCGATGCCGACCTGATCGCGCGCGAGCTGGTCGAGCCCGGCCAGCCGGCGCTCGCCGAAATCGTCGGGCGTTTCGGTGCCGAGGTGCTGGAGGCCGACGGGCGCCTGGATCGCCGCCAGCTGCGCCAGCGCATCTTCAATGACGTGGAGGCGCGCAGGCAGCTCGAAGCGATCCTGCACCCGCGCATTCGCGAGCGTATGCATGAACGCGCCGAGGGCCTCGATGTGCCCTACGTGGTGCTGGCGATTCCCCTGCTGACGGCCAGCAGCCGTTACCCCTTCATCGATCGCGTGCTGGTGGTCGACGTGCCGGAATCGCTGCAGATCGCACGCCTGACCCAGCGTGACGGCGTCGACGAGGCTGCGGCGCGCTCCGCACTGTCGGCTCAGATCGGTCGCGCCGAGCGTTTGGCCCTGGCCGACGATGTGCTCGACAACAGCAGCACGCTCGAAGCTCTTGCATCCGAGGTGGCGCAGTTGCATGCGCGCTACCTCGCGCAGGCGCAGGCAGGCTGAGCTGTCGCGCGCTGCTGAGCTGTCGAGGACAGACGTGTTTGATGCGGGCTACAGGTACTCCGCGCGCACATCGACGCTGTCGCGCACGCCCAGCGCCTCGTAGTTGTGCTGCAGCCAGCTCTTGGCGATGCCGCGTCCGGCGTCGCGCAGGCCGTGCAGAAAGGCGCGGTCCGGGCTGAGCTTGCTGGACAGGCTCAGTCCGGCCATGCCGGCATCGTCGCGGATGGCGTGCATGTGGATGCGCTTGATGCGGTGCCGGTGCTCGGGCTTCAGCCACTCTTCGTCGACCAGCTTGGCGGCGAAGGCCACCGCACGCATTTCGCGCATCAGCGAGCCATTGAAGCTGATCTCGTTGACGCGGTTCGCGATTTCCATCGGCGTGCGCGGCAGCGCATCACGCTCGATCGGATTGACATGCACCACCACTACATCGGTGGTGCCGGTCTCATAGAACAGCGGAAACAGCACGGGATTGCCCATGTAGCCGCCGTCCCAATAGGCATCGCCGTCGATCTCCACGGCCTGGAACAGCTGCGGGAGGCAGGCCGACGCAAGCAGCGCCTGCGCGCTCATGTCGATGTTTTTGAACACCTTGACCTTGCCGCTGCGCACGGCGGTGGCGCAGACGAACAGCTTGAGACAGCCCGGCTGGCGCAGGGCATCGAAGTCGATGCGCCGCTGCAGCACCTCGCGCAGCGGATTGAAATCCCAGGGGTTGAACTGATACGGCGAGAGCAGCCGGGTCCACGCTTCGAAGGCTGCAAACCCCAGTGCGGCGGCCGCGTCGGCAAAGGGCTTCGGCATGCCGGGCAGTGGCTTCGCGGGGCTGTACAGCAGGCCCTTGGAGGCGATGTCGTTCCAGAATCCATCCAGCGCTTCGCGGGCACCATCGATGCCACCGCGCAGCAGGCCGTCGGCCAGCACCGCCGCATTCATCGCGCCTGCACTGGTGCCGCTCAAACCTTCGAACTCGATGCGACCGTCTTCCAGCAGGGCATCCAGCACGCCCCAGGTGAACGCGCCATGCGCGCCGCCGCCCTGCAGAGCGAGGTTGATGCGACGCTTGTCGCCGCGCGCTTTCACGACGGATCCCCCGCGGCTGCACGCACGAAGTCCGGAAGCGACAGCGAAGCGCCCGAACCGTCCACCCAGACCATCACCGTGCTGCCATCGGCGTACAGCACACCGGCCTCGCTGGCGCTTTCGATGCGGTGCGCCAGCGTCAGGCTCTTGCCGCCCAAGCGCTCGGCCGCCATCACGATGCGCAGCCGCTCCGGCCAGCCGATCGGGCGGCGGTAGTTCATCTGCGCCGCGGCCAGGATCGGCGCGCAGTCGGGGTCTGCCCAGCGCGGGCTGATCTGCTTGAACCAGAGCACGCGGGCTTCCTCGATGTAGCGCAGGTAGCTGGCGTTGTTGACGTGGTTGAAGGCGTCCATGTCGCCCCAGCGTACGTCCATCTCGATCTCGAAGACCGACTTCCACGCGCTGCCGCTCATGCCAGTTTCCTGCGGCCGCGCTGCATCGGCTTGGCTTCGCCGACACCTTCGGTCTTGGCGGGCTTCAAACTCGGCAGCAGCTTCTGCAGAAACACGCCGGTGTGCGAGGCGGGGTTCGCGGCGACGGCTTCCGGCGTGCCTTCGGCGATGATCTGGCCGCCGCGGTGGCCGCCCTCGGGGCCGAGGTCGATGACCCAGTCGGCGGTCTTGATCACGTCCAGATTGTGCTCGATCACCACCACGGTATTGCCGTGTTCGCGCAGGCGGTGCAGCACGCCGAGCAGCAGCTCGATGTCGTGGAAATGCAGGCCGGTGGTGGGCTCGTCGAGGATGTACAGGGTGTTGCCGGTGTCGCGTTTGGCCAATTCCCTCGACAGTTTGACCCGCTGTGCTTCGCCGCCCGACAGTGTGGTCGCCTGTTGGCCGAGCTTGATGTAGGACAGGCCCACCTGCATCAGCGTGTCCAGCTTGCGGGCGATGGTCTGCACCGGCTCGAACAGCTTCAGTGCGTCCTCGACGGTCATGTCCAGCACATCGTGAATGGTGTGGCCCTTGTAGGTGATTTCCAGGGTCTCGCGGTTGTAGCGCTTGCCCTGGCAGACATCGCAGGGCACGTACACGTCGGGCAGGAAGTGCATCTCGACCTTGATCATGCCGTCGCCCTGGCAGGCCTCGCAGCGCCCGCCCTTGACGTTGAAGCTGAAACGTCCGGCCGTGTAGCCGCGGGCGCGCGCTTCCGGTACCTGTGAGAACAGTTCGCGCAGCGGCGTGAACAGGCCGGTGTAGGTGGCCGGGTTCGAGCGCGGCGTGCGGCCGATCGGGCTCTGGTCGATGTCGACCACCTTGTCGAACTGCTCCAGCCCCTGCAGCTCGCGGAAGGCCTCGGGCGTGTGGCTGGCATCGTTCAGTCGATTCGCGGCCAGCCGGAACAGGGTGTCATTGATCAGGGTCGACTTGCCCGAGCCCGAGACGCCGGTGATGCAGGTCAGCAGGCCCGCCGGCAGGTTCAGGTCGACGTTCTTCAGGTTGTTGCCGGTGGCGCCGAGCAGGCGCAGCCAACGCTTGGCGTCCGGCGCCTTGCGCACCGCCGGAACCTCGATGCGGCGGCGCCCGGAGAGATAGGCTGCGGTCAGCGAGCGCTCGGACTTCAGCACGTCCTTCAGCGTGCCCTGGGCGACGATCTCGCCGCCGTGCACGCCCGCGCCGGGGCCGATGTCGAGGATGTGGTCGGCCAGGCGAATCGCGTCCTCGTCGTGCTCGACCACGATCACCGTGTTGCCGAGATCGCGCAGGCGGGTCAGCGTGCCCAGCAGGCGCTCGTTGTCGCGCTGGTGCAGGCCGATCGAGGGTTCATCGAGCACGTACATCACGCCGACCAGCCCCGCGCCGATCTGGCTGGCCAGACGGATGCGCTGGGCTTCGCCACCCGAGAGTGAATCGGCCTGGCGGTCTAGTGTCAGGTAGTCGAGGCCAACGTCGACCAGGAACTTCAGACGCTCGCGGATCTCCTTGACGATCTTCGTCGCGATTTCGCCGCGCCAGCCGGGCAGGGTGAGCTGCTCAAAGAAGGCCATCGAGGTGTCGATCGACAGTGCGCTCAGCTCAGGCAGGGTGCGGTCGGACACGAACACATGCCGGGCCGGACGATTCAGGCGCTGGCCGCCGCATTCCGGGCAGGGGCGATTGCTGATGTACTTCGACAGCTCCTCACGCACCATCTGCGACTCGGTCTCGCGGTAGCGCCTTTGCAGATTATTGATGATGCCTTCGAAGCGGTGGACGCGGGTCTGCGAGCGACCGTTGTCGCCGGGGTAGCTGAACTTGATCTCTTCCTTGCCGCTGCCGTAAAGCACCGCCTGCTGCACCGTGTCGGTGAGGCGCGAGAACGCCACGTCGACGCTGAAGCCGTAGTGCTTGGCCAGCGAGTTCAGCATGGCGAAGTAGTAGGGGTTGCGCCGATCCCAGCCGCGGATCGCACCGGCGGCGAGGCTGAGTTCCGGGTACGCGACGATCCGCGCGGGGTCGAAGAACTGGGTGACGCCGAGGCCGTCGCAGCTCTGGCAGGCGCCGATCGGCGAGTTGAACGAGAACAGCCGGGGCTCCAGCTCGGACAGCGAGTAGTCACAGACCGGGCAGGAGAAGCGCGAAGAGAACAGCACCTCGGCGGTGTTCGTATCGTCCATGTCGACCAGCTTGACCAAGCCGTCGCCGAGCTTCAGCGCGGTTTCGAAGCTCTCGGCCAAGCGCTGCTTGATGTCGGCGCGTGGACGGAAACGGTCGATCACCGCCTCGATGGTGTGCTTGTTGCGCAGACCGAGCTTGGGTACTTCGTCGATCTCATACGCGGTGCCGTTGACGCGCACCCGCACCAGGCCCTGCGCGCGCAGCTGCTCGAACACCTGCACATGCTCGCCCTTGCGCTCGCGCACCACCGGCGCCAGCAGCATGTAGCGCTGGCTCTCGGGCAGAGAAATGGCCGCATCGACCATCTGGCTGACCGTCTGCGCCTCCAGCGGGTGGCCGTGGTCCGGGCAGCGCGGCGTGCCGACGCGGGCGAACAGCAGGCGCAGGTAGTCGTGGATCTCGGTGATGGTGCCGACCGTGGAGCGCGGGTTGTGCGAGGTCGACTTCTGTTCGATCGAGATCGCCGGCGACAGACCCTCGATGTGGTCGATGTCGGGCTTTTCCATCATCGACAGGAACTGCCGCGCGTACGACGACAGCGACTCGACGTAGCGCCGCTGGCCTTCCGCATAGATCGTGTCGAAGGCCAGCGAGCTCTTGCCCGAGCCGGACAGGCCGGTAATCACGATCAGCTTGTCGCGCGGCAGCTCAAGGCTGAGGTTCTTCAGGTTGTGCGTGCGCGCACCGCGGATGCGGATGGTGTTCATGCTGGGCCGGGGAGGGCTAGGTAAGCCGATCATTGTAGGTGGCTGGTGTGAGGCTGAGGCGAGATTGCCCCGGCCCGGGATTCGGGATTGGGGAGTGAAGAGGCGCGCTTGCGGACCACTGGTCCGCGCGCCGATGAACGCCCGAGCGCAGGGCGCGAGGGCCTCGGGATTCGTCAGAGCGGGCACCGCGGGGCTCGGGTCCGTGCGCTGTGTGAAGGCGCTGACCTTGGGCTCTTGCTCCTGTCATCGTGATGTCAGTAGGTCGGGGGCGGAGCGCCCCCGACCCGGGATTCGGGATTTGTGATTCGGGATTCGCAAGGGCACGGATCGCGAGCGTTGGGGCCCCGCACAGGCTCAGTGTCCCAACGGAGGCGCCAAGCGCGTGAGGGCCACGGGACGGTGCCCGAGGCGTGACCGAGCGGCTTCTGTGCTGTGCGTGGGACGCGGTCGCGCTCGTTCCTGCGTCAGGCAAGTTCGAGCGAATCCCAAATCCCGAATCCCCAATCCCGCTGAGCCCGGGTTTGACCCGGGCGCAGCACGAACCTATACTCCCGCGGCTGTCCTGGTGCCCTTGCGCTGCCCTTCCCGTGTTTGCGGGCTTCGAAGGCGGTGCTGCGGGGTTCGCCCCGGTCCAGGCAGCAGACAATAACTACAGAGGAATCCGCACCATGTACGCAGTCATCGTCACCGGCGGTAAGCAGTACCGCGTGATGCAGGGTGAAACCCTGCGCGTTGAGAAGCTCGACGTCGAAGCTGGCAGCAGCATCGACCTGGACCAGGTTCTTCTGGTCGGCTCGGGTGAAGGCGTGACCGTCGGCACCCCGACCGTCGCCGGCGCCAAGGTCACCGTCACCGTCAAGGCCCACGGCCGCGGCGAGAAGATCCGCATCATCAAGTTCCGCCGTCGTAAGCACCATCGCAAGCAGATGGGCCATCGCCAGCACTACACCGAAATCGAAATCACCGGCATCAGCGCCTGATCGGCGCCGTCTGAAGCCCCAAGCAAGGAGAGTCTTCCATGGCACATAAAAAGGCAGGCGGCAGTACCCGTAACGGCCGCGATTCAAACCCCAAGTACCTCGGCGTGAAGATCTATGGTGGGCAGGCGATTGAAGCCGGCAACATCATCATCCGCCAGCGCGGCACCCAGTTCCATCCGGGTCCGGGCGTCGGCCTCGGCCGCGACCACACCCTGTTCGCACTGAAGGACGGCGTGGTGAACTTCGCGGTCAAGGGCCCGAAGAGCCGCCGCACCGTGAGCGTGATCAGCGAGTAATCGCGCCGCGCAGCACACGCGAAAGGCCCCGCCTGAGTGCGGGGTTTTTCGTTTGAGGGCCGGGATTTGGGATTCGGGATTCGGGATTCGCCCGAAGGTCGACCCGTATCCTTGATCGTGGCGGTGCTCGCCCTGGCTCGCCGCCGCTGCCGCACGAAGCAGATCCCTGCAAAATTCTAGTGCAGCGGGCCGCCCAACGAATCCCAAATCCCGAATCCCAAATCCCGGCTCCCCAATGAAACTCGTCGACGAAGCAGACATCCGCGTCATCGCAGGCAACGGCGGCAACGGCTGCGTCAGTTTCCGTCGCGAGAAGTTCATCCCGCTGGGCGGGCCGGACGGTGGTGACGGTGGCAACGGCGGCAGCCTGTTTCTGGTGGCCGACGAAAACCTCAACACGCTCGTCGACTTCCGCCACCAGCGCATTTTCCGCGCCCAGCGTGGCGAGAACGGGATGGGCCGGCAGATGTACGGCAAGAAGGGCGAGGACGTGGTCATCCGCGTGCCGGTCGGCACCGTAGTCACGGCGATCGACACCGACGAGGTGATCGGCGACCTCACCGAGCACGGGCAGACCCTCAAGGTCGCCCAGGGCGGCGAAGGCGGCCGCGGCAACATCCACTTCAAGACCTCGACCAACCGCGCGCCGCGTCGCGCCACCACCGGCAGCGAAGGCGAAGACCGCGAGCTGCGTCTGGAGCTCAAGTTGTTGGCCGACGTTGGCATGCTGGGCTTCCCGAACGCCGGCAAGTCGACCTTCATCCGCGCGGTGTCGGCGGCTACGCCGAAGGTTGCCGACTACCCCTTCACCACGCTCTATCCAAACCTCGGCGTGGTCCGCGTCGAGCAGGACCGCAGCTTCGTGATCGCCGACATTCCCGGCCTGATCGAAGGCGCCGCCGAAGGCGCGGGCCTGGGCGTGCAGTTTCTGAAGCACGTGCAGCGCAATCGCCTGCTGCTGCACATTGTCGATCTGTCGCCGATGCTTGAGGGTGATGCGGCCGTGGCCCACATCGTCGAGGAAGTGCATGCGATCGAACGCGAGCTGGAGCGCTACGACGCCGAGCTGATGGGCCGTCCGCGCTGGCTGCTGCTCAACAAGGCTGACCTGCTCGACGAGGACACCCGTCGTCAGCGCGCCGAGGCCGTCGTCGCCGCATTGGGTTGGGCCGAACCGTGGTTCCTGATCTCTGCCATCAGCCGCGAAGGCACCTGGCCCGTGGCCCAGCAGGTGATGGAGTTCTTCGACGCAGAAAAGCGCGCCACCCTCACCGAAGATGAGGAGAGTCGGCCCTGGAGTCCCCTCGGCTGACGTGGGTTCGCGCCGACGACCCTGCCTTCAACCTGCTACAGTCCCGCCGTTTTCCACCCGGAGTTCACACATGAATCGTTTCGTCTCACTGGCCGTCGCTGGCCTGTTCTCGTTGGGTCTGGTCGCTTGCAGCGGCGGATCATCTGACCCCGCCGAAGTCACGGCCACTCCGGATGCCGCCATCAAGGCGTCGACCGATGCGCTGCGTCAGAATGACATCGGCCAGGTCGTCAAGCTGGTGCTGCCGGAGGCTCGCTACAACGAGGTCAAGGCCAAGTTCGAGGCCCGTGAACGCACAGCGCCCGACGCTGCCGAGGCGGCCGAGTTCTCCGAGATGATGGGCAAGCTGACTGCGCCGGATGCTGAAACTGCGCTGATGGCCGAGCTGGAGCCGCACCTGGCGCAGTTCGAGGCCGAGATGGCTCCGCAGATGCCGATGCTGATCGGCATGGGGCGTGGGATGGCCGTGCAGAGCATCCAGCAGAACCCCGACATGACCGCGGACCAGAAGCAGCAGTTCGTGCAGTTCGCCGACGCGGTGGGCAACTGGCTGGGCGGCGTCAAGCTGGGTGACCGTGAGCTGGCCAAGCAGGCGATTGCGAAGACCGTTGCTGCTGCCCGCAAGCTCGACCTGCAGTCGCTTGAGCAGGTCAATGCGCTCAGCTTCGACCAGGCCATGGACAAAGCCGGCATTGCCTTCGGTGGCGTCAAAGATGTCCTGGCCGTGTACGGCTTTGACGTCAATGCCGCTCTCGACAGCACCAAAGTCGACGTGCTCAAGACTGAGGGCGACGCTGCCCGCGTCAAGCTCAGCTACACCCTCTTGGGTACCGCAATCACCAGCGAGCAGGACATGGTGCGCGAAGCGGGTCGCTGGTACAGCAAGGACAGCATGAAGGCGCTGAGCGACATGCTCGATCAGCCGACTGCGGCCGCGGAAGTGACCGAAGAGCCGGCCGAAATGATGGAAGAGGACGAGGAAGTCACCGAGTAAGCTCGGAGCTCCTCGCACCGCAATGACGGAAGGGCGGCCCATGGGCCGCCCTTCCTCGTTCCGGGGCTGCATCAGCAAACATCCGGATAACGGTCTGTCTGAGCACCTTCGGCGATAATCCGCGCATGAACTCCAGCCCTGTCACCAAAGAACCCCTTCTGATGCGTCTACTCGGCCGCCTGCTGCAGCCCTGGGTAGCCATCCGACGCGAGCCCTCAACGCCGATCGAGCAGCTGCTGCTTCCGGAGCTGCCGGTCTGTTATGTGGTCGAGCGTTACGGGCTGTCGAACACGGCCATCCTCGCGCGCGCCTGCAGCGAGGCCGGGCTGCCCTCGCCGCTGCTGCCAATCGGCGAGCACGCCGCGTTCGGTGATGAGCGCGCAATGGTGGCGCTGTCGCGCCGGCAGAGCACCTGGTTCGGGCGACCGCGTTCGCGTACGCATTCGGCCAGCCTCGCACGCCTGGTGGAAGCGTTGGAGGCGCATCCTGATCTCGACGTTCAGATCGTCCCCGTCTCGATTTTTGTCGGGCGTGCGCCGGACCGAGAGAGCGGCTGGTTCCGCGTGCTCTTTTCCGAGAACTGGGCCATGGTGGGCCGCTTCCGGCGCATGCTCTCGGTTCTGCTGAACGGCCGCGGCACCATCGTGCAGTTCGCACCCGCCGTGTCACTGCGCGAGGCGCTGTCGGAAGGCCTGTCGCGGGAGCGCACCGTTCGCAAGGTATCCCGGGTGCTGCGCGTGCATTTCCGCCGCGTGCGGACGGCCGTGATCGGGCCCGATCTGTCGCACAAGCGCACCTTGGTTGACGCGGTGATTTCGGCCGAGAGCGTCAGTGCCGCGATCGCCGACCAGGCCCGACGCGACGGCATCAGCCTCGACCAGGCCCGCGGCAAGGCGCGACGCTACGCGCTGGAGGTTGCCGCCGACTACTCGCATCCGGCGGTGCGCTCGGCTTCGTTCATCCTCAAACCGTTCTGGAACAAGCTCTACGACGGTGTGACGATGCATCACTTCGAGTCCTTGAAGCAGGTCGCGCCCGGGCATGAGGTGATCTACGTACCCAGCCACCGCAGCCATATCGACTACCTGCTGCTGTCGTATCTGCTTTACGTCAACGGCATCGTGCCACCGCACATCGCCGCAGGCGTGAACCTGAACCTGCCGGTCGTGGGGCCGATTCTGCGCCGCGGCGGAGCTTTTTTCCTGCGCCGCAGCTTCAAGGCCAACCCGCTGTATTCCGCGGTATTCAGCGAGTACGTCGCCAGCCTGATCACCCGTGGCGTGTCGATCGAGTACTTCATCGAAGGCGGTCGCTCGCGCACCGGTCGGCTGCTGCAGCCGAAGGCCGGCATGCTGGTGATGACCCTGCGCGCATTTCTGCGCCAGCCGCGCCGACCGGTCGTGTTCCAGCCGGTCTACATCGGCTATGAGAAGGTGATGGAGGGCAAGAGCTATATCGCCGAGCTCTCTGGTGCGCCCAAGCAGAAGGAATCGCTGTTCGGCCTGCTGCGCGCGTTCGGCAATGTACTGCGCAAGCGCTACGGCAAGGTCTCGGTCAACTTCGGTCAGCCGATTTTCCTCGATCAGGTGCTCGACGAGCATGACGCCGACTGGCGGCGCTTCGAAAGCAGCCCGGATGAAAAACCGCAGTGGTTGAATCGTGCGGTCGATGACCTTTCGACCCGGATCCAGCGCCATATCAATCAGGCCGCCGACGTGAACCCGGTGAATCTGCTGGCGCTGAGCCTGCTGGCCACGCCCAAGCACGCGATGGCCGAAACCGACCTGCTTAGTGCGCTGGATCTGCTGAAGGCCCTGCTGCAGCATTCGCCGTATTCCGATCGGATGACCGTCACAGCGCTGACGCCGTCCGAGATCGTGGCCTACGGCGAGTCGGTGCAGGTGCTGGAGCGCATCAAGCATCCGCTGGGCGACGTGATGCGGTTCCCCTCGGAACTGGCCGTGCTGCAGACCTACTACCGCAACAATGTGGTGCACCTGTTTGCGGCGGCGTCATGGGTGGCGTGCTGCTTCCAGAACAACCGCCGCATGAGCCGCTCGGCCGTGGTTCGACTGGGCCGGCTGCTGTATCCCTTCGTGCAGGAGGAGCTGTTTCTGCCGTGGACGGCGGAAGAGTTCGGTCAGCGCATTGAAGCCACCATCGAGTTGCTGCTCCAGCGCGGACTGTTCACCCTGGATGAAACCGGCGCGCTGCAGCGGGGCCCCGGCCAGACCGACGAGGTCTTCCAGCTGCGCATCGTTGCCCACAGCCTGCAGCAGGCCTTTGAGCGCTATTACATCGCGATCGCGGTGCTGGTGAAGAACGGTTCGGGCACCCTGTCCACCGGCGAGCTCGAGAACTTCTGCCAGCTCACTGCACAGCGCCTTTCCCTGCTGTACTCGCAGGCCGCGCCGGAGTTCTTCGATCGCGCCCTGTTCCGCGGCTTCATCGGCAAGCTGCGCGAGCTCGGGCTGATCCGGCTCGATGCCAACAGCAAGCTGGTCTACGACGAGCGGCTTGAAGCCTGGGGCAAGGATGCGCGCCTGATCCTGTCGCGCGAGCTCCGCCATTCGATTCTGAAGATCACGCCCGAAGTGGCGCGCGAGGTCACCGCGGAGGCGGCACCCGTCGAATCCGACTGAGTGGGGTTCTGGGCTCGCGCTGCACAGCCCAGACAGAGAGGACGCATCGCGGATGCACCGCGCGGGGTGTCCCGTCTCGCTCACTCTTTGGCCGGGGGTGGCATCGAGCTCGGCATGCATCTTCGCGCGCGTGGCCGAGTCATTGCCGCGTACTGCGCTCCGCTGTCCGCTTACCGCGTTTCCGGCAGGAGTAATGCGTCGAAGGCCCGCGGATTGCCCTGATGCTCGGCTGGCTCGATGCCCAGCAGCCGGCACAGCAGGGCATACACATCGACCGAATGCACGCGCTCAACCCGCGCGCCGGGCAGGAAGGCCGGGCCGTGGGCGATAAACAGTGCCTGCATTTCCGGCAGGGTCGGGTCGTAGCCGTGACCACCGAGCTTGCGCCTGCGCCCGGGCATGTCGAGCACGCGGCGGGTCGCGATGATGAAAGGGGGTTCGGCCTGACAGGTGATTGCGGGTACTCGCGGATGCTCGCCGAAGTGCCAGTGGGCGGGAAACTCGCCGGGGCGGAAGCACTGCATATGGGCGTGCTCCCGCAGCAGCGCGGCTTCAACCTCGGCACGACGCCCCCGGCGCGGCTGGACACCGGCGGACGCACCGAAACTCACCAGTTCGAAGGACTTCGGATCGAGCAACGCGTCCAGCAGGATCGGCTGTTCTTCGTCGATCGAAACCATGCCATGGTCGGACACGATCAGCAGGTGGATCCGCCCCGCCCAGCCGGCGCGCTCGATCCCGGCGAGAAGTTCAGTGACTGACTGATCGACCGCGCGCACGGCACGTCGCAGTGCCGCCGAGTCGGGCCCCGTATCGTGGCCGATGCTGTCCACCTGCTCGAAGTAGAGCGTCATGAAATCGGGTCGGCTCGATTCCGGTCGCGCCAGCCAGTCCAGCACCTGCTGCACGCGGCGGGCGCTGCCCAGGCTGCCGTCGTAGGGCAGCCACTCATCCGGATAGCGCCCCTGCACATCCGCCTCGGAACCCGGCCAGAACAGGGTTGCGCTGCGCAGGCCGTGGCGCTGAGCGGTGATCCAGATCGGCTCGCCGCCCCACCAGCGTCCATCGCCAACCGCCGCACGCAGGTGCATCGCAAAGCTGCCCAGTGCCGGGTCGCGCATGCTGTTGTTGATGATGCCGTGGCGATCCGGGTGTAGTCCGGTCACGAGGGTGTAGTGGTTGGGAAACGTCAGCGAGGGGTAGGACGGCTGCATGACCTCGGCGAAGCCGCCCGATTCGGCCAGCGCGCGCAGGCCGCGTGCTTCGGGCAGCGCCAGATAATCGGGTCGAAAGCCATCGATGCCGATCAGCAGCACTGGCGTCGGTCGCGGCTGGGCCGGGGCGCCGTCGGGCAAACGCGTCGCGCAGGCGGACAGCAGCAGTGCGACCAGCAACGCGAACGGCAGCAGCGAGGCACGGGCGACGCTGTGCAACACCGCGCCGCTGCGGCTGCGAGTGGGAAAGTGAGCAGACATCTGCAGGAGTATGGCTGCCGCCAGTAACGGCGGTGAACCCCCGTTGGTCATCGTTCCCGGCGGAAGACTGCGCCGGGAAGCGCGCCGTTTCAGTTGACAGGCCGCAGCTGCGGACGCAGCCAGCGCTGTCCGTCGCCGGTCAGCCAGGCTTCGATTTCGGAGGCCGGCATCGGCCGCGCGTAGAAGTACCCCTGCGCGACCGGGCAGCCGGATTCCAGCAGGAACTGGTGCTGCTCCAGGGTCTCGACGCCTTCGGCGACGACGTTCTGGCCGAGGCTGCGGCCAATGCCGATGACTGCACTGGCCAGTGCACGGTCGCCGGCGTCGGTCTCGATATCGCGCACGAAACTGCGATCGAGCTTGAGCTCGTCCACGGGCAGACGTTTCAGGTAGGACAGGCTTGAGTAGCCGGTGCCGAAGTCATCGACCGACAAATGCACCCCAAGCCGATTCAGACTGTCGAGATCGGCGCGAACGCGCGGCTCGTCAATCAGCATCAATCGCTCGGTGATTTCCAGCGTGAGCGCGTTCGGTGGCAGCCGATGGCGCTGCAGCACAAGCCGTACGTGCGCAGGCACGTCGTCCTGCCGGAAGCGCTGCGCCGACAGGTTCACCGCTACTGCAGGAATGGGCAGGCCCTTGGATTGCCACTCGGCCAGCTGCGCGCAGGCGCGTTCCAGCACCCAGGCGTCCAGCGCATTGATCAGCCCGCAGTCCTCGGCCAGTGGGATGAATTGATCGGGCGGAACCCGGCCCAACTCCGGATGCGTCCAGCGCACAAGAGCTTCGACGCCGGCCAAGCCTGGGCGGCCGAGCAGCACCTTCGGCTGGTAGTGCAGCTCCAGCGCCTCGCGGCTCATGGCCTGGCGCAGTGCGCTCTCCATCTGCATGCGCCAGCGCGCGTTCTCGTTCATCGAAGCCAGAAAAAAGCGCACGCAGCCGCGACCATCGCGCTTGGCCTCGTACATCGCGATGTCGGCGTTGCGCATCAGGGTTTCGAAATCGCGGGCGTCATCGGGGAACTGGCTGATCCCCATGCTGACGCTGGGCATCAGCACCTGGCCGCCGATCTCCAGCCGCTGCGCCACCGCACGCAGGGCCTTCTCGGCGGCGACCGCGCTTTCGTTGGCGTCACTGTCGGGGAACAGGATCACGAACTCATCGCCGCCGAAGCGGCTGATCGTGTCCGAATCTCGCAGGGTGCGGCGCAGACGCTGACCGACCTCGCGCAGCAGCTCGTCGCCGGCGGCATGACCCAGCGAGTCGTTGATGTTCTTGAACCGATCAATATCCAGAACAGCCAGGCTGAGCTTGCGGTTGTCGCGTGCGGCCTGCTGCAGGGCCATGCGCGCGCGGTCCTTCAGCAAGGCCCGATTGGGCAGGCCGGTCTGCGGATCAAAAAAAGCGAGGCGCTCGATTTCCGCCTGGTTGTCATCGTGCTGCAGGGCGACCCGACACAGCTGGATGCAGGCATCCACCATGCGTCGATGGAACCTGCTGGGCCCCCGCGGCTCGCGGTAGTAGAAGGCAAACGTCGCAATGACCTTGCCCTCGCGCCCCATGACCGGTGTCGACCAGCAGGCCCTCAATCCGAGTGGAAGCGCCAGATGCTTGAACGGCGCCCACAGCGGGTCGGTGTCGATGTCTTGAACCTCGACCTCTTCGCCACGAAAAGCCGCGGTGCCGCAGGAGCCCGAGATTGGGCCGGTCGACAAACCATCGAGCGCAGCCGAGTAGGAAATCGGCAGGCTGGGTGAGGCCAGCGGTCGGAGTTTATTGTCGCGGTCGATGCGCAGCACCGAGCACACGACCTCCGGAGCCAGCGCTTCTGTTTGCCGACATAGCAGATCGAGCACGGCACGCAGTGGGCGACCCAGGGCTACTGATTCGAGTACGTCACGCTGCAGCAGGTTGACTGCGGCTTCCTGCTGGCGATCCAGCAACGGGAAGGTCAGACCGACCACGGCGTTCAGGATGGGGTGCAGGCACAGGCGCAGTTCGATGGCGTCGAGCTTGCCCTCGCGGCCGTTCAGCGCAGCCGGTGCAAGCAGGGCCGTCGGACTGTTCTCCATGCCGGCCAGCAGGCGCTGCCAGCGCGCAGGGTCGAGGTCTGAGACCAGCTCGACAACGGTGCTCGGCTGTCGCTCGCCGAGGCGCTCGCGCAGGGCCGAGTTCATTCCGAGAAGTCGGCCCTGCGGGTCGGCCAGAAAGGCCCCGACCGAAGTGCCTTCGAACAGGTCGATGCCGACGCCCACGTTACTTTTCTGGCCGACAGCCCGGCTCATCGCAGTCGCCTTTTCAGGTCATCCGAATTGAAGACGTTCAAACGCGCGCTTGCGCCCGATGCGTAGCGCCTCGTGGGAGATGAAAGCGTCGACAGATGCGCGCGCCCCAGATTTTCGCATTGCAAGCGCCATGCCTTGGCCCGCGTCGGAGGCTTGGCACCAAGATAAATGAAATCTGAACAAAAGAAGCGCGCGGCGCGCGTTTCTATACAAAACGTTCTGTAAAGTTCCGCCGCCATGACCCGACCCCCCAAAGCCCGACAGCGCGTCCTCGACGCCGCCCGCCGAATCGTCGAAGCGCGCGGCGCCGGCCACTTGACCTTCGATGAGCTGGCGCGCGAAAGCGGCGTCACCCGCGGCGGCATCACCTACCACTTCCCGACCAAGGAAGACCTGCTGCGCGGCCTGATCGAGGCCGATGTCGAGCAGTGGGAGTCAGCCTCGCTGCCGCCCGAGGACCTGCCGGAAACCTGCCGCTGCCCGCGCACGGCCGCCGCGCTAGGCCAGTTGCGCTGCCACCTCAGCGAGGACGAGGGCCACAAGCGCTTCGTCAGCGGCATGCTGAGCGCCGGCATGGTCGACGCCAGCCTGCTCGACCCGGTGCGCGCCGCGCAGGCCCGTGATTTCGCCGAGTGGACCTGGGACGACGCGGATCTGCGTCGTTACCTGCTGTTGGCGGCCGCCGAAGGGCTGTTCTGGCAGGACATCTTCAACCTCAACCCGGTGCCCGCCGAAGCGCGCAAGCGTCTGAAGGTGCTGATCGAGCGTCTGCTGCTCGATTGGGCCGCCGGTGTCGAAATTCCGACTCCCCCGCACGACCACAGGGCGTGACCTTCGCCCTGAGCTCGGCTCCCTTCCTTTCCCTTCCTCCCAGGTATTCCCGTGAGATCGAACCCCCTCCCCACGGCCGCGAGGCGGCCCGTTTCACATGCGCTGAGTCCGCTCCTGTTGGCCCTGTTGCTGGGCGCCCTGTTGGCTGCCTGTTCCGAACCGCCGCCCCAGGAGATGCCGCCACAGGGCGTGTCGGTGGCGCGCGTCGAGACCCGCGAGATCAGCGATCGCGACGTGTTGGTGGGCCGCATCGAGGCGGTTGACTCCGTCGAGATTCGCCCGCGCGTCGGCGGCCACCTGCGCGAGATCCACTTCGAAGAGGGCCAGATCGTCCAGGCGGGCGCTGCGTTGTTCAGCATTGATGATCGCGAGTACTCGGCTGCAGTTACTGCGGCCCGTGCTGAAGTCGCGCGCGCCGACAGTCGCGTCACGCTTGCCCGCGAAGAGCAGCGCCGCAGCGAGGCCTTGATCGAAGCGCGCGCGGTCTCGCAGGGCGAGCTGGAGATCCGTCAGGCCGAGCTGCGCCAGGCCGAAGCCGATCTGGCGGCGGCCCGCGCGCGGCTGGCGCAGTCCGACCTGCAGTTGAGCTTCACCCGCATCAGCAGCCCGATCGAAGGCCGCGTGTCGGCGGCGCGGCTGCGCCCCGGCAATCTGGTCAGTGCCGGCGAGCCGGTGCTGACGACGGTGGTCTCGGTCGATCCGATCCGAGTCGCCTTCGATGCCGACGAGCGCGCCCTGCTGCGCTATCGCGGCAACGGCACCGACCCGGCCAAGGCGAAACTCGCGGTCGACATCGGCAATGCCGGCCGCTTCGAATTCGAAGGCCGGCTCGACTTCATCGACAACGCGCTGGATCCGCGCACCGGTACCGTGCGCATGCGCGGCGTGCTGCCCAATCCCGACGGCAAATTGATTCCGGGCCTGTCAGCGCGCGTGCGCCTGGACAGCGGCAGCGCGCGCTCGGCCCTGCTGGTGCACGAGCAGGCCCTGCTGAGCGACCAGGACCGCAAGTACGTCTGGGTGCTGGGCGAGGGCGATACCGCGCAGCGCAAGGATGTGCAGGTCGGGCCCAGCATCGATGGCCTGCGGGTGATCGAATCCGGCCTGCTTGAGACCGATCGCGTGGTGGTCAACGGTGTGCGCAAGATCTTCTTCCCCGGCCAGCCGCTGGCGCCGGTTGATGTGCCGATGAACGATCCGCTGCAGGCCTCCGCCCAGGCCGCCGCCGCGCCTGCTGCGCCCGCCCAGGAGGGCTGACCGCCGTGGCGCATTCCGACTTTTCCAAGATATTCGTCGATCGCCCGATCCTGGCCGCGGTGCTGTCCGCACTGGTGTTCATGGCCGGCCTGATCGCCCTGCCCAACCTGCCGATCAGCGAATACCCCGACGTGGTGCCGCCCTCGGTGCAGGTCACTGCGATCTACCCCGGCGCCAATCCGAAGACCATTGCCGACACCGTGGCCGCCCCGCTTGAAGAAGCCGTCAATGGCGTCGAGCGGATGATCTACATGAAGTCGGTGGCGGCCTCCGACGGCACCATGATCCTCACCGTCACCTTCGCCCAGGGCACCGACATTGACCTCGCCGCGGTGCAGGTGCAGAACCGCGTGGCGCAAGCCCTGCCGCGTCTGCCCGAGGCGGTGCGTCAGCTGGGTGTGACCACGGCCAAGGCCTCGCCCAACATCACCATGGTGGTGCACCTGACCTCGCCGGATAAGCGCTACGACGCGCTGTATCTGTCGAACTTTGCCAACCTGCGGGTCAAGGACGAACTGGCCCGGCTGAATGGCGTCGGCCAGGCCCTGGCCTTCGGCGCCGGTAACTACGCGATGCGGATCTGGCTCGACCCGGATGCCGCCGCCGCGCGCAACATCACCGCCGGCGACGTGCTGAATGCCGTTCGCGAGCAGAACCAGCAGGTCTCGGCCGGCGCCATTGGCGCTGCGCCGATGCCGAATGGCTCAGGCGTGCAGCTGTCGATCAACGCACAGGGTCGGCTGGATTCACCGGAAGCCTTCGGTGACATCATCCTGCGCGCCGAAGGCGGCGCTTTCACCCGTCTGCGCGATGTCGCCCGCATCGAGTTGGGCTCCAGCAGCTATGCGCTGCGCTCGCTGCTGGACGGTCAGGACGCCGCGGCGGTGGTGATCTTCGAGGCCCCCGGCGCCAACTCGATCGCGCTGTCGGACGCGGTGCGCGAAAAGATGGGTGAGCTCGCCGCGACCTTCCCCGAGGGCGTGGACTGGAGCGTCGAATACGACCCGACCGTGTTCGTGCGCGCCTCGATCGACTCGGTCATCACCACCCTGCTGGAAGCGATCGCGCTGGTGGTGATCGTGGTAGTGATTTTCCTGCAGACCTGGCGCGCTTCGCTGATTCCGCTGTTGGCGGTGCCGGTGTCGATCGTCGGCACCTTTGCGGTGCTGTGGCTGCTGGGCTTCTCGATCAATGTGCTGACTCTGTTCGGCCTGGTGCTGGCGATCGGCATCGTGGTCGACGATGCGATCGTGGTGGTCGAGAACGTCGAGCGTCACATCGAGGACGGTCTGAGCCCGCGCGACGCCGCCCACAAGGCCATGAGCGAAGTCTCGGGGCCGATCATCGCGATCACCCTGGTGCTGGCATCGGTGTTCGTGCCGCTGGCCTTTCTGGAGGGCGTCAGCGGCCAGTTCTATCGCCAGTTCGCGGTCACGATTGCAGCTTCGGTGCTGATCTCCGGATTCAACTCGCTGACCCTGTCGCCGGCGCTGGCGGCGGTGTTGCTGCAGCCGCACGGCGCTAGGAAGGACACACTCGGTCGCTTCATCGAGCGTGTGTTCGGGCGCTTCTTCGGTGCCTTCAATCGCGTGTTCAAGCGCGGTAGCGATCGCTACTCCGGCCGCATGGGCAGCGTGATCAAGCGCACCCCGCGTCTGCTAGCCCTGTATGCGGTGCTGCTGGTGGTGACGGTGTTCGCCTTCCGCAGCATCCCGGTCGGCTTCATTCCGACCCAGGACAAACAGTATCTGTTCGCCGGCGTGTTCCTGCCGGAGGGCGCCACCCTCGACCGCACCGATGCAGTGATGCGGCGAATGGGGGATATCGCCCTGGCTACGCCTGGGGTGGAGAACGCGGTGCAGTTCCCAGGCCTGAACGCCTTCCACTTCGTCAACACGCCAAACTTCGGCGTGATGTTCATCGGCCTCGAGCCCTCGAAAGGCCGCGCGCTGGAGGCGGCCGATATCGCTACCCGGCTGAACATCGCGTTTAGCGAGATCCAGGACGGCATCGCGTTTGCAGCCCTGCCGCCGCCGGTGATGGGCCTGGGCAATGCGGCTGGTGTCGAAGCCTTCGTGCAGGACCGCGGTGGACTCGGCTACGGCGAGCTGAACGCGCAGACCCAAGCCCTGGTCGGGGCCATGCGGCAGACGCCCGGCTTTGATCCTTTCACCGTGCTGAGCTCGTTCCAGTCGAACGTGCCCCAGCTGGACGCGCAGATCGACCGCAACCGCATCAAGGAACAAGGCCTGCAGCTGAATGATGTCTACGAGGCTCTGCAGGTGTATCTGGGCTCGGCCTACATCAACGACTTCAACCTGTTCGGGCGCACCTACAGCGTGTACGCACAGGCGGACTTCGAGTTCCGCGACGACAGCGGCGACATCGACCGTCTACGCGCCCGCAATGCCAGCGGCGAAATGGTGCCGCTGGGCAGCGTGGTCGAGTTCAAGCCGAGCTTCGGGCCCGATCCCGTGATCCGCTACAACGGCTATCCGGCGGCGGATTTTTCCGGTGGCATCAACCCGGCGATGATGTCGTCCACCGAGGCGGTGGCAGCGGTGTCGGGCTTGGCGCAGCAGGTGCTGCCGCGGGGCATGAACGTCGAGTGGACCGGCCTGACTTACCAGGAGGTCAACCAGGGCAACCTCGGCCTGCTGGTGTTCCCGCTCTGTGTACTGCTGGTCTACATGGTGCTGGCGGCGCTGTACGAGAGCTGGAGCCTGCCGCTGGCGGTGATCCTGATCGTGCCGATGTGTCTGCTGTCGGCGCTGGGTGGCGTGTGGCTGGTGAACTTCATGCACGGCATGAGCCTCGCAATCTCACCGCCGACCTACCCACCGAGCTTTCTTGACAACAACATCTTCACCCAGATCGGCCTGGTGGTTCTGATGGGCCTGGCCTGCAAGAACGCGATCCTGATCGTCGAGTTCGCGCGTGATCTGGAGGAACAGGGCCGCGGCATCGTCGAGGCGGCGATCGAGGCCTGCCGGCTGCGCCTGCGGCCGATTCTGATGACCAGCTTCGCCTTCTGCGCCGGCGTGATCCCGCTGGTGTTCGCCTCGGGTGCGGGCGCCGAAGTGCGCCACGTGATGGGCGTGACCGTGTTCGCCGGCATGCTTGGTGTGACCCTGTTCGGCCTGTTCTTCACCCCGGTCTTCTATGTTCTGGTGCGTACGCTTGTGGAGCGCCGCAAGGCGCGCCGGGCGACGCTCGAGGAGGGCGCTGCCCATGCGTAAGCTGAAAACCGCCGCACTGGCCTCGGCCTTGCTGCTGGCGCTGTCCGCCTGCACGGTCGGCCCCGAGTATGTTCGTCCGCAGCTGGATGTTCCCGAACGCTTCGATCAAGCCGGCAGCCATGCCGGTACCGAGACGGTGCAGCCGGCGCTGTGGCGCGCGTTCGGCGACCCCGCGCTGGATGCCCTGATCACCCGCGCGCTCAAAGCCAACACCCAGCTGGCGCAGGCCCTCGCACGGCTGGACGAAACCCGCGCGCGGGCGGGGCTGTCCACCTACAGCCTGTTCCCGACCATGGACACCGGCCTCAGCGCCGAGCGCAGCAGCCCCAGCGGTAGCGACCCGTTCCTGCCGCCCGAGCAGGGCCGAACGGATACCTATCGCGCTGGCTTCGATGCCGTCTGGGAAATCGATCTGTTCGGCAGCCTGCGCAACCCCAAACGGGCCATCGATCGCCGCGTGCAGGCGGATGCCGCCGCGCTGGAGCACGTGCACGTGAGCGTGGTAGCCGAGGTCGCGCAGGCGCTGTTCGAGCTGCGCGGCGCGCATGCGCGGCTGCGCCTGTTGGAGCAGAATCTGGAAGGCTGGCAGCGCAGCCTTGATGTGATGACCGCACTGGAGCGCCACGGCCGCCGCAGCGGCCAGGACGTCGCCGCTGTGCAGGCACAGCGCTCGGCGCTGGCCGCGCAGTACGCGCAGACCGAAGCCGCGGTGGTTCGCGCCGAGCAGCGTCTGGCGGTGCTCACCGCGCAGCCGGTCGATGCGGTGCGCGCGCTGGTCGACGCTGAGGCGGGGATTCCTGATCTGCCGCCGCTGGTCGCAGTGGGCACGCCGGAACAATGGCTGAAGCGTCGCCCTGACGTGCGCGAGGCTGAGCGTCGTCTGGCCGCGGCCTATGCCGACATCGGCACCGAAGTCGCCAACTACTTTCCGAAGCTCGACCTGCTGGGCGGCTTCGGCTGGACCGCGCAGCGCTTTGGCGACCTCGGCGAGGACAGCGCGCAGCGTTGGAGTTGGGGGCCGTCGATCCGCTGGAGCATCCTCGACTTCGGCCGTACCCGGCAGCGGGTTCGCGCCGCGGAGGCCCGCGCCGACGCGGCCGAGGCGCTGTTCCGCGAGACCCTGCTGCGCGCGCTGGAGGAAACCGAGAACGCGATGGCCGGCTACCGCGCAGCCAACCGGGCGGCCTTCGATCTCGGCGCGGCGGCGGAGTCCTCCGGCGAGGCGGCGCGGCTGGTACGCCTGCGCTTCGATGTCGGCAGCGAAGATGCGCTGGGCCTGCTCGATGCCGAACGCACGCGCATCGACTTCGAACTGCGTGCGGTCGATGCCGAAGTGCAGCGGGCCACGGCACTGGCCGCGCTGTACAAGGCCCTGGCTGGCGACTTCGCCGGCCTCGACCCCGAAGCACTCGCGGCGCGACGTTGACACCGCGCCACGCGCACCTGGATTCGCGCGTGGCGCATCGTTCGTGCACGGAACACTCCGTGCCGGGGCCAGGGACGGCCCACCCTTGATCCGGTTCCGGTTCCGTTGACGCCCGCCTTGGCATCGGCGCTTACGTCTACCGCGCGGGCGCTGCGTCGCTCAGCTTCGCTCAAGTACGGCATGCGTGACCGCTGCGGACGGCTTGGATGCCGGCTTCCGCGCATAGCGACGGTCCAGCAGGATGCCTGCGACCACCGACACGGCCACTGGCACCGCCCAGGGCAGCAGCTGCAGGCTTCCCGTCAGCTGCAGGCCGAATACCTGCAGCAGGCCCTTCAGGCCGATCGCGAAGAAAGCTACGTGGGTGGCGGTGCCGCAGCCCAGCATCGCGCCGTAGTGCTCTTGCAGCCACCAGTTGCCGGCATCGATCGGCTTCCACAGGCGCCGCAGCATGCCGCCGCCCAGCAAGGCGCCCACCGCGGAAAATCCCATCAGCAGAGGATTGCCCATGCGGATGCCGACCGCCAGCACGATCAGCGCGGTGATCAGGTTGAGCGCACCCACCACGGCGTAGGCGCGGTCGCGAAACGCGGCCTGGTCGCGCTTGCGGCGGATCGCCCGCCAGCCCAGCCACATCGAGGTGGCGGTGATCACCACCAGATAGGTCAGAAAGGTAGCGATGCCGCCGAGGCCGCGCGCGAAGAAGGTCGCGGCCATTGGCAGCGCGGTCACGCAGATGCCCAGCATCGCCAGCATGAAGATCTTGCCGCTGCCGCGATGCAGGGGCGAGCCCTTGCGGGCGAATCCAGCCATCCAGAACGTGATCAAGGCGACCACGCCGGCCAGGCCGTGGACGCTGACAAGGATCGGGTACAGGCTTTCCATGGGTTCGGCTCCGCTGCGTTGTGTGGACTTGAAGTCTCCGCATCGCGGCCTTCGGGCAGCAGGTGCCCGCGGTCACCCGCTGGGGGTGAGTAAAGTCACCTGGGCGCCTCGGTGGGTTTCACGACGGCGCAGGCGCTGCCATGCTGCAGGCATGAACACCACCGAATTCGAACCCGCGCGCGATCGTCTCGTCGCACCCGCGCGATGGACGGGCTGGCTCTCGCCGCTCAGCTTCGCGGCCTACATCACCTGGGCCGCGATTGGTTTCGCCGCAGTCGATTTCGCCAAGCTGCAGTCAGGAGATGCGCGCGAGTGGGCGGGCTTCGCCTGCCTGCTGGGCATGCTGGCGCTGTTCGTGTGGCGCAGCCTGCGAGAGAGCGGTGTCGACTGCCGTGGCGCGCGCTGGAACAGCCTGCTGCAGGGCGTGCTGGTGGTCGCCGCCGAGCGTTTGCTGCTGGAAGGCCAGGTCACCGTGCTGCTGGTGATCGTGTCCGCCCAGCTGGTGCTGCTGATGCCGATCCGCTGGGCGGTGCTGGCGATTCTGGCCTTCAATGTGGCGGTGGCGCTGCGTTGGATCGAGTCCGGCTGGCCGCTGCTGCAGGCGCTGCTCAACCTCGTACCACTGCTCGGCTTCCAGGCCTTCGCCACCTTGACCGGCTACTACGCCGGTATGAGCGAGCGCAGCCGCGATCACCTGGCCCAGGTCAATGCCGAGCTGCTGGCCACCCAACGCCTGCTGGAAGAAAGCGCCCGCACCGGCGAGCGCCTGAAACTCTCGCGCGAGCTGCACGACGTTGCCGGCCACAAGCTCACCGCGCTGAAGCTCAATCTCGCGCGCCTGCAGCGTGATCCGGTGCTGGCCGCGCGCGAAGAGGTCCGGGTCAGCGCCCAGCTGGCCGATGAGCTGCTGGCCGACATCCGCAGTGTGGTCAGCGCGCTGCGCCTGCACGACGGGCTCGAACTCGACGCCGCGCTGCGCGCACTGGCGCGCCCCATTGCCGGCACGCGCATCGAAGTGGAGGTGCAGGAAGGGCTGCGCGTGGAGTCTGTCACCCAGGCCGAAGCCCTGCTGCGCTGCGCCCAGGAGGCGATCACCAATGCGCTTCGGCACGGCCGCGCCAGCCACATCCGACTGAGCTGTGGGCACGTCGGGGCGGAGTTGATGCTGGAAGTGAGCAATGACGGCGAAACACCGCGGCGCGTGGAGTTCGGCAACGGCCTCACCGGCATGCGCGAGCGTCTGCAGGCCATGGGCGGAAGGGTCGAGCTCGACAGCGAAACCGGCCGCGGCCTTCGCCTTCGCGCCTTCCTGCCGGAGCAGGCCGCATGAGCGTGCGCATTGCCCTGTGTGATGACCAGGCGCTGGTGCTTCGCGGGCTGTCGGCGCTGCTGTCCGATCTCGGTATCGAGATCGCGCTGGAAGCGCCGGATGCCGAAAGCCTGCTCGCCGCGCTGCCGCAGCGTCCGGTGGAGGTGATTGTCAGCGACATCCGCATGCCCGGCATGGGCGGCATCGGCCTGATTGGCGCCCTGCGAGAACGCGGTGATGCGACGCCGGTGATCCTGCTGACGACCTTCGATGACAGCGAGCTGCTGCTGCGCGCGGTCGAAGCCGGTGCCCAGGGGTTCCTGCTGAAAGACGCCTCGCCCGAAGACCTGCGCGCCGCGATCCAGCGCGTTGCCGCCGGCGAAACCCTGCTGCAGCCGATCAGCCTGGGCCCCGTGCGCGCCGGCTGGAGCACCCCCGATGCCAAGCCAGGCCCGCGCCTGACCGAGCGCGAACAGAGCGTCCTGCGCCTCGTCGCCGGAGGCTACAGCAACAAGGAAATCGCCCGCGTGCTGCACCTGTCGGAAGGTACGGTGAAGAACTACATGTCCGAGATCCTGATGAAGCTCGACTGCCGCGACCGCACCCACGCGGTGCTGAAGGCGATTACCCAGAAGCTGCTGTGATCCGTGCGGGTGAACACCGGGATGCCTCGCCCTGAGCTGATCCTGTTGCCCGGACTCGACGGCACGGGACGCCTGTTTGCTCCTTTGGTCAAGGAGCTTGCTGAGTGCGGGGTTTCGGCGAGGGCCATCGGATATCCGACGCATGACGCGCTCGACTACGTCGAGTTGGAGCGACGCGTGCGTGCCGAGTTGCCCGAGTCCAGCGCTTTCGTGCTGCTTGCGGAGTCCTTCTCGGGGCCAATCGCTCTACGGATTGGTGCTGCGCCTCCAGCCAACCTGCAAGGGCTCATCCTCTCGACGACCTTCGCCACGCGTCCGACCTCCTTGCTGGGGCCGCTGTCGGGTGGCGTGCGCTGGGCACGCCTGCGGCCACCGGGATTCCTGCTCGACTGGTTCCTGTTGGGACCCTGGTCAAGTCAGGCATTGCGCTCCGAGCTCGCCGCGGCCCTGGCTGACGTTCCGGCCCGCGTGCTGAGCCGACGGGCGTTTGAAGCGCTGCGCGTGGACGCCGCCGATGCATCCAGGCAGCAGAAGCAGCCCAGTCTGGTGCTCTGGGCGAAGCAGGATCGACTTCTGAGCGCGAATGCACGCAGACAGCTGGCGAACGCGCTCCAGACGGCGCAAACGCGAGAGGTAGAGGGGCCACACCTGTTGCTGCAGACCCAACCCCGGCTATGTGCAGGGCTGATCGCGGAGTTCATGCACAGACTGACGGTCGAGTAGGGGGCTCTCGACGGACTTGTTCAAAGCATAGGGTGCGCCTGCGGCGCACCGCTTCGCTTCCGAATGCCCGTTCAGGTAAGGGGAGAAGATGTGCGGGCCGGGCGTGAGACTTCGTTTCTTGCAAGGCGTCGTTCGCGGGTTCAGGTGCGCGACACGCGCACCCTACGGCGTCGAGCCACGCTTCGCGATTGGCGTAGCCGATGCCGTCATCGCGTAGGGTGCGCCTGCGGCGCACCGAACGGCGGCGAAAGAAGTCATGCACGGATCCCCGTCTCGGCGGCGAGCGGCGTAGGGCGGGTCTTGACCCGCCGAGGCTCGACGCTCGCCTCGGTCATCCCAGATTGGGTATCGACCCGGGTGCGTTCGCCGCCCCCTCAAGCCGCGACCCAAAGCGCAGGCAGGTCAGGTAGAGCGCGCAGCAGAGGGATCAGATCTCCGCGACGCACAATGGCAGCCGCGCGCTCCATATCGGGCGCGAGATAGCGGTCGGTGTCGACGCTGGGGCACTGCGCGCGCAGCAGGGCGTGGGCGGCTTCGAGCGTGGCAGAGCTGCTGAGTGGACGCAGGAACTCCACGCCTTGCGCGGCCGCGAGGTACTCCACGCCGAGGATGTGGGCGACGTTGTCGATCATCGGCTGCAGGCGGCGCGCGGCGAAGGTCGCCATCGACACGTGGTCTTCCTGGTTGGCGCTGGTCGGCAGGCTGTCGACGGAAGCCGGATGCGCCAGCGACTTGTTCTCGCTGGCGAGTGCGGCCGCAGTGACGTGGGCGATCATGAAGCCGCTGTTGAGTCCCGCGTCGCGGGTCAGGAAAGGCGGTAGGCGCGAGACGCCGGCATCGATCAGCATCGCGATGCGGCGTTCGGCGATCGCGCCGACTTCTGCAATCGCGGTGGCCATCGCGTCGGCTGCCAGCGCCACCGGCTCGGCATGGAAGTTCCCGCCCGACACCATCAGGCCTTCGTCGGCGAACACCAGCGGGTTGTCGGTCACCGCATTGGCTTCGCGCAGCAGCACGCGGGCGGCGTAGCGCAGCTGATCCAGACAGGCCCCGACCACCTGCGGCTGGCAGCGCAGGCAGTAGGGATCCTGCACGCGGTCGTCGCCTTCCGCATGCGAGGCGCGGATCGCGCTGCCGCTGAGCAGGGCGCGGTAGTACTGCGCCACATCGATCTGACCGGGCTGGCCGCGCACGGCATGGATACGCGGATCAAACGGACCGTCGCTGCCGCGCGCGGCATCCACCGTGAGCGCGCCAATCACCAGTGCAGATTCCAGCACCGGTTCGAACGCGAACAGCGCGTGCAGGGCCAGCGCAGTCGAAGTCTGGGTGCCGTTGATAAGCGCCAGCCCTTCCTTGGCTTCCAGCGTCAGCGGCTTGAGGCCGTGGTTGGCGAGCACCTCGGCCGCGGATCGCCGCTCGCCGTGGACCAGGAACTCGCCCTCGCCGAGCAGGGCCAGCGTCATGTGTGCGAGCGGTGCGAGGTCGCCCGAGGCACCCACCGAGCCCTGTGCCGGAACGAAGGGCACCAGGCCCTCGTTGTAGACATCCAGGATCGCGTCGATCACCTCTTCGCGCACGCCCGAATGCCCGCGCGCAAGGCTGGCCGCCTTGGTCACCAGCATCAGCCGAACGACTTCGGGCGACAGCGGCGCACCGACGCCGACCGAGTGCGAGCGGATCAGGTTGAGCTGCAGCTGGGCGAGGTCGGCCTTGCTGATGCGCGTGGAAGCCAGCTTACCGAAGCCGGTGTTGACGCCGTACACGGGCGCATCACCGGCAGCATGTCGCTGAACGAGTTCAGCGCTGGCGCGGATGCCGGCGCGCGCGTGGTGATCAATCTCGACCCGCAGGCCGCTGGCATGGATGGACTGCAGCTGATCGAGGCTCAGATGGCCGGGGGCGAGGGTCAGGCTCATGGGCGAGTTCCTGCTTGGAGTTGGAGGCGTTGGGTCGGAGCGTGAGCTTCGAAGCGAAACCGCGGATCGGAGCCGAGCTGAGGCCCTCTCCCTGTGGAGCGGTTCGGGGCCATCGGCTGCCGGTGGTAGCCGATGGCCCCGAGAGCCCGAGCGAAGCGAAGGAGGGTTGGGGAGAGGGTCCGGGCACTTCTCGGTAGAAGACTTCGTCTGCACAGGTTGAGTGCTGATCAAACGTGGGGGATTGAGGGCTCCCGAACCCTCTCCCCGACCCCTCTCCCACGGGGAGAGGGGAGCAAGGCTGCGCTGCGATGCTTGAGGCGCGCTGACGAATTGCTGTTGCCAGCGTTAGCCCTCGGCGACGAGCGTTCAGAGTGAAGAAAAGTCTGACCCCAGCATCGGCAAATCCAGCCCCTGCTCGCGCGCACAGTCCTGCGCGATCGCATAGCCCGCATCCGCATGCCGCATCACGCCGGTGCCCGGGTCGTTCCACAGCACGCGGGCGATGCGCTTGTCCGCCGCCTCGCTGCCGTCGCAGACAATCACCACGCCGCTGTGCTGGCTGTAGCCCATGCCGACGCCGCCGCCGTGGTGCAGGCTGACCCAGGTCGCGCCGCCTGCGACGTTGAGCATGGCATTGAGCAGCGGCCAGTCGGAGACCGCGTCCGAGCCGTCCAGCATGGCTTCGGTTTCACGGTTGGGGCTGGCGACCGAACCTGAATCCAGATGGTCACGGCCGATCACGATCGGCGCTTTCAGCTCGCCGCTACGCACCATCTCGTTGAAGGCCAGGCCGGCACGATGGCGCTCGCCCAGGCCGATCCAGCAGATGCGCGCGGGCAGGCCCTGAAAGGCGATGCGTTCGCCGGCCATGTCCAGCCAGCGGTGCAGGTGCTGGTTGTAGGGAAACAGTTCCTTGATCTTGGCGTCGGTCCTCGCGATGTCCTCGGGGTCGCCCGACAGCGCGACCCAGCGGAACGGGCCGACCCCGCGGCAGAACAGCGGGCGGATGTAGGCGGGTACGAAGCCCGGGAAGTCGAAGGCATCGTTCACGCCCTGATCTTTCGCGACCTGGCGGATGTTGTTGCCGTAGTCGAAGGTCGGTACGCCGAGCTGCTGGAAGTCGAGCATCGCGCGGACATGCTCGGCGCAGCCAAGCGCAGCCGCAGCACGAAGCTCGGCATGCTTCGACGGATCACGCTGCGCGGCCTGCCAGTGCTCGACGCTCCAGCCGGGCGGCAGATAGCCGTTGACGAGGTCATGCGCCGAGGTCTGATCGGTGACCAGGTCAGGCTTCATGCCGCCGGCCCGGGCGCGGCGCACCAGCTCGGGCAACACTTCGGCCGCGTTGCCGAGCAGGCCGATCGAGACGGCTCGGCCTTCGCCCGTGTAGCGGCGGATGCGATCGAGTGCGTCATCGAGATCCGCAGCCTGCTCGTCGAGGTAGCGCGAGCGCAGACGGAAGTCGATGCGTGACTGCTGGCATTCGATATTGAGCGAACAGGCGCCGGCGAAGCTCGCCGCCAGCGGCTGTGCGCCGCCCATGCCGCCCAGGCCGGCGGTCAGCACCCAACGGCCGGTGAGATCGCCGCCGTAGTGCTGGCGACCGGCCTCGACGAAGGTCTCGTAGGTGCCTTGCACGATGCCCTGGCTGCCGATGTAGATCCAGCTGCCGGCGGTCATCTGGCCGTACATCATCAGGCCCTTGCGATCGAGCTCGTCGAAGTGCTCCCAGGTGGCCCATTTCGGCACCAGATTGGAGTTCGCAATCAGCACGCGCGGCGCGTCCGCGTGGGTCGGGAACACGCCGACCGGCTTGCCGCTCTGCACCAGCAGGGTCTGGTGGTCCTCAAGGCGCTCCAGTGTCTTCAGGATCGTCTCGAAGCTGTCCCAGTCGCGCGCGGCCTTGCCGATGCCGCCGTAGACCACCAGCGCATCCGGGTTCTCGGCGACCTCGGGGTCGAGGTTGTTCTGCAGCATTCGCCAGGCGGCTTCGGTCTGCCAGCTCTTGCAGTGCAGCGCGCTGCCGTGCGGCGAACTGACGAGGCGCGGATGTGCCGCTGTTGCGGACGGACTCATAGCAGGCTCCTGTGGCAGTGTGGGCGTGACGCGCGTGCGCAGACGCCTTCGAAAGGCTTTCGGCGCGCCGCAGCCTGGGCTCAGGATGCGCTGGCGGCACGCCGATGGGTGAACTACGCTACCTGTCTAGACAAGATGCGGCAAGGCGAGGTGCAACATGGGTGAGACATCGAAGCTTCCACCCTACGCGCAGATCAAGCAGGCGCTGAAGGACGCACTCGCTCGCGGTGACTATGCGCCCGGAGCGCAGCTGCCCAGTGAATCGGCCCTGGTCGCGGAATTTGGCGTCAGCCGAATGACCGTCGGGCGGGCCTTGAACGCGTTGGCCGCTGAGGGTCTGATCGAGCGCATCCAGGGCGTGGGCAGCTTCGCCAGCGCGCTTGATCGGGTGTCCAGCTCGCTGACACTGCGCGATCTGAACGAGGAAATCGCCGCCCGTGGACATGTGCACACGGCCGAGGTGAAGCTGCTGCGGGCCGATGTGCCGAAGCCTGCGGTGGCACGCGCGTTCGAGTTGGAGCCCGGACGCGCCTTGTTCCACAGCGTGATCCTGCACTTCGAATCCGGGCGTGCGCTGCAGCTGGAGGATCGCTGGGTCAACCCGATTGAGGCCCCAGACTACCTGCAGCAGGATTTCACCCAGATCACGCCGACCCATTACCTGTTCAACGCCACTGTGCTGTGGCGCGCGCGCTATGCGATCGAGGCGGTGAGGCCGAGTGTGCAGGAAGCACGTTGGTTAGGCGTCGAAACAGACGCCCCCTGCCTGTTGATCACCCGCGAAACCCACAGCCGCAGCGCGATGATCACCCGCGCTCGGTTGCTGCACCCCGGTGAGCTTTATGCCATCGAGGGCGAGTTTTCGCCCTGAGCCAGGCTGGCCAGCGGCAGCGGCCGCGCATACACCCAGCCTTGGCCCAAGGCGATGCCGAGCTCCCGCAGCAGCTCGATCTGCTCGGGGGTCTCGACGCACTCGGCGATCACGCGCAGGCCCAAAGCGCCGCCGATGCTGGCGATGGACTCGACCACCGCACGGTCCAGCGCTGAATCCTGCAGCCCCCGCACGAAGCCGCCATCAATCTTGAGGTACTGCACGGGCAGGAACTTGAGATAGGAAAAGCTGCTGAAGCCGGTGCCAAAGTCATCCAGAGCGAACTCGCAGCCATGCACGGACAGATGGCGAATCAGCTCGATGGCGCGATCAATCTGCACGACCGCGGCGGTCTCGGTAATCTCGAAACAGATCCTCCCGGGGTCGATCCTGTGCTGACTACATTGCTCGAGAAAGAACGATTCGAAGTCGCGCTCGGACAGCGTCGTGCCGGAAAGGTTGATGCCTACGCGGGCCAACCTCTGCGGCCCGGCCGCGGCGAGTTCGCTCAGCGCCCGGCGAATGACCCAGCGATCGATGTCCTCGATCAGGTCATAGCGCTCGGCGGCCTTGATCACGAGTTGGGTATCGGCGGTCTGGCCGTCAACCATGCGCATTCGCAGCAGCGCCTCGTGGTATTCGACGCGGCTGCCTTCGAGGTCCATCACCGGCTGGTAGACGAGGCTGAAGCGGTCCTCGCTGATCGCCATCCGTATCTCACGCACCATCCGCATCTCACTCAGTGAGCTGGCGGCGGAGGCGTCGCAATCCTGATACACCCGCACGCGCCCACGCCCCGCCTGCTTTGCCAGCATGCAGGCCAGGTCCGCCTGACGCAGCGCATCCTCGGGACCGCCACCTTTGCCGTCGACGAAGGCGAGCCCGGCGCTCGCCCGCAGGTGGTGTGCCTCACCGCTGACCGTGAACTCGCTGGTGCCCAATCGCGCCAACAGATCGGTCATGCGATCAAGCACCGCAGCCTGCTCACCGGGGCGGTAGCCCAGCAGCAGCGCGAACTCGTCGCCGCCGAGTCGGCCAGCGATATCGCCGGTGTGCAGGCCGGCGCGGAGGAACTGCGCGAACTCGATCAACAGAGCGTCGCCGGCGCGCAGGCCAACGGTTTCGTTGACCAGCATGAACTGGTCGATATCTACGTGGACCAGCGCGTAGTGGCCGACGCCGCGGCTGGCACGCTCGAACGCTAGCGCGAGGTGGCGTTCGAAGCTGCGTCGGTTGTACAGCGTTGTCAGCGGGTCGAACTCGCTCAGAAACTGGGCCTGCTGGCGGGTGGCCTGCTGTGCACTGACGTCGCGGAACACCAGCACGGCGCCGCTGATGCGTTCGCCAGAGGTGCGGATCGGCGCTGCCGAGTCTTCGACGTGGTACTCGTGGCCGTCGGCGGACAGCAGCAGGGTGCCGGGCGCCAACTCAACCACGCGGCCGGTCTCAAGGCAGCGCCGGACCGGGCAGGACTGCGCCTGGCGGGTGTACTGATTGACGATGCGGAACACGGCCTCGATGGGCTTGCCCTGTGCATCAGGCTCGCGCAGGCCCAGCAGGCGGGCCGCAGCGGCATTGACGCGCTCAATGCGGCCCTTCGCATCGGTGGTGATCACGCCATCACCAATGCTGTACAGGGTGGTGGCGACCTGATCCCGCTCGCGCCGCGCCAGACGCTCGCTGGCGCCCAAGGTGGTGATCGCAGCGCGCAGTTCACGCAAGTGCAGGTTCAGCGCCTGGAAGCGGTCGCCCTCGTCGGCACCGCGCAGGCGGATGCACACGCAGATCAGGCGCGGCTGTTGAGCGCTGTCGCGAACTGCGAAGGCCTGACAACGAAAACTGCCCGAGCGATCCTGGTGGAGCCGCCAGTTGAAGCGACCCGGCACCGGGCGGCTGCTGCGGGAAACGTTGTAAAGAAACTCAGCCAGCCTTTCGGCATCGGCGTCGAGTACGCGATCGAACAGGCGATTGCCGGATTCCGCGCCTTCAGGGCGAGGCCCGAGCAGCTCCTCTCCGCGGGCGCTCATCCACTCGATGCGACCCTCTACATCGACCACCAGAACCGGATCCTGAAAAGTCTCCGCCAAGGCCTTGAACGAATCGGCCACGCTCATGCGCGAACGCCGCGCATGAACTCGATACCACGAGCCTCACTGCCCGGCACCGCTGGCTTGAGACTGATCAGCACCTTGCAGCCGGGATCGCCTGCGGCAATCGACTCTTCGATCGAGACGCGCGCATAGCCGAGGTTTTCTGCGCTGAGCGTGCCGAAGACCGAGGTGGTCATTTGACACAGCGAGGTCCGGCCGCGCACAAGCTCTCCAAAGGGACAGCGATCATTGGCGAGAAGAATGGCTTCATCGCTGATCGAGACGACCCGAAACCCGCCTTCGATGCGGCGTTTCAGGTCGACCAGGACTTCGGCGACCTGTCCCGTGGAAAGCGCGTCGACGCCATAGGTGCGCCGGTAGCCGGGGTCCATCCAATCCGCGATTCGCTGGCCCACGATGGCGATAAATCCCTCGGCCTCCTGCAGCCCCACGACTTCTTCCAGCACTCCGGCGAGCTCGCGCAGCAGCCTGCGCAGGAAAAGATCGCGATCGATCTGGATCGGACTGTCAGCAGGTTCCTGTTCCATGACGATGCGTCGGCCCCTGTCCGAGTGAGATGAAGTTTCCGCATTCCGCCGCGGGCGGGCACGGAATGCAAGGTTTCCAGAGTTCGTGTCCTTCGCTGAAGGCAGCGAGGCCTGGTTCGGACCACTGCATGACATCACGCCCGCACTGCACCTCGCCGCTCTTTCTGCGCAGCGGCGTGGCCATGCGACTACATGCGGCGTGCTGCGGATCCTGTGTGCGCCGGCCTCGGGATGCAAGTGGTGTGCTGGGCGAACGCAAAGCCGGTGGCCGCGCAGTGCGGCCCCAGCCCGGCCCTGAGAAGCCGCTCAATCGGCTCGGGGCCGCCCGGCGGTCAGGCCAGCAAGGAACGCAGCATCCAGGCATTCTTCTCATGGATGTTCAGGCGTTGGGTCAGCAGGTCAGCGCTGGGCTCGTCACCGGCTTCTCCGGCGGCTTTCAGAACCTTGCGCGCGGTGCGGCAGACGGCCTCGTTGCCAAGCACCAGCTGCTCGACCATGGTCTTCCAGTCGGGCACCACGTCGTCGTCCTGCTCTTTCAGGCTGCTCAGCTTGGCGAACTGCGCGTACGAGCCGGGTGCGGAGAAGCCCAGCGCGCGGATGCGCTCGGCGATCTCATCGAGCGCGGTCCAGGCCTCGGTGTACTGGGTCTGGAACATCAGGTGCAGGCTGTTGAACATCGGCCCGGTGACGTTCCAGTGGAAGTTGTGGGTCTTCAGATACAGCGTGTAGCTGTCGGCCAGGAAGTGGGCCAGGCCTTCAGCCACCTTCTTGCGCTGTTTGTCACTGATACCGATATCGATCTTCATGGGAGTCTCCAGTCTGGGGAAGGGTGGAATGCCTGCGGCCGGGGCTGCTGCATCACGAGCATAGCCCCCGCATGAGCGCCTGACGCGAGCGCTCATGTGCATGCCGGTAGAATCGCGGCCCCTATCATTCCGAGGCCTCGCGCCAGATCGACGTGAGCAGCACACCCGCCACACCGCCGGATCAGGCCGCGTCAAGCGAAGCCGCCAGCCAGCGCGCGCTGTCGAAGGCGCGCTCTGCAATGGCGCGTGCGCTGTCGCGCGACCAGCGTCGACTGCGACAGCAGCTCTCGAACTGGGAGCGCGAGCCCGGAAATGCAAGTCGGCGTGAAGCCTTCGAGAAGGCGCTCGGCCTCTCGATCGCGGCGCGCGAAGTGCGTGCGCAGGCGCTGCCCAAGCCGACCTTCGATACCGAGCTGCCGATCGCGCGCGAAGCCGAGTCGGTTCTCGAAGCGATCCAGAAACACCAGGTGGTGGTGATCGCCGGCGAGACCGGCTCGGGCAAGACCACCCAGCTGCCCAAGCTGTGTCTGGCCGCCGGCCGCGGCGTCAGCGGCATGATCGGCTGCACCCAGCCGCGCCGCATCGCGGCGCGCTCGGTGGCACGCCGCGTGGCGGAAGAGCTCGGCACCCAGCTCGGCAGCGCAGTCGGTTTCCAGGTGCGCTTCACCGAGCAGGTCGGCGAGCAGACCTTCATCAAGTTCATGACCGACGGCATCCTGCTGGCCGAGATCCAGTCGGATCGCATGCTTTCGGCCTACGACACCCTGATCATCGACGAGGCGCACGAGCGCAGCCTCAACATCGATTTTCTGTTGGGTTATCTGAAGGATCTGCTGCGCCGCCGTCGCGATCTGAAGCTGATCGTCACCTCGGCCACCATCGACACCTCGCGGTTCTCCAAACACTTCGATGACGCGCCGGTGATCAGCGTCGAAGGGCGCAGCTATCCGGTGGAACTGCGCTACCGACCGCTGGAGCTGCTCGGCCGCGATGAAGGCGGCGGCACCGTGCCCGAGGGCATCGCCGCGGTGATGGATGAGATCAATCGCGAAGATCCGCGTGGTGACGTGCTGGTGTTCCTGCCCGGCGAGCGCGAGATCCGTGAGACGCATCTGCTGCTGAGTCGCCGCAACTACCGTGAGACGATCGTGCTGCCGCTGTACGCGCGTCTGTCGGCGCGCGATCAGGACCGCGTGTTCAACCCGGGCCCGCAGCGCCGCATCGTTCTGGCCACGAACGTCGCCGAGACCTCGCTGACGGTGCCGCGCATCCGCTATGTGATCGACCCCGGGCAGGCGCGGGTCAAGCGCTACAGCCCGCGGCAGAAGCTTGATCGCCTGCAGATCGAACCGGTCAGCCAGGCCTCGTCGAACCAGCGCGCCGGGCGCTGCGGGCGTACCGCGCCGGGTGTTGCGTATCGCCTGTTCGCCGACAGCGATTTCGCAGCACGATCGGCGTTCACCGATCCCGAGATCCTGCGCTCCTCGCTGGCGGGCGTGATCCTGCGCATGTTGGCTCTCGGCCTCGGGCGCATCGACGATTTCCCCTTCATCGACGCGCCCGACGAGCGCGCGGTGCGCGACGGCTGGCAGCAGCTGATCGAGCTGGGTGCAGTGGCGCCGAACCGGCAGATCACCCCGCTGGGCCGACAAATGGCGCGGCTGCCGATCGACCCCAAGCTGGCGCGCATGCTAATCGCCTCCAAGGACTTCGGCTGCGCGCGCGAGCTGGTCACGATCGCGGCTTTCCTGAGCATCCAGGACCCGCGCGAGCGGCCTGGCGAAGCGCGTGAGGCGGCCGACAACGCGCATGCGCTGTTCGCTGATCCGCGCTCCGAGTTCGTCGGCCTGCTGAAGCTGTGGGAGGCCTATCAAGGCGCGCATGAAGACCTCACCGCCAACAAATTGCGCGACTGGTGCGGCAAGCATTTCCTGAATTTCCTGCGCATGCGCGAGTGGCGCGAGCTGCACCGGCAGCTGTTGCTGAACTGCGCCGAGCTCGGCATCGACACCCGTGCTGCCGCGCTGGCGCAGGAGGCTGAGCCCGCGCCGGGTGCCGTGGCGAGTGGCTACGCCAGGCTGCACAAGGCCATCCTCACCGGCATCCCCGCGCAGATCGGCAAGCGCGTCGACAAGGGCCCGTTCGAAGCGCCGCGGCAGCGCAAGTTCGCGCTGTTCCCAGGCTCGAACCTCGCGCGCAAGCCGCCGCCCTGGGTGGTGTCGGCGGTGGTGATGGAGACCCAGAAGGTCTACGGGCTGATCAACGCCAGCATCGAGCCCGAATGGGTGATCGAAGTGGCCGATCACCTGCTCACCCGCAAGCATTTCGACCCGCATTGGTCGCGCAGCCAGGGCCGAGTGATCGCTTCAGAACAGATCAGTCTGCACGGACTGGTGCTGGCGCCGAAGCGGCCGATCAGCTACGCCGGCATCGATGCCCGCCACGCCCGCGAGATCTTCATCGCCGAAGGCCTGGTGCCGGGCGAGGTCAATCTGCGCATCCCGCTGCTGGAGCGCAACCAGAAGGTGCTGCTGCAGGCGCTGGAAGAAGAGGCCAAGCTGCGTCGCGTCGGCATCGTCATCGACGTTGATGCGCAGGCAGCCTGGTACGGCAAGCGTCTGCCCGAGGACATCAACACTTCGCAGGGGCTGGAGGCCTGGTACAAGCGGCTCACGCCCGAACAGCGCGCCGCGCTTGAATGGTCGCTGCCGGATCTCATTCCCGGTGACGAAACCGATGCCGCGCGCTTCCCGGCTGCGTTCCGTCTGGGCGATATCAGCCTGCGCCTGTCCTACCGCTTCGAGCCCAAGGCGCCGGACGACGGCGTGACCCTGCACCTGCCGCTGCACCTGCTGAACGCGCTGGATGCGGCGCGCCTGTCCTGGCTGGTGCCGGGCCTGCTGGAGGACAAGGTCGCCGATCTGTTGCGCGCCCTGCCCAAGGCGCTGCGCCGCAACTTCGTACCGGTGCCCGAGTTCGCCCGCGCGTTTGTCGAGTCGGGCGTCAGCCATGCGCAGGACCGACCGGTCAGCGAGGCGCTGGGCGAGTTCCTGAAGCGCACCACGGGTGTGGACGTGCCGGTCTCCGAATGGGATGAGTCGGCGGTGTCGTCGCATCTGCGCTTCAACCTGCGCCTGTCTGAGGGCAAGCGGATTCTTGAGGAGTCGCGCGATCTGGCCGATCTGAAAGCGCGCTACGGCGAGCGCGCGCAGGCGGCCTTCGCGGCGGAGGCCGGTCGCAAGCTCGACGGCCAGCTGGTGGAGCACTTCCCCGAGGCCGGCGTGGCCGAGCAGATCCGCGGTGCCGCCGGCGTTCCGGCGTTTCCGGCGCTGAGTGCGGAAGGCGAGGGCGTGCTGATTCGCGTCTACGCTGATCGTGAACAGGCGCAGGCAGCGCACCCTGCAGGCGTGCGCGCGCTGCTGACGCGCGCGCTGTCGGACAAGCTCAAACAGGCGCGCAAGCAGCTGCCGCTGTCGCCCAAGACGGGTCTGATGTATGCGGCTGTCGAAAGCAGCGAGCGCCTGCGCGAGGACCTGGTCGATGCCGCGCTGAATGCCCTTGCCGGCGAGCAGCCTGCGCGCATTCGTACGCGCGAAACCTTCGATGCTCTGGTCGCAGAAATCGCGCGCGGTCTGTTCGCGGAATCGATGCGTCGGCTGGAGCTCACCGAACGGATCGTGGCCGCCTACGCCGAACTGGTGCCGGCGTTGGAGCAACCCTTGATGGGCCTTGGCACCGCCAGCTACGAGGACCTGCGCCTGCAGCTGAAGTCGCTCGTGCGCCCTGGCTTTCTGCGCGAAACGCCGTATGAGCGACTGACCGAGCTGCCGCGCTTTCTGAAGGCCATGCGCCTGCGCGGTGAGCGCTTGCGCCAGGATCCGGTCAAGGATCAGGCGCGCATGCTGGAGCTCATGCAGTTCAGCGAAGCGTTGGCGGATGCGCGCAGACGCGGGGTTGAATCGCGTCCCGCCTGGCAGGCCCTGCGCTGGGCGCTCGAGGAACTGCGGGTGTCGCTGTTCGCGCAGGAGCTGGGCACCCGCGAAACCGTATCGGCGAAGCGCCTCGCAAAGCTTCTGGAGCAGGCGCGCGCGTCAGCCTGACCGCGTGTCGCGTGTCACTCGACGCGCTTGACCTTGGCACGGCTGTTGTAGCCCTCGACGCGCAGGTACCACGCGCCGAACAGGCTCTTTTCGATGGTGACGGTGGGCGACTCGAGATTGACGCCGGCGAGGGTGCCGCCGCCGGTCTGCTGCCAGACCTGGCCGTTTTCAAGTCGGAACACGGTGTTTCCGGACCAACCGCGGAAGCTGCCCAGCAGGCGGCTCTGCACACGGTCGCTGGAACCCGTTGCGGCGGGCGCAAGACCGATTCGATCAGCAGCGCCGGCAGTGCTCGCCGCTGGCGCGGTCAGCCCGCGCTCTTGCAGCCAGCGGTTCAGGTAGGCAAGTTCCTCGGCACTCAGATTCTGCAGGCCAGCGCGTTCGAAATCGCGTTGGCTCATGCGCTCCTCAAGGCTTGAAAACGTTTGCGCGACCAGGGAAGTGCTGGTGACCACCAGCAGGAGGGCGAGGGCGATTCGGATATGACGCATTTGGATCAGCCTTGAGGCGAGGACCGGGGGAGTCTATGCAGTCACCGGTCGAGAGACCAGACCCTCAGCCACACGGAGCCCGCGCAAACAGCCCTTGATCGGAAAAAAAGCGGCCGGACGTTTGCACGCCCGGCCGCGGTCATCCAGGGGCCTTGGATCAGAATCCGAGGCTGAAGCCCAGCACCACGCGCGAGTCCGCCAGCTCTCTCCACAGCGCCGTGCCATCGGAGCTGGTGTCGGTGTAGGTCAGCGAAGCCGACACAGGCCCGAAATCGCGCGACAGGCCGAGGCTCCAGTCAAGGTAGGACTGGCTTCCGAGTGAGTTGCCATCATCATCGAAGAACACGCCGCTGCTGAAGCCGGAGTACCCCAGCGTCGGCGTCAGGGTGAGCTCGCCCGGCAGTGCGAAGTCGTAGCCCACACCCACGTAGTAGCCATCGACGTCAAAGTTGTAGATGTCGTCGGTGTAGGCGAGGGTCACACTCAGGTTCTCGCGAATGCTGAGGTTGAACACGAGCTCGTTGTAGTTGAGCGAGCCTTCGCCGGGGTAGACGTAGCGCAGCGCCTGCACGTCGGCGACGACGTTCTCACTGATGTCAAAGCCATATCCAACGAAGAAGTCCACCTCGGCATCGGCCCGGGTGTTGAAGTCGACCTGCGACGCCCAGGTGCCGAAGTAGAACCCGTTGTCGAAACTGTAGCTGAGCCCTGCCTGCGCGGCGGGATTCTGGTTGCTCTGCGACACGCCGCGGAACACGTAGTCGGAAACGAGACCGACGTCGCCGGAAAGCTCGCCCGCGTTGGCGGTACCTGCGAGCAGGGCGGACAGTGCTAGGGCACCGACGGCCCCGCGGATGGAACGTGCAAGTCGAATCTGCATGCTGGCCTCTTTGGCGCCTCAGGGCGCGGTCGTAATGGATGGCGGGGGGCTTGCCGCTTTATCGCACTGCAGCATAGAGAGTTCAAGCAGGGCCTTCCGGTTGCGGCCGCAGCGTCGCAAGCACTCTGTGCACGCGCGCGAGGTGCTCGCAGGAGCCATGCAGACGCCGGCTGCTAGTCTTGACGCCCATGGACCGAGCCGAACTGCTTCTTACGCTGCGCAAGCTGCTGAATCGAGGTCGCCTGCGCGCCTTCGCGGGCTTCCTGGGGCGCCGCTTCGTCGAGGACCGCTGCTTCGAGACCGCCAGTGGACTCGCTTACACCACGGTCTTCGCGATGGTGCCGTTTGCTGCAGCGGTGTTCGGCGTGATCAGCACCTTTCCCGTGTTCGAGGCCTGGAGCGAGCAGCTCACCGAGTTCCTGTTCAGCAATTTCGTACCGGATGCCGCACGCACCGTGGAAAGCTACGTTCGCGAGGCCGCCGACAGCGCCTCGCGGATGACCCTGGCCGGGGTCATCGGCCTGCTGGTCGCCGCGCTGCTGCTGATGAAGGGCATCGACGACACCTTCAACCGTATCTGGCGCGTTCCTACCGGCCGCGGGCCGGTCGCGCGCTTCCTGATGTATTGGGCCGCCTTGACCGTGGGCCCGCTGCTGGTGGTGGTGAGCCTCGCGCTGTCGTCCTACCTGTTCTCGTTGCCTGTGCTCGCCGATGGCGCTCGGGCGGCCGGGCCGCTGCTGCGGACGACCCCCTTTGTACTGGCGCTGGCCGGTTTCACCAGCGCCTTCATGATCGTCCCCAACCGCAGCGTGCGCCTACGCGACGCGCTGGCGGGTGGCCTGCTGGCTGCAGCGCTGTTCGAGGCCGCCAAGGCCGGCTTGAGCCTCTATCTGCGTCAGGTGCCGACCTACGAGCAGATCTACGGCGCGCTGGCAGTGATCCCGATCTTTCTGCTGTGGGTGTATCTCAGCTGGATCGCGGTTTTGCTCGGCGCTTCGCTGGCGGCTTCGCTCAGCGCGTTTCGCTATCTGCCGCGCGAGCGACAGCTGCCGGAGGGGCTCGAACTGTTCGCCCTGCTGCGCCTGCTGTCGCGCTTTGTCGAGGCGCAGCGCGAGGGCTGCGCGCTGGAAGCCGAACAGCTTCGAGAGCTCGAGTCTTCGCTGTCGGACGACACCTTGATGCACCTGCTCGAAAAGCTCTGCGAACTGCGCGTCGTGCAGCGCGCCGATGCCGGCGGCTGGCTGCTGACGCGCAATCTCGATCAGCTCACTCTTGCCGAGATCTACAGCAGCGCGCGTCTGCGCGTGCCGCTGGAGAAGATTCCCAAGGCGCTGCTGGACGACCTGATCGGTCAGCGCGTCGGGGCGCGTCTGCGTGTTCTCTCGGCAGATGTGGCGGCAGCGCTCGACACGCCGCTATCGCACTGGCTGCGTGATCCTGAGCCAGAAAAGCTTGAAGCCCGCGCTGCGGACCCAGCCAGACCCGACACCACAGACACCCCACCGGAAACGCAGCCTTGAAATCCTCGACTGCTCCAAGCCTCGCTAGGGTCATCGCCCTGTTCTGGCTTTCGGCCTGCGCGGTTGCGCACGCTCAAAACGCTGAAACCCTGCAGGACACGCCGCCGACGCCGATTGCGCTCGAGGTCGACACGCTCGATCACGGCCGCTACGACCTTGCCGCTCAGCGCGGCCGTTGGGTGGTGGTCAACTACTGGGCGACCTGGTGCGCGCCGTGCCGCAAGGAAATGCCCGAGCTGGATGCCCTGCACCGCGAGCGCGAGGACGTCGAGGTGCTGGGGCTGGCCTTTGAAGAGATCGAAGTCGACGACATGCGCATGTTTCTGAACGAACGGCCGGTCAGCTACCCGATTGCGATCGTCGACGTGTACGCGCCGCCTGCAGCGTTCGACGTGCCGCGCGGCATGCCGATGACCTACCTGCTGAATCCCGAAGGCCATATCGCGCACCGCTGGCTGGGGCCGGTGACGAAGGCCGAGATCGAGGCTCAGATCGGGGGGTGAACAGCGGGGATTCGGGATTTGACGCTCTCAAGAAGAAGAAATGTGAGCGATTGTTTTAACTAACGAACTCGAACTTCAATGCGGCCCTGAGAAGCCCCGCTCTTGTAGGGTGGATAAGCGCAACGCATCCACCAGCACGTCCTGTGGAAGCCGGACGGTGAACGAAGTCCGGGGAGTCGAGGGAAAGTCTCGCGTTCCCGTCATTCGTCGCCCTCGCGCAGGTCGGCTGCACTGCCGCACGGCCTCCCCAGAGCGCGGCCCCGTGGACTGGATCCCCGCCCCCCGCCATTGCGAGGCCCAGCTCTTCGCGGGGATGACGAACCCGTTGCTTCTTCGAGAACACCTGGCCCGCCACGCGGGGCTGAGAAGCTCTCAGGCTGAGGGCTGAGGGCTGAGGGCGATCGGAACCCGCAGCCCCGTAGGCGTAAAACGGCCCGGGCGGCACAGCCCCAGAGACCGCTACGCCAACTGCCGCGTCGCCAGCGCTGCGAATCTCCCGTTCAGGGCCATCAGTTCCTCGTAGTTGCCGATTTCGGCGATCTCGCCGTTGTGCAGGTAGCAGATGCGGTCGGCCTTGATGATGGTCGACAGTCGATGGGCAATCGCGATGCGGGTGGCCTGCATGCGCTGCATGCTTTCGGTGACCATCGCCTGGGTGCGGTTGTCCAGCGCGGAGGTCGCCTCATCCAGCAGGATGATGCGCGGGTTGTTGACCACCGAGCGCGCCAGCAGCAGACGCTGACGCTGGCCGCCGGACAGGCCGCCGCCGCCTTCCGACACATAGGTGTGCATGCCCATCGGCATCGCGCGGATGTCGGCGCCGAGGCCGACCGCATCGGCGGCGCGCCAGGCGTCGTCGATCGACTTCGACGAGGTGCCGACGATGTTGCGGTAGATATCGGTCGGCAGCACGCGGCTGTCCTGCAGCACCACGCCCATCTGCTGACGCACCTCGCGAAGGTCGAGTGCGGCGAGGTCCTTGCCGTCGTAGTAGACCGAGCCTTTCTCCGGTCGCTCGAAGCCGATGATCAGGCGCATCAGGGTGCTCTTGCCCGAGCCTGAGCCGCCGACGAAGGCGATGAATTCGCCGGGCCGGATCGACAGCGAGACATCGCGCAGGATCCACGGGCCATCTTTGGTGTAGCGGAAGTGCAGATGCGACAGCTCGATGCCGCCGGACAGCTCGCCGGGGTCTTCCTTGCCGGCATCGACTTCGGGCACGGCGGTGAGGATGGGTTTCAGCCGCTCGTACAGCGGGATCGCGCGCAGCAGGCCGAGTGAGGCGTCCGACAGTGCGATCACTGCGCCCAGGAAGGCGCCATAGGCGGCATTGAAGGCCAGGAACTCGCCGGTCGACAGACCCTGCTGCTGAGGGCCGCCGGAGATGCCGACCACCGTGGCGAACACCGCCATCGACGAGATCACCGGAAACACCTTGTTGAACACGGTAACGCCGTTCTGGATCAGACCGACCCGGAACGACAGCCGCCGGCTTTCGGCAAAGGTCACCGCCCAGGCCTTGAAGGCATGCGCCTCGGCGCCGGAAGTGCGCAGCTTGCCGACGCCGCTGAGCATGGTCAGCACGAGGCCAGCCAGAGTGCCGCCAAGCGCGAGGTTCTGCCGCTGCAGGCGGATCTGCAGCAGGCTGGTCGCGAACGACACCGCCGCGAACAGGGCGGTCAGCCCCATCGCCACCAGCGCCAGCCGCGGGCTGTACATGAACATCAGGGCGACGAAGAACACGCTCGACAGAGTGCCGAGCAGGGCCGATACGCCGGCACCCGCCAGCAGGCTGCGGATCGCATTGATGCCGCCGGCGCGGGTCGCGAGATCACCCGCGCTGTACTCGGAGAAGAAGTTCGCCGGCAGGTTGAGCAGGCGGTCCCAGACCGCCGCCTGGATGCTGTAGTCCATCCGCCCTTGGATGCGCAAGGCGGCGATCTGCTGGACCATGTTGAAGGCGGTGCTGACCACGGCCGCCACCAGCAGGCCGATGCCGAACTGCACCAGCAGGCCGCGCTCGGCCGACGGAATCACCTCGTCGAAGATCTGCCCGGTGAACACCGGCGTCAACGCACCGAGCAAGCCCACCGCCAGGCCGAGCGCGACCAGTCGGAACGCATCGCCGCCGAGGCCAAGCAGGCCAAAGCGCAGCAGCCCGAACACGCCGACCGGCCCGTCAGGAAACGGCCGGTAGAACACCGCGCCGAACGGACCGAGCCGGGTCGAGAAGGCCTCATCGACCGGGCCGCGTTCGCCGGTGGCGGGGATCACGTACTCGTAGCGATTGCTCGACAGCGGCAGCAATGCCACAGCGCCATCGCCTTCGGCCAGCTGGGCCAGGATCGGGCCCTGATCAAGCTGCCACCAGTTGTCGCGCAGGGCAACCGCACGCACCCGACAGCGCGAGCTGCGCGCCACCGCGTGCAGGCGGGCCTCGACGCCGGTCAGCTTGTCGAGGTCGGCCGGCGCGCTGGTCGGAATGTTCTGCGCCGCACCGACCAGGCGCACCGCGGCGGCGAACGGGTGTTCGCCGGGCTGCAGCTTGAGCACCTGGCGGCCGCTGCGGGCGGGTTTGAGCACATCGCGCAGGGCCTGCTCGGCCTGCTCGCGAGCGCGCTCGGTGTGCTCGGCCTTTTCCGACAGACGATTGAACTCGTCGACCGCGGCCAGGCGCTTGTTGATGAATTCGTAGCTGCACAGCGACTCATGGAACAGGGCCAGGCCGTCCCACAGCTCGGGGCGGGCCAGCGCCGAGAGCGCGGGATGACAGATCAGCACGGTGTCGCCGCCGCCGAAGTTGTCGGCCTGCACCCAGCTGTCTGGCGTCAGCGGGAACCAGGCCTCGCGATGCGGCATGCCGAGCGCGTCCAGGCCCAGGAACACCAGATCGCCCTGCTCGGCCTGCAGCCACAGCACGTGCTGCGTTGAGCGCGCCAGGGTGCCGTTCTGCAGCGAAACGCTGTCGCCTTGGGCGAGGTTCTTCTGCACCCGCGGCCGCGGCAGGATGTCGCGGGTGAGCGCGGCGGTCAGCTGACCGACCCAGGCGTCCAGACGCTGCGCCAGCTCGGTGGCCAGGGCGCCGTCCTGCGCCGACTGTTCCAGCACGGTGCGATCCAGCCGCCAGGCGCGCGTGCCGAGCTTGCCGACCGCCAGAAAGCCGTGGCCGACGCCGAAGGTGTCGAGGTCCATGCCGAACAGCAGATGGTCGGCCAGCACGCTGGTGAAATTGCTGCGGTGGCCCTGCGCTTCGCCGTCCTCGACCGCGACGGTGAACACCTCCACTTTGCCGGTTTCGATCCACCACACCGCGGACGGATCATCGAGCAGAAAGGGGTTCAGGCCCGACAGCTCCAGGGCCTTGCCCTGGCTGCGGAACAGCTCGGCCAGCGGATGCTCGGGTGGACCGGAGGCGGCGCTGGCGGCCGCGATGGGCAGTTCGGTCGACATGCTCAGTCCTTGATCAGCTCGGCGTACAGGCCGTGCTGTTCTTTCAGTTGATCGTGGGTGCCGCGCTGCACGATGCGTCCGCGCTCCATGACGATGATCTCGTCGCAGTCGCGGATCGATGTCAGTCGATGGGCGACGATGACGCAGGTGCAGCCGCGTCGGCGGATGGCTTCGTCGATTTCCATTTCGGTGATCGGGTCCAGCGCCGAGGTGGCCTCGTCGAGGATCAGCATGGTCGGGCTGCCGACCAGGGCACGCGCGATCTCCAGACGCTGCGCCTGGCCGCCGGAGAAATTGCCGCCACCTTCCTCGACCTCAGAGGCATAGGCGCCGTCGCGGGTTTCGATCACCTCGGCGATCGCCGCATCGCGCGCGGCGGCGGTCACCAGCGCATCGGGCACGGTCTCGTCCCAGACGGTGAGGTTGTCGCGCACGCTGCCCCGGAACAGGAAGACCTCCTGGTCGATCACGCCCAGCGAGTTGGAGATCAGCCGGTGCGGCAGGGTCTGGCGATCGATGCCCTGGAACAGGATCTCGCCGGACCACGGCGTGTACAGGCCGGCGATCAACTTGGCCACGGTCGACTTGCCCGATCCCGAGCCGCCGACCAGGGCGACGCGCTGCCCCGGCTTGATGTGCAGGTCGAAGTCTTCGATCAGCGGTTTCTCCAGCGGGCTGTAGCCGAAGCACAGCTTGCGCAGCTCGATCTCGCCGGACAGCTTGATCAGGCCCTTGGCCGCTGGCGAGGTGGTGCGGGTGGCGTCGTAGCAGGCGTCCTGAGGGTTGGCCAGCACGTCGTCGATGCGGTTCATGTCGGCTTCGAGCTCCTGCAGCGCGCCGCCGAACGCGACCAGGTTGTTCAGCGGCCGCACAAAGCTGAACATCAGCGCCTGGTAGGCCACCAGCATGCCGACGGTCAGTGCGCCGTCCATCACCAGCAGGCCGCCGTAGACCAGGATGCTGACGCTGATCAGGGCCGAGACCAGCGGCGGCACCGAGGACATGGTGGCCGACAGCGAACCCAGCGCCTGCTCGCTCTTCAGCGCCTTGGCCTGGTAGCCGGCCCAGCGGGTGAAGAACTCCGGCTCCGAGCCGGTGGCCTTGATGGTCTCGATCATGCGCAGGCCGCCCATGGCGGTGCCGACCAGCTTGCCGCTCTCCTGCGCCAGCCGCCGACTGGCGTCGACGCGCGCCCGTGCGACCTGTTTCACCGCGGCGAGGTTGATCATCGCCAGGCAAATGCACACGAGCGTCAGCGGCACGCTGTAGAACAGCATCAGCACCGCGTAGAACACGATCAGTACGCTGTCGATGACGAGCGTGACCAGACGTCCGGAGATCAGGCTCGCGACCTTGTCGTTGAGAGCGACCCGCGAGCCGATTTCACCGGCGAAGCGCTGCGCGAAATAGCTGACCGGCAGACGCAGGATGTGGTTGAAGAAGTCGGCCGAGGTGCGCAGGGCCAGGCTGGTTTCCAGCCGCAGCAGCACGCTCTCCTGCAGCCAGGTCAGCATCGCCATCACCGCGGCAGTAATCCCCATCGCCCACAGCAGCGGCTGCAGCAGATCGGCGCGACCGCCAATCAGGTATTCATCGATGAACAATCGCCCGAAGGTCGGCACCACCAGCCCCGGCACCACCAGGGCCAGCCCGCACAGCACCGCGAACAGCAGCGGCACCTGGGCGCCGCGCAGGCGTTCCAGCAGCTGGCGCTTGAGGTCCGGCGAGGTGCCGCCTTTCTTGAAGTCCGGTCCCGGCTTCAGGGTCAGCACCACGCCCGAGAACGAGCCGTCGAGTTCCTCCAGCGAACAGGTGCGCGGGCCGCTGGCGGGATCATTGAGAAAGGCGCGACCGTTGCGGAAGCCTTCCAGCACCAGGAAGTGGTTGAAGTTCCAGAACAGGATTGCCGGCAACTCGATGTCGTAGAGGGCTTCGAGTTCCTGCTTGTAGCCCTTGGCCTCCAGCCCGTACTTGCGCGCGGCCTTCAGTACGTTCGAGGCCTTGCTGCCGTCGCGCGAGACGCCGCATTCCTGGCGCAGCTCTTCCAGCGGGACGTGGCGGCCGTAGTACGAGAGAACGATCGCCAGCGCCGCGGCGCCGCATTCGACCGCCTCCATCTGCAGGCGGGTCGGCGTGGTGTAGCGGCGCGACTTCGGCTGCTTCGCGGGCTTGGCCGCCTTGTCGGCGGCAGGAGCGGCTGCGGCCATCTCAGTTCGCCCCTTCCAGACGCTGGAACATCGGCAGCACGTAGGCGATCGGGCGCCGCCGCTCGATCACGATGCCGCCCTCGCTCAAGGTGCCGGAGAACACGCCGGTCGGCGGGCCATTGCCGGAGGACCAGGCGAAGCCGGACGGCGTCTCCGGGTTGGGTTCGAGCGTGGCGATGACTTCGATCGGCGGGCCTTCGCTGGCCAAGGCCTCGACCAGCGAGTCGTTGCGCAGCACGCGGCGCAGGGCTTCGGGCGACACCGGGAAATCCGACACGCTGCGCACCGTCGCCAGCATGAAGCCGTACTCCTCGGGCCGGACGGTACTTGGCGTGATCCGCACCTGCATGCCGGTGCGGATCTTCTTGCCTTCCGCCGCGGCGATATAGAGCACCGCTTCGAGCGGGCGCTCTTCGTTCTCCAGCGTCAACACCTGCATTCCCGGTGCGACCAGGTTGCCGGGGTCGACCGAAACTTCCAGCACACGGCCGTCATAGGGGCTGGTGATCACGCTGACTGCATCGCGGCGCGCCGACAGCGAGGCCAGCTGCCGCTTGGCTTCGTCGATCTCGGCGCGGCGTGCGGCGCCGCCCTGTTGGCGACTGCGCTCCTGCGCGGTGCGCTCAGACGCGATCTGCGCCAGCCGCACCGCGGTGGCTGCGCGCGCCTGCTCGGCCTGGGCCAGTGCGCTGCGCGTTGCCAGCAAGGCGCTGCGGGTGATCAGGCCCTGCTCGACCAGCTGCGCCTGCACTTCCACACGCTCACGCAGTGCGCTGGCCTGGCTGTCGAAGTCGGCCATGCTGCGGCGGGTGCTGACGGTTTCCGCATCCAGCGCCGCCAGCGCCTGCGCCAGATTCTCCTGCTCCAGCGGCGCCACCGCCTCGGCCTGGGCGGTGAGTTCGCGCAGGCGCTGCTGCTGGTTTTCGAGACTCAGCAGCAGGTCCGGTTGGGCCACCTCGGCCAGCACCTGGCCCTTGGTGACCCGGTCGCCGGGGCGCACGTGCACCGCGCTGAGCGGCCCCTGGCTGGAGGCGGTCACCGCCAGCACCGCTTCACCGCGCAGCAGAATGCCCTGGCCGCGGATCTGGGTGCCGACGCTGCCGAACACCGCCCAGATCAGCGCGACCAGCAGCAGCAGGGCCAGCCCGACCAGGGCCATCCAGGCGCGCGGTGGCGTCACCTGCATCATCAGATCGAGCTGCTCGGGCGAGGCCAGCTTTTCCAGTGCAGCCTTGCGGAACAATTTGTTCTCGCTCATCGGGAATCTCCAAGGGCCAAGCTGCCCGACAGAATCGGGGCGTTTGATGAGAGGGCGAACGGCGCAGCAGCGCTGGTCGCGAATTCGAGTGCGGACAGGTCGGCCGCCGCAGCCTCGGCGGAAACCGCCTGCGGGCCGGCGATCGGGCTGTCGATGGCGGCACCGTAGTCGCCATGCGCGCGGTCGTCTGGTGTGCGGGCGTCCGGCGCAGCCGCACCGGTCGCGAATTCGAGTGTGGACAGATCGGCCGCGGCAGCCTCGGCGGAGACGGCCTGCGGGGCGACTACCGGGCTGTCGATGGCGGCCGCGTGGTCGCGGATGGGCGATGTCGCAGTCGGGTTCGCGAATCTGTCGAGTTCACCGCAGCTCGACGCCTGCAGCCAGGCGCGATCCGCGCCGGCCGGCGCCTGCAGCCCGCCGAGGCGCCAGCGCAGCTCCAGCAGCTGGCGTGCCTGGGTCTCAGCACTCGCAAGCGCCTGCGCGGCCGCGCTGTCGGCCAGGCCGCGACTGTTGAGCACTTCCAGCAGGGCACCCTCGCCGGCGCGAAGACGCGCTTCGGCGCCTTCGGTCGCGCGCTGGTAGTCCTGCGCGGCGCGGCGCCGCAGCGCGAGCTCGGCGCCGGCCTGTGCCAGCGTGTCAGCCAGCTGGCGCAGCGCGTGGAATTCGGCGCGGCGGCGCTGCTCCAGGCGCAGACGCGCCTGACTCTGCAGCGCCAGCGCCTGCTCGATCTGGCCGCCCGCGCGGCGCCGGCGCAGCTCCAGATCCCCATCCAGGCTGAGCAGCACGCTCGGGCCACGCAGGGTGTCGTCAAAGGCTTCGCCCAGGCCGCGCCAGATCTTCGCGCTTTCCGAACGCGCCGAGTAGGCGAAGGTGAGGCTCAGGTCCAGCCGCGGGCGCACGCCGTCCTGCGCGGCCACCAGCATCAATGCGGCCTGCTGCTCGCGGCTGCGCAGGCTGTCGAAGTCGGGCGTGCGCTCGGCCCGGGCCTGCCATTCACTCGTGCTGCCATCACAGCGCGGCAGCGCCGCCAGCTGTTCCAGCTCAGACGCATCCGGCTGCGGCAGCGGCGCATCGGCGGCGAGGCCCAGGCGCTGGCGCAGGGTTCGCTCGGCACCGAGCACGGCGGCGTCCGCCTGCAGCACGCCTGCGGCGTCCGCAACCGCCTGGGCTTCGGATTGCGCCAGCTCGGCTTCGCTCAGCAGATCGCCACGGGTCAGTTCGCGCAGGCTGCCGAGCAGGGCTTCGGCACGCTCGGCGCGACGCTGCGCCAGCGCGCGCTGCGCCTGCGCCGCGGCGAGGCCGAGGTAGGCCTGCAGCGCCGAGTACACGCTGAGGCTGCGCGTGGCGGCATAGTCGCTGCGGGCGGCATCGACAGCGACCAGGGCGGCATCGCGCGGGGTGCGCAGGGCAACACCACCGCCGCGGCCCAGCGGCAGGATGAAGGTCAGGCCGACGCCGGCACGATAGGCCGGTAGTAGACCTTGGCCGCCGTAGCGCGGCGAGCGCACCTTGCTTTCGAAATTGCTGACCACGCCGTCGAAGCCGATGCTTGGCACCACGCCAAGGCCGTTCTCGAAGCGGCGCTGCCAGCTGAGCAGACCTTCGATCTGCTGGCGGATCTCGACCTCGGGCATCACGCCGAGCTCGGCCCGACTCTGCCGCGCGCTGGCGGCGATCTGCTCGGAGTCGCGGATGATCTGTTCGATGTTGGAGCGGTTGTCGAAGGTGTTCTGCTGCTGCAGCACGCGCAGGGCCGCCGCCACAGCGGGATCGCTGGCATCGCGCTGAAGGGCCTCGACCAGCGCCTCGAAGCGCGCGCGCTCGGCGGCCGCGTCCGGCGGGTCGCAGATCTCGCGGCCGTTGATCAGGATGATATTGCCCTCGCAGTCGAGGCTGACCGGGCCGGGGCCGGCATCGAGTTCGGCCTGCAGGTTGGCGGCGAGATTGCGGAAGCGCGAGTCGATCTGTTCGAACAGAAAGCGCCGGCCTTCCTCAGCACGCACCTGGGTCGGCAGCAGCTCGCCGCGGCCATAGTTGTAGCTCAGGCTGGCCACCCACTGCGGCTCGAACGCACCGGCGGCGTCGTCGCTTTGGCCTTCGGCGCGATGCACTTCGGTGGCGGCGAATTCAAGCGCGGGAGCGTCGCCCAGAGCCGCGGCGATCACCCAGGCGATGTCATCCGCCGCCGCCGCGCGCGCCGGCAGCTGCCCCAGCAGCAGGGTCAGCAGCAGGGCTCGCGCGGGTGCGGTCCGACTCATCGAGCGGCGGGCACCGCAGCAGGCATGACGATGGATCTCGCGCCAGGGCGCAGAGAGTGTGCATCCAGCACCAGCAGGTCGACCGCACGGATACTGGCACCGCCCTCGGCATCGAACTGCAGCAGTGCACCCGCCGCGTGGCGCAGCGCGACCAGACCGCTGGCGGCGCGGTACTGTGCATTGATCGCCTCCAGCACGGCGGCGGTGCGGCGCTCTTCGGTCAGCAGCAGATCGATCACCGTGCCGGCGCCGCCGGACAGGCGCTGGCGCTCGCCGTCGACGCTGCGGTTCCAACCGTCGACCGCGCGCTGGCGCAGCTCGAATTCCTGCAGCGACAGCCCCAGCTGCTGGCCGAGCTGCTGCAGCTGGCGCGCCACGCCGCGCTCGGATTCACGCAGCTGCAGCGCCGACTGCGCCTCGCGCGCCTGCTGCTGCTGCACGCGGCCGCCGGCAGCGCGCAGGCCGATCGGGCGCTCGTAGCTCCAGTTCAGCGCGATGCTCGGCCCGGTCCAGCGGCCCAGCAGCGAGCCGCGCAGTTGCTCCAGCACGCGCGAGCCCTCGTCGACGCCGGTGGCGAACACATCGAGGCCGAGATCGTTGCGGCTGCGCTGATCCGACTGCGCTTGGCTCAGCCGAAGCGAAGCCGCCGCGCGCTGGCTGAGCGCGCTCTGCACATCGGCGCGCTCGGCCGCGACGGCGGCCCACAGCGCGGGTTCCTGTACGGCGTCCAGATGGCTGACGCGCAGCTGCAGCGGCAGCGCGTCGGCGGCCAGCGGCAGGGCGAGCGCGGCATCGTGGCCGATCGCGGCGGCCAGCGCGGCCTGACCGACCGCACGGCTGCGCTGCGCAGCCAGCTGGGCGGCTTCAGCCTGCGCCAGCGAGGCATCCGAGAGCGTGGCTTCGCTGCCCGGCAGCAGGTCGGCGCGGATCAGGGCCGCGGTCAGCGTGGCCAGCTGACGCTGCCGCTCCAGCGAGTCCATCAGCACGGCTTCGCGGCTCTGCAGGGCGACCAGCAGCCAGTAGCGATCGACTACATCGGCGACCACCGCCGACAGCTGGTACAGCAGGGCGGATTCGGCCGCGCGCTGCTCGGCCGCAGCGGCGTCGATCTCGCTGCCCGGCGCGCCACGGCCCGCACCCAGCGGCAGGTTGAAGCGAAAGCCGATCCGGCTGCGGTAGAGATCGAGTACGCCAGAACCACCGTCCTCGCTGTCGCGCGGCTTGCCGTCCTTGTTGAAGCCGAACACCGACAGGTTGGCGTAGGCCGCGGCGGTGTCGCCGCTGCGAAATGCGCGGCGCAGTTCAAGGTTGGCGGAGACATCGTGCGAGACCTCGGCATCCGGCACTTCGCCCAGCCGCGCCAGTCGCTCACGCTCGCGCGCTTCCTGCGCGGCGGCATCGGTCGCGCGTCTCTGCGCGGCGGTCACCTGCTGCTGGATCGCGTCCTCGCGCAGGGCTTCGATCTCGGCGCGGGTCACCGGTGAATCGGTGCCGGCCAGCAGGGTGTTGAGCAGGTCGAGCCGCGCCTGGTCGTCGGGGTTGGTGAAGCGGAAGTTGGCCGGGTCGGAGGCGACTTCCAGCGCATTGGCGAGCGCCGCATCGGCATTGATGCGCTCGCGTTCGAGCGTGTCGATGGTGGTCTGGATCTGCTCGCGGCGGGTGACCTCGGCAGCGCGCGCGGTATTGGTCAGTTCCTCGTTCAGGCGCTCGATCGACAGCCGCCCGGAGACTACCGGGTCGAGTGCGCCGAGGGTTTCCAGTGCGCGGCCGCCGGCCAGCTGCACTTCGGTGCGCTGGATCTCGACCGCGGGGCTGCTGCGCAGGGCCGCGTCGACCGCATCCAGCACGCTCAGGCTCGGCGCCTCGGCGCTGCTTGCCAGTGGCGCCCACGCCGAGCTCGCAAGCAGCGCCAGCGCCAAGCTTCGTCGAGGGCTACGCATCCGCCAGCTCCCGCCGCGCGCCGCGGGTTTCGCCGACGAATTCGGCATACGGCGCCATCCAACGCTGGGCGAAGGCGGCCATACCTGTGTGTCGCCACGGCGTGGTGAACATGCCGCGCTTGAAGCCGAACTTGCGCAGGCGCCGGAACGATTCGCCGTACAGCGGCAGGATCCGGCCGAGCCGGCCGAGGTCGGCGCGAATGAAGCTGCAGGTGTAGCGCACGGTGTCGGCATCCAGACGGTGGGTGATGATCCAGCCGACCACCTCGCCGCGGTAGCGCAGGCCGACGCTGGTGGCGGGCTCAAAACCCATCACGTCGTGATCCCAGGGCTGCAGATCGGGCGCGATCCAGCCTGATTCGCGCTGGCTGGCCTGCAGTGCTTCGCGCTCGGCCTCGCCCAGATCCGCCCAGCTGAAGATGCTGTACTCGCTGCGCAGCGGGTAGCGCCGCAGCCACTCGGCCTCGGCCATCTTCGCGGCGTCGAAACGGACGCTGAGCATGCGCGATTCCGGCGCACCGAAGCCGCATTTCGCCAGCAGGCCGGGCACCATTTCGCCCTGCGCGCTGCCGTGCATCCAGGTCGCCTCGATCTGCTGCGCGCCTTCAGCGCGAGCGATCTGTTCGATGCCGCCGATCAGCGCACGGCCCAGACCGACCCGACGCAGGCTCGGTACCACGAACACCGACAGCAGGGTGATGGTGGGTGCCGAGCGCACGCGTTCGGCCAGAGCCAACCCGAGCGGGCTGCCGTCCTCGCCGCGCGCGCCGAGCGCGATCGGCAGCACCACGCGGGTGTCGCCCTCGCGGTGGCGCGGCTGCGGGCGGCCGTCGAGCAGGTGGCGATAGGCCGGAAAGGTCAGCGCGGCGTAGCGCGCGGCCTGGTCGGGATCGAGACTGTGCAGAACAACCTGGGTCATGGGCTCACCAGTACAGATGCCAGGCCCCGCCGAAACGCAGTGCATGCGCCTGCAGGGTGATTCGCCACTCGCCCGCCTGCGCGGCGCGCAGCGGAGCGATCTGATGCAGCAGGTGACCGTCGTGCAGCACGGCCTCGCCCACGGTGTAGCTCTGTTCCTGCACCGGCGGTGCCTGCGCCAGCAGGGCGCGGCGCTGTTCGGCGTCGAGGGTTTCGACCTGCCGGCCGTCCAGCGGCCACAGTCGCAGCCCGCCGCCGCTGGCTGGCAGGCACAGCGGCAGGGTCACCGACAGGGTGTGTTCTTCATCGACCACGCCTTCGTGACTCCAGTCGAGCGCTCGGTACTGCCGGTCGGCGTGGATGCTGGCGAACGGGCGCTCGAATGCAGGTGCGGCGCCGAACACGTGGAAGCCCGGCAACGCTTTGTCGCGCGCCAGCAGCACCGGTGCGTCCAGGCTGCGCTGCATCGCTGCGCGCAGGCGTTCGATCAGGGCACCGAAGCGGCTGGCCAACAGCGGGTTGGATCGTCGTGCGCGTTCGACGTACGCCTCGGTGCCGGCGCTGGCATCCAGATAGCTGGCGGTGCCCAGGGTGTGGAAGGGCACGTCGCTGCGTCGGGCGCACCAATGGCTGCGGCTGTCCAGCACCGCCTGCGACCACTGCGCGGCTTCGGTGGCGTCGAGCACCGGCAGCCGCCGGCAGACGGACTCAGTCATGCAGCTCGCTCCAGCGCAGACCGAGCAGGGCAGGGTTCGGCAGGGTGACATCCCGATACGCGGACCAGCCCCAGGCCAGACCGCGCACGCCGCGCAGCAGGCTCAGGCCACGCGGTTGATCGAGGCGCTCTCGGCGCTGCGCCCAGCGCTGCTGCAGGGTATCGAAGCGAGCATCTGCAGCCGCGGCGAGTGCGTCGTCGGCCGTGACGCGCGCGATCGCCTGCCAGGCCAGCAGACGACCGAGCTCGCCGCAGCAGAGGTGATCGACGCTGGCTTCAGGCAGCGCCGGCAGGGCAGCGCGTGCCGCCTGCGCGGCCGGACTGTTCAGGCCCAGACCGAGCATGGCGCGGGCCAGGAGCACGCCGCTGGCGCCATTGCACCAGGCGTTGAGCGCGGCCGGCTGGCCGGGTGTGGCCGGCCAGTTCGCAGCAGGCCAATCGAACAGCGCGTCTTCGGCTACGCACAGTTGCTCGGCACGCGCACGCCAGAGCGGCTGATCGAACGCGCGCGCCGCCAGCCCGAGCGCGAGCGCCATACCGGCAAGGCCATGCGCAAGCCCGGGCTGCGGTTGGCCGCTGTAGCCCGCCGGCAACGCAGGCTGCAGCAGCGCTGTGGCGCAACGCTCGGCCAGCGCCATCTCGGCCACCTGCGGCACACGCAATGCATGCACGGCCAACGCGAACAGCAGGCCGGCGACGCCGCCATCGAGATCCAGCGCCGTCGGCAGCGGCTGTTGGCGAAGGCTTTGCAGAAGGGACGCCGCTGATGAGACACCAGCGCCGTCGAGAGCCAGCGCGGGGTCGCGATCGGGATCGGACAGCGCCAAGGTGTGGGTATCGGCCTGCACGGCAGCCAGCAGCTCGCCGGCCAGACCGCGGAGCAGGCTGGGCGCTGCGGGTTGCCCGCGCCATGCGGCGAGTCGACCAGCCAGTCCGCTGCAGCCTGGCTGCGCGCGCAGCTGCAGGGCGGTACGCAGCTGCTGTGCCTGGGTTTCGATGAGGTCAGCATCCAACGCGTACAGGCGCTGCGCCAATACTTCGTTCGCCGACAGTACGAACAGTTCGGGGCCATCGGCACTGAAGCCGCGCGCGTGCACCGGCAGCTCGAACAATGGGATATCGCCGCGCTCAAGTTGGGCGCGCTCCTCGGCTGCCAGCGCCCATTCCGGCGGCGGCTGCGGATAGTCGAGCAGAGGCGCATGCAGGCTGTCGGTGGCGAGAATGCCGAGCGCGCCATCGCCAAGCGCGCGCGGCTCGCGCAGCGCCGCCAGCACGCTGGCGTAGACCGCGCTGGGGCGATACACCACGCGCAGCATCAATGCCGGCTCAAGCAGGGGGGGCAGCAGCGCTTGTGTCTCTGGGCTGCGCAGGGAATGCAGCAGGCGGCAGAAGCCGTGCTCGATCTGCGCCTGCTCCTCGGCGATCAAGTTCCGCCCAAGTGCGCGCTCCAGCACGCCAATGCCGGCTGCATCCTGGCCGCTGCTGGCGCAGCGGAAGTCGAGCAGGCCGCTGGCCAGTACGCCGTTCTCATAGCTGTCGGCCGCCGCGCGCTCCGGCTGCAGCAATGTTTCGAGGTCGAACAGCTGCAGGCCCTGCGGCGTCAGCAGCAGGTTGTCGCGATGCAGATCGCGCGCATTGCCCAGCCAGGCCAGCGCCAGCAGGGCGCCGAAGTCTTCGAACACGCTCCGCGGCAGGCTGGACGGATCCGTCAGTGCGCACGCCTCGGCCTGATAGCCGTAGCCGTCCAGGGCCAGCGCCGATAGCGCGGGCGGCGCCGGCAGCCCCGCCTTGGACAGCGCGCGGCAGACTTCGGCGAAAGCGATGTCGATACGGAGGCAGCGCGGCTTGACATACAGCGCGCCGCCGGCGAACTGAAGCCGCAGCACCTGCTGGCCGTCGCGGTGACGATCGCAGTCGGCCGCGCTGATGCGCAGCGGCCAGCCGCTGAAGTCGACGCCGAAGGTCCGCGCGCGCGCTTCGGCATCGGCATGCAGGCGCTGCCACAGCGTGCTCAGCTGAGCGCTGGCCTGTGCCCAGGCCTCAGCCAGTTGGCGGGCCAGCACCGGCCAGGTGTCGAATGCGGCCTTGATCGATCCGCCGTGGCTGGCGAGCGCCGAACCTACCAGGGCGAAGTGTCGGGAGAGAGCCTTCTGCAACGGGCGCAGGCTGTTGCGCTCCGCTTGGCTTGCCGCGGGCAGCGCGTCGGCGAACACCTGCTCGGCCCAGCGCGCCCAGTCGGGGCGGCCGTCGGCATGTGTCCAGTCCAGTGCAGGCTGCAGTAGGGTCAGTTGCTGCGCCAGCTCAGGCATGTCCACTGGCTGTGCCAGTGCGGCGCAGACCGCATGCACGCTCCAGCCGTCCCAGGCGAGGCGGCGCTGCCAGCGCAGACTGCTGCCGGGTGCATCGCCGAGCAGGCGCATCCAGAGGCGGCAGGCGGGGGTGTCTTGGGTGTCGCACAGAACGGCAAAGAGCGCAGGGCTTGCGGCCATGCGCTCATCAAAGCGGCTGGCGGCGCGCGCGCGCCGGGTGGCGTCGCGCACTGCTTCCAGCGTCGGAATCGGGTGTGCCCAAGGGCCGGATTGACTAGGCATGAAAGGGCGCCCGCTGCAGCAGCGGGCGCCGGTTCCATCAGCCGACGTTGGTGGTGATCTCAACGCGCGTACCGACACCCGCGGTGTCGTTGCAGATGTAGGTGTTGCTGGACTCGTTACGGTCACCGCCGCCGCCGTCTTTGCCCTTGCCGCCGGCGACCTGCTCAAGGTCGGCATCGGACAGCTCGCCGTCGGCCGGAGCCGCGTACGGAGCGATCAGATAGATGGTGTCGGCGGTTTCCTCGACAACCTTGACCTTCATGCTGTCCGGCAGGCTCTGGCCCATCTGCTTGGAGAGCACAGCCTTCGGATCGGCCAGCAGCGCCTTGCGGTAGTCCGGGTTGTTGACTGCGAAGGTGCCGATGATGTCGAGGATCTCGCCGCGCGTGATGTTGGTGCTCATTGTGCATCTCCGTAACTGATGTTGGGATTGGGCCGGGCCGCACCGCCGGAGCGCTGCGCTGGCCCGGCAGATCTATGCACGGGGCGTGCCACCCATCACGGTTTTCGCAAGTGGCTGATTTCGCTGCCCGAGCCCTCGATCGACCGTGGGCCATTGGAGTCAGCACTCCAGGCCAATAGAGCTGGAGCTCCATTCCTCGATAAGGAGTGGCGGAAATCTGGCCTGGGTCCGAGCGCTCGAACCGCACCGGTCGCTGCGCGGAATGCGAATGCGGGTGAACAAAAGGCGGGCATGTGAAAGTGAAGAGTGCTGCGACGCTGCTTCGAGCCGTCCCAGGGACAGGCCCCACCCAAGGAGTCGATCACAGGTGGCTCCGCCAGGGTCAGGGGCAGGGCTTCAGATCGTGGTGGCGCAGGAAGTCCATGAAGCGCTGATAGTCGGTCTCGACGAGCCCAAGCAGGGGCAGCACGCGCCGATAGCTGCCTTTGGCCTGCGCCAGCGCCTGCTGGATCAGCTCACGCAGCTCGCGACGGTTGAAATCGCGGTTCAGGAACGGCGCGTGCACGTCGCCCCAGAACTGCAGCCGGCCGCTGGCCAGCTGTTGCAGCAGTGCGGCTTCGTCGCGCGGCGCCGAGGCCGGGTCACTGGACAGCAGCTGTTCGAAGTCAGCCGGGGCGATGCGGTCGCCGTCGGCCATCGCGTAGCCCATCGAGACCACGTTGGCGAGTTCCCGGCAGTTGCCGGGCCAGGCGTAGCGCGTGAGCAGCTGCAGGCTGTCCGCATCGAACTGCTTGTCGACACCGTAGCGCCGCGCGAGACCGCGCAGCTGGTGGTCGGCCATCAGCAGCCAGTCGTCCTCGCGCTCGCGCAGCGGAGGTACCAGAAGCTGAAAGTAGCGCAGACGGAAAAACAGATCGTTGCGGAAGGCGTCGCGCGCGATCAAACCCTCGAGCGTGCGGTTGGTGGCCGCCACCAGCCGCACATCCATCGGCTGCAGGCGGCTGCCGCCGAGGCGGGTGAACTCAAGCTCTGCCAGCGCGCGCAGCAGCATCAACTGCGCACTCATGTGCAGGTCGCCGATCTCGTCCAGAAACACCGTGCCGCCTTTGGCCTGCTCGAACACGCCGGCGCGCTCGGACACCGCACCGGTAAAGCTGCCCTTTTCGTGTCCGAACAACTCGCTGACGGTGAGGTTGCCCTCCTGGTGCTGTGGGCAGTTGACCGCGACGAAGGCCTTCGCGGCCTGCGGCCCCAGCAGGTGCACGCTACGTGCAACCAGTTCCTTGCCTACACCTGACTCACCGGTGATCAGCAACGGCTCCTGGAAGCCGGCCACCTTCGCAATCTTGCGCTGCAGCTCACGCAATGCCGTGCTGCGACCGACCATCGCCAATGGCCGCCGCTCACCAAAGCGGCGCAGGCCGCGCTCCATCAGATCGCTGCCGAACTGGGTGAAAGGAGAGCGCACCACGGTTGCGGCGAAAGGAGGCAGGACAGTGCTGTGCGACATGCGGAATCCTGCAAGGCGCGCCGTATGCGGCCGCCGGTTGTAGCGATGAGTGACTGCGAAACTACCGCAGCTGCGGGTACGGAAGTGAATGCAATGCTCGCGCCAAACACGATGGATGTGTCACATTGCGGGGACATGATCACGGCCTTGCTGATGGACCGAGCGCACGTATTCCACATCGCCTGCGAGCGGGCCGCGATCAGCGATTTCGCCGACCAGTTCGCCGAGTGGGCTGACGGTGCCGGCCTGGACACGCGCGTCAGCATGGCCTTCCAGGTCGCCCTGGATGAGGTGCTGACCAATGTCGTCGACTACGCCTTTCCGCAGGGAGGCGGCGCACCGATCGAGGTGCGCGTCGGCCTTGCCGATGGGCACGTGCAGGTTGAGGTGATCGACCGCGGCGTCGAGTTCGATCCTCTGTCGCGGGCCGCGCCTGACACTGATCTTGCATTGGAAGACCGCGACATCGGCGGGCTCGGCATCCACCTCGTGCGCGAGCTGATGGACGAGGTCAGCTGGCGTCGCGAGAATGATCGAAATCTGCTGCACCTGCGCAAGCGCATCGCGCCTGCCGCCTGATCTGCCACACCCCGCCCGCGATCTGCATCCCCGCAGGCTCTCTCAGTCCCCCCGCTTTGCCCCCTCGGATCCGACATGCTCACTTTCGAAGACATCACCGCTGGCAGCCATCGCGTGCTCGCGCTCACCGGACGCCTCGACACCAACACCTCTAGCGAGCTTGATCGCCACCTGGCCGAGCATGTGGGTCTGGCTGACCGGCTGGTGCTGGAGCTGACCAGCATCGAATACGTCAGCTCGGCCGGCCTGCGGGTAGTGCTTATGCTGGCGAAGAAGCTGCAGCGTGGCGGCGGCGCGCTGGTGCTGTGCGGGATGAGCATGGGCGTGCGCGAGGTGTTCGACATCGCCGGCTTCAGCAAGATCCTCACCATTGAACCCGATCGCGCCAGCGCCTTGACGCGACTCGGCTGAGGCGGCGCCCGATGAGCAGCGAACGCCAACAAATCGTCGGCAGCCGACACCGGCAGCGGCTGCCGCCGTGGCTCTCCGGTGTGGCCGTGGGGCTGCTGGTTGCCGCTGCCTTCAGCGCCATCGTCGGCGTGGTGTTCTGGCGCGCGCAGGAGGCGATGATCGGCGAGATCCACTCCGGCCTCGCGCGCACCGCACGCATCGCGGCGCGCGGCATCGATCTGGATGCGCATGCCCGGTTCACCGATCCCGCTCAGCATCTGCTGCCCGACTACCAGCAGGCGATCGATCCGCTGCGTGACGTGCTTGCTGCGGATGCGGAGATCGCCTACGCGTGGACGCTGATCGAGCGCGATGGCCGCCTGTACTTTGTGCTGGATGGCTCTACGCCGCGCCCGGGCGACACCGAGATCGACCCCGACTGGGTGCAGATCATGGAGGAGTTCGAAGACCCGCCGGCGGATCTCTGGACTGCTTTGCGCGAAGGCCGCGGAATCGTTTCGAGACCCTATACCGACGAATGGGGCAGCTTCATCAGCGCGTTCGAGCCGCTCAAGAACGCGCAAGGCCAGGTGGTCGCCGCGCTCGGCATTGATATCAGCCTGAACGAATTCGAGGCGCGCCTGAAACCCGTGCGTGAGGGCAGCCTGCTGGCCTTGGGGCTGGGTCTGCTGATCGCCCTGATCACCGGCATCGCGGTGTGGTACAGCCGTAAGACCGACCGCACCGCACGCGAGCTGGCGCGTCAGCTGAGCACGGTCAACGCACTGCTGGAAGTGTCGCGCGCGCTGTCCGCCGGCGTGCGCCTGGACGAACTGCTGCCGGTGATCGTGGCCAAGACCACCGCGCTCATGGGCGCCGAGCGCAGCACCCTGTTCCTGCACAACCCTGCCACCGGTGAGCTGCGTTCGAGCTATGTCGAAGGCCAGTCCGAGGGCGAGTCGATCGTGCTCGAGCCCGGCCGCGGCATCGCCCAGCGCGCGATCAGCAGCGGCCGCCTGCAGAACGTGCCGGACTGCGCTGCCGACCCGGATTTCGCGCGCCGCGCTGGCAGCGACGAGACGCCACGCAATCTGCTGGCGCTGCCGGTGCTGCGTGGCGACGGCCAGAGCATCGGCGTGCTGGAAGTCATCAACAAGCGTGGCGAAGAGGGCTTCGACAGCGACGACGAGGTGCTTCTGCAGGCGCTCGGGGGCGTGGTGTTGATGGCCTTTGACCGCGCCCGCCTGACTGAGGTCTATGTCGAGAAGCAGAAGCTTGACGAGGCTCTGAAGCTGGCGGCGTCGATCCAGATGAGCATGGTGCCGAGCAGTTTCCCTGCGCCCGGCAGCGGGCCCATCGAATTGCATGCTGCGCTGATTCCGGCCAAGGAGGTTGGCGGCGATTTCTACGACTTTTTCTGGCTGGAAGGCGAGCGGCTGGCGCTGGTGATGGCCGATGTGTCGGGCAAGGGCATGCCGGCGGCGCTGTTCATGGCCAAGGCCAAAACCCTGGTCAAGGCGGCCGCGTTGTTGATCGATGCGCCCGAGGACGTTCTGCGACGGGCCAATGATGAACTCTCGGTCGACAACGATGCCGGCATGTTTGTCACCCTGTTCCTGGGAATTCTCGACACCCGCAGCGGCGTGATGACCTACAGCAATGCCGGTCACAACCACCCGCTGCACGTGCATACGGGCGGGCTGTCGGTGATCGGTGGTGCCGAGGGCGTCGCGCTCGGCGTGATGGATGGGCTGGAGTATTCAGCCGCCGAACTTCAGCTGGCGCCCGGTGATGTGCTTCTGCTGTACACCGACGGCGTCAACGAGGCGATGAACAGCGCTGGAGTGCCCTGGGGCAATCCGCCGATGGAAGCCGTAGTGGCGGCAGCGCAGGGCGATATGGCAGCGCGCAACCAGGCCCTGCTGGACGCCCTGAGCGTCTATGTCGCCGAGGCCGAACAGAGTGATGACATCACCTTGCTGCAGGTGCGCTGGCAGCCGCACTGAGTGCTTGAAACACAACAGCCGCCGCGTCGACACGCAGCGGCTGTTGTGACCAGTGCTTCTTTCAGCGCTTGACGACGATCGGCACCACGATGGTCGGGTCTTTCCAGTACAGGCATTCCGCCGGGGTATTGACCTCGCACACTTCGGCGACGATGTCGTCGCTGTGGAAGCCGGCATCGATCAGGGCCTGGCGGTGGCGCGGCGAGAAATCACGCACCTCGTCCGAGAAGTAGGTGAACACCCCGCCCTTCTTCAGCAGGCGATGCGCCTCGGCGAAAAAGAACCAGTGCGTGGCGACTTCTTCTTCCTGGGTCGGGTAGGTGTCGAACAGGATGCCGTCGAAGGATTCAGGCTCAAGAGTGGCGATCACGTCCTGCCAGAAGCCGAAGCGCGGGGTCACGCTGGGGTGCTCCTTGGCGAAGGCCTGCAGGCGCTCGAACACCTCGGCATTGGCTTCGATGATGACGTGCTCGGCGACTGGGTGGCGCTGCACATAGCCGGCCGAAATCGCCATGCCGAAGCCAAGCTCCAGCACCCGACCGCCGCCGCGCGCGGCGACATCGGCCAGCGCCTGCATGTAATTGTCTTCCCAGTCCTCCATTACCGGGTGACCGGCGATCTGCAGCTTGCCGTCGGCATACACGGCCTTCTCGGCCTGCCAGGCGTCACGCTGTTCCGGGAAGCCGATGTCCAGCATCTTCTGGTAGTTGGGATTTTCCTGGACGGCGATGTCGGGTTTGATCATGGCGCAGTTCTCTTTTTTGTTTTCAACGGATGGGGTAACGGGTCAACGCAAAACTGAAATACAGCACGCAGGCGAACATCAGCACATAGGGCAGGCCGTCCATCGCGAAGGCTTCCATGGCCAGACCGATTGCAAGGATTCCGAACATTCCGCCCAGCGCCTCCATGATCGAGGCCATGCCATTGGCGGCGACCTGGTCGGCCCCCTCGAAGCGCTCGGAGATCACCGCCATGCAGATCGAGTACAGGCCGCCCATCACGCCGCCCCAGCAAAACAGCAATGCCTTGGCCAGCCAGGGGTCGTAGATCGACATCGGCAGGCCAACCGCAGCCGCTACCGACAGCAACACCAGGCCCATCAGCACGTAGCGGCGGTCGAAGTGATCCGACAGCCAGGCGAACGGCATTTCCAGCACGATCGCGCCGAGCATGAAGGCCGACAGCAGCAGGGCGGCCTGGTCAAACTCAAGCCCGTTGTTGATGCCGTAGAGGGTGATGAAGCTCTGCAGGCCGAGGATCGTGGTGCCGGTCAGGGCGATCGCGAACATCACCGCCGGTGCGCGCCGCAGGGTCGACAGCAGGCTGCCCTGCGCGGCACGTTCGAAGCGCGGCGAGAAGATCCGCCCGCCAAGAATCGGAATCGCCGCCAGGGTGCTGAACAGCGCACTCAGCAGCAGCGCGCTGCGGGTGGCGCTGGTGATCTGCGCGTCCGGGCCAAACGAAAAGTGTTGGGCGAAAAGCTGGTCCAGCCACTGCAGGCCAGGCGACAGCGCGGCCTCGAAGCCTTCGATCGCCTGCGCCAGCACCGGCCCCAAAGCGAGACCGATCGAGATCGAGGTGCCGTAGAGCGCGATCAGCAGGCCGCGTGCGCCGCTGAAGGTCAGGCTGTTGATCCAGGTCTGCAGCAGGCTGCCGAACAGCACATTGCCGAGCCCGTGCAGGGCCACCAGGAACAGCCAGGCCGGTACTTCCACCACGTAGCTGAGCAGCACCAGGGCCGGCAGCCGAAACAGGGTCGAGATCAGCAGCCACGTGTACAGGCGCGCGACACCGAGCAGGCGCGGCATCGCTCCGCTGACGGCGAACACCGAGACGAACTCGATCGCCATGATCAGGCCGATCATCGACTTGCTGATGCCGTAGCTCTCAAGCGCAGTGGGAAACACCACTGCATTGATGCCGATCGAGATTGCCTGGATGAAACTGGCGGCGGCGATGAGCAAAGCCGCCACGGCCGCGCCGCGGGCCTGGATCACGCGCCCGCTCCATTGTCGTTTGCCCGGCCGAGCCGGCGCAGATCGGCGTACAGCGCATTGCGCCGGCGGTGCAGCACCAGGATGAATCGGCGCAGAAACCACACCGCGGTCGCGGTCAGAAACGCGATGAAAAAGGCGGTGATCAGTGCGCGCTGGGTGGCACGTTCGATCGGCTCCAGCCGATCGAGATAGTCGGAGACTTCGAGATCGAGGCCCAGCACGGCATAGAACTGACCCGCTTCGTCCAGCAGTGGCACATAGGCGCTGACGAAGGTGCCCCATTCATCGGTGTAGGGCTCCTCGCTGGCGGTGGTGGTCTGCTCGCGCAGGGCGGTGACGATTTCGGCCGGCGGGTCGGGGTAGGCCTCCAGCAGTGCGACCCGGGTGTCGTCTTCGCCCGCGTCGGGCGGCGGCGTTGCATCCAGCACGAACAGCACCTCGTCTCCCTTGAGCACTGCGGTGTACAGGAAGGCGATTTGCGGGTCGGCCTTGCGGGCGCGGATCAGCATCTCCTCCTGGGCGATGAACTCTGGCGCCGACTCCAGTTCGGGGCGGTCGAAGCGCCGATGCAGATCGGCATCGATCAGGGTCGACAGCACATTGGCGGTACGCAGCAGGCCTTGCCGGATCTCTTGCTTCTGCGCCACCAGCGCACGCTGGTAGATGAAGCCGACGGTGATGAAGGTCGCCAGCATCAGGGCGACGAACACGATCAGCGCTTCCAGCAACGGGCGGATCCGATACGCACCCGGCGCGTGTTCGGCCAGTAGGGCAGTGACAGACTCGGCGTCTGGGTTTGCATCAGGATGGGGCTTGGTTTGATCGGTCACGGGCATCCACAGCAGCAGGGATTTGAAGGGTCGCCGCGGCAAGCGGGCGGACAAGGGTGCGATACCGCATCCAGCCGCATAGGCTGCAGGGCTGCGGCCGACAGCACCAGAAATCGCGCGCTGCCCGACCGAAGGAGCTGAAGCGGCATGCAATTCGCGCGCCAGATCTGCGTCGATGTCGCAAGCAATCTCGGAGCCAGCGTGTGCTCGTGCGTAGGCACTCGCCGACACGCGAGTTCGAGCGCGGCTAGAAACCCGTGGGGATCGGCCGGTGAGCGCCGGCGGAATTGACGCACCCTAGAACGCCCTCCCCAAGGCTCGGATCGTTTGCACAGCTGTTCGCACGCAGCCTCGACGCCGAGGGTGGTGAGTTCCGACGCTCGACCTGCGGCTTCAACGCGTCAAGCAGCGAATTGCTTCGTCCAGCCCGCGCAAGCTCATCGGATACATGCGTTGTTCGATCAGCTGGCGCACAAGGCCCACGGAGACGGTGTAGTCCCAGCTCGGGCGGGGCAGGGGGTTGATCCAGACCGCACGGCGGAAGTGGGCGAACAAGCGCTGCAACCACGCGGCGCCAGGCTCTTCGTTGTCGTGCTCGACGCTGCCGTTCCTGTACGTGATTTCGTAGGGGGCCATCGACGCATCGCCGACGATCACCAGCCGCCAGTCCGGCGGCAGGCGGTGGATCAGATTGAGCGTGGAGGTGCGCTCGCTGCGGCGGCGCGCGTTGTTGCGCCACACCGACTCGTAGACGCAATTGTGGAAGTAGTAGTGCTCGATGTGCTTGAACTCGCTGCGCGCGGCCGAGAACAGTTCCTCGCAGACGCGCACGTGATCGTCCATCGAGCCGCCGATGTCGAGCAGCAGCAGCACCTTGACCGCGTTGTGGCGTTCGGGTCGCAGCTGGATATCGAGCAGGCCGGCATTGCGCGCCGTGCCTGCCAGAGTGCCGTCGAGGTCCAGCTCGGTGGCCGCACCTTCGCGTGCGAAACGACGCAGCCGGCGCAGGGCCAGCTTGATGCTGCGGGTGTTGAGCTCGACCGTGTCGTCGAGGTCGCGGAAGTTGCGCGCCTCCCACACCTTGACCGCGCGCCGATGCCCGGCCGACTGCGATCCCAGCCGAATGCCTTCGGGGTGATAGCCATGCGCGCCGAAGGGGCTGCTGCCGCCGGTGCCGATCCAGCGGTTGCCGCCGCTGTGGTGGTCCTTCTGCTCGGCCAGCCGCTCGCGAAAGGCCTCCAGCAATTGGTCGAGACCGCCCAGCGATTGGAGCAGCGCCTTTTCTTCGTCGCTCAGCTCACGCTGCAGCGCCCGCCGCAGCCACTCAGGCGGCACTTCCTCACGCAGGCCAGAGTCGATCGATTCCTGCGCCGCCAGCCATTGGCCGAAGGCACGGTCGAAGCGATCGAAGTGGCGTTCGTCCTTGACAAGCAGCGCCCGCGCGAGCGCGTGCAGCTCCTCTAGATTGGCAAACACCAGGCCCTGCTCAAGGGCTGCGTGCAGGTCCAGAAGCTCGCGCAGGCTGACGGGCACGCCAACGCTGCGTAGGCGCTCGAACAGAGCGATGAACATGCGCGTCTAACCCTGGCTGCGACGCGTCATGAAGGCCAGACGCTCCAGCAACTGAACATCCTGCTCGTTCTTCACCAGCGCGCCTGCCAGCGGCGGAATCGCTCGGCGCGGGTCGCGTTCGCGCAGCACCGCTTCGGGCACTTCGTCGGCGAGCAGCAGCTTCAGCCAGTCGATCAGCTCCGAGGTCGAGGGCCGCTTCTTCAGGCCAGGGATCTCGCGCAGCTGGAAGAACACCTCCAGCGCCTCACGCACCAGGCTGCCGGAGATGCCGGGATAGTGCACGTCGACGATGCGCTTCAACGTCTCGCGGTCTGGAAACGCGATGTAGTGGAAGAAGCAGCGCCGCAGGAAAGCGTCGGGCAGCTCCTTCTCGTTGTTGGAGGTGATCAGGATGATCGGGCGGTGCTTCGCGCGCACGGTCTCGCCGGTCTCGTGCACGAAGAACTCCATGCGGTCGAGCTCCTGCAGTAGGTCGTTCGGAAACTCGATGTCGGCCTTGTCGATCTCGTCGATCAGCAGCACGCAGCGCTGCTCATGCGTGAAGGCCTGCCAGAGCTTGCCGGGGCGGATGTAGTTGCGCACGTCCTCGACGCCGGCCACCCCGAGCTGCGAGTCGCGCAGGCGGCTGACCGCGTCGTACTCGTAGAGGCCGTGGATCGCGCGCGTGGTCGATTTCACGTGCCAGCTGATCAAGGGCGCATCGAGGCTGGCGGCGAGTTCCTCGGCCAGCAGGGTCTTGCCGGTGCCGGGCTCGCCCTTGATCAGCAGCGGGCGTTGCAGGGTGATGGCGGCGTTGACCGCCTGTTTCAGTTCGGAGGTGGCGATGTAACGGGAGCTGCCGTCGAAGCGCATGGGAAGTGAGGGCTCTGGGAGGGGGGTTTGACGCGAGGGCGGGCGCCCATTATCCTTCGGCGGCTTGAGGTGTCGCGCTTAGGCGAGGCACCTGCTGCTGCGTAAGCCCGGGGTATAGCACAGCTTGGTAGTGCGTCTGCTTTGGGAGCAGAAGGTCGGGGGTTCGAATCCCTCTACCCCGACCACCCCCGCCCCGTGCGGATGGGCCGGCGGTGGTGGTCTTCCGTTCCACGCACAGGGGTTCGTCTGCAGATTGCCGATTGCATGCGCCTGTAGCTCAATCGGATAGAGCACCGGCCTTCTAAGCCGGTGGTTGCAGGTTCGATTCCTGCCAGGCGCGCCAGCAGCAAAGATCAATGGTGGATGTAGCTCAGTTGGTTAGAGCACTGGATTGTGATTCCAGATGTCGCGGGTTCGAGTCCCGTCTTCCACCCCAGCACCCGGATGCGGCACAATGCGCGTCCGCCGCGGCAGGGCCCTCGACAGGGGCTTCGCCGCGGTCTCAGTCCAGGTCGGGCCGTTAGCTCAATTGGTAGAGCAGCGGACTCTTAATCCGTAGGTTCTAGGTTCGAGTCCTAGACGGCCCACCATCCTCTTCTCCGCACGCGCGGATGCACCCCGGACCGGATCAAGCGAAAGTGGCGGAACTGGTAGACGCGCTGGATTTAGGTTCCAGTGGGGTAGCCCGTGAGAGTTCGAGTCTCTCCTTTCGCACCAGCCCGAGGGCGCCCAGCGTGAGCGCGGCGAGGGTGTGGTCCGTGCCCGGTCGGCACATACACGTTTGAGAGTGGGCGGCTGCCCGTTCCGGGATGTCCTCCCGGGTCGGCGGCTGCCCTTGTCCATTCCAGGAGTCGTCATGCAAGTCTCGGTTGAAAACGTCGGCAAGCTCGAGCGCAAGCTCACCGTCCGCCTTCCTGCGGAGGGCCTGCAGTCGCAGGTGTCCACCCGTCTGCGCGAGTTGGGCCGCACCGTGCGACTGGCCGGATTCCGTCCGGGCAAGGTTCCGCCGAAGGTAATCGAGCAGCGCTTCGGCGCGCAGGTCCGTGCGGAAGCGCTGGGCGAAGTCATCCGCAAGGGTTTCAGCGAAGCGATCGAGCAGCAGAACCTGCGCCCGGCCGTGGCACCGAACATCGAAGCGACCTCCACCGGTGAAGACGGCGAAGTCGCTTTCATCGCGACCTTCGAAGTCATGCCTGAAATTGGCAGCATCGACGTGTCCGGCCTCAAGATCGAGAAGCCGGTGTCGGCGGTCGAAGATGCCGACGTCGATCGCATGATCGACACCCTGCGCCTGCAGCGCCGCACCTGGACCCCGGTCGAGCGCGCCTCGGAGCTCGGCGACATGGTGATGTTCGAGTCCAGCGCCACCACCGACGCTGGCCGTGTGCCTGCCGAGGGCGTCGAGCGCGCGGGCACCATCCTCGGTTCCGGCGCGATCCTGCCGGCCCTGGAAGAGAAGCTGGTCGGGCTGTCGGCAGGGCAGGAAGCCGAGTTCGAGGTCGAGTTTCCCGCGGATTACCGCGCCACCGCGCTGGCCGGCAAGTCGTCGAAGATGAGCGTGAAGATCGTGCGCGTGTCCGAGCCCAAGCTGCCCGAGATCGACGCCGAGTTCATCCGCAGCTTCGGTGTTGCCGAGGGTGACGTTGACAGTTTCCGGCGCGAAGTGCGCGCCAACCTCGAGCGCGAGCTCAAGGGCGCGCTGATGGCGCGACTCAAGACCCAGGTGGTCGACAAGCTGCTGGCGGCGTACGCGGACCTCGAGCTGCCCTCGCGCATGATCGAATCCGAGGCGCAGGCACTGGCCCGTCAGGCCGAGCAGCAGGCCGCCCAGCAGGGCAATCCGGGCGCCAAGGCGGATCCGGCTCTGTTCCTCGACAATGCCAAGCGTCGCGTGGCCGCAGCCGTGCTGCTTGGCGAGCTTGCTCGTCAGAACGAGCTGCGTCTCGACATGTCTCGCCTGACCGACACGCTCAACCTGATCGCATCGACCTATGAGGATCCGAGCGAGGTGGTTGAACTTTACCGTCGCGAGCCCCAACTCATGCAGGGTCTGCAGAGCCGCGTCATCGAGGATCAAGTCATCGACTGGATCGCCGATCACGCCGACCTCACCGAGCAGCAGCTGGACTTCCAGGACGTGATGCGCCCCATGGCCTCCTGATCAAGCTCCGGTTTCTGATCGTAACGGCCGCCGCGCGACCCGCTGGCGGCCGTTTCGTTTTCGGCTACGCTGAAACGGCCTGCATCACCGATTCCGCAGCATTGAACCCGGCGCATCGAACACGCCTACCCAAGGACGCAATCTCCATGAGCATCACCAATCTGAACCTGGTGCCGATGGTGGTCGAACAGACCAGCCGCGGCGAGCGCGCCTACGACATCTACAGCCGACTGCTCAAGGAGCGCGTGATCTTCCTGGTCGGCCCGATCGACGATCACATCGCGAACGTGGTCGTGGCGCAGCTGCTGTTCCTTGAGTCCGAGAACCCGGACAAGGACATCCATCTGTACATCAACAGCCCGGGTGGCGTGGTAACGGCGGGCATGGCGATCTACGACACCATGCAATACATCAAGCCCGACGTCAGCACCATGTGCATCGGCCAGGCGGCCAGCATGGGTGCGCTGCTGCTGGCCTCCGGCAAGGCCGGCAAGCGCTATGCGCTGCCGCATTCACGCGTGATGATCCATCAGCCGCTGGGCGGCTATCAGGGCCAGGCCAGTGACATCGAGATCCACACCCGCGAGATCCTCACCATTCGCGACCGCCTGAACGGCATCCTGGCCCACCACACCGGCCAGCCAGTCGAACAGATCGCGCGCGATACGGATCGCGACAACTTCCTCTCGGCCGTGCAGTCGCGCGACTATGGGCTGATTGACGCCGTGCTTGAGCGTCGCGCGGAAGACACCGTCAAGTCGGCCTGAGCCGCGGGCCACGCAGGCCATGAATCCGCCGCCGGCGTGAAGCCGGCGTAGGAGTCGGCCGTGGGGCCTGTGCTATCCTCCGGCCCATTCGCCTCGAAGTGCTTCAGGAGCGCTGTCGAGGTGATACAAGTCATTGAAAATGCTGCAAATCGGGGCGCATCGATGGGCGCTACCGGGAGACCACAGGGGTCTCCGCTGCATCTCCACAGGTCCATCGGGACGAAAGACGAATGAGCGACGAGCGACAGGGCAGGACGGGCGAAGGCGGCAAGATCCTCTACTGCTCCTTCTGTGGAAAGAGCCAGCACGAGGTGCGCAAGCTGATCGCGGGGCCCAGCGTGTTCATCTGCGATGAATGCGTCGAGCTGTGCAATGACATCATCCGCGAGGAGCTTGAGGAAAAGAGCGCCTCAACGCGCAGCCATCTGCCCAAGCCGCGCGAGATCATGGACGCGCTCGACCAGTACGTGGTCGGCCAGGCGAGGGCCAAGCGCACGCTGGCGGTGGCGGTGTACAACCACTACAAGCGCGTGGAAAGCCGCTCGCGGAACGACGAGGTCGAGCTTTCCAAGTCGAACATCCTGCTGATCGGTCCGACCGGCTCGGGCAAGACGCTGCTGGCCGAAACGCTGGCTCGACTGCTCAATGTGCCGTTCACCATCGCGGATGCGACCACGCTGACCGAAGCCGGCTACGTGGGTGAAGACGTCGAGAACATCATCCAGAAGCTGCTGCAGAAGTGCGACTACGACGTCGAGAAAGCCCAGACCGGCATCGTCTACATCGACGAGATCGACAAGATCTCGCGCAAATCCGAGAACCCTTCGATCACCCGCGACGTTTCGGGCGAGGGTGTGCAGCAGGCCCTGCTCAAGTTGATCGAAGGCACGGTCGCGTCGGTGCCGCCGCAGGGCGGACGTAAGCACCCGCAGCAGGAGTTCCTGCAGGTCGACACCCGCAACATCCTGTTCGTCTGCGGCGGCGCGTTCGCCGGGCTGGAAAAGATCATCCAGCAGCGATCACTGGACAACTCGGGCATCGGCTTCGGCGCCAACGTGCGCAGCAAGGATCAGAAGCCCAATGTGGGGCGCCTGCTCGCCGACGTTGAACCCGAGGATCTGATCAAGTTCGGCCTGATCCCCGAGTTCGTCGGCCGCCTGCCCGTGCTGGCGACGCTTGAGGAGCTCGACGAGGCCGCGTTGGTGCGCATCCTCACCGAGCCCAAGAACGCGATCACCAAGCAGTTCAAGCGACTGTTCGAGCTGGAAGGCGTCGAGCTGGAGTTCCGGCCCGACGCGCTGGTCGCTGTGGCTCGCAAGGCCTTGGCCCGCAAGACCGGCGCTCGCGGCCTGCGCACGATCCTCGAACAGGTCCTGCTCGACACCATGTTCGAGCTTCCTTCGATGGAGAACGTCTCCAAGGTGGTTGTTGACGAAAGCGTCATCAACAACCAGTCCGAGCCGTTCATCATCTACGAGAACACGGCGCCCGCGCCGGCCAAGGCTGCGGCTTCCGAGTAGACCGTCGCCTCAGTGGACGCAAACACCCGGCCCCCGCAGCCATCGCTGCGGGGGCTTTTTCGTGCTGGCATTCCGATCAGTCAGGGTCGGGTGCAAGGTTCATGCACGCGAGGTCGAGTTCTTGCATGCTGGAACCCGTGCCCCAAAGCGCCGGCCCGGCTCTTGCGTGCTGCGTCTGCGCCCGCATCTGTTAGGCCCATGGGCCTCGGCGATTTCGCCGCAGGCCAAACAGGAGAACCTCATGAGCGATGCACCCACCACTGCCCGCGTCGAGCTCCCCGTCCTGCCCTTGCGGGATGTGGTGGTCTATCCGCACATGGTCATTCCGCTGTTCGTCGGCCGCGAGAAGTCCATGCTCGCGCTCGACTCTGCGATGTCCGGCGACAAGCAGATTCTGCTGATCGCCCAGAAAGCAGCCGACATCGATGACCCCTCGCCTGCAGATCTGTATGCCACCGGCACGCTGGCCCAGGTGCTGCAACTGCTCAAGCTGCCCGACGGCACGGTCAAGGTGCTGGTCGAGGGCGTCGCCCGCGCCCGGATCGAGCATGTCGAAGTACGCGAAGGCGCGCTGTACGCCCGCGCCGACGTGGTTGACTCGCTGCAGGACCGCGAGCCCCGCGAACTCGCAGTGATCCAGCAGTCGCTGCTGGGCCTGTTCGAGCAGTACGTCAAGTCGAACCGCAAGATCCCGCCGGAGCTGCTGTCCACGCTCGGAGGTATCGATGATTCCTGCCGACTGGCCGATACGGTCGCCGCCCATCTGGGCGTCCGTCTGTCAGAGAAGCAGAACCTGCTCGAGGCGCTTGAGATCGGACGCCGGATGGAGCTGCTGATCGGTCTGGTCGAAGGCGAGATTGACGTCCAGCAGATCGAGAAGCGCATTCGCGGCCGCGTCAAGTCGCAGATGGAGAAGAGCCAGCGCGAGTACTACCTGAATGAGCAGATGAAGGCCATCCAGAAGGAACTCGGCGATCTGGACGACGCGCCGAACGAGGTCGAGGAGCTCAGTCGTCGCATCGCCGCTGCCAACATGCCGAAGGCGGTCGAAACCAAGGCGCGCGCGGAACTCAACAAGCTCAAGCAGATGTCGCCGATGTCGGCGGAAGCCACCGTGGTACGCAACTACATCGACTGGATGGTCGGCGCGCCCTGGAAGTTGCGGACCCGCGTGCGTCGCGACCTGCGGGCCGCGCAGCAGGTACTCGATGCCGACCACTACGGCCTGGAGAAGGTCAAGGAGCGCATCCTTGAATACCTCGCCGTGCAGCAGCGCGTGCGCACCATGAAGGCGCCGATCCTGTGCCTGGTGGGCCCGCCAGGCGTCGGCAAGACCTCGCTGGGGCAGTCGATCGCGAAGGCGACCAACCGCAAGTTCGTGCGCATGAGTCTGGGCGGCGTCCGTGACGAGGCCGAGATTCGTGGCCATCGACGCACCTACATCGGTTCCATGCCGGGTCGGATCATCCAGAACCTGTCGAAGGTGAAGAGCCGCAATCCGCTGTTCGTGCTCGACGAGATCGACAAGATGAGCATGGACTTCCGCGGCGACCCGAGCTCGGCCCTGCTGGAGGTGCTCGATCCCGAGCAGAACAACGCTTTTGCCGATCACTACCTCGAGGTCGACTTCGATCTGTCGGAGGTGATGTTCGTGGCGACTGCGAATTCACTGAACATTCCTGGCCCACTGCTGGACCGAATGGAAGTGATCCGCATCCCCGGCTACACCGAGGACGAGAAGCTCAGCATCGCCCAGCGCTACCTGCTGCCGAAGCAGATCAAGGCCAATGGTCTGAAGCCCTCCGAGCTCAGCGTCGATACCGAAGCGCTGCGCGCGGTGATCCGTTACTACACGCGCGAGTCCGGCGTGCGCAATCTCGAGCGCGAGATCTCCAAGATCTGCCGCAAGGTGGTGAAGGCGCTTCTGCTGCAGCCGGCAACGGCGAAGGCATCGGAAGCAAAGGCCGCGGAGAAGGCCATCAAGCTCAAGCCCAGGAAGCTGCCGAAGCTGCGCCCGGCCAAGTCGGGCGTTGCGGTCACCGACGACAACCTGTCCGAGTATCTGGGTGTTCGTCGCTTCGATTTCGGTCGCGCTGAGAAGGACAACGAGATCGGTCTGGTGACCGGCCTGGCCTGGACCGAAGTGGGCGGTGACCTGCTGCAGATTGAAGCGACCGTAGTGCCGGGCAAGGGCGCCTTGATCCACACCGGCCAGCTCGGCGATGTGATGCAGGAGTCCATCAAGGCGGCGCAGAGCGTGGTTCGTTCGCGCGCTGATCGACTCGGCCTCGACCCGGAGTTCTACCAGAAGCTCGACATCCACGTGCACGTTCCGGAAGGCGCGACCCCCAAGGATGGACCCAGCGCCGGCATCGCCATGTGCACCGCCCTGGTGTCCGTGCTGACGCGCATCCCGATCCGCTCGGATGTCGCGATGACCGGCGAGATCACGCTGCGTGGCCGCGTGCTTCCGATCGGCGGTCTGAAGGAGAAACTGCTGGCCGCGCTGCGCGGCGGCATCCGCACCGTGATCATTCCGGACGAGAACGCCAAGGACCTGGCCGACATTCCGGCGAACGTGACCGAAGATCTCGACATCCGGCCGGTGCGCTGGATTGACGAGGTTCTGGACATCGCTTTGGAGAGGCCGATCGGGCTGCCCGCCAAGCCGGCCGCCGCCGTTGCACGCGCGCCGCGCAAGCCCGCCAAGGTCACCAAGACCGTGGCCCGGCGCCGGGTGGCGGAGAAGACCCGGCGTCCGCATTGAGTTCGGCGCTTCGATGTGCGGTCGATGCAGGCCGCGTTGGCGTCGACTTGATGCATGGGTAGTGTTGGAATCGCCGCGCGGATGCTGTACTCTGCGCGGCCTCCTCGGGTGCTTAGCTCAGTGGTAGAGCGTCTCCTTTACACGGAGAGGGTCGGGGGTTCGAAACCCTCAGCACCCACCACGAATACATCCGGGGCGCTGTCGCAAGAAAGTAGTAGACAGCAGTAGAGTTGACCAGCATAATGCTGGGCTTAGCGCGGAGTGGTAGTTCAGTCGGTTAGAATACCGGCCTGTCACGCCGGGGGTCGCGGGTTCGAGTCCCGTCCACTCCGCCATCTCTTCAAGGGCGCCCGCGTGGCGCCCTTGTTTTTTTTCGGGCACGGTTCCCGTGCCCGCAACCCGAGCACGGTCGAATTCGCATGCTGCAGACACTGCGTGAGAAAACCACCGGCTGGGTCGCCGTCGTCATCGTCGGTGCACTCGCCATCCCTTTCGCGTTCGTCGGTATCGAGAACTATCGAGCTGACTCGATCGCGGACTACGTCGCCAAGGTCGGGGACGTGGAGATCAGCCGGGACGACTTCACTCGCCGATTCGAGAACTATGTCGGCCAGGCTCAGCAGATGATGGGCGAGTCCTTCCAGCGCAGTCTGGTCGACACGCCCGAGTCCCGACGCCAGGTTCTCGATCGCATGATCGATGAAGCCCTGTTCCGCGGTGCCGGCCAGGAGCTCGGTCTGCTGGTGACTCCGGAGCGCTTGCGCGACGAGATCCAGAGCATTCCGGCGTTGCAGGTGAGCGGCCAGTTCAGTCCAGAGCTGTATCGGGATCTGCTTGCGCGCGAGCAGCTGACCGCCCGGGGGCTGGAGCAGATACTTGCGCGTGAGATTGCGTCCTCGATCCTGCCCGAGACCATCGGCCGCAGTGCGCTCGCCCCATCGGGCTATATCGATGCCTTCCTGGCCTTGCGCGACCAGAAGCGCAGCTTCCGTTATCTGGAGTTGCCCGCACCGGTGCTGGCGCAATCGCCGGACGAAGGTGCGCTCAAGGCGCACTACGAGGCCAACCTCAGCGCCTACCGCAGCGATGAGACGGTAAGCATCGAGTACATCGCACTGGATCCGGCCAGCGTGCCGGTTGTCGAGGAGGTCAGCGACGACACCTTGCGCGAGCGCTACAACGAGGCCGGCCGTCGCTTCGTCGAGCCCGAACAGCGCTTGGCCTCGCACATCCTGATCCGCGTTCCGGCCAATGCCGATGCTGCCACCGAGTCCGAGGCGCTGGCGAAGGCCGAGGCCGCGCTGGAGCGGGCGCGCGCCGAAGACGCAGATTTCGCCGCGATTGCACGCGAGCTGTCGGAAGACCCTGGCTCGCGCAACACTGGCGGTGATCTCGGCTGGCTGGAACGCGGCTTCACCGATGCCGCGTTCGAGGAAGCCCTGTTCGCGATGAGTGCTGCTTCGATCAGCGAACCGGTCAAGTCTGCCGAAGGCTGGCACGTCATCCAGCTGCGCGAAGTCCGTGCCGAAGTGGCGAAGCCGTTCGAGGACGTTCGCGAAGAACTGCGCGTCGAGTACATCGCCTCCGAGCGCGAGCGTGAGCTCAGCGATCGTGCTGCGCGCTTGTTCGACCTGCTGTTGAAGGACCCCACTGCGCTGGATTCCACCGCAGAGGATCTTGGTCTGGAGCTGAAGACTGCGGGCCCCTTCACACGCAATTCGGGCGTGGATGCGCTGACCCAGGAAGCACGTGTGCGTGAGGCCGCCTTCTCGACCTCGGTTCTGGAAGACCGTCTGGTCAGCGACATGCTCGAATTGCCCGACGGGCAGCGCGTCGCACTTCGCGTGACCGAGCACGCGCCGGCCGAGACGCTGCCCTTCGAGGTCGTGCGCGTGCGCGTGCTGGCCGAAGTCAGCGAAAAGCTCCTTGCCGAGCAGGCTGAAGCCGAAGCCGCCGCACTGCTGGCCCAGATCGAGTCCGGCGAGTCCACGCTCGAGGCTGCCGCCGAGGCGCGTGGTCTGGAAGTGCAAACCGGCGATGCATTGGGTCGCAATGCCTTCACAGTCAACCCTTCGCTGCTGCAGCAGGTGTTCCGTATGAAGGCTCCCGACGCAGAGGCTGCGACCTGGGCCCAGTTCGACGTCGGCGGATCCAGTCACGCGCTGGTGCAGCTGACGGCGGTGCAGGCGGGTGACCCGTCGGCCGTGCCGCAGACCGAGCGCGAGGCTTTGGTCGAGCAGGTGGCGCAGGCGCTCGGCGAGGCCGAAGCCAAGGCGCTGGCCGCGGCGCTCCGGCAGCGCACGACGATCACGCTCGCTGAAGAGCGCCTCTGATTCGGCGCAGAACAAGCCAGTCAAAAGCAAACGGCCCGCGATGAGCGGGCCGTTTGCTTTTGGGGACCGGTCTTTCGACTGTTAGACGTCGAGGCCCGTCATGCCGAGAACGTTGTAGCCGCAGTCGACGTAAGTCACTTCACCGGTGACGCCGGCAGCGAGGTCCGAACACAGGAAGGCGGCGACATTGCCGACGTCTTCGATGGTGACGTTGCGGCGCAGCGGTGCGTGCTCTGCAACGTGGGTCAGCATCTTGCGCAGGCTGCCCACGCCCGAGGCGGCCAGGGTCTTGATCGGGCCCGCCGAGACCGCGTTGACGCGCGTGCCTTCCGCACCGAGGTTGAGCGCCAGGTAGCGTACGCAGGCCTCAAGGCTGGCCTTGGCCAACCCCATCACGTTGTAGTTCGCCAGCGCGCGCTCGGCGCCGAGATAGCTCAAGGTCAGGATGCTGCCGTTGCGACCCTGCATCAGCGGACGCGCCGCCTTGGCCAGTGCCGCCAGGCTATAGCTGGAGATGTCGTGGGCAATGCGGAAGTTCTCGCGGGTCAGGTTGTCCAGGAACTGACCGTCCAGCGCTTCGCGCGGCGCGAAACCGACCGAGTGTACCAGCACGTCCAGATGCCCCCAGCGCTGTCCCAGCTCGGCCATGACCGCGTCGATCTCGGCGTCGTGGGCGACATCGCAAGGCAGCACCGGGCCGCCACCAAACGCGGCCGCGGCTTCTTCGACGCGCGAACGCAGCTTGTCGCTCTGATAGGTGAAAGCCAGTTCGGCGCCCTGCTTGTGCATGGCTTCGGCAATGCCCCAGGCGATCGAGCGCTGGCTGGCGATACCGACGATCAGCGCGCGTTTGCCCTGCATGAATCCCATAGATCCTCCTCGTGTTCGAGTGCGGCCGAAGGCATCGATGAAGCGATGCCGGTGCGGCCGGATGATGCGCTCGCAAAAGTGTTGGCGAATACGCTGGCGTATGCAGCCGCGAGGCGGTCTGCAGGCGCGCAAGTGTGCACGCAGCGCGTCGGACGCGCTATTGCTGCCAGTCGTTGCGGCTGACCGGGGTCATCATTGCCGCTGTACGCGAGGTGCGTTCTACGATGGCTCAGAAGTCGCTCGGCCGGCTCAAGCGGCGCCTGCCGCCAGGCGACTCCGCGGCTCCGTGGGCGGGCGCTCGCTTGACTGAAGCCTCGCGCGCAGCGCGCAAGACGCAATCCGCGTATCCAGTACATCCAAGGCCAGTGTCTTGTCGGGCCCTACCGAATGCATCGAAAGCGCATTCGTGGTGTGGTCGGTTATGTTCAGCCGTGCGTCGAAGTCGTGAGCTCTGAGCAATTCCAGGACCAAGGAGCTCGAACCTTCGCTAGTGTAGCGTTGCATTCTTGATTGAACTTATGTTCCCGACGCATATCCAA